>SXIH01000071.1 GCA_005772895.1 Bacteroidota bacterium | reverse complement strand
GTGCGCCGGTTGTGCCGCCTGCCGTAACAGTTTTGAGCAGGAACAATCCGCCGAACTCATAACCACCTGTCGCACCTAATGTTACATTGTAGGCAGACCGCAAAGCGGTGGAGATAACTTAAAGTGGATGGAGCAAAACATTGGCTGGAATTAGTTAATGATGGGAAACAAAATCCAAAAGCTAAAGAAATTGATGCAATAAAAAATAGTATTACTCCAAACGATTTGTTTTCTATTCTATATACATCTGGAACAACAGGAAACCCAAAAGGAGTTATGCTTTCTCACAATAATTTGATTAGCAATTCTATTGCATGCCAAGTTCTAGCTCCGTTTCAACACACATGGATAGCTTTGAGCTTTTTACCACTTAACCACGTTTACGAACGTATGTTAAGTACACTTTATTTTTATTTGGGTGTTTCAGTATATTATGCTGAAAGTCTGGAAACTATTGGAGACAACTTAAAAGAAGTGAAACCTCAAATATTCGGTACCGTTCCACGTTTGCTAGAAAAAGTATACGATAAAATTGTTGCCAAAGGAGAAGAACAAACTGGAATTAAAAAGAAATTATTTTTCTGGGCACTCGATTTAGGATTGCGTTACGAATTAAACGGAGCAAATGGCTGGTGGTATGAATTTCAGTTAAAAATTGCGAACAAATTAATTTTTTCTAAATGGAGAGAAGCTTTAGGTGGAAATGTGGTAGCAGTTGCATCAGGTGGCGCAGCACTACAACCACGTTTAGCTAGAGTTTTTCAGGCAGGAAGAATAATTGTTTTAGAAGGATACGGATTAACAGAAACATCTCCTGTTATTGCAGTAAATAATTTTCAGCCAAACAGTATTAAATTTGGAACAGTTGGTACTGTAATAGACAAAGTCACAGTTAAAATTGCCGAAGACGGGGAAATATTAGTAAAAGGACCGAATGTGATGTTGGGGTATTATAATCGCCCAGATGCTACTGCAGAAGTAATGGATAGTGAAGGATGGTTTCACACAGGTGATATTGGAATATTTGAAGAGAATCGTTTCTTAAAGATTACAGATCGCAAAAAAGAAATTTTTAAAACATCGGGAGGGAAATATATTGCTCCGGTAATGATAGAAAACAAATTAAAAGAATCTCCTTTTATAGAACAAGTGATGGTGATTGGAGAAAATCAAAAATATGCCTCCGCATTTATTGTTCCTGCTTTCGCTTTCCTGAAAGAATATTGCAAACGCAAAGAGATTGAATATACAAGTAACGAAGAAATCATTAAAAACCCTGTTATCAAGGCTCGTATTATTGAAGAAGTGGAAAAAGTAAACAAAACTTTGGCACAATACGAAACCATTAAACGCCCTGAATTACTTTCAAGAGAATGGAGCATAGAAAAAAATGAAATGACTCCAAAGCTTTCATTGAAAAGAAAAGTAATTATGGCAGCCAACAAAGATTTACTGGATAAAATTTTCGGAGCTGAATAAATTATGTCTTCAAAAAAGAATCACAAGCATAAAGCGCACGAACCAAAAGTAAAATCGGAAAACAAAACATTTTCGATTGATAAAAAGTTAATCTTAACACTTTCTTTTGTTATTGCACTTGTTGCATTCTTATTGTATTCTAATACACTCAAACACCAATTTGTTTTAGATGACTATTCCGTTATCAAAGAAAATCAGTTAACTAAAGGTGGTACCGCTTCATTAAAGGAAATTATTGCCAGTAGCTACAGAGAAGGTTATGGGAATAACGAAAATAATTTATATCGTCCGTTAACCAAAGCAATGTTTGCAATCGAATGGCAACTGTCGCCCGACAATGCACATTTCCACCATTTGATCAATGTTTTGATGTATTCTTTGGTATGTGTTTTACTATTCATCGTTTTATTGCGCTACACAAAAATCAATGTCTATATTTTATTCCTTACAGCATTAATTTTTGCTGCTCACCCCATTCATACAGAAGTTGTAGCTAATATTAAAAGCCGAGATGAAATTTCCAGCATGTTATTTTTATTACTTTCTCTGCTTTGCATTCATAAATACCTTTCATCTAATAAAATCCCGATGATGATTGGAACTTTGGGATGCTTCTTCCTTGCTCTACTATCAAAAGAATCAGCTATTGTGTATGTTGCTTTGGCTCCTTTATTTATTTACTTTTTTACCGAAACTTCTTTCAAAAACAACATTAAAATTACTGCTTCATTAGGAGTTGTTGCTATTTTATACATGATGTTACACATGAAAATTATTGGCAGCATCGGAATCAAAAATATTCCTGTAATCGACAACTCCTTATTATACACAACAAACATTATAGAGCAAAAAGCAACTGCCATTTATATTTTAGGAAAATATTTTTTATTAATGGTGTTTCCTCACCCTTTGTCCTGCGACTACTCTTTTAATACCATTCCTATTGTTTCCATAGGCAATATTGGGTTTTTATTGGCAGCAGCATTTCATATTTTTTTATTAGTTTTTGCAATAAAAAAAATAAAAGAAAAACACTTTCTTTCATTTTGTATTTTATTTTATTTAGGAAGCATGGCTTTGGCATCAAACATTATCATGCTTATCGGAACACATTTAGCAGAACGTTTATTATTTTTCCCTTCAGTTGCATTTTGTTTGGTGGCAGTTTATTTTTTATGCAAACTTTTCAAAATAGATATTTTTGACTCTTCTAAATTCAATTCATTATTTAAAGTCAACACAACATTATTAGGAGTAGTCGGAGTTGTATTGTTGCTTTATTCAATTAAAACATATTCCAGAAACAAAGATTGGAAATCGGATACTTATTTATTTGGACATGATATAGAAACGGTTCCAAACAGCGCTCATATGCTGTTTTATTATGCCAATAATTTAGCTAACAAAGATTCATTGGCAGCAGTAAAAAACCCTGCAGAAAAAGAGCAACGATTGATAAAAGCACAAAAAAGTATTACCAAAGCGTTGAAATTATACGAACTTTTTCCTGATGCACACAATGTTGCCGGAAGGATTTATTACGAGCAAAAAAACTTTGATGCCTCATTCAAAAGTTATAGCAGAGCTTTGGAAATGAATCCAGGGAAGGGAATGTATCACAACAATGCTGGGACGTGTTTATTCTCTGTCGGAAAATTTGAAGAAGCAGCTAAAGCATTTAAAAAGGCAACTGAAATTGATAAATACGATGTAGATGCACAATGCAACTTAGGTAGCGCATACGGTGCAATGGGGGAAAATTTCAAGATTCAAAAAGATTTTGAAAATGCAACCAAGAATTTCAATATTGCAATTGAACATTTCAAAAAAGCTACTCAGATAGATCCGAATTACAAATCGGCTTATCAATTTATTGGAATTACCTATAATAATATGGGTGATACAATAAACGGCAGTATGTGGCTACAAAAAGCTGCCAGGATAAAATAAATTACTCCGATTTTGTAAACTTCGGCAAACTCAAATTTTTCTTCACTGCAATAATCCTGATTATTATGATTATCAATGCTGAAAGTAAAAAGTTGCAATTTCTTTCCAATCCAAAATAATCCAAGGTTAAATATATCGTTGCTCCCGCCAAACATGCAGTTGCATAAATTTCTTTTTTGAAGATTATAGGAATCTCGTTTGTGAGAACATCTCTGATAACACCACCCATAACTGCAGAAAACATTCCCATCAGTGCAGAAATAACCGGATTAACTCCTAAACTCATTGCCTTTTCTGTTCCTACTATAGTAAACATAGCAATACCAACTGTATCAAATAAGAAAAAGGTTCTTCTCAATTTTATTAATGTCTTAAAGAATACACTTGCCAGAATTACACCTATTACAATAGCGTAGACGAAATAAATATCGTTAACCCAAACCAAAGGATAACTACCCAAAAGAATATCTCTTAAACTACCACCTCCTATGGCAGTGATAAATCCAATAAAACTGGCTCCAAACCAATCGGGTTGTGTTTTATCACTTGCTGCCAATGCTCCTGAAATGGCAAAAAAGCCTGTTCCTAAAAGTTCTAAAATGTACTGTGTTTTCATTTTAATAGATAACAAAGGTAAGCAAGAAAGAAGATATGATATAAATCATATAAAAATAATTGATATTATGCTTGCATAATAAATAAAAAGTATTATGTTTGCATAAGAATGTCAAAAAAACACACCGAAACCGTTGATTCAAAATTAAAATCTGCCTGGCAGATTATCTCACGTATGTACAATGCTGAAGCTGCGCAATACGGTGGAAGCATTGCTATTGGACACTTTTTACTAAACATTGACAGTGATGAAGGTGCTTATGCATCCGAAATTGCTCCCCGACTTGGAATGGAAAGTACTTCTTTGTCCCGTATTATTAAAGCCTTAGAAGACGAAAAACTGATTATTCGTAAGGCCGATAAAGAAGATAAACGTAAGGTAAAAATCATCTTAACTCAAAAAGGAAAAGAAAACAAAGAACTTGCAAAAAAAGTTGTAAGAAATTTCAATGCAGAAATTGAAAACAAAATCGGAAAAAATAAAATCGATGAATTTTTGAAAACTGTGAATGATATTATTTCATTGGCGGAAGAAAAAAACAAGATACTTAAACTCGGATAAGAGATTTCTCGGCTCCGCTCGAAATGACAAAAAAGTAATATTATGAACAGAACGATTAAAAAAGTAGCCATTCTTGGTTCAGGTGTAATGGGAAGCAGAATTGCGTGCCATTTTGCTAATATTGGTATTGAAGTAATTCTTTTGGATATTGTGCCAAAAGATGCTACTGCAGATAAAAAATCCAGAAACAAAATTGTGGACGATGCATTGGCGTTTGCATTAAAATCAAATCCGTCTCCTATTTATCGCAAAGCATTTGCAAAAAGAATCACAACAGGAAACTTTGATGATAATATGAAAGACATCGCAACTTGCGATTGGATTATTGAAGTTGTTATTGAACGTTTAGACATAAAGAAACAAGTTTTCGATAACGTAGAAAAATTTCGCAAACCTGGAACATTAATCACGTCAAATACTTCTGGCATTCCTATTCATTTAATGAATGAAGGACGAAGTGAAGATTTTCAAAAACACTTCTGTGGCTCTCACTTTTTTAATCCTCCACGTTATTTAAGATTATTAGAAATTATTCCAACTCCGAAAACATCACCTGAAGTGGTTGATTTTTTAATGAAGTATGGAGAATTGTATTTAGGAAAGACTACTGTTTTATGTAAAGACACTCCCGCATTTATTGCAAACCGAATTGGTGTTTATGGTATCATGAGTTTGTTTCACACCGTTGAAAAAATGGGGTTAACAATTGACGAAGTAGATAAATTAACAGGACCAGTTTTAGGCCGACCGAAATCTGCAACTTTTAGAACTTGTGATGTTGTTGGATTGGATACATTGGTTCACGTAGCTAACGGAGTTGCAGCAAGCTGCCCGAAAGATGAAGCAATTGATGTTTTCAAAATTCCAGGTTACGTTTCTAAAATGGTAGAAAACAAATGGCTAGGAAGTAAAACAGAACAAGGCTTTTTCAAAAAGGTAAAAGGTGCTGGCGGAAAGTCAGAAATTCATTCCTTGGATTTAAAAACATTGGAATACAAACCATCTGTAAAAGCAAAATTTGCAACCTTAGAACAAACAAAGACTATCGACAATTTACGTGATAGAATGAAAGTGTTGTTAGCTGGGAAAGATAAAGCCGGAGATTTTTATCGCACTTCTTTTTATGGTTTGTTTACATACGTAAGCAATCGCATTCCGGAAATCACAGATGAGCTTTATAAAATTGATGCGGCTATGAACGCTGGTTTCGCTTGGGAGCTTGGACCGTTTGAAGCATGGGATGCATTAGGAGTTACAGAAACTGTAAAAGCAATGGAAGCTGCGGGCAACAAACCAGCACAATGGATTTACGATATGCTTTCTTCTGGAGCAACTTCTTTTTACAAAGTAGAAAACGGAAGCAAAAAGTATTACGACATTCCATCTAAATCATTTAAAGTAATTCCAGGAACAGAATCGTTTATCATCTTGGAAAATATCCGTGCCAACAAAACAGTTTGGAAAAACAGTGGAGCAACATTGACTGACATTGGTGATGGAATTGTGAACTTAGAATGGAATACAAAAATGAATTCCATTGGTGCGGAAGTAATTGAAGGCATCAACAAATCAATTGAGATTGCAGAAAAAGACTTTAGAGGATTGGTTATCTCCAACGAAGGAGCAAATTTTTCTGCTGGAGCAAATGTAGGAATGATTTTCATGATGGCTGTTGAACAAGAATACGATGAATTGAATTTTGCGATTAAAACTTTTCAAAATACGATGATGCGTGTTCGCTACTCTTCCATTCCAGTTGTTGTAGCACCACACAATTTAGCATTAGGTGGCGCTTGCGAAATGAGTTTGCATTCCGACAGAGTGGTTTTGCATGCTGAAACCTACATGGGATTAGTTGAGTTTGGAGTTGGTTTAATTCCGGGCGGTGGCGGAACAAAAGAATTCGCTGTTCGTTTATCGGATGAATTACAAGATGGAGATATTGAATTAAATAATTTCCGTGATCGTTTCTTAACTATTGGGCAAGCTAAAGTTGGAACTTCTGCTTATGAAGCATTTGATTTAGGTTATTTACGAAAAGGAAAAGATGTGGTGGTAATTTCCCGCAACAGAGTGTTATCAGAAGCAAAATTAAATTGCATTGAAATTGCAGAAGCAGGTTATACAAGACCAGCTGCTAGAAAAGATATCCGTGTAATAGGAAAGCAAGCATTAGGATTAGCATACTTAGGAGCGAACTCAATGCAAGTTGGAAATTACATCAGCGAACACGATGTAAAAATTTCTCAAAAATTAGCTTGGGTTTTATGTGGCGGAGATTTATCTGCTCCAACATTGGTAAGTGAACAATATTTATTGGATTTAGAACGTGAAGCATTTTTATCGCTTTGCGGAGAAAGAAAAACATTGGAAAGATTGCAATCAATTATTACAGGTGGTAAAATATTACGCAATTAGATTTGAGATTGGAGATATGAGATTTGAGATAGATAAATAAGAACTAAATAATAATAAAAACTAATAATTTATGCATAATTTAAAAGAATTGAAAATTTGGAATAAAGCAATGGATTTATCTGTAGAGGTTTATAAGGCTACTTCTGGTTTTCCAAAAGAAGAAATTTATGGCCTGACTTCACAGATAAAAAGATCTGCTATTTCTATTCCATCAAATATTTCTGAAGGTGCCGGGAGAAATTCTAATAAAGAGTTCATTCATTTCCTTGGTATTGCAAATGGTTCAGCTTATGAGTTACAAACTCAACTTATTATTTCTAACAAGTTGAATTTAATATCAAACGAAACTCTTGAGTGTCTTTTGAAGCCTATAGAGGAAATACAAAAAATGACATATACATTTCAAAATACTTTACAGAGGCAATATTTAGAAAAGGCCTGAGAGAACAAATCTAATATCTCACGTCTAACATCTCAAATCTAATTAATATGAATGCATATATAGTAGCAGGTTTTAGAACCGCAGTAGGAAAAGCAAACAGAGGTGGATTCAGATTCACCCGTCCGGATGATTTGGCAGCAGATGTTATCAAACATTTGATGGCAAGTGTTCCAAACGTTGCTCACGATCAAGTGGATGATTTAATTGTTGGAAATGCAATGCCTGAAGCAGAACAAGGATTGAACATGGCGAGATTAATTTCGTTGATGGCATTCAATACGGATAAAGTTGCTGGTATGACGGTGAACAGATATTGTGCATCAGGATTAGAAACAATAGCAATTGCGGCTGCAAAAATTCATGCAGGAATGGCTGATTGTATTGTTGCAGGGGGGGCAGAAAGCATGAGTTTAATTCCAATGGGCGGCTGGAGAATTGTTCCGCACGCTGGTGTTGCACTTGCACATCCTGATCATTATTGGGGAATGGGATTGACTGCTGAAGCGGTTGCGAATGAATATAAAATCAGTCGTGAAGACCAAGATGCTTTTGCTTTCAACTCTCACATGAAAGCGATGAAAGCTATCAAAGAAGGAAAATTCAAAAACGAAATTGTTCCCGTTAAAGTTTCTGAAACTTATCTTGACGAGAATGAAAAAAAGAAAACGAGAGATTTTATTGTTGATACAGATGAAGGTCCGCGTGCCGATACAACTCTTGAAGCATTGGCAAAATTAAAACCGGTGTTTGATGCAAAAGGAAGCGTGACTGCTGGAAATTCTTCACAAACAAGTGACGGAGCAGCATTCGTAATGATTGTAAGCGAGAAATTTTTAAAAGAAAATAATTTAAAACCAATTGCACGCATGGTGAGTTTTGCTGCTGCTGGTGTCCCTCCAAGAATTATGGGAATTGGTCCGGTTGCCGCTATTCCAAAAGCTTTAAAATTAGCAGGAATGAATTTAGGTCAAATTGACTTAATTGAATTGAATGAAGCATTTGCTTCACAGTCCTTAGCTGTTTGCAGAGAATTAAACATCAATCAAGACATTGTGAATGTGAATGGCGGAGCAATTTCACTTGGACATCCGTTGGGTTGTTCCGGAGCGAAATTATCTGTTCAATTATTCGGAGAATTAAAACGTCAGAATAAAAAATACGGAATCGTAAGTATGTGTGTTGGAACCGGACAAGGTGCTGCAGGTATATTTGAAATGTTATAAAATAATTAATCTAAAAAATAAAAACTATGTCATTAAAAGGCGGAGAATTCCTAATCAAAGAAACAGAAGCAAAAGATGTTTTTATTCCTGAAGAATGGAACGAAGAACAATTAATGATTGCTCAAACATGTCACGATTTTTTAGCAGCAAACGTATGGAATAATCTTGACAGTATTGATGCTCAAGAAGAAGGCTTAATGGTTGACTTGTTGAACAAGGCAGGCGAACTAGGACTCTTAGGAATTTCGGTTCCTGAAGAATACGGTGGATTCGGAAAAGATTTTACTACTTCTATGTTGGCTACAGAAATATTGGGTGCTGGACATTCATTTGCGGTTGCTATTTCTGCTCATACAGGGATTGGAACACTTCCGATTTTGTATTATGGAACTAAAGAACAAAAAGCGAAATACATTCCGAAATTAGCAAGTGGCGAATGGAAATCTTGTTATTGCTTGACGGAACCAAGTTCAGGTTCGGATGCAAATTCAGGAAAAACAAATGCAAAACTTTCTGCAGATGGAAAACATTATATTTTGAACGGACAAAAGATGTGGATTACTAATGGTGGATTCTCCGATATCTTTACAGTGTTTGCAAAAATTGATGATGATGAAAATTTATCTGCATTCATTGTAGAAAAATCATTTGGTGGAATTGCTTTAAATCCAGAAGAGCATAAAATGGGAATCAAAGGAAGCTCAACTCGTCAGGTTTTCTTTAACGATTGTAAAGTTCCGGTTGAAAATTTATTATCAGAAAGACAAAATGGATTTAAGATTGCAGTAAACATTTTAAATCTTGGTCGTGTGAAGTTAGCGGGTGCAGCTATTGGTGGTAGTAAAGAAACAAATAGCAAATCCATTCAATATGCAAACGAGCGTAACCAATTCGGCCGACCAATTGCAAAATACGGAGCGATTCGTCATAAACTGGCAGAACAAGCAATCAGAATTTATGCAGGTGAATCTGCGATTTATCGTGCTAGTCAGAATATTGAAGATGCTACAAAAGCTTTAATTGCAGGAGGAATGGATGAAGCTAAAGCAAAATTAAAAGGTGTTGAACAATTTGCAGTAGAAGCAGCTATCGTTAAAGTTCATGGCTCAGAAGTTTTAGATTATGTGGTTGACGAAGGAGTTCAGATTTACGGTGGAATGGGATACAGCGCAGAAGCTCCAATGGACAGAGCTTACCGCGATGCCCGAATCAACAGAATTTTTGAAGGAACAAATGAAATCAACAGAATGTTAACAGTTGATATGATGTTGAAGCGTGCTATGAAAGGTGAATTGGATTTAATGGGTCCGGCACAAGCAGTTGCTGCTGAATTAATGGGAATCCCTGATTTTTCTACTTCAGAAACAACAACCTTTTCCAACGAGAAAAAATATGTAACAGGATTTAAAAAATCGGTATTGATGGTAGCGGGTGCTGCCGTTCAGAAACTGATGATGCAATTAGGAAAAGAGCAAGAAATTTTGATGAACATTGCTGATATGATTATTGAAACTTATGTTTCTGAATCGGTTTTATTGCGTGTAGAAAAATTAGTTAGCATGAAAGGTGAGGCAGCATGCAAAGAACAATTAGACATGATGCGAGTTTATATCAACGATGCAGCTGACAGAATTCATAAATCAGGAAAAGAAGCAATCAATAGTTTTGCAACCGGTGACGAACAAAAAGCAATGTTGATGGGATTGAAACGATTTACAAAAACAGAAGCCTTGAATACAACAGAAGCAAGAAGAAATGTTTCTGCTAAGTTAATTGCAGAAAATAAATATTGTTTTTAGTCCTAAGAAGCAAAAATAAATTTGCCACAAAGGCACTAAGACGCTAAGAAAAGCCTATGGTTTCCATAGGCTTTTTCGTTATAACAATAAAAACTTCGCGCCTTTGCGTCTTCGTGGCAGAAAATTTTATTCTTGTCGAGAAAAGGTTTAATTTTGACAGAATGGAACTCCAAACCTCATATTACTCCTCTCCTATTGGAACTCTTGAAATAAAAGGGAACGAGGATGGCTTATTTAGTCTGGAATTTAAGGATGAACCTATTGAACCTACACTAAAAATTCCTGAATCAATAAAAGAAGTAAGTTATCAATTAGATGAATACTTTAATGGTATTCGCAAAGAGTTTGGGTTAAAATTAAATCCGGAAGGAACTGAATTTCAGAAAAAAGTTTGGAAAGAGTTAGTAGAAATTCCGTTTGGCAAAACCTGCTCGTATTTAGATATTTCTTTAAAATTAGGAGACGAAAATGCAACCCGCGCTGTAGGAAATGCAAATGGAAAAAATCCAATAGCAATAGTTGTTCCTTGCCACAGAGTTATAGGAAGCACAGGCAAGCTTACCGGTTATGCTGGTGGATTGTGGCGAAAAGAATGGCTACTCAAGCATGAACTAGGCGTTATCTTTGGCAAGCAGACCGAACTTTTTTAAATTTCATATTCCAGTTATTTATTGCTTAATTTGTAGTATAAATAAAATTGTATTGTGAGTAAAAAAGAATTTTTTTCTGCATTTTTAAAGCAAGGCAAAAACGTTGGTTCTGTAACTCCCAGTTCTAAGTTTTTGGTTAAAAAAATGGTGGAGCCTATTCAATTCAAAAATGTGAAATGCATTGTTGAATTAGGACCTGGAACAGGAATTATTACCCTTGAACTTTTAAAAAACATGCCTGAAGACTCTATTCTTCTTGCCTTTGAAATCAATAACGAATTTTGTGATATCTTGAATCAAATTGGAGACTCACGTTTAAAAGTAATAAGCGATTCTGCTGAAAAACTGGAAGATTATTTAAAGAAATACAATGTTGAAAAAGTGGATTATATTGTTTCTTCCCTTCCGCTTTTTATGATTCCAAATGAAGTAGTAGATAAAATTCTGGAAGTAACAACTAAAGTTATGAATCCTGAGGGAGCATTTATACAATATCAGTATTCATTAAATGCTTACAAAAAATTAAGAAATACTTTTAAAAAAGTGGATTTGAATTTCACTCCTATGAATATTCCACCGGCATTTGTATTCACTTGCACTATCTAAGGAGCATTAATTGTTTCAAGTTCTTCAAAAGAATCTACCGTTAATTTTTTTTGTTTTTTTCCAACTCTATAATACACAATTGCACCTTGGGTAAAATCTGCAATCGGCACCATTAATTCCATTGGCGGAGCTCCGGGTCTACCACTTCCACGATTTTTCATGGAAGAAAAATTAATATTGAATATTCCTTTTTCTTTAATGTTTGCTGCATCAATTTGCTTTTGATTGTTAGGAGAAAGAACCGTTGAACTTGCAACTTTAAAGACATTGAACTTTCCTGATTTTTGAGTGTAAACATTCACAACTGAATCAATTGTTAATACACACTTCTTTGATTTTTTTACTTGAATAGTATAATTAGTTGTAGAAGTTGGGGAAGCACCGGAATTTATCGTTTGCTTTGTTGCCTTAATTAACTTAAGGTCTTGAGCAAATGCAAAAGAAGAAACACAAAGCAACAATAGAATTATACTACGCATCTATTTAAATTTATTGATTGAGTAAATTTAACTAATTTATCTAATTATGATTTCATTTTACCGAACGCTTCCACAAACCAAATCAATTCCTTCATAAAAGCAGCAGCACGTTTATCGGTTACTTCCTTATCTTTTGCGTTACCATTCTCATCAAAATTTTCTTCAACCTTTGGAACAGGAAACGTAACAGGTACAACAGCTTTTATTTTCATGAGCACATTTTGAAGCAATGCTATCGCATTAACACCACCAAAACCTCCTGAAGAAACGCCTACTATCCCTACAGGCTTGTGATACCATTCTTTTACTAGAAGATCAATAGCATTTTTTATACTTGCAGGATAACCTCCGTTGTATTCAGGAGAGACTATTATAACTGCATCAGCAGCAATAATCTTTTCAGAAAAAAGTTTTGCTTTTGCAGAAGGATTTTTCTGATACATTAATCTTTCTTCAAAAATTGGAAAATCAAATTCTTGAAGATCTAAAATTTCTACTTCTGCTAATTTATTTTCTTTTATATACTTTTCGAAATATAAAGCAACGTGGTGACTTTTACGGCCTGTGCGAATACTTGCAGATATGATTGCGATCTTTAACATAGCATTAGATATCTTTATTCCTTTTATTATTTTTTTCGCGATTTCTTTTACTTAATATGTAATATGCAACTATTAATACGATAAGAAAAAGTAACAGTTGCCAGGTCAATTGATTATTGAGCACCTTTCCAACAACAGCAATGCCAGATACCAAAACAACGATACCTAAAAACCAAACAAAATATTCTGAAAGCTTATTCATATTAAATTCCTTTCAAAACACTTTCAGTTTTCTCTAACATCTCATCTGTAAAATCCAAATGGGTAACAAAACGAATAGCTTGTTTTCCAAAGCCTACAGCCTTAATATCATTATCAGCCAATTTTTGCACAAAAGCTTCGGGATTCATCTTTTCATTTAAATTAAAAATGATAATGTTTGTGTCGACAGGTAACACATTATCAATATAACTTAAGCTACTCATAGTTTTAGCCAATTGCTTTGCGCGTTGATGGTCATCTTTTAAGCGTAGTATATTATTATCTAATGCATAAATTCCTGCTGCAGCTAAATAACCTGCTTGTCGCATTCCGCCACCAAAAACCTTTCTAACTCTTCTGGCTTTTCTGATAAATTCTGATTCACCCAGCAGCAATGAACCAACCGGAGCACCTAAGCCTTTCGACATGCATATAGAAACAGAATCAAAGCAAGCACCTACTTCTGAAGCAGAATATCCTGCTTCCACAATTGCATTAAAAATTCTTGCACCGTCTAAATGATAATTCAATTTATTTTTTTTGCAGACTTCAGAAAGTTCATTCATTTGCTGCAAAGAATAATAACTACCTCCTGCTCTGTTTGCAGTATTCTCAATACATACCAAACTTGTTTTGGTTAACCAGTCAAAAGTAGGGTTCATGCTTTCCAAAATTTGCTGAGCAGAAATTCTTCCTCGTTCTCCTTGAATTAATTTTGCTTGTACTCCAGAATTAAATGCAATTCCGCCACCTTCATAATTATAAATATGAGCAGTGGCATCACATAAAACTTCATCTCCGGGATTAGTATGCACTTTAATTGCAATCTGATTTGTCATTGTTCCTGAAGGACAAAACAAAGCCGCTTCTTTTCCAAATAATTTTGCAGACTTTTGTTCTAAAGCAATAACTGTTGGCTCTTCTGCAAATACATCATCTCCCACTTCTGCATTAAACATAGCTTCCAACATTTCTTTAGTTGGCTTTGTAACAGTATCACTTCTTAAATCTATTATCATATAATTTTATTTGTGTGTCACTTCGAGCTGTCACCCAGAGCGGAGTCGAAGGGCGAGAAGCGAACAAGATTATTCCTTATCTACTTTTTCCTTGCTATCATCAAACCATCACGTACAGGCAATAGCATGTGTTCAACACGCATATCGTTGTGTATTTTTTTATTGTAATCGTGAATGGCTTTTGTGTCAACGTCCATTTTAGTTTCATCATCCAATACTTTCCCACTCCAAAGTACATTGTCTGCAATTATAAATCCACCTTTTCTAACTTTATCAAAAACTAAATCATAATAAGCGGCATAATTTTTTTTATCGGCATCAATAAAAACTAAATCAAAAGTTTCATTTATAGTTGGGATGATAGATAAAGCATTCCCCACATAAAAATTTATTTTATCAGTCAAACCTGCTTCCTCAATAAAAGCACGTACCATACTTTCCAATTCATCATTAATGTCAATTGTATGCAATTTTCCGTTTTCTGTTAATCCTTGTGCCAAGCAAATTCCTGAGTAACCTGTATAAGTTCCTATTTCTAATATTTGCTTAGGCTGCAACATTTTGCTTAACATACTCAAAACATTTCCTTGCATATGTCCCGACAACATTCGGGGCATTAAAACCTTCGCATGGGTCTCTCTGTTTAACTTTTTTAGAACATCCGACTCATTTTGCGAGAAGGATAAGGCATAATTTTCAATTTTTTCGTCAATGAATTCCATTATTATTAATTTTCTAGCTCTAAAGTACACATTTATATCCTCCCATAAAAAAAATAACACTAATTGTAGAAAACCCTTTAAAATCAGCAATTTCAATTGCTATTGAAAATCAAAAAAACACCCTTTTCAACCATCACATGTTTATAAGTTTGATTCTATTGAAGTCATAACACCTTATATTATAGAGAATTTAGTGAAGTTAATGAGAGAACTGTATTAGTACATTTTGTATTAACGATAATCTATTTTTATGAAAAAATTACTCTTCGTCTTTTCCATTTTATTTGTTTTTTCTAGCGTTTTTGCTCAAAAAAGCTTAAAACCTAATCTGAAAAAATTAACAAAAGAAGAAGCAAAAAAATATGATGATGCCGAATTCTTCTACTCAGAAGAGAACTACCAAAGATCATTGCCTTTATTTATAGACTTAATGACTGCTCACCCCGAAGATTTGTATTTCAAATTAAAATCGGCAATCTGTTATCTAAGCAAAAGTGACGAAAAAAATAAAGCTATTCCATTATTAAAAGAGGTTCAAACAGGAGATCCGGGAAATACCGAAATTAATTTTTATTTAGGAAGAGCTTATCATGTGAATTACGAATTTGAATCTGCTATTGCTTCATTAAATGCCTATTTAGCCCAAAAACCTTCTCCTTCTGTAAATCAACAGCTACTTGCAAAAAGGTATATTGAAAACAGTAAAAATGCAAAAGTATTTATGGAAATTAAAGTAAAGTGTGATATTTCAAATATTGGTGACGCAATTAACTCCGAAAATCAAGAATATGTTCCTGTAATTTCTTCTGACGAGTCTATCTTAATTTTCACTTATACAGGTCCAAAAAGTACCGGAGGTTTGATGGATGCTGAATTTAATGAAGACCCCAATGGTAATTATTATGAAGACGTATTTATGTCGCAAAGAGTTGGAACGAATTGGTTAACTCCAGAAAATATCGGTCCGAATATCAACAGTAAAAATCACGATGCGAGTATCGCCTTATCATCTGACGGGCAGAAATTATTTATTTTCCATAGCACTCCAAAAGATGGTGGAGATATTTACTTGAGTACCTTAACGGGGAACGTTTGGGGGCCTATCGTTCCTCTTGGTCCGAATATTAATACAAAATATTGGGAAGGAAGCTGTTCTTTATCAGCTGACGAACTTACCTTATTCTTTGCAAGTGAGCGACCAGGTGGCTTAGGAGGAAAAGATATTTATGTAAGTAAAAAAATGCCTGATGGAAGTTGGGGAAAAGCAGAAAATGCAGGGCCAACTATTAATACCATTTATAATGACGACTCCCCTTTTATTCACCCTGATGGAATCACGTTATTTTTTAGTTCAGAGGGACACAATAGTATAGGCGGATACGATATTATGTATTCTACTTTTAAAGAAGGCAAATGGGGAGAACCTGTAAATATTGGTTATCCAATTAATACTACTGAAGATGAGCGCTTCTATGTATTAGCTGCAGACGGGGAACATGGATATTATTCATCAAATATGAAAGGTGGAAAAGGACAACAAGATATTTATTCTGTTACGCCTGGATATTTTGGTGAAAAACCAATTCTTGCTTTAGTAGTAGGAACAGTATTTGCAAATGACAATCCTGTTGATGCAACAATAAATGTTACAAATGCAGATACTGGTGAAAAACAAGGAACTTATCACTCAAACGCATCCAGTGGTAAATACTTAATTGCACTTACACCTGGTAACAATTACAAAGTTGCTATAGAAGTAGAAGGTTACGAAGCTCAGATTCAGTACGTAAACATTAAGAGCTTAGAAACCTTTGTTCAAGTACAAAAAGATTTCAAGCTTTATTCGGATGAGTACAAGAAAAACAATGCCGTTGCTTCGGTAAAAGATTCATCTAATGTTATTCAATTACAAATTAATGATCAAATAAAAAGATACAATGAAGAAAGAAAAGCTGAAATATATGAGGCGCGTGTATATCAGGATATCATAAGAAAGTATGGCGAGATAAAAAAAGAATGTGTTTCTTATTATCTAGAACTTGGAACATTTGAAAAGGCAAGTGATTTTAGTCCGGAAAAAGTGAAGGATTTAGGAACTATTAAAGAACGTAAGGATTCACTGGGAACTACTTTTTATTTTGATGGCTTTATAACTTTATTGGAAGCGGAAATATTCAAGTATAAAGTAATCGACAAAGACACTTCTTTAAAAGCAGTTGTTGTTACTGTAGACGATTGCAACAAACGCAAGCTAATTCAACAATACTATTCTTACGAGTATACACGTAAAGATTATGTGGCTCCAAAAGACACCAAAGTAATTAAAGAGAAAAAAGGAATTGTTGCTTTGAATTCAGGGAATGTTGAAACAAACATTCAAAAAGATCAGGGAACATCTGAAATTGCTGGGTTAACTTACAAATTAGAAATTGGTGCCGTAGAAAATCCGGATGATTTTAAATTGCAAAGCTTAAGTAAATACGGAAAAATAGAAAGCAAAAAATATCCTGATGGAAAAATCAGATATACAATGGGGCCTTTTAAAACTTTAGCAGAGGCTGAAGCATTCAAAAAAATGATTGTAGAAAAAGAACCTGCTTCATCCCAATCATTTGTAACTGTCTTTTTCTTTGGTGTAAGAAAAACATTGGAAGAGCATAATAATCCATGTAATCCAAATGCTCCAAGTGATTTCTCTGCATTTGTTGGAAAAGATTTAAATGACAAAGAAGTATACAACAAGTTGATTGATATGGCAGGAAATAATTGTGCTGAAGGATTAATATTTAAGGTTCAGATTGGCGCTTACCGTAAACCACAGAATTTTAAGCACAAAAATCTAAACAAACTAGAACCACCTCCTGCTCTGGTTACTCCTTATCCGGATGGAATCACTCGTTTTACAATGCGCGAGTTTACAACGATTAAAGATGCTGAAGCATTCCGACAAGAATGTATCAGATTAGGTACAACGGATGCGTGGATAACTGCATTTTATAATGGAAACAGAATGTTGTTGCAGGAATTAATTGCAAATAACTTCTATAATAAGAAAATCAACTAAACAACAATTGCTTCTCAAACAAAAAGCCCGGACTGTCAAGTCTGGGCTTTCTTTTTATTTTACAATAACACTTCCTACTTCTGAATAACTAGCTTCACCGGCTTCACAACATCTTTCCCAGCATCAATAAACCTGAATAAATAATTTCCACTTGAGTAATTATTCAATCTAATCATCATTCCATTATTCATAATTGTATTCATATCAATTTTGTCTACTTCTCTTCCCAAAACATCTGAAACTATAATAATAGTAGAATTTGTAATTGATGAGTTCTCCACATTAACAAAAGCATAATCTGAAGTAGGATTAGGAAATAAGGTAATCACATTTTCTGATGTATTTAAATCATTTACACCAAGCGTATAACAATTTCCTGGCATATTCGCATCTAACCAATCTATGCGTTCGCTTATCCAAGCTTTGTACAAATTTATGTCTCCCTGAAAAGTGGCAGGCTGTATCCCAATTTCAGGAGTTCCTACATCCACTCCTAAAGTTGCCCATCTTTCCTGATGCCTCATTTGAGCCGAATCTAAAGCTATTGCAGTTGAATCGATGTAATTAAATAAATAAGCTGTATCCAATATAGTTGCTCTAAAAGTCAACCATCTACATTTTAATTCGTTTTGAAAAGTTGTATCCTGTAACATACGAACGTACCAACCATTTGAATTTACATCAGGACCATCATCATTGATCTTATGTGCCCATCCTGAGCCATCTGTTGCAGAAAAAATAGTGCTTCCAGGAATATCAGCCCAAGCCCAATCAAAATCCCAAACTGGCCCAGCCTTTAATTTTCCTCCTTTATCATCTCTGTTTTTATGCATATACCAACTCTTTTTAAAACCATCGTTGTTACGCGACAATTCATTTACTATAAAGTAATCAATAAAAGATGTTGTACTTAAATAAGCACGATAGCCGGTAGCTGTGTCGGCAAAACCTGGACTATACAAAGCACTTTCAAAGCTATTTATGAATGTTTGAATGTATGTTTTTTGTTGAGGAGTAATTTTATCTGGCTGAGGATAATCATATACTAGATGAACATCATATGTTGGATGATCGATTGGGTTATAACTTAATAACCAACTATTTGTTGCATCCCAATAATCGTTTTTGATTATGTAACCACCAGTTAACTGCAATCCGGCATTATCAATTGAATCTAACTTAGATAAATCAACCCTATTGCTATCTCTTTTTATTTTTTCACATAAAAAATATATCCCTTGATATTGTCCGTTTATCAGAACTTCACAATGCCTTGACTTTGTTGAATAATGACCCATTTCATCAAACAATTTATTTGCTAAGGTATTTCTGACATATACTTTATCATTATAAGTTGCCAGAAGACACCAATCGTGTTCGGCAGGCATTCCTAATAAAATTGTATCATTCTGAGCTAACAATGTATTTCTGGTTTCAACAGAATACGGCTTTTGTGGTAAGCTAGCTGAAAATGCACCCCGAATTTCTATTCCAATATTATTGTTATAAGCATTTGGAGGATCTGTAACATAATTTGTAATTCCCGGACCATTGTATATAATTTTCATGTTTGCATTGATTTTAGGCTCATTCACTATTGTCTGCGAAAAAGTATTTATCAACACAATCGGTAAATTAGATGAAGTAAAAACATTTGGAAGTGGTGCACCCGGACCAAAAGTTATATCCCAACTCAATAAATTTCCAGCATCTGCCGGATATGTATCTACTATTCTCAACTTCCACGTTCCATTTCCATTCTGTCCGTTATTTGCATTACCAAGTGTATTCATTGGCTTGAAAGTTCCTGTGAATGGTGCAGTTCCTGAAACAATAGAAGTAGATGCACTTTGACTGAAGCAAGTATTGGTAAAATTATCATCACTTCCTCCAACATAAGATAATAACATAATATCTGTCCCATCGGGAGCTATCAAATCAATATTCAAATCCGAATCCCAGGTATGAGTAATATTAATGCATACACTTATTAAACCATTAGTTCCATCCAAAGTACTTGGAGTTAATCCTGATACATTCAACAAAAAATCGTTGTTTAAACCGTCATCTGAAATTGGTCCGGTTGCTCCGGAATATGTTTGGGAGTAGGAATAAGACGAAGTTAAAATAAAGATAAGAGATAATAATTTTTTCATAAATAATATAGAATTCATTTTAAACAAATCTACATTAAAAACTACATTTTATCAAACAATAAAATTATCCTATTATTTCCTGCACCCTTCCTATTTGTCGGGTATCAAGCTGAACTTTTATTCCTCTTGAATGAAAAGCTGCGCTGGTGAGTATAAATTGCACTTTCCCTCTTGTTCTTTTTCCTGTCCGTTGGTCTTTTTTAAGAACAATGTCAACCTCCAGTCCCAATCGGATATTGGCACGAAACATATTGGGTGTATGCGGAGTATTTAAATTCATTGACATTTGAGCAAAATTAATTATATTTGATATAGCATACAATTCACGCTATGAAAAAAATAATTTTAATCGCCTTTTCATTTCTCCTTTTCTTAAATAGTTTCTCGCAAGGAACCATGAAAACCCGCAAATGGAGAAAAACTGAAAAAGATTCGCTTTTGAAAGCACAAACATTGTTTCAAGAGGAAAACTATCTTCTCGCCTTACCCATTTTCGAAAAAATTGAACAAAATCATCCAAAAGAATTGTATTTGAAATACGTTGTAGGTATTGCAGGACTTTACAGAAGTGATGTTCACCAAAAATCTCTGGAATATTTATTAATTGTTTACGAAAAAAATAAAAAAGCTGCCGGTATCCGCTACGATTTAGCCAGAGCCTATCATTACAACTATAAATTTGATGAAGCATTGCTTATGCTGGAAGAATTTTTAAAGGATAAAAAGCTTACTGAAAAAGAGAAAAAAGATGCACAGCAACTTATTGAATATTGTAATAATGGAAAAACATTAGTTGCTACTCCTGTAGATGCAAAAATTGAAAACATTGGAGATATACTAAATACAGTAGGTTCGGAATATGTGCCTGTTGTTTCATCTGATGAAAGTGTGATAATTTATACATATACGGGTGATCAAAGTGTTGGAGGATTACAAAATGGGTACAACCAGGCGGATAGTTTTGGTATTTATTATGAAGACGTATTTATAAGCCATAAAGAAGGAAGCAACTGGGTTACTCCATCAGGTATAGGTACAAATATTAACACAAATGCTCACGATGCAGCAATTGCCATTTCGAATGATGGGCAAAAACTATTTATTTTCAAAGATGATAGTTATGATGGTGGTGATATATATATTAGTTCATTAGATAGTACTGATTGGTCGTCACCCGAAAGATTAAAAGGGGAAGTAAATACTGCTGCTTGGGAAGGAAGTGCTTCTCTATCAGCGGATGAAAAAACATTGTATTTTTCAAGTGAACGCCCTGGAGGATATGGTGGACGGGATTTATACAAGGCTACACTAATGGCAGATGGATCTTGGGGTAATTCAAAGAATTTAGGCCCTAAAATCAATTCAGTACGTGATGATGATGCTCCATTTATCCACCCGGATAGCAGAACTTTAATTTATAGTTCACAATCATTGAATAGTATGGGTAGTTATGACATTTTTATAACAGAATATAATCCAGCCGATTCTTCATGGTCTACTCCAAAAAATTTAGGTTATCCAATCAATACACCGGATGATGATCGTTATTTTGTTCTATCCACAGATGGTAATAGAGGTTATTATGCTTCCGGAAAAAGTGGAGGATTTGGTTTACACGACATATATGTTGTTGATATGCCAGATGATTTTATAGAACCCAATGTATTGATGGTAAAAGGAAATACCACTTTAGACGAGAAACCTATCGAGACATTTGTTCAAATTGAAATGACTGATAACAATAACAATGTTCTTCACCGTTCTTTTAGCACTAATGCATCACTTGGTAATTATCTTGTAAACCTTGAACCTGGACATGATTACAAATTAATTTATAAACTGAATGGTTTTCCTGATCAAATCAGAACATTAAATGCAAAAACTTTAACAGGTTATTCAGAAAAAGTTTTCAATGTTAATTTCAGCACAAAAGTAGATACTGTAAAAATTGATTCAACTGCTCTTGCAAAAGTGGATACCACAAAAAATACAGGAGTTAATATTCCTGATGTCGGGAATTTTGCTAAAGAAGGATTGGAATTTAAAGTGCAGATTGCGGCATACAATCTTCCTAAAAACTACAAGTATGATCACTTAAAAGGATTAGGAAATGTCGACAAATTAGTATTGCAAGATGGGATTACAAGATTTACAATTGGAGGTTCTTTCAATACATTAAACGATGCCATTGCTCACAAAAATAAGGTCCGGGCTGCCGGACAAACTGATGCATTCGTAACTGCCATTTACCAAGGGAAACGAGTTTACCTTGAGGACTTAGAAAAAATAGGATTGATTCCTGCACAACCAAAATAAAAAAAGGGAAACAAATTTTGTTTCCCCTTTTTTATTTATTTAACTTGCCTCGTCCTGAAATAAGTTGACACAAAAGTTGACTTATATGATAAACACAAGTAAATCACGAATTCAAAAGAGGACTCAAAAAGATTACAGTTTGG
>SXIH01000070.1 GCA_005772895.1 Bacteroidota bacterium | reverse complement strand
ATTTAGTGATAGTGGAGTCCCCTGCAAAGGCGAAAACAATAGAAGGATTTTTAGGAGAAGGATTTACTGTAAAGTCGAGTTATGGTCACGTTCGTGACTTAGCAAAAAAAGGATTTGGCGTTGATATCGAAAATAATTTCAACCCTAATTATGAAATATCGCCTGATAAATCAAAAGTAGTTAGCGAATTAAAATCATTAGCAAAAAAAGCAGAAGTTGTATGGTTAGCAACGGATGAGGACCGTGAAGGAGAAGCTATTTCATGGCATTTGTTTGAAGCATTAGGTCTTAATAATAAGAGTACAAAGAGGATTGTTTTTCACGAAATCACAAAACCGGCAATACAAAACGCTATTGCGAATCCACGCACAATTGACAAGCATTTGGTGGATGCACAGCAAGCGCGTAGAATTTTAGATCGTTTGGTTGGTTTTGAATTATCACCGATTTTATGGAAAAAAGTTCGTCCGTCATTGTCGGCAGGCCGGGTTCAATCGGTTACTGTTCGTTTGATTGTGGAACGTGAACGCGAGATTGTTGCTTTCAAAAGCACCTCATCGTATAAAGTAACTGCAAATTTTATAGCAGGAAATACAAATGTAAAAGCAGAACTTTCTACAAAATTTAAATCTTTAGATGAAGCCCGCGAATTTTTGAAAAAGTGTCAGAATGCTGATTTTACAATAGATAGCTTAGAAACAAAACCAACAAAAAAATCTCCTTCAGCTCCGTTTACAACTTCTACATTACAACAAGAAGCAAGTCGTAAATTAGGATTCTCTGTTGCGCAAACAATGGTGGTTGCTCAGCGTTTGTACGAAAGTGGAAAGATTACTTACATGAGAACAGATTCTGTGAATCTTTCTGAAACAGCTATTAATCAAGCAAAGGAAGCTATTACCGGAAATTACGGAGCAAAATATTTAAACATCCGTCAGTATAAAAATAAATCCAAAGGTGCTCAGGAAGCTCACGAGGCTATTCGTCCGACCTATATCGAAAAACAAACGGTGGATGGTGATGCTGGTGAAAAACGGTTGTACGATTTGATTTGGAAACGCACGATTTCATCTCAGATGAGTGATGCTGAATTGGAAAAAACTACTGTTGTGATTACAGCTTCTGGTACAACTGAAAAATTTGTCGTACAAGGTGAAGTATTAAAATTTGATGGTTTCCTGAAAGTGTATTTAGAAGGAACGGATGATGAAGACGAAGAAAATAAAGAAGGAATGTTGCCACCGATGAAAGTAGGAGAACAATTAAAATTAAATGAGATTATTGCGATGGAACGTTTTACTCACCATCCAGCTAGATATACTGAAGCAAGTCTTGTAAAAAAATTAGAAGAACTTGGAATCGGTCGTCCATCAACATACGCGCCAACTATTTCAACAGTTCAAAAACGTGAATATGTTGTTAAAGAAGACAGAGAAGGTGTGCAGCGTAACTTTAATGTTCTGATTTTAAAAGATCAAAAAATTAGCGATGAAATAAGAACAGAAGGAACAGGTGCAGAAAAATCAAAATTATTTCCAACGGATATTGGAATGGTTGTGAATGATTTTTTATTGACACAGTTTCCGCAAATCATGGATTACAATTTTACTGCAAAAGTAGAAGAGGAGTTTGATGAAATTGCTGAAGGAAAAATTTTGTGGACAAAAATGTTGACCGACTTCTACAAACCATTTCATAAAAATGTGGTAGATACTTCCGAGAATTCAGAACGTGCATCTGGTGAACGTTTGTTGGGTGTTGATCCTGTTTCAGGAAAAAATTTATATGTGCGTATCGGCCGTTTCGGCCCAATGGCACAGCTTGGTGAAGGGAATGATGAAAACAATAAACCGAAATTTTCTAGTTTAAGAAAAGATCAGCGTTTAGATACAATTACTTTTCAGGAAGCATTAGATTTATTTAAACTTCCACGCGTTGTTGGAATGTTTGAGGACAAAGAAATGGTGGTTGCAGTTGGTCGTTTTGGTCCGTATGTTCGCCACAACAGTTTGTTTATTTCTTTGAAAAAAGAAGATGACCCGATGACGGTTTCTGCTGAAAGATGTGTAGAGCTAATTCTTGCAAAACGTCAGGCAGAAATTGATAAATACATAAAAGTTTTTGAAGAACGTCCGGATGTGCAAGTGTTGAATGGTCGCTGGGGTCCTTACTTGGTAATTGATGGCAACAATTTCAAATTACCGAAAGGCACAGATGCCCCTTCTTTAACTTTACAAGAATGTTTGGATATTGCCGCAGATCCTAAAAATGCTAGTAAGGGAAGTCGTTTCAAGAAAAAATTTGAAAAGAAACCATTCAAACAAGCTGCGGCTAAAAAAACTGCACCCAAAAAATCAGCACCAAAGAAAAAGGCTGTTAAAAAAGCTACGCCCGTTGTAAAACTTGCACCTGCCAAAGCTTCTCCTAAGAAGGCCGCTAAAAAAACGGCTAAGAAAAAGGTTGTTGTTAAAAAATAACTAAGCTCAATTCTGTACCTTTTAATTTTTTTCTGGTTATAGATTGAAAAGAGTTTTTATTTTTGAGGCTTCAAGCAACCAATTTATTTTTTAGCGTCAATAGGTAAACTATGCAAGAATTTTTTACACCAATCGATACGAGTGATTTTAACGGAGCAAGTAAGTATGCCGCAACTTCTTACGGAAAACTTATCAATGCTTATGTGCAGGGCGGTGATTTTCCAAGTTTAGAAAATATTCATTTAGCAATTATTGGTGTTGAAGAAGATCGCAAAGCATTGAATAATGAAGGTTGTGGACTTGCTGCAGATTACGTTCGTGAAAACCTTTACAAATTATTTCAGGGGAATTATTCTACAAAAATTGTTGATTTAGGAAACATAAAAAAAGGTAATTCTATTGACGACAGCTATTTTGCAGTTACTGATGTTTTATCTCAATTGCTTAAAAAAAATATTATTCCAATTGTAATTGGTGGTTCGCAAGATTTAACTTTTTGTAATTATTTAGCCTATCAAAAAATGGAGCAAACCATTAATATCGTTGCAATTGATGCTTCTTTTGATATTGGTGATGGCGACAAAGAATTGAATTCACAAAGCTATTTGAGTAAAATTATTTTACACAAGCCAAACATTCTTTTCAATTTCAGTAATGTTGGTTATCAATCTTATTTTGTTGATCAGAATTCTGTTGAGTTGATGGATAAATTATTTTTTGATACACATCGCTTGGGGAAAATCAGAAAAAATATTGAAAGTGTTGAACCCATTGTGAGGAATGCCGATTTGGTTAGTTTTGATATTTCAGCCATTCGTCAGAGTGATGCTCCGGGTAATGGAAATGCATCTCCAAATGGTTTTTACGGAGAAGAAGCTTGCCAGATTACCCGTTACGCAGGAATGAGTGATAAACTTACTTCTGTTGGTTTTTACGAAATAAATCCTGCTTTTGATGCTAATAAACAAACAGCACATTTGGTTGCTCAAATGATTTGGTATTTCATTGATGGGTATTATAATCGCAAACAAGATTATCCGATTGTAGATAAATCAGAATATACTAAATACCGCGTTTCTATTAAGGATCACGAGCATGAAATAGTTTTTTACAAAAGCAATAAAAGTGATAGATGGTGGATGGATGTGCCTTATCCGGTGAATCATCAGATAAAATTTGAGCGTCATCATATGGTTCCATGCTCTTATAGTGATTATGAAACTGCTTGTAGTGATGAATTGCCTGATAATTGGTGGCAGACCTACCAAAAATTAGGGTAATGCTGATAAAATGTTAGTATAATTAACAATAAAATGTTTAAAAAGTTTGTTTTTATTAAACTTATACCTAATTTAGCGACCTAACTTTAATAAAAAACAGCAAAAACTGTTCAATTAAAAAAGTAAAAAATGAAAAAAAGCCTTACTATCATTGCATTTTCGATTACAGGATTGGTATCATTTGCTCAGCAAGATGCACAATTCAGTATGAATATGTTTAACCGCTTGTCTGTAAACCCAGGTTACACTGGAACAAACAAAGCGTTATGTGCTACGATTTTATATCGTGATCAGTGGGATAAATTCCCAGGAGCTCCTAAAACAGGACTTTTGAGTATTGACTACGGTCAAATTGCTCACGGTGGTGTAGGATTCACAATTGACCAAGATCAATTGGGTTTTGACAAAACTTTAAAAGCAAAATTATCTTATGCTTATCACTTGCAAATTGGTGCTGAAGGAATTTTAGGGATTGGTTTAGATGCAGGTATGATTAACAAATCAATGACTGGTAATTTTATCGCTCCTGATGGAACTTCTTCTGATGGTGGTGGCGGAACTGATAATGCTATTCCTTGGACAGGAACTTCAGCTACAACTTATGATGTTGGATTTGGTTTGTATTTTACAAACAATAAGTTATATGTAGGATTATCATCTTTGCATTTACCGGCTCAAAAAATTAACGATAAGAGTAGTGCTTCTAATACTTGGCCTTCTTCTTATGATTTTCAATATCAAATTGCTCGCCACTACTATGTAATGGCTGGATACAAATTCCAATTAGGAACTGAATTTGATTTGACACCTTCTATTTTAACAAAATCTGATGCTTCTTCTACTCAGTTGGATTTCAACTTATTAGCTAGATGGAACAAAATGGTGTTTGTTGGTGCTTCTTACCGTTTAACGGATGCTATTCCAGTTATGGTGGGTATGGAGTGGAAAGGTTTTAAATTGGGCTACGCATATGATGTAACTCTCTCAGCTTTAAAGAGTCACAGTGCCGGAACTCATGAAATTATGTTAGGTTATTGCAAGAAATTCACTAAGCCTCCTGTTAAACAAGGCCACATGAATGTTAGATTCTTGTAAAAAAATCATTTATTTGTAACCTTAAATTAATAGTATCGTTTAAGCTACTCTATTTGCTTTCGAAATCATCATACTTTGTGTGTGATGATTTTCTGACAATAAGGGGTTTAATATAAAAACAACAAATATGAAAAAGTTGCTCTTGTTAGGTTCTGTGATTGCTATTGCTTTTACAAGTTGTAAAACAAGCACCGGAGAACTTGTAGGTGTTCACCCGAGACCAGAATGGTTCGATATCGATCCTTTTGGTATGTTGTATATTCCTATGGGAAGCTACAATATGGGTCCAAGTGATGAGGATACTCCTTATTCACACACTACCAAGTCTAAAACAGTTTCTGTTCAGGCTTTTTACATTGACCAAACTGAAATTTCTAACAACGAATATCGCCAGTTCGTATATTGGGTTAAAGACTCGATAGCTCACCGTGCTTTATTTGAAGATGGAAGAGCTGAACATGGTATCGAAACCGATGACTATGAACAGCCAATCGACCCACCATTAGTTAATTTTGATGAGCAAATTGCTTACGATGAAACCGATGTAAGAGAGGTTTTAGAATTTATGTACCTTCCAGTAGAAGAACGTTTCTATAAACGTAGAGAAATCGACTCTCGTAAATTAAATTTTGAATATTATTGGATTAACTTACGTTTGGCTGCTCAAAAGTCGAACCGTTTCAAACCTTCAAAGTCTCCTGACGATAAAGGCCGTGATTTTATTAATGGTTACCAATCTACAAGTGTTGGTGATAATAAAACATTAGGTCACTACGATGTTAAAGATCAAGTTTCTGACGGAAGCGGTAATTACAGTACCCGTGAACAAAAAGATAAAGACAGAAGTGTATTTATTGTAAAAGACATTATTAATGTATACCCTGATACTTTAGCTTGGGTTCATGATTTTACTTACTCATTTAATGAGCCAATGACTAACATGTATTTCTGGCACCCGGCTTATGATGATTATCCTGTAGTGGGAGTTAGCTGGAAACAAGCACGTTCTTTCTGTGTTTGGAGAACTCAATTATTTAACAACTGGTTAGTAGGTAATGGCCAGTCTTATGTTAACGACTTCCGTTTACCAACAGAATCAGAGTGGGAATACGCTGCAAGAGGTGGTAATGCTTTAAGTCCATTCCCTTGGGGTGGTCCTTATATCAGAAACGCTCTTGGATGTTTCTTAGGAAACTTTAAACCAATGCGTGGTTCTTATATTGATGACGGTGGTTTCCATACCGTGAAAATTGCATCTTACAATCCGAATGATTATGGTTTATATTGTATGGCTGGAAATGCTTCTGAGTGGACCAGTAACGCATTTGATGAATCAGCTTATGATTTCGATCACGATTTAAACCCTGATTACGTTTACGAAGCTCAAGATAATGAAGCTACCGTTTTAAAACGCAAAGTTATCAGAGGTGGTTCTTGGAAAGATGTTGGATATTATTTACAAACTAGTACAAGAACTTATGAGTATCAAGATACAGCGAAATGTTACGTTGGATTCCGTTGTGTTCAAACATACCTTGGTCGTCAAAGAGGAGACGCTCCGGGCGAAGGCTTTTAATTTGTATTCTCTAATCTAAACTAAATAATAATTATTAACTTTTAAATTTTAAAATTATGGGTGGTAAAAAATGGAAAAGTTTCATGGCCAAATTGTATGGATTTGGTGCGGCAATCGTAATCATTGGAGCGATGTTTAAAATTATGCACTGGCCAGGTGCAGGACCAATGCTTGTTGTTGGTTTATCTACAGAGGCGGTAATCTTCTTTTTCTCGGCATTTGAACCACCACACGAAGAAGTGGATTGGAGTTTGGTTTATCCTGAATTAGCTGGAATGCATGGCGAAGAAGGTGATCACAAACAAATTGAAGAAGATAAAGGTACTTTAACTGAACAATTAGATAACATGCTTGAAGAAGCTAAGATCGGACCCGAACTTATTGCAAGTTTAGGAGATGGTATGCGTAGCTTAAGTGATCAAGCAGGTAAATTAAGTAATATAACTGATGCAACAGTTGCTACAAACGACTACGTATCAAGTGTAAAATCTGCAGCTAAAAATGTTGATAGTTTATCAGACGCTTATACTAAAGCAGCTGATTCTTTAACAGGACTTACAGTTAGTGGTAACGACAGCACAAACTTAGGCGAGCAAATCGTTAAGGTTTCTAAAAACTTATCTGCTTTAAATGCTTCTTATGAATTGCAATTGCAAGGATCAAATGAGCATTTGAAAGCTACTTCTAAATTCTATAGCGGATTAGAAGAATTAGTTCAGAACTTAAATGATTCTGTTGACGATACTAAGAAATACAAAGAGCAAATTGCTAGCTTGTCTTCTAACTTAGAATCACTTAACACTATTTACGGTAACATGCTTACCGCAATGAGAAAATAATTCCTGATAAAGGAATTATTTTTTCTTTTTGTTGAAGTCTAAAATCTTCAACATCGACTTATTAATATAATATTAATCTATAGAAATAATATAGAACTATGTCAGGTGGAAAAGAAACCCCAAGGCAGAAGATGATTGGAATGATGTACCTGGTGTTAACAGCACTTTTGGCACTAAACGTATCCAAAGAAATTCTGAACGCCTTTGTTGCTATCGAAGCTGGTTTAAATACAACCAACGATAACTTCGATGCTAAAAATGGAGTGCTTTATTCAAAGTTCAAGAAAGCGATGGCTGATAATCCAAAGAAAACAAAACCTTGGAACGACAAAGCTGAATTGGCTAGAAAATACTCTACAGATTTATGTAAGTATGTTGATGAATTAAAGAGCGAATTGTATCAACAAATTCAAAAACTTGAAAAATCTCAGGCAGATACATTTCACTTAGTTTATTTAGATAGTAAGGATAACTATGATATTCCTACAAATATTCTAATAGGCGAAGATCCGGAAAATGCTACAGGAAAAGCGAAAGATTTAAAAGAGAAAATTGAGAAGTATAAAAAGGACATGGCAGCTCTTGTCCCTCAAAAAGAGCAAGGTAGTTTAAAGTTGGGTTTAAGTACAGCAAACGTTTATTCTGTTGCTGAAGAAAAAGAAGTTACTTGGGAAAGTAATATTTTTTACCATAACCCGGTTGCTGCAGTAATGAGTGCTTTTGCAAAAATCAAGAATGATATTAAAAATGCAGAAAGTGATGTTGTAACTATTTTGCTAAAATCTATTACAGCCGATGACTTTTCTTTCGATCAGGTTGTTGCAAAAGTTGTTGCTCCAACAAGTTATATCATAGCTGGTGAAGAATATACAGCGGATATCTTTGTTGCTGCATACAGTTCAACTCAAGACCCTCAAGTATTGATAGGAGCTGTTGATACAACAGATAAAAAGAATCCTAAAATTGTAGGTACAGGTGAGCCTGTTCCAGTTTCTGGCGGTTTAGGAAAATACTCTGTTAAAACAGGTTCAGAAGGTTTACAAGAATATTCTGGTATTATTAATGTGAAAGCACCAGATGGAAGCTTTAAAGGTTACCCTTTCAGAGGCGATTATATGGTTGCACGTCCTTCAATGGCGGTTTCTCCAACGAAGATGAATGTGTTTTACATTGGTGTTGAAAATCCGGTTGACATTTCAGTTGCTGGTGCTGCACCAACAGATGTAAATGCTACAATCAGTGGTGGAGGTGGAAGCATCCAGAATAAAGGTCAAGGACATTACATTGTTAAGGTTGCATCAGGAAACGAATGTTCAGTAAACGTTTCTGTTAAAACAAAAGGTGGAGCTTCAAAATCAATGGGTTCAATGAAATTTCGTGTGAAAAAAGTACCTAGTCCACAAGCTTCTTATGCAGGTGTTGTGGGTGATGGAAAAGTTTCAAAAGGAGAATTGTTGAATGCAGGTGGTGTTATTCCACGATTAGAAGATTTCGTTTTCGATTTAAAATTCCCGGTTGTTTCTTGGAATATGTCCATTTTCGTAAATGGTGTGTATGCCGATTATTCAGCGAATGGTGCTAGTACTACTGGTGCAATGAAGGAGATTTTAAATAAAGTAAAACCAGGACAAAAAGTACTTATTGAAGAGGTGAAAGTTCAAGCTCCTGATGGAGTTAGAAAGATTGTTGGTTGCGTATTAAAAATCAAATAGTATATAAAAAAGGTAATCATGAAAAAATTGAAATTTCTTTTTTTAGTATTGATTGTTGCTTTTGTAACAGTTAATGTCTCTGCTCAGGAGGTTATTAAACCACCCAAATATCCTGATGGTGTTTACACAAAAGAAAACACTCGTACTCGTAGAGCAATTCCATATCCTACACTTCGCGAAGCGGATGTTATGTGGAGCAAGCGTATTTGGCGAGTAATCGATTTACGTGAAAAAATGAACCACCCTTTGTACTATCCAGATGAACAAATTTTGGATAGAAAAAGTTTATTTGATGTTATCAAAGACGCTGCTACAAAAGATGGAACAATTACTTGTTTTGGTAGTCCCGCAATTGATGATGAGTTCAGATATGACATGACTAAAAGTGAAATTGACGGATTGTTAGTAAAGTGGGATTCTACTGCCACAGCTGAAGACCCAAATAATCCGGGAACGTTTATTTCTGCTCCTCAAAAAGAAGAAATCAGCACTATTAGTGTTTGGCAATACTGGGTTAAAGAAGACTGGTTCTTTGACAAACAACGTTCTGTATTAGACGTTCGTATTATTGGATTGTGTCCATTAATCGAAAAGAAAACAGAGAGTGGCGAGTCTACAGGTGCTAGTACTCCTTTGTTTTGGATTTACTTCCCGGAAGCACGTCCTGTATTTGCAAATCAGGAAGTTTATATGAGACATAACGATGCTGAAAGAAGAACTTTTGAAGACATTTTTTGGAAGCGTATGTTCTCAAGTTATGTGCGTAAAGAAAGTAACGTTTATAACAGAGTTATTTTTGATTACAAAACAGGCTTAGATCAATTGTTAGAAGCTGAAAGAGTAAAACATGATATTTTTATTTACGAACACGATTTATTCCACTTCTAGATATTAATAATTCATTCAGAAATCCCCCCGAGTACTCGGGGGGATTTTTTGTTTTAAACTACTGCCTCGTCCTGAAATAAGTTGACACAAAAGTTGACTTATATGATAAACACAAGTAAATCACGAATTCAAAAGAGGACTCAAAAAGATTACAGTTTGGCTTTTAAACTTCAATTAGTTGATGAAGTAGAAAAAGGCCATT
>SXIH01000069.1 GCA_005772895.1 Bacteroidota bacterium | reverse complement strand
ACTGATACTGTAGCTACTTTAAGAGCAATTGAAATTGAAGCAGATGTGGTTTTGAAAGGAACACGTGTGGATGGAATTTACACTGCTGATCCGGAAAAAGATAAAAATGCAACAAAATACGATACTATTTCTTTTGAAGAAGTATATGCAAAAGGTCTGGAAGTGATGGATATGACTGCATTTACGCTTTGCAAAGAAAATAAATTACCGATTATTGTTTTTGATATGAACAAAAAAGGAAATTTAAAACGCTTGGTAGAAGGTGAAAAAGTTGGAACATTAGTAGAGTTCTAGTTCAAAAAAGTATATTTTTGTAATAACACTTAAGGACTATTATTATGACAGAAGATATTCAATTTATATTAGACAGCGCAAAAGAGCAAATGGAAAAAGCTCTGAACCACTTAGAGACAGAATTGGTAAAAGTACGTGCCGGAAAAGCTAGTCCGACTATGCTTGAAAACATTTCAGTAGACTATTATGGAACAAAAACTCCATTAAATCAAGTTGCGAATGTGAATACTGCAGATGCGAGAACTTTGGTTATTCAACCTTGGGAAAAATCGATGTTGACTCCGATTGAGAAAGCAATTATGGCAGCGAACTTGGGATTGAATCCACAAAATGATGGTGTATTGATTCGCATTTTAGTTCCTGCATTAACAGAAGAACGCAGAAGAGATTTAGTAAAGAAAGCTAAATCTGAAGCCGAAAATGCAAAAGTTGTTTTGCGTACTGCCAGAAAAGACGCTAATGAAGAATTAAAAAAATTACAAAAAAGCGGAACGCCAGAGGATGAAGTAAAAAGCGCTGAAACCCTTGTTCAGACACTAACTGATGGATTTGTTGTAAAATGCGATAAACATTTGGAAGTAAAAGAGAAAGAGATTATGACAGTTTAAAATAAGTCAAAAGAGAGAAAGTCAAAAGTCAAAAGGAATTAAATTTAAAAAGTTTCGAAAGAATATTTTGGAGTTTTTTTATTTTAGGTTAGAAAGAAGGAATAAGTCAATTAAACTAATGTTGGTATTATACTTTTTTTCCTTTTGAATTTTTCTCTTTTGACTTTTGACTTTTTTATGCCCACACCTTTGTTCCTTCCGTACAATTTTTACAGATATCTATTTCGGAGCGGGAGCGCAGCACTGCACTTCTAAAGTTTTTGTACTTCTCTCCTTGCCACATTTCTTTGAATGATTCTGTTTTTAAATTACCCAATTGATGTTGCGCATCCTTATCAAAACAACAAGGAACAACAAGTCCGTCCCACGTTATAACCGTTGAATGCCATAGCCTCCAGCAGTGGTTCAACATTTCGTTTTTAATTGCAAATGTTCCGTCATCTTGTTTTTTGTAGCGTGAATATTTTTCAATCGTGGGAATTAATTTATTTCCATTCACATAATCATACATCTGGGCCGTTTTAAATCTCACTTCATCCACTCCTACTTTTTTTGCCAACACCTCAACATCATTAATCTGATGTTCGTTTGGTTTCACTACTAAAAATTGGAAAATAATATGTGGCGTTTTTGATTTTAATTGTTTTTTCCACTTCACCACATTTTCTGCCCCTTCAATTACTTTGTTAATGTCGCCACCAATCCTATACTGTTCGTATGTTTCCTGGGTTGTGCCGTCAATAGAAATAATCAATCTGCTCAAACCGCTTTCCACTGTTTTTTTTGCCATTTCATCATTTAAATAGTGGGCATTTGTTGAAGTAGCTGTATAAATATTTTTCGAGGAAGCATAATTTACCATTTCTAAAAATTTCGGATTCAGAAAAGGTTCACCTTGAAAATAAAAAATCAAATAAGAAATTTCTTTATATAATTCATCAACGGTTGATTTAAAAAAATCGTTTTGTAACATTCCAGTCGGACGGGTAAATTCACGTTTACCGCTTGGACATTCAGGACAACGTAAATTACAGGAAGTGGTTGGCTCAAACGTAACACTAATTGGAACACCCCATTGAATAGGTATGTTTGTCCACTTAGAAATATAAAAGCTCATCACTACTTTCGTGGCATTCCATGCTCTCCGGAAAGATAGTTTTGAAAGAAACTGTAAGCCGTCTGTAATTCTAGAATTCAATTGATTTGCTTTTATGTAAAGATACCAAAAACAAGAACGCCTGTAACGATATCGATACAGGCGTTCTGGTAAATATGAATGAGGCTATTTAGTTACTTCAAATTTTCCTCTGTTAATCACTTCTTTTTTATCATTCAAAACATTAAAAATATACATTCCAGAAGAGAAAGATGATGTTTCAATTGTTAATGCATTTCCAATCATAGGATACACTCCTATTCTACGTCCTGTAATATCCAATACTTCAACCGCATCAGCATTTAGCTTACTAGTAAAGCTAATATTGTTTGTTGTAGGATTTGGAAAAATGGAGATTGTACTTGGCAATGTAGCTTCGTTTATGCTATTGTACCCTGACCATGACATAGCATCAATGTAAAATGTACTTCCAACTTTTGCTCCCGGATGACTGTAAACACTTGAACTTGCAAAAACTAACATTGTATCTGCAACGACAGTAGAAAAAGCAGGATCATAATTCATGGTTAAGCTATTAGCTGCAAAACTGGTTGTAGTAGCCCCTGTTGCATATTTACCCCAAGCGATTGTGTCTCTAGAAGAACCATTATAACGGGTTAAATAAGCCAAAACAAATGCTGAATCACCAGGCATTGGGCTGTATTTACAAGTAAATGCTAAAACCGCAGGACGACCAGCCATTGGTTTTCCATAGGTAAGACCAGGACTAGGCAAAGCGTTAATTTTACCCATAACTAAAATTCCTGCGGTATCAATATCTCCAGTAGTATATGGATTTGGGATTGCGGCTCCGTTTACATCAACGGTCATAATTTTTGCACTTATCAAACCTTGATTGGGTGCTATTGTTTCTTGAGTTACAGATGTATCAGTACCAACTGCAGTAAGCGCATTTAATGATGCCCAACCTACAGGATCGTCAATAGTTACAAAAGGAGGTGCTGCATCTCCCCATGTTTCAAACATTAAATCGGGAGCTTGTGCTTTTCCATTAAAAGCAAATGCAATAATTGCAACTGCAGAAAGTATTATTTTTTTCATTGTATAAGGTTTAAATGTATCTAACAAATATAGCATTAATATTTTCCTTTTCCCAAACCAATTTTTTAAAAACTTACGTATTCACTCAAATAAAAAACGCCTTTCGAATAATGAAAGGCGTTTAAAATAAAGTGATAGATTACTTAGCTATAGTAAACTTTCCACGATTTAGTATCACATTGTCTTTCCCAACCAGTGCATAAGAATAGACACCATTAGCAAACAAAGAAGTATTTATTGCAACATTATCATTTGAAACAACAATATAATCAATCATTCTTCCTGTAATATCCATTACTTGAATAGCTCCAACTTTTGAAGATTCAACAGTAAAGTTAATTTGGTTTTGAGCAGGATTAGGATAAACAAGCACAGTTGTAGCGTTTGATTGCTCATTAATTCCAACTGCCGGAAGTGCCTGTAACCATTGTGTTTGTTTAATGTTAGACAAAGAATCTAATTTAATTGAAACCAATGGGAAACCAACTCCGTTTGCCCACCAAGAATATCCTGTTGTGGAATCAGCAGAAGTTAAAATTGCATCGTTCCATGTTCCAAAAAGATAAGCATCTGTAGTATCATATCTAACTATGGTTTCTTCAGCTCTAAGAACATTATACGTTCCTAATGGAGTTGTTAAAGAACCCCAACCATCTACCAAAACAGTTTTTTTAACTTCGGAATGTTGTCTCACTGAGTCAATAACAAATCCAATACCCGGATCAATTCCAAAATAAAAAGCAGGTGTATTTGTCATATAATTATTTGTGAAAGCAGTTAAATACGTTCCCGGAAAATTCATTAATATTTCAGAAGGTGAATTGATCTGATTAATTGTAACTGGTCCTGCCCCAAAATCTTGCGAACCAGATGAACCTTGTACAGTTAAACCAGATGCATTATTTGTTAAATAAACATACGCATTTTGCCATCCTTGTTTTGCTACTAAGTTTGAAGTAGAAAAATTAGAGTTTGGTGCCCATGCATAGGAAATAAAAGTCATTGTATCTGTAGAATGAGTATTTAAAGCCGACATATTCCAAGTCTGGCTAGTTCCAAATGAACCTACAGAAACTGTTGGCATTGTATCATTTGCTTGGTAAATAACTTTTGTTGGCGATGCAATATCTGCTGTTGTAACTGTAATTTGAGCTTTAGCAAATAAAGTAATTGCGACAATTGCAGAAGTAGTAAGTAATAGTTTTTTCATTTTAATATTATTTGATTGATTAAAAAATAGATTAATTATTAAATAAAAAAATACAAAGCATTAAGAAAAATATCAAAATGCTTTGTATGTATGGTAAAAATTATTTTGCTACGGTAAACTTACCGTGATTGAGTACATTTTTATCTTTTCCTATTAACGAATAAGTATAAATTCCATTCGCGAAAGTGCTGATATTTATTTTAACGTTATCAGAAGTTACCGCGTAGGTTTCAATTATGCGACCTGTAATATCAAGTACCTGAATAGCATTTACTTTATTTGCAGAAAGGGCAAAAGTAATTTCATTTTGAGCTGGATTCGGGTAAACGTTTACATCTGCTATAGCACTGTAATCATTAATACCTGCAGCAGGAGCAGCTTTTAACCATTGTACTTGCCAAACAGTATCAGCAGCCATATTTGTAGAAGCATCTACCAATGGGAAACCAATTCCATTTGCCCACCAAGAAAACTGTCTTGAATCACTGATTGTTTCCTGAATGAAATTCCAACCTCCAAAAGCTGTAACATAAGCCCACAAACTGTCAACAGAGTTTTTTGTTTCGTTAAAACGGATACAAGGAACTGTAGACATTAATGGAGTAGAAATAGTACCCCAAGCATCCACGTTTGAGCTTTTAGTAATCATTGTTTTTTGACGAATAGAGTCGATAACAAATCCAATTCCCGGATCTACACCATAATAGAATGTAGAGTTTGTTGTATAGTTATTTACGAAATTACTTAAATACGTAGCAGGGTAATTTGTCAATATCTCTGCCGGAGTATTTTTAGGAGTCACAGTTGAAGGTCCGCCACCAAAGTCCTGAACAGATGAACTTCCCATTACGGTCATTGCACTTGCTGTATTAGATGCATAAGCATAAGCATTTTGTCCGGAAAATTCTACCGCCAAGTTACATCCAGGAAACATAGATGCTAAAGGTGCCCATGTAGGAGAAACAAAATTAAGTGTATCCGTTGAATGTGTATTTAAAGCAGTAAAGTTCCATGTTTGGCTGATTCCTGCTGCTCCTACAGCAATTGTAGGCATAGTATCAGTCGCCTGCTGAATTACCGTCACTGGCGAAGCAATGTCTGCCATCGTGATTGTGATTTGAGCTTTTGCACCCAAAGCACTCATAATAATAGCAGAAACAATTAGTAGAGATTTTTTCATGTTTATTTATTTTAAGGGTTTATATCCAGTTTATATAGACAAATATACAAAAAATGCATATAAGATTTAATATTCGGTAGTTGAACGGAAATTAGACGAAAAGAATGTGGGAAAGTTTAAAAGAGAGGTATTATTATACAAAAGACTGCATTTCGTGTAATTTGGAGTAACTTCCATTTTTGGAAAGGAGCTCTGTATGAGTGCCACGTTCAATAATAACACCTTTTTGCATAACAATAATCTCATCGGCATGCTGAATAGTTGATAATCTATGGGCAATAACCACAGAAGTACGATTTTTCATCAAATTTGATAAGGCATCCTGCACCAAACGTTCGCTTTCTGTATCCAAGGCGGATGTAGCTTCATCCAATATTAAAATGGGAGGATTTTTAAGAACAGCACGCGCAATACTCATACGCTGGCGTTGTCCTCCCGACATTTTGCTTCCTCTGTCACCTATATTGGTTTGATAGCCTTGAGGCATTTTACTGATAAACTCATGCGCATTCGCAATTTTTGCTGCCTCTATAACCTGAGCTTCGGTAACATTATCAATTCCAAACGCTATATTATTAAATACAGTATCGTTAAACAAAATGGATTCTTGTGTAACAATTCCCATTAGCGAACGCACATCAGTAATCTTTGCATCTTTAATTGAAATCCCATCAATCAAAATTTCGCCTTGAGTAGTATCATAAAAGCGAGGCAACATATCTGCTAAAGTAGTTTTTCCGGAACCTGATTGTCCGACCAATGCAATTGTTTTCCCTTTTTCAATTTTAAGATTTATATCATTCAACACCCAACCCGTTTCTCCCTCGCGATAAGCAAATGAAACATTTTTGTATTCAATTTCTTTATCAAATTTTTTAATGGATTTCGGATTCCCACTATCTT
>SXIH01000068.1 GCA_005772895.1 Bacteroidota bacterium | reverse complement strand
CCTTTGTAATAAAATCATCTTCAATAATAATTCCGTACAAATCCATTATTTTAGCTACATTCAATGCTTGTTCAAAGGAGTTGGAATAATAAAACAATTTTAAGGTGTTTCTTTTTGTCTGAAGAATTCTCAGAAATGTACTATCAGTACTTTCTATAAAGAGTTTGTTGTTATCTATATTGTACGCATCAATTGTATTAATAATTGCATTTGCGAACTGATTTTTATAAGCGGTTTGATTTGTACTATTATTATATAGTTTACAATCAAATGTAAACGTAAAATCATTTTTGTTTTCTATTTCTGAAAAAAGCTCAGGAACAGATTTTAATTTAATGGTAGAAGAAAAGGGTGAAGCGTAATGACAGCCCCACATTTGCGACCACAATAAATTATTTATGGTTCCACTACATAGAGTGCTCTCATTTAAATCGCTGTTATGATAGGCAACTAAAATGCTATCAGCAGTCATTTGAATATCCATTTCGGTTCCATCAGCTCCAATTCTCAAACAGGGCTCAATTGATTCATACGAATTAATCGGGAATTTAAATTGAACACCCATTCCTCCGTGTCCGAATGCAGAAATTACATTTCCGTTTAAATTGTTCACTTCATATAATGGCGCATCCCGTTTGCACGAATTAAAAGTAGTGCAAACAAATAATAGTGCTATTAAATAAAGTAGTATTTTCATGTCCAATTATAAAGCAAGATAATATTTATTGCATAAAATGACTAAAAAAGAACGATTCGAAAAGGTAATAAACTATTTCAGCATTCATCATCCTGTTGCTGAAACCGAATTGCAATATGATAATCCTTATCAATTATTGGTAGCTGTTATTCTTTCGGCACAGTGTACCGATAAGCGTGTGAACATGGTTACACCTAAGTTGTTTCATGCTTTTCCTGTTCCGGAAGTGATGGCTGTGGCAAGCAGTGATGAAGTTTTTGGATATATAAGGAGTATCAGTTATCCTAATAATAAAGCCAAGCATTTAGTAGGAATGGCAAAAATGTTGGTGAACGATTTTAAAGGAGTAGTGCCTTCGGAGATAAACGAATTAGTGAAAATGCCCGGTGTCGGAAGAAAAACAGCCAATGTTATCGCATCCGTAGTTTATGACAAACCTGCTATGGCTGTGGACACACATGTATTTAGAGTTTCCAACCGATTGGGCTTGACAACCAATTCTAAAACCCCATTAGAAACCGAAAAGCAATTAATTAAATATATCCCCGAAAACAAAGTAGCAGTAGCACATCATTGGTTAATCTTGCATGGCCGCTATGTTTGTATTGCTCGAAATCCTAAATGCGCAGACTGCGAACTCAAGCCTTTTTGTAAATATTTCGAGTCTCTCCAAAAACGCAACTCAAAATAAAATTCTGCTAAATATATTAGTATTATTAGTGTTATAGCCTATTTTATTGACTTTTATGGCTAAAGTCTTTGTTTTAATACTGCTACGTTTTTTAGCATTCTCATTTTTTTCTTTTTTTCTGTTCATAAATAGCAGAACTTTGTTTCGTTAATAAGTGATAATTCATCTAAATTTATAGAAAGAATTTTATGAAAAATCACACTACAAGCTTGAAAGCGGGGGATAAGGCTCCGAATTTTGAAGGGAAAGATGAGAACGGAAAAATAGTTTCTTTGAAAAGTTTTGCAGGAAAAAAGTTGGTTTTATACTTCTATCCGAAAGATAATACACCAACTTGTACAGTGGAAGCTTGCAATTTAAGAGATAATTATTCAGTATTAAAAAAGAAAGGATACTCAATATTAGGAGTTAGTGCGGATGAAGAGAAAAAACATTTAAAGTTCATTCAAAAATTTGATTTACCATTTCAGCTGTTGGCAGATATGGATATGAAAGTGATAAAAGCGTATGATGTATGGGGAAAGAAACAATTTATGGGGCGCATTTTTGATGGAATAAACCGAACCACATTTGTGATAGATGAAAAAGGGAAAATTGAAAAAGTAATTACGGATGTGAAAAGTAAGAATCATACGGAGCAGATTTTGGAGAGTGATAAAGTGATGAAGTAATAATGCAATAAGAGTAACAATGTGATAGAGCAATAAAGGGGAAATTAGAAATAAAGTATTAGTAAGAACTACTCAATCACTTTATCACCCCATCACTCAATCACCCAAAAGTGTAACTATAAAATCTATATAACCATGAGCAAAGAAACTAAAGAATCAAAGGGCGCTAAAGAAGCAAAAGAATCAATCAACAAAGAAAAATTAAAAGCATTACAACTTACTATTGATAAGTTAGAAAAAACCTATGGCAAAGGTGCTATCATGAAAATGGGTGATGCTCCGGCTGAAAACATGGAAGTAATTCCTACAGGTTCTCTGGGTGTTGATATCGCATTAGGAATTGGCGGATTACCAAAAGGAAGAGTAATTGAAATATACGGACCTGAGTCTTCAGGTAAAACAACCTTAACATTACATGCCATAGCAGAAGTACAACGTGCAGGCGGAATAGCAGCATTCATTGATGCAGAGCACGCTTTCGACCGTACTTACGCTGAGAAGCTTGGAATTGATACTGAAAATTTATTGATCTCTCAACCTGACAATGGTGAACAAGCATTGGAAATTGCAGAAAATTTAATCCGTTCAGGAGCGATTGACATTATTGTAATCGACTCGGTTGCAGCATTAACTCCGAAAAGTGAGATTGAAGGAGAAATGGGTGATTCTAAAATGGGTTTACACGCTCGTTTAATGTCACAGGCATTACGTAAATTAACAGGAACAATTAATAAAACAGGATGCTGCTGTATCTTCATCAACCAATTGCGTGAAAAAATTGGTGTGATGTTCGGTAATCCTGAAACGACTACTGGTGGTAACGCACTTAAGTTTTATGCTTCTGTTCGTATTGATATCCGCAGAATCGGACAAATTAAAGAAGGTGATAATGTAGTTGGTAACCGCACCCGTGTTAAAATTGTAAAAAACAAAGTTGCACCTCCTTTCCGTCAAGCTGAATTTGATATCATGTACGGAGAAGGAATTTCTAAAACAGGTGAAATTGTAGATTTAGGTGTTGAACACAACATTATCAAAAAAGCAGGTTCATGGTTCAGTTATGGTGATACCAAATTAGGGCAAGGAAGAGATGCGGTTAAACTATTGTTCCAGGATAATGTAGAATTATGCGAAGAAATAGAAATGAAAATTCGTGTAGCTTTGAGCAGCTCTGCAATTGTTACACCTGAAATGCCTGAATTAGCAACAACAAAAAAAGTGAATAGCGAAAGTTAAATTGCCGGTAGGCAGGTCAGTCTTTCCAACACGTAAGACTGCCAATATGTAGATACTGATTTATTAAGTATATTTGCCTATACTAAATGTCATCCCCAAACAATGTATTTCTAAAAGAAATGCTTTGGAATAGGGATGACATTTTTATTTACTTTTATACTATGATTAATTTAACATATATGAAACTTAAAGCACTTTTATTAATTTCTGTTTTCGCAGGATTCATTTTGTTTTCCTCTTGTGGAAATGAATCAACAAATTCTAATAATGTTACTTCTGATTCCTTAAAATCAAAGGTGCCTGCAGAATTGGCAAAACTAAACGAACAAATTGCTGCCGATCCCAAAAATGCCGACCTATATCACAACCGAGCGAAATATTATTTAGAAAAAAGAAATTTTGATGCAGGTTTCGAAGACATGCGTCAAGTAATGACTATTGATAGTTTTAAAGCAGAATATTTTATAACACTTTCCGATTTATATTTTGTAACCAATCAAACAGGAAACTCAAAATCATCTTTGGAAAAATGCTTATCACTTGACGATAAAAATGTGGATGCTATGATGAAATTAGCAGAACTTTATTTTTATGTGAAAAAGCACGACAAATGTTTTGAATACTTAAACATGGCTTTGAAAATAGATAAGTATAATTCAAAAGCCTATTTTATGAAAGGAATGAATTACAAAGAACTGAAGGATACCGCCAAAGCAATTTCAAGTATGCAAACAGCGGTAGAGCAGGATCAAACTTATTTTAATGCCTATGTTCAATTAGGACTTTTAAATGCAGCACAAAAAAATCCAATAGCCATTAACTATTATAAAAATGCTTTGAAAATACAACCAAACAGTCCGGAAGTTTGGTATGCCGTTGGCAAATTTTATCAGGATGTAGAAAATTGGGACAAAGCAATAGAAACTTATAACGCACTTTTGGAGCTTGAACCCAAAAATAAAAATGCAAACTATAATTTAGGTGGAATATTTATGGTTGGAAAAAAAGATTACAAAAAATCCTTAGAATATTTTACACAAGCATTAACGATTGACCCTGCTTATGTTGATGCATATTATGGAAGAGGTATTTGTTACCAAACAATGGGAGATAAGAAGAATGCTGTGGTAGATTTTAAAACTTGTTTGACAATTAATCCGCAACACGAAGCTGCGACTAAAGCATTGGAGGGGATTAATTAATCTACAACTTCACTTTTTTAGAAATCAATTTGTTTCCATTATAAGCTTTTATCAAATAAACTCCTTCAGAAATACTATTTGTTGGAATTAGTAGTTCAGAGTTTTCTCCCAAAGTGTTTTCAATAATAGAATAAATTTTTCTTCCCATTAAATCATAAAATTCAAAAGTGATTTTGCAATTTGTATTGCAATTAAAAAAAACAGCTAATTGATTTTGTGATTCTATGTAATGTGCTGAGATTATATCAAAATCACTTTCATTTTTTTCTACTGAAACTATTTCGCTATAAGAATAGTTTCCATTAAAATCGGTTTGTTTCAAACGATAATAAGAAATGCTTGAAAGCGGGGAGCCATCAACACTAGCGTAATTTAAAATGCTTGTGCTATTTCCAGCTCCTTTAATAACATTCATCTCAGTAAAAAAGATTCCATCCTTCGAGCGTTCAATAGTAAAATAATCGTTGTTAGTTTCTGATGCTGTGCTCCATTTTAAATCAACGGTGTTTTCTGAATTGTATTTTGCTGTAAACGAAAGTAATTCAATTGGTAAAGGATTTACGCCAGATAAATAAGAAGCTAAAGTAAAAGGACTAAATGAAGTAACCAATGCACTCGAAATTACAGTTCCTGTTGTGGTTGTTCCTGTTGTACCGCCATTGCCATGATCTTTCCACATTGCTCCATCCCAGCGGGCAACAGCTAAATCGGGTAAGGAAGTAACTCCGCAACTGTAAGTATCCCAACTCAACGTTACATTTGCATTTACTGCTCCGGCTCTGTTTAAAATCCAATATTCACATCGGCCAATGTCATCCAATGTTCCATCTTTTAAAGTTACATCATAAGGAACTCCATCCGGGTCGGCATGAATGTATTCGGCAGTAAATGTTTCGGAACCTGTTAAGGATGTTGCTGAAATCGGACGATATACATTGTCTTTTCCAACGGGGAAAATAAAATCGGTGCTTCCTGTTTTTGTCATTGGCCCGTTTACAAAACTTATATTAGAAACACTTGCAACAGCAGAACCCGCACTCATGTTTAAAATATTTGTACTTGTAGTAGTTAATATTCCATTCAAAAAAGTAAGTGTTGCTGAAGTTGTGATAGGTTGAAATAATGTAATTCCAGATGCATTGGAATTATTCAACCGTAAATTATAAAAAGTAGTTGAACCTGAACCGATAATGTTTTGAGCATTGGCAGAACGAAAATCGCTTAAGCCTAAAGTAGAAGTAAATGTACCATTATTAGTCATGTTCCCTTTGATGGATAAATGACTCAATGCGTTGTTCAGTGTTACAATGCCTCCACCGAAAGTATTTGTAATAAATAAATTATTGCAAACTGCGCCATTAGGATACAAAGCTGGAGAAGCACCAATAACAGGATCGTTTGCAACATTATCAATTGTTACATTCGAAAGAGAATCGGGAACTTTATAATTTTGCCAATTGTTGCAATCAAACCAATCGGTATTTAAACCGCCTGTCCAATATCCACTGCTGAATCCACCAGCATTTATTACATAAGTTTGTGGTAATTCATAATCTAAACCTGCTGAAAGATAAGCTGCACATGTCGCAAAACCTGTCCAATTAGATGAAGAATTTAATCTATCAATCCAATCTTTTTGTGTAGCCGCTGTTGTTGGACCGGTATATTTAATATGCTTAGTGGCAATACCGGGAAGAATACTAAAACATTTTAGTGATGGTGGTAAATCTCCTCTTGTTGTTGTATTGTTATTACATGTCCATGCAGAATAAGTATTAATTCCAAACATTAATAATCCACCCGTATATGTTGCATCATGTCCCGCATTTGTATTTTTATTCCAAGTTCCTCCTTGCATAATATAAATCTGCTCATCAGTAGAATTCATATTGAAATTTCCGTAACCAGTATTTGGATAACTGATAGTCCAATTTGCATCGGGCTGAACCATAGTAAAAATACTTTCGTCTATTACTCTTATAGTAATAATGGTTCCTTTAGGAATAGTTGATGTAGTTCTGGTTAAACGAATAACACCTTCTGTATTTCCCCAAGTATTACTTCCACAATTTAATCTTTCAAAACCGTTGTCTGTTAAATCGATAGTAGTTCCTACAAGAATATCTTCAAAACTTACAAAACTAATTTCATCTTCACTAACGGTTACACTTCCTGAACAGGTATTCATATCTGTGCATAAACCTACAATTGCAATATCCCCAACATTAAATACAGTTGTTGGTGTAGTAACGGTTCCATCGCAAGTAACATTTACAGTTGTAGCACCGCCACCGGCATTTGAAACCGTTTCACCATTATATGTTCCCGCAACCAATCCAGCTTTTAATCGAACATAAATTGGAGTAGAAGCCAAAGTAGAAGTAGCATATGGCACAGAAACGCTTGCAAGAAAACTGATATTGTCGGTTGAAACTTCATAATTAGTAGAGCCTGTAACAGTAATATTTCCAGGCGCACCTGTTAAACTATATCCACTTAAATTATAGGATTGAGAAGTGGAAGGACCTGAACCCTGAACGTATGTAAATCCGGTTAAGGTGGAAGTTGAAAGTACTAATGTTGGAGAAAGTGAAGCAGTTGTTCCGTTTAGTTGAACATTTACAACGTTGGAACTGACATCAAAACCACCAGTTCCACCAGTTCCTGTTGCGCCATAACCATATAATCGAAAGGTTGTGGCAGTAGTAATTCCTGTTAATCCAGTAATAGTAATTGTGTTAGATGTTCCTATAGTTGCCACAGGAGTTACTGCTCCTAGGTTTGCAGCAAAAGCATCTACAGAAGATCTTAAGGCAACATTAATCGGACCTGTTCCGGATTTGTCCCAATTGAAAACAAAAGAAGTAGGAGTAAAGCTAAATCCAACATTTGGAGTTACAATAAATTGTATATAGTCGTTCCCAGCAATTGCTTCAGTTAATGTGTTTCCTGCAGGTGTGTCTCCTGTGTTAAACCAATTTGAGCCACCAAAACGATTACCATTTGCAGCTGCTGTAATACTTCCTTGCGTTAAGTTTGTAGCTGCAATATTTGCATCATTAAAAACACTTGGTTCTGTAGTTTCGGTGCCAACATTTCCAAATGTATTCCATTGAAGTAATTGCCCAAAACCCGTTGTGCAAATTAATGAAAACAATAAAATAATATGTAACCCTTTTAGTCTCATTCACTATTTTTATTAGTGTTTCAGTGGTTTCGGCTTTTGTAATAAAATTACAAATCCTCTAGGGTGTTCACGGAAGTATTTCTAAAGCAAAACTATTTTATTTTTTTATCCTGTTTATTAAGGTAATTTTATAAAAACGTTAAATGCTTAATATCTTGATTCAAAATTAGATAGATTGGTTACAATAAACAAATCTATTTGCAGATTAATTATCAACAAATTGTTAAGATTTATACCCTTTCCTTTACTCCAATTTGTATCTTTGCACGCATGCAAGAAACTATATTAATTTTAGATTTTGGTTCCCAATACACACAGCTAATTGCTAGAAGAGTGCGTGAATTGAACGTGTATTGTGAAATCCACCCTTACAATAAAATTCCTGAAATTTCAAAAGATATAAAAGGTGTTATTCTATCAGGAAGTCCTTTTTCTGTCAGAGCGAAAGATGCACCAAACCCTTCTTTAGATGCTTTTAAAAATAAACTGCCATTATTAGGTGTTTGTTACGGAGCGCAATTAATGGCGCATAAATTCGGAGGAGAAGTACAAGCCTCTGAACACCGAGAATACGGAAGAGCCAATCTTTCTTTTGTAAAAGAAGACAATCAACTTTTTAAAGGAGTAAGCAGCAATTCACAAGTATGGATGAGTCATGCGGATACAATTACTAAAATACCCGATAATTACGAAATTATTTCCAGTACAAAAGATGTGAAGTTTGCCGGATATCAAGTAAAAGGTGAACAAACATTCGGAATTCAATTTCACCCCGAAGTCTACCATTCAACTGAAGGAGCCATTTTATTGAGAAACTTTGTTGTGGATATTTGTGGATGTAAACAAAATTGGACACCTGATTCATTTGTTGAAACTACAGTAAATGATTTAAAACAAAAAATAGGAAACGATAAAGTAGTGTTGGGTTTGAGCGGGGGAGTTGATTCTAGTGTTGCAGCAGTTTTATTACACAAAGCAATAGGAAAAAATTTGTATTGCATTTTTGTAGATAATGGATTGCTTCGTAAAAATGAATTTGAAAATGTGTTGGAGTCCTACAAACACATGGGTTTGAATGTAAAAGGAGTAAATGCAAAAGATCTTTTTTACACAGCATTAGCAGGAGTTTCTGACCCCGAAAAAAAGCGCAAAGCAATTGGAAAAGTATTCATTGATGTGTTTGATGATGAATCAAAACGCATTGAAGATGTAAAATGGCTGGCACAAGGAACAATTTATCCGGATGTGATTGAATCAGTTTCTGTAAAAGGACCATCAGCTACAATTAAGTCGCACCACAATGTTGGTGGCTTACCCGATTTTATGAAATTGAAAATTGTTGAGCCTCTGAATACATTATTTAAAGACGAAGTGCGTAGAGTAGGGAAGACATTAAACATTGACGAAGCAATATTAAATCGTCATCCTTTCCCCGGACCGGGCTTGGCAATTCGCATATTGGGCGATATCACATCAGAAAAGGTACGGATTTTGCAAGAAGTAGATGCCATTTTCATTGATAACCTTAAATCTTCTGGTTTATATAAAGATGTGTGGCAAGCTGGGGCAATATTTTTACCAGTTCAATCAGTTGGAGTGATGGGAGATGAACGTACTTACGAAAATGCTGTAGCTTTGCGCGCTGTTACAAGTACGGATGGTATGACTGCAGATTGGTGTCATTTACCATATGAATTTTTAGGAAAAGTATCTAACGAAATTATTAATAAAGTAAAAGGAATAAACAGAGTGGTGTATGATATAAGTTCAAAACCACCAGCAACAATTGAATGGGAATAAATTAATGTGCAGATTTGCTGATGTGCAAATATGCTGATAAAAGTATTTAATCTGAAATCTGATCCCGATAGCTATCGGGATTGAAATTTAAAATGTTAAAATTGAGTTTATTTAAATCAACATATTTTTATTTTTTGTCTATTGGCATTTGTCTACTGTCGACTATCTCTTCATACGCTCAAGAAAAAGAATCTACTGAAATTCATAAAACACGTAGCTCCGCAATTATTAATGGAGTAAAATATTATTTGCATACCGTTGAAAAGGGACAAACACTTTTTGCTATTGCTAAATTTTACCAGCGCGATGTGAATGATGTTGTGATTGATAATCCGGAAGCAATTGATGGAATAAAACCCGGACAAATTTTAAAAATACAGATAAAGAAAAAAAGTCCAACCGAACTTTCGGCTAACGATACAGCGAGTTTTATAACTCACAAAGTTGAAAAATCTCAAACCTTATATTCAATAAGTAAACATTATGGAGTTTCTGTAGAAAAAATAAAAGCTTTGAACCCTGAATTATCAGAAGGACTGAAAGCAAATCAATTATTGAAAATTCCATCAATAATTAAAAAAACAGAAACAGTAGAAGCAAAAACAATAACAACTACTAACTCAACAGCAACTGTTCAAACATCAACAACTGCAACTACATCCATTGAGGCGGCTGACAGGTCGTCACTTGGATATAATAATTACAAAGGAGAAAAAAAGAATGAGTACAATGTTGCTTTCTTTTTGCCATTTCATGCTGATGAAGCAAATTCAATTGACTTGGAAAAAATAATTAAAGGTGACGCGCAATTTTCAACCAAAACAAATGTCGCACTTCAGTTTTATGAAGGTGCTATGATGGCAATTGATTCACTCAAAAAATTAAATCTCAATGCTAAAATATTTGTTTATGATGTAGACGATAAAGATTCTTTAGCCATTGAAAATATTTTAAAGAAACCGGAATTGGCTTCTATGGATTTAATGATTGGTCCGCTTTACGGTTCAGGATTTATTCCTGTAGCTAATTTTGCGAAAGAACATTCCATTGCAATTGTTTCTCCCTTTACTCAGATAAATAAAATTTTATTTGCTAATCCTTATGTTTCAAAAGTTTCTCCATCAGTGACTATGCAAGTAGAACAGATGGCACATTTTGTTGTAGATTCATTTAAAACACAAAATATTATTTTAGTAAACAATTCAAATCCCAAAGAACTTCCGTTTTTTAATACCTTCAAAAATTCTGCAAATGCCGATTTATTAAAAGCAGGTTTGGCTGTGGCCGATTCTGTTAGAATAGGCTTTGGTTTGGGCAATACACAAAGTATGTTGAGCACAACTAAAGTGAATGTAATTGTTTTGCCATCAAATAATCAGTCGTATGTAACGGAATTTATTTCCAGTATGAATACATTAAAAGATAAATATAAAATAGTTTTGTTCGGACTTCAAAACTGGATGAACTACGACAATTTGGATTTTGAATATTTGAATAATTTGTCGTTGCACATTCCATCAAACACATTTGTGGATTACCAAAATCCTTCCACGCTTAGTTTTGTAAAAAATTACCGGTTGAAATATAAAACAGATCCTGAGATTTATGTTTTTCAAGGATTTGATATTTCTTACTCTTTCATTTCTCTTTTGCAAAAAGAAGGAACGGGTTTTTTAAAAAGTCTTAGTGAAAATAAATTTCAAGGATTCGGAAGCAATTATAGTTTCTCTCAATTCCCTTCTGATAGTGGATTTGAAAACAAATTTGTTTACATCTTAAAGTACAAAGATTACCAATTATTAAAAGCAAATTAGTTTATGCTTACCAAGGAACAAATTTCAGAAGCTTTCATGTTGTTGCAAGATCGTATTTGTGCGGCATTAGAAAATGAAGACGGAAAATCAAAATTTAAAGAAGATATTTGGAAGCGTGAAGAAGGTGGTGGAGGCAGAACAAGAATTATTCAAGACGGAAATGTAATTGAAAAAGGAGGAGTGTTATACTCTGCAGTGCATGGAAAAGTTCCAGATTTTCTGTTAAACAATCTTTTGGATAATAAACCAAAAACTCCAAACTCTGAACTCCAAACTCCAAACTTTTACGCTACAGGTGTTTCCATTGTAATACATCCGGGCAATCCAATGGTTCCTATCATTCACATGAACGTTCGTTATTTCGAAATGTCAAATGGTGTTTGGTGGTTTGGTGGTGGCATTGATTTAACTCCTCATTATGTTGTAGAAGAAGATGCTCAGTTTTTCCACTCTGCACTAAAACAATCTTGTGATAAACATAATCCCAACTATTATAAAGAATATAAAAAGTGGGCTGACGATTATTTTTTCATAAAACACAGAAATGAAACGCGTGGAGTAGGAGGAATATTTTTTGATAAATTAACTCAAACTGATTCAGTTACTAAAGAGCAGCTTTTTGATTTTGTTTTAGAAGTAGGAAATACTTTTGCCCCAACATATACTAAATTGATGAATAAAAATAAGTCAAAAACCTTTGATGAAAATAACAAGCAGTGGCAGATGTTACGCAGAGGGCGCTACGTAGAATTCAATTTGATTTATGATTTAGGAACAAAATTCGGCTTGGAAAGTAATGGAAGAGTCGAATCCATATTAATGAGTTTACCTAAAACTGCAGGTTGGGAATATAATTATTCTCCAAAAACAAACTCTCCCGAGGCAAAAACCCTCTCATATCTTAAAAAAGGTATTTCCTGGCAATAATCCCCATTTTTGGGTAATAAATAGCTGTTTTTATAAAAGGTTACCTTTTTCTACCCTTTTCTTCCAAATTGTTGAAAACTTCCCCTTCAAAATGCAACCTTTTTGCCGCAAATGAGCTCTTTTAAAAAAGAGGTTAATGAAGCTTTTTATGGGGTATTTCGACAAAAAAGCCATTTTCGTCTAAGTTTTTAAAAATCATTAAGGCTAAAAAAAGAGGCAAAAAATTTTTTATTAGCCTCATTCTTAGGTAAATTCGTTATATAAAACTACAAAATCTCTCTAAATGAACACAAAACTACTAATCAGAAACATGCGTTGTCTCTCTCTGGCATTGCTTTTCTCTGTATCAATTTCAGGTTTTTCTCAAAATTCAATTTCAGGTGGAATTCCGGTTTCAAATCCTTATGGAATTTCTCAAAAGGATTGGACAAGTTTTGAGAATAAAACCAATTTACTTTCTGAAAAAGTAGATGTTGAGAGTTTTCTTAACTATGTCTTTTTTACCAATGACGGAAACTTCTATGATATGAAGTATTTCAAAGATTATATCAAAGGAAAATTAAAAAAGGACAGAGAGACACTTATATATAAGGTAGGTAAAGGAGAGATTACAACTACTAATGAAATAAATACATATTATTCAAGCTTACAACCACAATACGAAATTTATTATTTTGATTTTTTAAAGAGAAGAGATCAAATTGTTGAAGCAAGTAAACAAAGAGCACCTGGAACAGGAGTTCTGCCAACTCCATCAAATTGTGGTTCACCTTGTACAAATCCGGGTTTCGAAGCAGGAACTGGATTTTGGGATTATTATACCGGAACTGCTTGTGCTAGTTCTACTAGTGATCCATGTTCAATAGTTGCAGGTTTCAGTTCATCTCAACATGTTATTCAAACTGTTGGAGGTTCCGACCCTGTTGTAGGAGCTGCTCTTCCTGTTGTAGGTCCGGGTGGTGGAAGTTCATCTTTAATGTTGGGTGATGGTCCTGTTACTGGTGGTTATGCTTCACGTGCAAGTATTTCTTTTACTGTTTCTGCAGCAAATGCAAACTTTACATACCGTTATGCTTGTGTGTTACAGGATCCTGTTTCAGGTCACACCGATCCTGAGCGCCCATACTTTAATGTGCACTTACGTGATGGTGCTGGTAACTTAATTATGTGTGGTGAATACATGGTAATGGCAAAACCTCCAGTAGTTGGCTTTACTGAAACATCTCCGGGAAGCGCTATTTGGTGGCGTAACTGGACAACTGTAATGGTTCCTTTAAGTTCTTATATAGGTCAATGTGTTACAGTTCAATTTACTTCTTCGGATTGTTCACAAGGTGGACATTATGGATATGCTTATATAGATGGTGATTGTGACCCATTGACATTATTATCTTCTTCACCATCTATTTGTGGTGGTGGTTCTGTAACATTAACAGCTCCTGCAGGTGCTGCTGGTTATGCATGGACCAACACAGCAGGTGGCACAACAGGAATTGTTGGCCCAACAACAAATAATACAGCTGTTGTAAATACTGCTGGAACATACCAATGTGTTATAACTTCTGCTGCCGGTCCATCATGTACTACAACTTTACAAATTACAGTAGGTTCTAGTCCGACAAACCCTGTTGCAAGTTTTACCAATACAACTGTTTGTGCAGGTTTACCAACTGTATTTACAGATACATCAACTCCAACAGGAACAATTACTGGTTGGTCTTGGGATTTTAATGGTGATGGAACACCGGATGCAACAACTCAAAATCCTTCGTTTACATTCGCAGGTGCTGGAACTTATCCTGTTACTTTAACAATTACAAATGGACCTTGTAATGCTGTTATCACTCAAAATATTACGGTAAATCCGGGAACTCCTCCTACAATTACTCCTGCAGGACCATATTGTGTGAATGCTGCACCGGTAAATTTAACAGGAACACCGGCCGGAGGAACATGGAGTGGAACAGGTATTACAAATGCAGCTACTGGAACTTTTGATCCATCAGTTGCTACTGTCGGAAATAATACAATTACTTATACAGTTACCGGAGCTTGCGGTGGCTCTACAACTGCAACTGTGGTTGTAAATCCGCTTCCCGTAACAACAGTAAATTCTCCTACTATCTGTCCAACATTAACTGCAACATTAACTGCAGCGGGTGCTACAACATATTCTTGGAGTACAGGTTCAACAGCTAATCCAATAAATGTGACTCCTGCTGTAACAACTACTTATACTGTTACAGGAACATCATTAGGATGTACCTCTAGTGCAATTGCTACTGTTACTGTTGGTGGTTCAATAACTTCAACAGTAAATTCTCCGACTATTTGTGCCGGACAAACTGCAACATTAACTGCAACTGGTGGTGGTACTTATGCCTGGAGCACAGGATCAACTGCTAATCCGTTAAGTGTTACTCCTGCTGTTACTACATCTTATACCGTTACTGCAACAAATGGCGGTTGTACAGGTTCAGCTGTGGCTACTGTAACAGTTAATCCATTACCGGTTTTAGTTATCACTAATCCTGCCGGAGTTTGTAGTCCCGGAACGGTTGATATTACTGCTGCTGCTGTAACTGCGGGAAGTACAGGTGGTGGTACTTTATCTTATTGGACGGATGCTGCTACTACTATTGCTTTGGCAACACCAACTGCAATTGCAACAAGCGGAACATATTATATTCAATCAACAACTGCTGCAGGATGTACTGATATTGCTCCTGTAACAACTACTATTAATCCTTTACCGGTTTCTAATGCAGGTCCGGACATTATGTTCTGTTCAGGAGCAACCGGAAATATTGGTGTTCCAACAACTGCTGGTCAAACATATTCCTGGTTGGCAACAACCGGATTAAGTTCTGCAGCTGTTTCTGATCCTTCAGTTACTTTAACAATTGGTGGTTCAACTCCTGTTACATCAACATACACAGTTACCACAACAATTTCTGCTACAGGATGTACTTCAACTGATATGGTTGATGTTACTGTTAATCCATTACCTGTTTTGGTAATTACAAATCCTGCGCCTGTATGTAGCCCTTTAACTGTTGATATTACAGCTGCTTCAGTTACTGCAGGAAGTACAATTGCAGGAAGTGTTATTACTTATTGGAACGATGCAGGTGCAACAAGTTCATTGGCGACTCCCACAGCTGTTAGTACTTCAGGAACTTATTATATTTTGGCAAATGCCGGTGGCGGTTGTACTGACATTGAAGCAGTAACGGTTACAATAAATCCTCCTCCGGTTTCAACTGCAGGTCCTGACGTTACTATTTGTACCGGTGGTGTAGCAAACTTAGGTGGAGCAGCAACTGCTGGTGATACTTATGCTTGGTCTCCTGGAACCGGTTTAAGTTCTACTACTGCATCAAATCCTACAGTTACTTTAACTAACGGAGGTGTTGCATCCATTACAAGTTCTTATACAGTTACTACAACTAATTCAACTACAGGTTGTACTTCAACCGATGTTGTTGATGTTACTGTTGATGCTGTTGCAACAGCAAATGCTGGTTCTCCTCAAAGTGTTTGTGCAGGAAACGGAATTACTTTAGCTGGAGCTATTGGTGGTTCTGCAACAGGCGGAACATGGAGTGGTGGAGCAGGAACATATTCTCCGAACAATACAACTTTGAATGCAGTGTATACTCCAAGTGCAGCTGAGTTTGCAACGGGAACAGTTACATTAACATTGACAACTAACGATCCAACTGGTCCATGTACTTTTGCATCTTCAAATGTTACGTTTACATTCTTCGCTAATCCGGTTGTGGCTTTCCCTGCTGTTCCTGCAGGTTGTCCTGTTCATTGTGTTAATTTCACGGATGCATCTACTGTTAGTGGAGGTGATGTAATTGTAAGTTGGTTATGGACTCTTGGAGATGGCTCACCGGCAGATATTACTCAAAATCCTAGTCACTGTTACACACAGTCCGGTTTTTATGATGTGAGTTTAACTGTAACATCAAACAATGGTTGTTCATCAACATTGAATATGCCTAACTTTGTTCAGGTATATCCTACACCAACTGCGGAGTTTACTCCAACACCTAATCCTGCTTCTATTTTAGATCCTGTTGTTACACTTCAAAATGGTTCTTCATCGGATGTAATTTCATGGTTGTATCATTTTGGTGATGGCGATTCTATTGGATACACTACTTCCAGCCCTGTTCACACATATCCTGATGTAGCTTCAAGTACATACCTTGCTACTTTATATGTTGCAAATATTTATGGATGTTTAGACACAGTTTCACATTATGTTGAAATTGGACCGGAGTTTACATTCTTTATTCCGAATGCATTCACTCCAAATGGTGACGGAACAAACGATTATTTCTTCGGACAAGGAATTGGAATTATTGATTATGACATCTGGATTTTTGATCGTTGGGGAAATGAAATTTTCCACGGAACTCATCTGACTGATTTATGGGATGGAAGAGCTAATGGAGGAGATGATGTTGCGCAACAAGATGTTTATGTTTGGAAAGTAAGATTAACGGATGTTTTTGATAAAAAACACAATTATATAGGTACTGTAACACTGGTAAAATAAGAGATTGGTGAACTAAATCACCTAATTAACGATAAAAGGTTAATAATTAGATTGTTGATGCAACTATTTTCAAATATTTGTGTCTATATTAGCAATATGGTTTCTTCTACTCCGAAGAATAAATATGAATTTGTAAATCAAATTTTAAACTAATGAATCTAAAAGTTACATCTTTTATCGTTTTTCTTTTTGTGTTTGGCATAAACGGATTTTCTCAGGATCCTGCTAAAACAGAAAAGACAATTCATAAAATTCCTGCTGCAACAATTAAACCTGCTACTCATACAGATGAAAAAAAGGTTGTTGCAAAAGAAGATAATGCCATACACTCCTGTGATATAAGTAAAAATAAAAAAGAAGCAACTGTAACAAAAAAAGCTTCAGACGGAACACTCTCTAAAGAAAAAATTGAAATAAAAGGCAATAAATAAAATCATGATTTATCCCCAACAATAAGCTCATGAAAAAAATCTCTCTCTTTCTCTCTCTCTTATCATTACCAATTATTGGATTATCCCAAGGTGGAAATACATGCGCGGCAGCATTGGCCAGCCCTATTGCAATTCCTTACACAGGTTCAGGTTCAAATTGTGCAGGAACTACAACTAACGATTACAATATGGTTGGCGCATCATGTATGGATGCATTAAATACGCAAGGACCCGATTGGTTGTATTATTTTTGTGCGCCAACCACAGGTGAAATAAATATTTCGTTAACAAATATGCTTTTGTATTGTTACGATCCATTGCAACCATTTCAATTTCCTGCTCTTTCGGTTTGGCAAGGTTGTCCAGGAACTGGAACATGTGTGAGCGGGACTACATGTCAAGGTACAACTGAACTTGCTGTAGCAGCAAACGTAACTGCCGGAACTTGTTATTATATTTTAATAGATAATTATCCGGGATATTGTCCTTGTTTTGATTGGACAATGAATGTGATTTATACTCCAACTCCTCCAACTCAACCATCCTGTACTAACATGGGATTTGATGCAGGAAATTTTTCAGGATGGGCAGGAACATATGGATATACTATTCATGACGGACCTCCGGGAGCACCAACACCAACTTATAATCCTGTTACTTTTGCAATAGCAGCTCCGCAACATACTATTACTGCCGGAGCAGGACTTGATCCTTTCGGTGGATTTCCGGTTGTTTGTCCTGGTTTCGGACCAAACTCCGCAATGCTTGGTGATGGTGTAACATCAGGTTATGGTGGTGCAACGTTGGAACAAACATTTAACGTTACTGCTGCCAATGCTCTACTTACTTATCAATACGCAGTTGTAATTCAAGATGCGAATGGTGCAACTGCACACACTACAGAACAACAACCATTTTTTAAAATTGAAGTATTTGACTGTGCCGGAAATCCTATTGTGTGCGGACAATATTTAGTTGTCGGTGGTCCCGGAATCCCTGGTTTCTTTTTAGCTCCGGGTTATACAGATATTTATTATCGACCTTGGACACCGGTAGCAGTAGACCTTACACCATACATTGGTTCTTGTGCAACCATAAAATTTTCTGTGGGTGATTGTTCTCTTGGTGCTCACTTTTCTTATGCATATTTAGATGTTCAGTGTTCGCCAATGGCAATCACAGGACCAAACTTTATTTGTCCGGGTACTTCAACGACATTAGTTGCTCCTGCCGGTGCAGCAGCTTATTCTTGGGCTCCTGGCGGACAAACAACTCAAACAGTTACTGTTTCACCGGCAACTAATACAACTTATACTTGTACCATTACTTCGGTTGCCGGACCAATGTGTACTACTTTTTTAACTTATCCTGTTTCTGTTTATCCTCCTGCTTCTGTTTCATCAACATCACAAACAGTTTGTGCAGGAACTCCTGCAACTATTACTGCTACGCCAACTGTAGGTGGAGGTACTTATTCATGGGCACCTGGTGGAGCTACAACGCCTTCTATTACTGTTAGTCCGGCCGTCACAACAACTTACATTTGTACTTATACCGATCCAAATGGATGTACTGATACTGCTCAAGGTTTAGTTACTGTAACTCCTTTACCAGTTGTTACTGTAAACTCTCCTAATATTTGTCCCGGACAAACTGCTAACTTAGTTGCAGGTGGTGCTACAACTTATACTTGGTCACCCGGTGTAACTGTTACCGGTGTTAATACTGCCGATGCTACACCTGCTGTTACAACTTCTTATACTGTTACCGGTACAGCTGCAGGTTGTTCTAACACTGCCGTAGCAACTGTTACAAATGGTGGAACAATTGTCGTCAATGTAAATTCTCCAACAATTTGTGCCGGACAAACAGCCAACTTAACGGCTACCGGTGGAACAACTTATACATGGACTCCGGGAGTTACTGTTACAGGAACCGATACCGGTGATGCATCACCACTTGTTACTACATCTTATACAGTTACAGGAAATACATCCGGTTGTACAGGAACTGCTGTTGCAACAGTTACAGTAAATCCAATGCCGGTTACAACAGTTAATTCTCCATCGATTTGTGCGGGAGCTACTGCAAATTTAACTGCAGGTGGCGCTACTTCTTATACCTGGACAGCAGGTGCAACTTCTACGGGAGTGAATACTGCTGATGCTACTCCTGCTGTTACAACAACTTATACTGTTACAGGAACTTCACTTACTTGTACATCAACAGCAGTTGCAACAGTAACTGTAAATCCAATTCCTGTTACAACGGTTAACTCTCCTTCGGTTTGTTCCGGTATCACTGCAAATTTAACAGCAGGTGGTGCAACAACTTATACTTGGTCGCCAGGTGTAACAGTTACCGGTGTTAATACAGGAGATGCTACACCGCTTGTTACAACAACTTATACTGTTACAGGAAATTCTTTGGGTTGTACATCAACTGCAATAGCAACTGTAACAATTAGTCCGGCACCACCATCTGATGCCGGTCCGGATATTTTAATTTGTACAGGTAATACAGGAAATTTAGGATTTGCCGGAACGGCAGGTGATACTTATGTTTGGTCGCCTGCAACAGGATTGAGCAGTACAACTGTTCCAAATCCAACAGTAACATTAACCAATCCCGGTCCCGGAGTTTCAGTAAATAATTATACTGTTACTACAACCAATACAGCTTCAGGATGTACTTCTACAGATGTTGTAGTTGTTAGTGTGGATGCAGTTCAAACAGCAAATGCAGGTTCAGCACAATCTATGTGTTTTGGTGCAAGCGTTGTACTTGCAGGTTCTGTAGGTGGTTCAGCAACAGGCGGAACTTGGAGTGGAGGTACAGGAACATTTTCTCCTAATGCAAATACTTTAAATGCAACTTATACACCAAGCGCTGCTGATACAGTTGGTGGTTCTGTAACATTAACATTAACTTCTACCGGTTCCAGCGTTTGTCCTTTTGCATCTTCTAACGTAACACTTTCTTTTTATCCGTCTCCGGTAATTGCATTTACTTCAACACCTCCCGGTTGTCCACCTTTGTGTGTAAACTTTACAGATCTTTCAACTGTAGCAGGTGGAACAATCGTTTCTTGGAATTGGGATTTTGGTGACGGAACAAGCAGTACTTTGCAAAACCCTTCTCATTGTTATACAGCTAGTGGTTTTTATGATGTAACACTTTCTGCTACTTCTAATAATGGTTGTGTTTCTACATTAATGATTTCTCAATTTGTTCAGGTATATTATGTGCCTACAGCTTCGTTTATTGCTAATCCTCCATCATCAACTATTTTTGATGGACTGATAACTTTTACCGATCAAAGTTCAACGCCATTTGGAACAATTGTAAGTTGGGTTTGGGATTTTGGTGATGGTACTTCAAGTGTATCACAAAACAATGTGCATCAGTTTCCTGTTAGTCAGCCTGGAATTTATAATGTTACTTTAACGGTTGTAAATAGTTTTGGATGTACTGCAACGTATACTTTGCCTGTAGAGATTGGTCCTGAATTTACTTTTTATATTCCCAATTGTGTTACACCAAACGGTGATGGTGTAAACGATTATTTCTTCGGTGATGGAATTGGAATTGTAGATTATGACATTTGGATTTTCGACCGTTGGGGAAATGAAATTTTCCACGGAAGTTATTTGTATGATAAATGGGATGGAAGAGCGAATGGTGGAAAAGATGTTGCACAACAAGATGTGTATGTTTGGAAAGTAAGATTAACAGATGTGTTTGATAGGAAGCATGCTTATATTGGAACGGTTACGATTGTAAAATAGATATTATAGATTAACGCGTGAAATAATAAAAACTACTACTACTAAAATCCTCCTTCAGAAATGTCGGGGGATTTTTTATTTATCTCTTAGTTTTGTCTTAGATAGTTTAATTTCTTATATTGCACTATAAACTAAGCATCCTGCTCTCACAGATGCACAAAAAAATTTATTATAGAACACAATCTGCACTGTTACGCTATTTAAAGTTAGTTACAGTGGCCTTGCTATTGCTATTAGTTTGCCCCTTTAAAGCCCAGGATTCTTCCAATATTGATTCCCTCAAAAATATACTGAGCAGAACTCCCAATGGTTCTCAGAAGATTATTTTGCTAAATAAACTTTCCAAAGTATTGATGGATATTGACTATCGTCAGTCGATGCAATATTGGAATGAATCGCTTCTTCTTTCTGAAAAATTAAAAGACACCGTTAATATGGCGGAGGCTCACTTTAATATCGGGCAAATAAATGTTAATTATTCATTAAACTATAAAAAAGGTTTAGAGCATTTGTTGGAAGCTTTGATTTTGGTGAGGAAAACCGACAGAAGAAAAAGTGAAATGAGTATTTTGAGTTTAATTGGCTATGTACATAATCGACAAGGGAATTTTAGCAAAGCAATTGAATATTATAAAAAAGCAATAGACATTGCTGAAAAATACAATTATGAAAGTGACTACACTTATTACAATTCGTATCTCGCAGATTTATTTGAAGTAAATGGATTGACCGATAGTGCAATTGTATATTATGGCAGAATATACGAAATAGAAGAAGAGCATCACTTTATGCATACACGTCCTGTAGCCATGTTTGCAATAGGTAAATATTTTCAATTAAAAAATGAATACAAGGAAGCTTTAAGATATTATAATGAAGCATTAATAAAATTTCAGAAAGAAGATAACCATCGTTGGGAATCCTACACTTATAATGTTCTTTCGGATTTTATGCTGAAAAATAAGGAATATGATAAAGCTTTAGAAACAGCGCACAAAGGACTTGCACTTGCAGAAAAATATCATTTAGTAAAAGAAACGGCCGACAATCACAATTCTCTTTCAAATATTTATTTAGAAAAAGGGAATTATGAATTGGCTTTTAAACATTACAAATTGCACGATGCGATTAATGATTCCATATTTTCTTTAGACCAGGTTAAGGAAATTTCTAACATCCAAAATAATTATGAACTGACTTTTAAAAAACAAGAATTGGAATTGTTGGTTCAAGAGAAAGCCTACAATGAATTAAAGCTGAAGCAAAATCGTACTATCCTATTCTTCCTAAGTATTGTTGGCTCGGCATTAACTGTTTTATTTGTTTTTATGTGGAGAAGATATAATCAGAAGAAAAAAATAAATGATTTTTTAAGAGACAGAGATGAATTGCGTGAATTTAAAATGGAGGAGATTATAAATAAATTAAATCAAGAAGCTAATCAGCATAAACTTACTCAGTTGCAATTAGAGGCTAGAAATGAAGAATTAAATAATTTCATGTATCGTTCTTCACACGATTTAAGAAGTCCTTTGATAGCTATTTCATCTCTTACAAAAATTGTTGAGGACGCAACTTCAGCTAAAGAGCGGAAAGAAGCACTTGGTATGATTTGGCAAAGCACCGAAAAATTAAATCGTTTATTGATTGAAATGGTGGATGCAACAAGAGTGACGCATGCAGATGTTAAAATAGTTTCTTTGAATTTTGTGAACTTTGTTGAAGGAATTATCAATCAATTAAAAAATGCTGATTATTTTAAAAATGCAGACATTCAAATTTTAGCAGATAAAAAACTGCAAATACATACTGATGAAAACTTTCTAAGAGCCATTTTGCAGAATTTGATAGATAATGGAATAAAGTATAAAAATCCTGCTGTTTCAAAAGCATTTATAAAGATTGCCGGAGAAATAAAAGAAGAACAGTTTTACATTACAATTTCTGATAACGGACAAGGAATAGCAGAAGAGCAGCAAGCAAAAGTATTTGATATGTTTGTGCGCTTTAACCAGGATACTCAAGGTTCAGGTTTGGGCTTATATATAGTCAAGAAAAGCATAAAAAGACTAAAAGGTACAATCGATTTCACTAGTAAGGTTGGAGTTGGTACTACTTTTACAATAAAACTTCCTAATATGATAGTGGAGGAGAAGTGAGATTAGATGGAATCGTCATTGCGAGCGATTGAAGCAATCTTTCCTAATAGTGGCGATTCTCCTGATTGTGAGAGACTGCTTCAATCGCTCGCAATGACGTATAGTAAACAGTTTGCTATAATGTTGATATTCATACCAAAAAAAAGTGTATCTTTGCGGGAATTTTAACCATAGAACCTTGTTCATATGCCATTAGATTCAAGCAAATTTGTAGGTGAAGGCTTAACTTACGATGATGTACTTTTAGTACCTGCTTATTCCGAAGTGTTGCCTCGAGAAGTAATTACAACTTCACATTTCACTAAAAAAATCATTCTGAATACCCCGGTTGTGTCCGCTGCAATGGATACTGTTACTGAATATAGGTTGGCTATTGCCATTGCCCAAGAAGGAGGAATAGGAGTATTGCATAAAAACATGACCATTCAAGATCAAGCTGACCAAGTGCGTAAGGTAAAGCGTTCGGAGAGTGGAATGATATTGGACCCTGTTACTGTACTGGAAACTGCTACCGTGAAAGATGCTCTGAACTTAATGAAAGAGAATAAGATTGGCGGAATTCCTGTTGTGAATGATACAAGGGATTTAATTGGTATAGTTACTAATCGTGATTTGCGTTTCGAAAAAAGCTTAAAACGTCCTGTTAAAGAAGTGATGACCAGCAAGAATATGATTGTTGCTAAAGTCGGAACAGATTTAAAAAAGGCAGAACAAATTTTACAACATCATAAAATCGAAAAGCTTCCTGTTGTAGATAAAAACGGAAAACTTGTCGGATTAATTACCTACAGAGATATTATAAAAGTAAAGGTTCATCCAAATGCAAATAAAGATAGTTTAGGTAGATTACGTGTTGCAGCTGCTATTGGCGTTACATCTGATGTTTTGGAAAGAGTAGATGCTTTGATGAAATCAGGAGTTGATGCTGTTGTTTTAGACACAGCACACGGACATTCAAAAGGAGTTATTGATTCATTGAAAAAAATAAAAAAAGCATATCCCGGATTACAAGTTGTTGTTGGAAATGTTGGAACTCCTGAAGGAGCTTTAGCATTAGTTGCTGCCGGTGCAGATGCAGTAAAAGTCGGAATTGGTCCGGGCTCCATTTGTACAACCAGAATTATTGCAGGTGTTGGTGTTCCTCAATTAACAGCTGTAATGGAAGTAGCAAAAGCATTAAAAGGAAAAGGTGTTCCTATTATTGCTGATGGAGGAATTCGTTTTACTGGTGATATTGTAAAAGCATTGGCTGCCGGGGCTAGTTCAGTAATGATGGGTTCTATGTTTGCAGGTGTAGAAGAATCACCTGGTGAAACAATTATTTTTGAAGGAAGAAAATTCAAATCGTATCGTGGAATGGGTTCTATTGAAGCTATGCAAATGGGCTCGAAAGACCGCTATTTCCAAGATGCAGAGGATGATATTAAAAAATTAGTTCCAGAAGGAATTTCAGGAAGAGTTCCGGTAAAAGGAAATTTAGCCGAAGTTATTTATCAATTTGTTGGAGGATTAAGAGCCGGAATGGGATATTGCGGAGCAAAAACAATTCCCGAACTTCAAAAGGCAAAATTCATTCGTATTACAAACTCTGGTATCCGTGAAAGTCATCCTCACGGAATTTCAATTACTAGGGAAGCTCCGAATTATAGTAGGTAGTTTTAACAGTAAATCACAAAGATTTTTTTAGGACGTCATTGCGAGTCCCGCATTTTCGCGGGATGCGGCAATCTCTTCCGTAATCGTAAGTCAAACCATCATCGTGAGAGATTGCTTCACTTCGTTCGCAATGACGCTCCGTAAGAAACGTGCCTTAAGTATTGCGATTAGAACGACATAATAGGATTACTATACAACTTTGCATCCTTCAAAATTTCCTTCTCTACTTCATCCATATTTGTTTTAGCTTTTTGTCCTTTGTTAAACTTAATCGACAGAGTAATTTCATTCGCTTTAACGGTATTTTTTGCGTCATTCAATCCTGATGAAATCATATCGTAACTATAACCCAATGTGAAATTTGTATGCTCAAAACCAACAACAACAGCAGTTGCATCATGAGCTCTGTACCATCCACCAATCACAAAAACCAAGTTGTCATTAAAATGGTAGTTGGCATATAATCCTGCTGCAGGTTCTAAATTTCCATTTTGATTGTTCACTCTTGCTGCCGGACTAAGATCTACTTTTCCATTTCCTAAAATTTTCATTCCGGCCTGATAAGAAAAACGCATTGGTAATCTTCCTTCTGCACCCAATAAACTTTGATTGGGTTGATTTAAATGAAATCCTGATATTCCCATGTAAGCATTAACTCTTGATTCGGTTTTGTTCGGATTAAAAAACCATAAGAACCCAAATCCAATATCAGTATTTGAAACAGAACTGTTAAATGTTGTTTCATTAGTAGGATTACTGGAATTATAACTTCCTAAAACATATTGGCTGTCAAATGTTTGATTACTTACATTAATTGATTTTTGCGCATAACCAGCCATTAACGACAAACAAAGATTATTGTTTGGTGAAATTTCTTTGCTGTAATCTACTGCCAAAGCAAAATCGGCAGTGCTGAATGCTCCGGCTTTATCATTCATTCCTGTAACACCAATATCCACTTTCCCTTTTTCATCTTTTAAAACGATAGGATACATGGCTGTGAAAGAATAGGTTTTATAACCCTTTTCGATGGCCGACCATTGACTGCGGTAATTCAAACCGAATTTTATATCTCTGTTTACACCCATTATAGCAGGATTTATTTTCAATGGATTTGCATACGATTGAGTATAACGGTCATCTTGTGCAACTGATTGATTGTTCATAAATCCGAATAACAACGAAGCAAGTAGTATTAAATATATTTTTTTCATATTGAGTATTTTAAAATTCAGTTTTCAGTATTTATAATTTATAATTACCTGATAAGATTTATCATTCCTTTTTGATCTACAGGTGAACCATTTGATTGTGTTCCGCGAATCGTATAAATATAAGCACCTACAGGTAATTTATCTCCTGTTGATTGTCGTGTTCCATCCCAACCTGTAAGCATATCTTTTGTGAAAAATATTCTTTCTCCCCATCGGTTGAATACAGAAAATTCAAAATCTAAAATTGCTTCACCTCGTACATAAAAAATATCACTGCTTCCATTTCCGTCCGGACTAAAAGCTGTAGGCACCCAAAAAGTAGGTTCAATAACTGTTATTTTAACAGCATCACTTGTTTTGCATCCATTCAAATCCGTAACAGTTACAGTGTAAGTTGTAGTAACAGGAGGTGTAGCAATAGGATTGTAAATTCCAGGATTATCTAATGTTGCAGAAGGTGTCCACACATATAAAATTCCACCTGTAGCATTTAATTGAACAGAAGCGCCAACAGTTGTTGTATCATCTATTCCTGCAGAAACTGAAGGAGCATTGTGAACTGTTATTGTTACTTCATCCATTACACTCGAACAGCCATTTGCTGAAACGGTTAAAGTATAAGTTGTAGTAGCACTTGGAGTTGACATAGGATTTGAAATAGTTGAATCATTTAAATCTGTTGCCGGACTCCAGGAATAGGATTGTCCTAATACAACTCCTGTTCCTAATTGAACACTGTCGTTATTACAAATTTCTTCATCACTACCCGCATTAGCAACAAGTGCAGGTAACATAGTAATCATTACAGTATCTTTATTTGAACAACCTGTTGTAGTATTTACAACAGTTAAAATGTAATTTGTAGAAGGAGAAACAGGACTGGCAACCGGATTTGAAATAGAACTATTGCTCAATGTGGAAGCTGGGCTCCAACTATAAGTCAATCCTGCAAGTGTTGTATCACCAATTGTAACAGAGGTATTGAAACAGATTGTTGAATCCATTCCTGCATTTACATTTGGTAAAGTATCGATATTAATTGTTTGAGTATTTGTTGTGATACAACCATATTGGTTGGTAACAGTAAAGGTTACTGTTTTCGAACCACCGGTTGCATATACTATTCCTGTTGGGTTTGATATGGTAGATGTGTTTGGAGTAGCGCCACCAAAATCCCAAGAGTAAGTTATTCCAACTCCTGAACTACCTGCATTACTAAAGTCTACAGCTGTTCCAGGACAAACAGGAGCAGTTGAAGAAAAATTGGCAACAGGAGAAGGATTGATCGTGATAATATTTGTTACAGTATCCGAACCTAGAGCTGTTGTTGCAATATGAGTAACTACTTTTGCTCCAGCTATAGAATATAAAATACCAGAAGGATTATAAAGTGTAGATGTTGAAGGAACAGCACCAACGCCAAAATCCCAGGTATGGCTTACTCCCGGAGTACCATACATAGAACTGTAAAAATTTTGAAATGGTCCTACACAGCCCGGAGTGGAAGATGTAAAAGATCCATCAGGGACAGCCGGTGGAAGTGGGACAGTATATTGTAAAATGGTTCCATCCAAACCTACAGCGTAACCAAGGTTTTCGTCATAAAAATCCACTTTTGTCAAACGGGAAGAACCGGGTGCGAACCCCGTCCAGGTATTTCCACCATCCGTAGTTCTGAGAATATTTCCTGTATTTAGAGGAACATCACCACCCACAATAAAACCATTAGAAGCATCATAAAAATCCAATCCTGTTAAATTATCAGGGGTTCCGCTTGTAATTGCTCCCCAGGAAGCTCCAGAGGTTAAGGTTTGACGTATAACTCCTGCATCTCCACAAACAATACCATTAGATGGTGTTGTGAATTGAACTATTCCTAAATTGGATGTAACACCACTGGTTAACGCAGACCAGGTAGATCCTGAAGTGGTAGTTTTTAATAATGTTCCGCCAACTCCCGCTGCATAACCAACCGAAGTGGAGGTAAAATAAACAGAAGTTAATTGTGAGGTAGTTCCCGTTGTACAAGGCGTCCAGGTACTTCCACCATCCACAGTTTTAAGAATTAAACCACCTGCCCCGCTTATAAATCCATTGCTTGAATCGAAAAAGTAGACAAAACGTAAATTGGCTGTTGTTCCAACTGACATTGGCGCCCAACTTGTTCCTCCATTAGTTGTTTTTAAGGCAGTTCCATTATCCCCAACCACAAACCCGGTCAGAATATCCACAAAAAGAATAGAATGTAAATTCTGCCCTGTCCCGCTGGATAAAGGATTCCAGGTTGATCCTGCGTTGCTTGTTTTTCTGATTGTTCCAGTTGCCCCGCAAACAAAGCATAAGCTCGAACTGGGAGCAGAAACACCTAACAAGGTAGTTGTTGTTCCACTTGTTAGTGGCGCCCAGGTTCCTTGTGAATAGGTAATTGTAGAAGCAAAACTGGATAAGAGAAGTAGTGAGAATATTTTTTTCATATAGAATAGTTTATCGATTTCAAATATACTATTTGCAAACTAATAAGCCAAATCTATCACTTGAAATTATGTTAGAAAGCTTGCTAACATTATATTGATGTATAGTATTATTTGCTTGAGTATAAACAAAGTTGGATACTTAAACCAAGCCCCACTCTCCTCTTTTCAAGGAGAGGGGCTGGGGGAGAGGTTAACAAATTTTAACAGCCCAATTGCTAAATTTTAAACCCTCTTTTTTTTTGATTCATCGCATAAATAACTACATTTGCTACCCTAAATAAAAAATCATATATACTATGAATATGCGTGTTTTTTCGAAATCTTTAATCTTGCCATTGGCACTATTGACCATCAATTCTGTTTCTGCTCAGACTAAAAAGTCGGCACCAAAACCTACGGTTGTTTCAGAACCTGTTAAAACAGATCCTGTTCTTATGACAATCGGAACTACCAAAGTTACTGTTAGTGAATTTGAGAATGTATTTCATAAAAACAATACAAAAGACGGAGCAAGTGATTCTAAATCATTGGGAGATTATGTTGATCTATTCGTAAACTTTAAATTAAAAGTAAAAGAGGCTGAAGAGTTGGGTTTAGATACAGCAAAATCATTCAAAGAAGAATTGGCTGGATATCGCAAGCAATTGGCTCAGCCTTATTTGACTGATAAAGATGTGAATGAAAAGTTATTGAAGGAAACCTATGAGCGTATGCAGGAAGATGTTCATGCTTCTCATATTTTGGTGAAAGTAACTGAAACTGCTTTACCTAAAGATACTCTGGAGGCTTACAATAAAATAATGAAGTTACGTGCACGTATTTTAAAAGGCGAAGATTTTAATAAAGTAGCTGCTGAAAAAGGTGTTTCCGATGATCCTTCTGCAAAAGACAATGGTGGAGATTTAGGATTTTTTACTTCTTTACAAATGGTTTATACATTTGAAACGGCAGCTTACAAAACCAAAGTAGGAGAAATTTCTATGCCGGTTCGTACTCGTTACGGATATCACATTATAAAAGTATCAGAAAGAAGAAAAGCACAAGGAGAAGTAATGGCTGCTCACATTATGGTTAAAACTACTCCAACCATGACTAAAGAAGATTCTTTAAATGCTTTCACCAAAATTAATGAGATTTATAATAAATTAAAAGCAGGTTCTAAGTTTGAAGAACTAGCTGCAGAATTTTCTGATGATAAATCAACTGCTAAGAAAGGCGGGGAATTGCCTTGGTTCGGAACAGGAAAAATGCCATTGGAATTTGAAAAAACAGCTTTTGGGTTAGAAACAAAAGGAAGTTACAGTCAGCCAATGAGAACAAAATACGGTTGGCACATTGTTAAGTTAATCGACAAAAGAGGATTGGCTTCTTTCGAAGATATGAAAAATGAATTGAAAGCTAAGGTTACTAAAGATTCCCGTTCACAAGCTGGTCGTGCATCTTTAATTGCTAAAGTAAAGGCAGAATACAAATTCAAAGAAACTCCTAAAATGGTTGACGAGTTTGTCAAAGTGATGGATACATTGTTGTTTGAAGGCCGTTGGGATGTTGCAAAAGCAACAGGGTTGAAAAAGCCAATGTTCAACTTCAATGATAAAGTTTATACACAAACAGATTTTGCGAACTATATCGCATCTCACCAAAGTAAACGTCCTAAAACAGATGCTATTATTGTTTTAAATCAATTCTACAAGCAATTTGTTGAAGAATCAGCAGTAGCTTATGAAGAAACTCGTTTAGATCAAAAATATCCTGAATTCAAAGCATTGATGCAGGAATACCGTGATGGAATTTTATTGTTTGAATTAACCGACCAAAAAGTTTGGAGTAAAGCAGTTAAAGATTCTGTGGGTTCAAAAACATTCTACGAAAAAAACAAAACCAATTATATGTGGGACGAGCGTGCAGAAGCTTCTGTATATAGCTGTGGTTCTGATAAAATTGCTGCTCAAGTTAGAGGTTTGATGAAAAAGAAAAAAACAGAAAAAGATATTATTGCAGTTGTAAATAAAGATTCCCAATTGAATTTGCAGGTTGAAACACGCATTTTCAATAAAGGTGAAAACGAATTTGTAGATAAAAACTGGAATCCGGGAACATCAGCAGATTTTAAATCTGAAAAAGATAAAAAGACAGTGATTGTTGTTACAACAAAATTATTGAAGCCGGAGCCTAAATCATATGTTGATTCAAAAGGTATGGTAACTGCAGATTATCAAAATTATTTAGAGAAAGAATGGATAGCTTCATTAAAAGCAAAATATCCTGTAAATATTGATAAAGCTGTTCTTGCAACAATAAAATAAGTAAGGAACTTCACTGAAATAAGTTTATGGTGTAGTACGCCATAAACTTATTTTAGTTTTTAACGAAATCCAAAACAAGAAACTTGCCAACACGATTCACATATTTACTACTCTTTATCCTTTTCTATTCATGTGGTCCACAGGCAGAAAAAGAGAAAGACCGTGTTGCCATTGCTCGGGCAAATAACGAATATTTATATCTAGACGAAGTAAAAGATATTGTGCCTGTAGGAACTCCTGCAAAAGATAGTTTAGAGCTGATAACAAAATATATCGACAACTGGATTCGTGAATCATTGGTGACTCAAAAAGCCGAAAGTAATTTAGGTGATGAACAAAAAAACGTAGAAAAGCAATTACGAGATTACAGGAATTCATTGATTACTTATACCTATGAAAAGGAACTGGTAAAGCAAAAGCTGGACACTATTGTTTCTGATACCGAAATAGAAGAGTATTACAATAATAATCAGGCGGATTTTGAGTTAAAGGATAACATTATTAAGGTTGTTTATGTAAAAGTGGATAAAAAAGCGCCCGGATTAGAGAAGTTAAAAAGGATGTATAAGTCTGATTTACCTAGCGAAAGAGAGCTTTTAGAAAGCTATTGCCATCAATTCGCCAGTAACTTTTACCTCGATGATTCGTCATGGTTATTGTTTGACGACTTGTTAAAAGAAATTCCTATACAAACCTATAATAAAGAGTTATTTTTGCAGAACAACCGCTTTGTAGAAGTGAGCGATTCATTGAATCATTATTTTGTAAATATTAAAGGATTTAAAATCAGAAACAGTTTATCTCCTTTGGGATTTGAAAAGGAGAATATAAAAAATATCATATTGAATAAACGTAAGCTGCAACTTATTAATAAAATGATTGAAGATGTTTACAACGATGCAGCCAACAATAATAAAATAGAAATCTACACGAATGATAAACTCAAAAAATAAACTATTGCTTGCCGGACTTTGTTTGTTGTGCACACTTGGTATAAATGCACAGGAAAAAGTAATCGACCGTATTGTTGCAGTTGTTGGAAACAATTATATCCTTCAATCAGATTTGGATACTCAATTTCAGCAAATGTTAGCAGCTCAGGAGCCAGTGAATGAAAACACCCGCTGTAAGTTGATGGAGGAGTTATTGTATCAGAAACTTTTATTGGCTCAGGCTCAAAAAGATAGTTTGGAAGTGAGCGAAGGACAAATTGAACAAGAGTTGGAAAGAAGAATGAGATATTATCTTTCTCAGTTTGGTTCAGAAGAAAAATTTGCCGAATTCTATGGTAAATCTGTTGAAGATTATAAATTAGAATTGAAGGATGACGTTCGTGAATTATTGTTGGAGCAACAAATGCAGGGAAAAATTACTGAAGGAATAAATGTTACTCCAAGTGAAGTAAAAGAATATTTTAATGCTATTCCTGTTGATTCAATTCCATTTATTAATGCTGAACTAGAAGTTGGTCAGATATTAAAAAAACCAATGATTTCTCCGGAAGCAAAAAAAGAAGCAAAAGCAAAAATTGAAGGATTGCGATTGAGAATTGAAAAAGGAGAAGCAAGTTTTGGTACAATGGCAGGTTTGTATTCTATGGATCCTGGCTCCGCAAGTAAAGGAGGCGTTTATGAAGGAATTCAGCGTGGACAGTTTGTTCCGGAGTGGGATGCCTGGGCATTCAAATTAAAAAAAGGTGAAATTTCAGAAGTGTTCGAAACCGTTTACGGATATTTTATTATTCAATTAATAGAACGCAGAGGAGAAGAGGTAGATGCAAGAAGTTTGTTAATTGCTCCGCAAGTGGATGCGTCTGATATGTATAAAGCAAAATTATCATTAGATACAACTTATCAAAGATTGTTAGCTGATACAGCTACGTTTTCAGACATAGCAGCCAGATATTCGGATGATGACGAAAGTAAAAACAGCGGAGGATTAATTATAAACCCGTATACAGGTTCAACTCGTTTCCAAATGGATGAGCTCGGACAATTTGATCAAACCATTGCATTTGCTGTAGATAATTTAAAAGTAGGAGAGTTTACAAAGCCAATGCCTGCAACCACATCTGACGGAAAGCAAGCATACAGAATATTGTATTTAAAAACCAGAACATTGCCTCACAAAGCAAATTTGGTGGACGATTATCAAAGTATTCAAAATGCAGCAATGTCGAAAAAACAGCAAGAGGCAATTCAGAATTGGATAAAGAAAAAATCGGTAGATACCTATGTTCACCTGGCCGATGATTTTAAAAATTGTACTTTTAATAATAAATGGATTAACTAAAAAAATGGAGAAGTAGAGAAATAGAGAAATGGAGAATTTTTAAAATCACCAATTCTCCAATTCACCAAATCTCCAATTTCATAAATCATTAAGTGAAATGGATTACAAAAATGACGTAGAAGCCGTAGATGCATTTGTAGTAAAATACAAAACATTAAATGCCGAAATAGGTAAAATCATTATTGGGCAGGATGAAGTTGTGAAAGATGTGTTGATTTCAATTTTCAGCAAAGGACATTGTTTGTTAATTGGTGTTCCCGGATTAGCTAAAACACTTTTGGTGAATACCATTGCCGATGTTTTAGGTTTAACGTATAACCGTATTCAGTTTACTCCCGATTTAATGCCATCCGATATTATTGGTTCCGAAATTTTGGGTGACGACAGAAATTTTAAATTCATCAAAGGTCCATTATTTGCAAACATTGTTTTGGCCGATGAGATTAACCGTACTCCACCAAAAACGCAAGCTGCCCTGTTAGAGGCTATGCAGGAAAGAAGCATTACAACAGGAGGAAAGCGTTACGAATTAGGAAATCCGTTTTTTGTATTGGCAACTCAAAATCCAATTGAACAAGAAGGAACATATCCTTTACCGGAAGCACAGTTAGACCGTTTTATGTTTAATGTTTGGTTGGATTATCCAAAATTGGAAGATGAATATCAGGTTGTAAAAAGCACAACATCCAATTCAAAAACAGAATTGAAAAAAGTAATGACCGGTGAAGAGATCCTTTATTTTCAAGAATTGGTAAGAAGAATTCCTGTAGCAGATAATGTTTTGGAGTACGCTGTAAAACTGGCTTCCAAAACTCGTCCGAATACTATTCACGCTGCAGAAATTGCAAACAAATATTTATCATGGGGAGCAGGACCACGAGCTTCACAATATTTAGTAATAGGTGCAAAATGTCATTCATTAATTAAAGGAAAATATTCCCCTGATATAGAAGACGTAAAAGCAGTAGCAGCAGCAATTTTGCGTCACCGTATTGTCAGAAATTATAAAGCAGAAGCTGAAGGTGTGAGTGTAGATAAGATTATTGAAGAGTTGATGAAGTAGAAAGATATTAAATTCGAGATATTAGATATAAGACGCTTCGTATTTTACGAGGCGTTTTTTTTAATTATCCGTTTGTACTCAGATATACCCGTTTATATTCGGATAAACCAATCCTTCCATATTATAGTATTAATAAGGTGCATAGGCGCTTTGATTGCTTTTTGTTCTGGTCGATCTGTTTCAGAATGTATTTTCATAAACACTTATTTTGTATCATTATCAAAAATTAATTAAACAATTAAAATATAAACAAAATGGAAGAAATAAAAAGTGAAATTCAAAAAATGTATACTTTACTTGGTGGAAAGTATTTAAAAAAGAACGAAGTAATATCTTCAAAAAGTAACAAATATTTTGCAGTTGTTGACCAAAATAATGGAACTCTTGTTGTTTATCAAGGTTCTGGAATGGAAAATATAGTTGAACAAAAATGGAGAACTGAGATCCCAACTGAAAGGATAAATTCTAATGGTTGTGTTGTAGGAGGATATTCTTTGTTATTAACAGAAAGAGGAAGTTTTTTTATTCTTGGAAAAAATCAAAATGGGACCGATATTCGATTGTGGACAAATAATTCTGCGTTAGATATCGGAGATTATTATTTAGAGCTTCAAGACGATGGTAATTTAGTTATTAAAAAAGGAACTCCGGAAAATGATTTGGGTAATGTTTGGTCTTCACTTGTGAAAATAAATCAATCTGATAATCCACCTGAGTTTGATAATTTAGAGGATAAATGGAAGTTTTTAGCTGATTACGCCAATATGGGATGGGGGGAATCAAGAACCTTAGCATATTTTGGAGGGGATAAATATGTTTTAATGCATCCTAGCGGCTCTCAAAATGATTCATCAATTGATGTTGGTAATGCTTTAAGTGGTGTTGTAGTTACAAAAAATTTTTTAGGACCCTCTTTCGCTGTTATTGCAAAAGCATCAATGATGGACGTGCAACAAGGAAAGAATAATATAAGTGGAGTTGATGTAAGTATATTTACAACAGAGGCAAAAGCAGAATTAAGTACATTTTATGCCGGTGCTGGAATTGAGTTGGATCTTATTGATGCACACGCTTCTCTATTTGATCTTACTTTAGGATTAGGTTTAGAAACAGGTGCTGGTATAAAAGATGATTCACTTTCTTTACACATAGCTGGATGTGGAATAGAGATAGGCAGGAAAATTAGTATTGGAGTTTTTGGAACTTCTTTCGGTATTGACTTTGGTAGGTTATTTAATTAATAGTATCACATTATTATTTTTTACTGAATTAACAAAAAGCCCTCCGATTTTTCGGAGGGCTTCTTTTTTTTAAATAAAAATTATTTATTGAACAGTAATACAACCGTCTTTAATATGAACTTTTGCTCCATTTTTAACTTTTACCCATCCGCAAGAAGTTTTGATCTCCACTTCTGAAGCACTTGTTTGAATTGAAGTCGCTCCAGTTGTTGAAGCGGAAAATTCAACCTTTTGAGTAGAACCGTTAGATTTTACTTCCATAACGTGCTTTTGAGAATCTTTGTTATAATAATCAATTGTAAATGCACTTGCAATACTTGCAATCATTAAAAATGCAGCTGAAAATAATGTTTTTAGTTTCATGTGTTTAGTTTTTGGGTTTAACAATATCTCAAATCTACAAGATTTTAAGTAATTGTCCCAATAATTTGTAAAAAAGATTGTTAGGGTTCTAAAAAAATTTCTAACAAATGTTGGATGAGAAACTACTTCAACAAAGCCACAATTCTTTTGATAGCTTCTTGGTTTTCGGGAAGGTTAATCGAATTAAATACTTTCTTTTTCTCTTTATTGGTTAAATGCCAGCTTAAAGAAATCCTATCGTTTGCTTCATTTCTTAATTGCAAATCAATAATATCTATTTGAGATTTGCACCAAACATCTGCCATTTGAATTTGTTGATTTTGGTTGTAATCTTGTACCTCAAAAAGATGTCCGTAAAAACTGCCCATAGGCCTTGTTAATGCTTGTCCTAATGTTTGTGAAGGGTTTTCGTCTATTGGAACATTCTTATGTCTGTCGCGTATTTGAATGATAACTATTCCACTTGTGTTTTCTGCAATCCAATCGTTAAATGCTTTAACAAAGCGCAGACTGGTTTCTAAACCGTAATTATCTCTTAATCCAGCATCCATAATTTCTATTCTTGGTTCACTTGGTAATGACACAACAGGAGAAATATATGGGAACGTAGCACTCATTCTTAATACACTCGTGAATTTTGTTTGTTCTGCACTTTGAGCTTGGAAAAAACGAGAATATTCTATTGCATCAAATAGCTTATTAAATTGTGTTTTTTCTGTTTTAGCATTTTGAGTCAAATAGGAAATACCTAATGGAGAAATCAATAATTTTCTTCCATCATTCACAATAGAAGGGGCAAATACCATCATTGGAATATAGGATTCAGCTTCTGGTTTTTTATAAGCCACTAAGCGTTTATCAAAAATACCTAAAGTATTTTCATCTAGTTTTTGCTCAAAAGCAGAACCTCTATCGTAAGAATACTTATGATTATCTACAGTAAAACTTTTTAATGGAAACAACCATTCGCTTGTAGCAATTGTAAAAGCTATCGGATTCAAAATATCTTTCGACATTTTGTTACAGTACATTTTATCGTAAGCTGTTGGGATTTTGTTTTTTAATTTTAATAAAGACAATTCTCTAAAATATGCAGCACCAATCATTCCGCCTGATGAACCTGTAATAAGCTGTGTTTGACTAATTAATTTTCCTTGCAATAAACTGTCTGCAACCTGCAAAGTATATAACGTCCAGAGTGATGAGCGAATTCCTCCGCCACTCACATTTATTAAAACAAGTTTAGGTTTTTTAGTTGGATTAGACGGATCGGTATTTTTTACTTTCCATTTATTTAAAATGTTAAGAGTTGCGTTTATGTCGGCAGTAAGGTTGTCATAATTCTTATCTATTACTTTGAAGTTATCGTAACTATAATCTGCTTTTACTGTTTGATAGTTTAACCCATAAGCTCTATTCTCCGTTGATAAAAAATCAATTTTGTGTAACGTGTTAAAAGCAACTAAAAAGACAATGAACAAAATTGTTGACCAGCCTCTGAACCATGAGTAGAATGAACTAAATAGCATAATAAACATGGTGAATAATAAAAACAAACTAGCACTAGCAGGAATTTCAAATACTGAAGCTTTTGAAAATATCCCTAACAAAATCAAACTTGCAATAGAAAGAATTTGAAAAACAAATGCTGCTTTATGGTTTTGTTTTAATACTGCCTTCAGCATTTCTTTTTTATAATGTCGAACAGATCTTACCAATCTTCTTCTAAAGATTCCACTCATGTATGTTTCTACATACCAATCGCGCGATTCTTTTATTAAGTGAGGGTTTCTTTCACCTGAATGTTCTTTTCTTGGAATCCCTTTATTAGATAACGGTTCGGCAATTTGAATTCCATATAATTTAGTTAAGTCTTTATTGGTTCGGAAGAAATAAGTAAAAGCAATAAAAATAAAAAAGAGGTTTCCTAAAATGAAGGAAGTAATAAACCATAAAATGTGAATAGTAGAATAATTGCCTTCGCTATTTAAAAAGAAGAAAATTTTAGAACAATAGAGAAGTGTAAATGTTAATGGAATTAAAAAGTTGTTCAAGCAGTATTTCATAAAAGGATTCCGGAGTGTGGCAAGAAAAGGAAAGCGGAAACCATTTTTGATATAGCTGGCAATATTATAAGCCATAATAAATCCGCCACAAGCAAAACCGGTAATAAAGTATGAGTAGAAACTCATTTTATCGAAATATTCAGGACCCCAGAATAAATAAGCAACACCGTATCTTGGAGCTACATTGTTAGTTATGATTCCGAAAAATACTAACCAGAAAATTAATAGTAATTGGTTTTTTTTAAAATCGAGTAGAAGCAAACGAAAATAAAACGAATAAAAAAATCTGCGAAAGGTGGGATGCTTCCGTATTTGTCGTTTTATTTGTAATGCGAGTCCCATTTTGAGTGATAAAGTTGTAAAGTGACTGAGTGATAAAGTAATAAATGTAATAGTGTAAAAAGCATAGGTTGACAAGAAACTTTTTTACTTCATCACTTTATCACCACATCACTACTATATTTTGCTATTAACAATCTTCAATATCTCAGTCTCCAAAGCGTTTGTTTTAGCTTCTAATACGTTTCCTTCTGCAATTAGTTTCTCTGCAAAGGCTTTATCTGTCAATCCTGCAGCATTTATCTTCACATTTAAGAAAGCGCCCATCACTGCCGAACGTGCGCAAAGTGCACCAACACCGGCATCTGTAACCGAATTCGGATTACCCACTTCTGCCATAGCTTTTATCACTTCCATTGAATCGTAACACAATTGCATTACTTTGAATGGCACTTCTGTCGCGTATTTGGTGGCATCTTGTATCGCTTGAGTTCTTGCTTTTTTTTCTTCATCGGATGCTTTTGGTAATCCAAAGGCCGCCATAATTTTATTGAAAGCATTTGTATCTTCATCCACCATTTTCAATAACTCGTTTTTGTAGTGTTGACCTTTTTCTGCCCAATCCGAAAACTCTTTCCAGCGCTCATCCCAGCCTGGTTTATGTGAAGAAAGATTGGCAACCATTGTTCCCAAAGAAATTCCTAAAGCGCCAACATAAGCGGAAATAGAACCACCGCCTGGTGCCGGACTCTCACTTGCGGTTTCATCTGCAAAGGCAACTAAATCCATTTTTATTAATCTTGCTTTTGAATCGTCTTTTAATAAATATTCAATAATGCGTTCTTCGGGTTTGAAAGGCGACAATTCATCCAAGCCTAAAGATTTAACCGCAATCTTTATCAATTCTTTTTCTGAAACTCCTGTCGAACGATTTTGTTTTTCCAAGAAATATTTCCCTGCATCCAGCATCGATTTTAACGGAACCAATCCAACCAACTCCGAACCTGTTACCCTTATTCCACGCTCCGTAGCTTTGTTGCATACTTCATCAAATGCTTTGTGTACCGAAGTAATATTGATATTGGTTAAGTTCATAGAAATTTGAGCTATACCATATTCTTCAATATACCAACCAATTGCTTTTACAGATTTTAATGAACCCGGAATGTTCACCGGATTTCCTTTTTCATCCGTTACAATTTTTCCTGTAACAGGATTTCCTTCTCGCTTAACTCGACCTGCTTCACGAACATCAAAAGCAATAGAGTTTGCTCTGCGTGTTGAAGTGGTATTCAAATTCACATTGTAAGCCACTAAAAAATCACGGGCGCCAATTACGGTAGAACCTGATTTTACAGAATGTTCAGCCGGACCGAAATCAGGTTTCCATTCCGGTAATTTTATTTTTTTGAAAAATCCTTCATATTCTCCTGCACGGATTACCGATAAATTATTTCGTTTTTTATCGGACTGAGCAGCTTCGTATAAATAAACAGCAATACCCACTTCCTTACCAACACGAGCGCCTAATTTTTTTGCGTACTCTGCTGTTTCTTCCATAGAAATGCCGGCAATGGGGATAAGCGGACAAACATCTGTAGCACCCATACGAGGATGTTCGCCTTTGTGTTTGCTCATATCAATTAACTCAGCCGCTTTTTTAATTGCCAAAAATGCAGCATCAATAACAGCCTGAGGATTTCCAACAAAAGTCACAACTGTTCTGTTGGTTGCCTTGCCTGGATCAACGTTCAATAATTTTACTCCTTCAACAGATTCAATTTCATTCGTAATCTGTTTGATAATGTTCATGTCGTGTCCTTCGCTGAAGTTAGGAACACATTCGATTAATTGGTTCATTAGTTCATTGGTTAATTAGCCTGCCTGACGGTAGGCAGGTTTATTAGTATGCTGTGTATGCTATATGTTTTTATTTTATTACTTTATCACCCCATCACTTTATCACCTTATCACCTTTTGCCTAGTCACCTAGTTACTTAGTTACCTAGTCACCACTAATCACCTTCCCATTCAAAATCACCGTCTCCACCAAATTACTTCCAAACGAGTAAGGAATAAACCCATAACTCGGAATTTCTTTTGTTATAAATACATTTGCTTGTTTACCGACACAAATACTTCCATGTGTTTTACTCAAGTCCATTGCGTATGCAGAATTGATTGTTGCTGCATTGATTGCTTCTTCTGGTGTCATTTTATATTGTACACAACAAAGTGAAAGCATGAAATTCATGTTGCCACTCGGACTGCTTCCCGGGTTGTAATCACTCGCAACTGCAACAGGTAATCCAGCGTCTATCATTTTTCTTGCTGGTGGTAATGGTAAACTCAAAAAGAAAGCAGCACCTGGTAAAATGGTTGGCATTGTTTCAGATTTTTTTAATGCTTCAATTTCTTTGTCGCCCACAAATTCTAAATGGTCTACACTTATTGCTCCGACTTCAACACCCGCTAACACGCCACCAAAGTTGCTCAGTTGTTCTGCATGAACTTTTGGAGTCATGCCGTGTTTCTTTGCAGCCGTTAATATTTCAACCGTTTCTTCTTTTGTAAAATAATTTTGTTCGCAAAACACATCGCAATAATCAGCTAATTTTTCTGCAGCTATTTTTGGCATCATTTCATTGATGAGCAAATCGATATATTTACGTTTGTCATTTTTGTATTCCGTTGGAACAGCGTGTGCACCAAGGAAAGTAGCCTTGATTGTTAGTGGAGTAAGAGATTTTAATTTCTTGATCACACGAAGCATCTTTAATTCCGCTTCTGTACTCAATCCGTATCCGCTTTTAATCTCAACAGCTCCGGTTCCCTGCCGCATAATTTCGTTCAGTCGTTTTAATGCACTTTCTATTAATTCTTCTTCCGATGCCTCCTGTAATTTTTTCGCAGAATTCAAAATCCCGCCACCACGTTCAAATATCTGTTCGTAGGTTAATCCGCTTATTCTATCTACAAATTCTGTTTCGCGACTACCAGCATAAACAATATGTGTATGACTATCGCAATAACTTGGCATTACAATTTTATCAGAAGCATCAATAATTGTCAAGTTTGTCCAATCCGAAATTCCTTCCCAATCATCCATCTTTCCGAATCCGACAATTTTATCATCTTCAATTGCAAGCCATGCATTTTGAACACAATTCAGTTTTTTCATTTCATCACCCAAAACTTTTAGCTTCGGTTCATCTTCAACTTGAACAAGGGTTTTTATATTTTTAATAAGGAGCTTCATTCTACTGTAATTAAGGCTGAAAGATAGGAATTTACCCAGTATTATAGATTGATTATAGATTGATTTTTTATTTTTTTACTAAGCGAAAAATATCCGCATTTTATTCATTAAATTTGTCTGTTTACAGATATTTTATGGCAGGCAATACTTTCGGGAAACTCTTTACTTTAACCACTTTTGGCGAGTCACATGGCATTGCTTTGGGCGGTATTTTGGATGGTTGTCCGGCTGGACTGCAAATCGACTTAGATTTTATACAATCCGAGTTGGACAGAAGGCGTCCTGGTCAATCTCACATTGTTACTCAGCGTAAGGAAAGCGATACTGTTGAATTTCTGTCAGGCGTTTTTGAAGGCAAAACGATGGGAACACCTATTGGTTTTATCATTCGCAACGAAAATCAAAAATCAAAAGATTACGAACACAATGTGGATGTTTATCGTCCTTCCCATGCTGATTACACTTATGAAGCAAAATATGGGATGCGTGATTATCGTGGTGGAGGAAGATCATCTGCCCGTGAAACGGTTTGCAGAGTAGTAGCTGGTGCCATAGCAAAATTGATTTTAAAACAACACGGAATTTCTATTAATGCTTATACTTCACAAGTAGGCGATATTAAATTATTAAAAGATTATCACGGTTTGGATCTTTCTAAAATAGATTCCAATATAGTTCGTTGTCCGGATGCCTTGCTGGCCGATACCATGATTCAAAAAATTGAACAAGTTCGTAAGGCAGGCGATACAATCGGAGGAGTGATTTCTTGTGTTATCAAAGGAACTCCTGTTGGTTTAGGTGAACCCGTTTTCGATAAATTACATGCTGATATTGGAAAAGCAATGTTAAGCATCAATGCAGTAAAAGGTTTTGAATACGGAAGTGGTTTTGAAGGCGTGAAAATGAATGGCTCTCAACATAACGATTCTTTTATTTCAGAAAAAGGAGAAGTTCATACAAAAACAAACCATTCAGGAGGAATTCAAGGTGGTATTAGTAATGGTGAAGATATTTTTTTTAGAGTAGCCTTCAAGCCGGTTGCGACCATTATGCAAAAGCAAAACACAGTAAATTCAAAAGGAGAAGCAGTAGAAATGATGGGAAAAGGAAGGCATGATCCTTGTGTATTGCCACGAGCTGTTCCAATTGTGGAAGCAATGGCAGCGTTGGTTTTAGTTGATCATTTACTTAGAAATAAGAGTTCAAAAATAGAGTAGACAATAAATCAGTAGACAGTAGACAAAAAAATAAAGGAATAAAAGAAATAAAAAAATCTGCGGAAATCAGCGATCCCGATAGCTATCGGGACTGCGAGCAAAAACTGAATCACCATGACAAACGAAACACCAAAAAAGAAAAAAAGTTTACTAAGAAGAATCCTAAAATGGACAGGTATTACATTCTTACTATTAATCATTTTAATAATTGCTGCTCCTTTTTTATTCAAGAAGCAAATCGTTCAATTTGTTAAGGATACAGCTAATGAACAGTTGAATGCAAAAGTAAATTTTGGTGAGTTTGATTTGACTTTGATAAGTTCATTTCCTGATTTTACTCTTTCTGTGGATAGTGTAAGTGTTGCAAATACTGGCGATTTTCAGGGTGATACTTTGTTGTATGCTAAAAATTTAACGCTTGGTTTAAATTTAATGAGCGTTATCAATGGTGATAAATATGAAATTCATACGATTTCAATTGACCAGCCGCGAATTCATGCATTGGTTTTAAAAGACGGAAAAGCAAACTGGGATATTGTAAAACCAAGTGTTGATACAACTACCGGAGTAGTGGATACAAGCAAAGCGGCTCCATTTAAAATGGGTCTGGAAAAATTCGAACTTAAAAATGCTTATATCGTTTATGACGATGCATCCATGGGTTTTTATACGGAGTTGTATAATATGACTCATACATTGAGCGGAGATTTTACTTCCGATAATTTTGTTTTGGAAACATTAACTGAAATTGAAAGATTCAGCATGAATTACGGTGGTGTGGCATATATGAATAAAGTTAAAACACGGATCAAAGCAGATTTGGATGCCGATATGCCGAACTTCAAATTTACTTTTAAAGAAAATGAATTTTCATTGAACGAGTTGACTTTAGGTATTGATGGATTTTTTGCAATGCCGAAAGATGATATGGATATGGATTTGAAATTCAAAGCTAACCAAACTGAGTTTAAAAATATTTTATCATTGGTTCCTGGAGTTTATACTGCCGACTTTAAAGATGTAAAAACTTCCGGTTCATTATCTCTTGACGGTTTTGCAAAAGGAATTTACAATGACAAAAAAATGCCTGCATTCGGCTGTAAATTGTTGATCAAAGATGCAATGTTTCAATATCCTTCTTTACCGAAATCAGCAACCAACATTCAAGTTGATCTATTAGTTGACAATAAAACAGGTGAGCCGGACGCAACCGTTATCGACTTAAATAAATTTCATGTGGAGTTAGGCGGAAATCCAATTGATGCAACAATGCATGTTTCTACACCTGTTTCGGATGCAAACATCAATGCAGCTGTTCTTGCTAAAATTAATTTAGCAAGCATGAAAGATGTAATTCCAATGGAAAAAGGTGACGACTTAAACGGTATGATCACTGCCGATGTGAAAATGAAAGGTCGCATGAGTGCTATTGAACAAGAGAAGTACGAAGACTTTCACGCTGAAGGAACTTTGGCTATTCTGGATATGAATTACCAGACAAAATCCTTGAACTATCCTACAAAAATTTCTGCCATGTATTTAGAGTTCAATCCTAAAACGGTTGACTTAACAAAGTTTGATGCAGTTGTTGGAAAAAGTGATATTCAAATGGATGGTAAGATCGAAAACTTTTTACAGTATGCTTTGAAAGATTCATTGCTGAAAGGTTCATTTAATCTAAATTCGACTTTATTAGATGTAAATGAATTAATGAGCAGCAGCGATACAACTAAACCTGCTCCGGCTGCAACTGCTGCTCCTGATACAGCTGCTATGACGGTTGCGGAAGTTCCTTCAAATTTGGATGTGCGTTTAAATGCAAACATCGCTAAATTGTTGTACGACAATTTAACAATTACAAAAGTAACCGGTGGTGTTGCGATTAAAGACAGCAAAATGACTTTGGATAATTTAAAATTGACTTTAGATGAAGTGGAAGGAACAATGGCATTGAGTGGAGTCTACAACACACAAAATCCGAAAAAACCAACAGTTGATTTTGATGCGGATATCGCAAATTTTGATATTCCCAAAACAGTAAAAATGTTTAACACGGTTGAAAAGCTTGCCCCGATTGCAAAATATTCTAAAGGGAAATTCGGAACAAAATTAAATTTTACTACAGTTTTGGATGAGAAAATGGAACCTGTAATGAATACATTAACAGGTGGCGGTAAATTGTTGACTCAAAATGTAACGGTTGAAGGATTTGAACCGATCAATAAATTGGCAGATGCATTGAAACAAGAGAAATATAAAAAATTAACTTTCGAAAATATAAATGCTACTTATGAATTTAAAGATGGTAGATTGTTTGTTGAAGAAATGCCAATCAAATCAGGAAAAATTACAGGAACAGTAAAAGGTTCAACAGGATTTGATCAGACAATTGATTATACCTGGAAATTGGAAATTCCGCGTGATGAATTTGGTTCGCAGGCAAACGCTGCTGCCGGAAGTTTGTTAGCACAAATAAATTCACAAGCTGGTACAAATATTAAATTGGGAGATAAAGTAAAAATCAAAGCAATATTTGGCGGAACAGTTACCAAACCAACTTTGAAAACAGATTTATTCAACACCGAGCAAGGAGCAAAAGAGCAGGTGAAAGAATTAATCAACCAAGGTGTTGATATGGCAAAAGAAAAAGCACGTGAAGAAGCAGAAAAAATTATGAAAGACGCACAAGCCGAAGCCGATAAAATTAAAGCTGATGCAAAAGTGGCAGCCGATAAAGCAAAAGCAGAAGGTTATGCAGCCATAGATAAAAATATTGAAACAATAAAAAATCCGGTTGCTAAAATAGCTGCAAAACAAGCTGCACCTGCTGCTAAAAAAGAAGTAGACAAACAAGCACAAGCAATTTTGGATGAAGCAAATAAAAAAGCAGACAATATTTTAATTAAAGCAAAAGCGGAGTCGGATAAAAAGTTACAGTAAGTCGGGAGTTAGGAGTCGGGAGTCGAGAGGCTTCGCTCTCGATGCAGAGCAAGCCTCTGCATTCGGAGAGATAGCTACTCGTAACCGTCATCCCGTGCTGTCACCCTGAGCGTAGTCGAATGGGCGGGATCTGCCAGTTAGAAGCGATAAACATGTCGTAGTTATATTGAAAGGACTTGTATCTTTTTAGGAATTATTTGTTATAAGAGGCAAAGGGGATTTATGAAAGTTTATATCAAAGCATTATCATTCATTTTACTAAGCTCATTAGTAACAATCTCCTACGCCCAAGACGAAGCAAAATGTCAGGAGATTGACAATAAAAAAGCAGAAAAATTATACCAGCAAGGCATTGATAAAAAATATAAAAAAGAAGAACGTTTAGCTTTTTTAAAAGAAGCCATGGAATTGGAACCGGATTATGTGGATGCCAATTTTGCTTTTGCTTCAGAGAGATTAAAAACGCTAAGCATTGCCGAACAAAAATACAAACCTGTTGAACCTTATCTAAAAAAGGTAATTGAAGTTTGTCCGAAATACCATTCCGACCCTTATTATTATCTTGGATTTATTGCCTGGGAAGATGAAAATTATGATGATTGTGCAAAATATTTAAAACAATACATCGATTTTAAAGATGATGATGAAAAAAAATTCAACAAAGATTATGATGCATTATTAGGTCAGGCGCGACAAATGGTGCGTTACGCAAAAGTATACAGCGATCTGTTTAAAAATAAAGTTCCATTTGATCCTTTTCCTGTTGCCGGAATCTGTACCGAAAAAGATGAATACCTTCCAATCATTTCTTCTGATGATGAAATGATGTTGTTTACCCGTAAGCAACCTTATGTGAATAAGGATATGGTTTATGAAACGGATAAAGAAATGGAATTGTTCAGCTACGCAACCCGCAGCAAAACAAACGGAGAATTTAATAAAGGACAACGAATGCCTTACCCATTTAATAAAGATGGAGCAGAAGGTGGCGCAACTATGTCGATTGACAACAAACACATTTTTTTTACTAAAGGAAAAGATGAAGGTGGTCCGGTTTTAAATTTTGATATTTATACTTCCGATAATATTAATGGTGAATGGACAGAAGCAAAAAAAGTAGAAGGCATTAACGACCCTGTTTATTGGGATTCTCAGCCGAGTCTTGCTTCTGATGGCAAAACACTTTATTTCGCCAGCGACAGAAAAGGTGGAAGAGGAGGAGTTGATTTATATGTTACTGTAAAAGATTTTATGACGGGCACATGGAGCAAACCTGAAAACTTAGGTCCGATTATAAATACACAGTTTGACGAAAAATCTGTTTTTATTCACTCCGATTTTCAAACACTTTATTTTTCTTCTGACGGACATCCGGGTGTAGGTGGATTTGACATTTTTCTTTCTAAAAAAGATGAAAAAGGAAAATGGGGCGAACCTAAAAATATTGGAATTCCGATAAATACTCCACGTGATGATTTAGGATTTTTTGTTAGTACGGATGGGCATTTGGGTTATTTTTCTTCCAATGAACCTTCCCGTGCAAATGGTAAGTCTGTTGGTAAACATGATATTTATTCTTTTGAATTGTATAAAGAAGCCCGTCCGGATGAAGTAGCATTCTTTAAAGGAAAAATTGAAGACTTTGGAAACGGTCCACCGGTTGGGTTTACAGTAGAAGTAAAAGATGCTGTTACAAATAAAGTAACCGAAGGAATGGTGGATACTATCACCGGAAATTATGCAGTAGTTGTAAATACAAAAGCAAAAAGTGATTTGATACTTACAGTAAAAAAAGAAAACTATGCATTCAGTTCTCAGCTCATCAAAAAAGATTCCTTAGTAAATGCAAAGCCACAAAAGTTGGACATGCAGGTGGATACCATTCAGGTTGGGAAAACGTATTTGCTAAAAAATATTTATTATAAAACAAATTCAGCCGATTTAGACCCAAGTTCTGCTGTTGTAATAAATGAGTTTTCTGAATTCTTAAAAGCCAATCCAACAATTAAAATTGAAGTGCGAGGACATACAGATAATGTGGGTGATGCAAAATCAAATTTAGCTTTGTCAACTGACAGAGCGTTTAGCGTTAGAGATTTACTTCTTGCAAAAGGAATTGAAGAAAGCAGACTGGTGAACTTCAAAGGTTATGGTTCTGAAAAACCTCTTGCGGATAATGGAACGGAAGCGGGGAGAGCGAAGAATCGGAGGACTGAGTTTGTGATTGTGGATAAGTAAGAGGATGATAAAGTCATGCCAATAACAATAATGGCAAGCCCAGCAAAATAGACAGTATGTCTATTGTGAATACAATGAGAATAATAAAATGAGAACTCTTTTCTTCCTACTTTCGTTATTTCTCATCTGTTGTTCCACAGTCAACCGAAAAGATGACACACTTGTCCAGAACGATACAACACAGATTAATTCACTGATTGTAACACTGAAACAAAATGATGATAGTCTGGGCACTCCACAAATTGGCGACTGGCTGGCGAATCATAAAGAAGAAGCGCAAACTTTCAATGAATACATGAATTCAAAACCAGTTTCCGCTAACGAAATTCAAAATGTGATTTATCTCCAGCCGATCGGCAAGTTTGACTCGCTTCAGACAAGAATGATTAACTACTCACGAGAATATTTAGAGATCTTTTTTGGATTGAAAACTGTCATCCAAACTCCGATTAGTGATAATATCATACCCGATTCCGCAAGACGCATTGGCGGCTCCGAGCAGGAACAACTACTCGCACCATACATCCTGAATGAGATACTGGCGAAGAACAAACCTAAAGACGCTGTCTGTATCATGGCGATTACTGAGAAAGATCTCTACCCGGAATTTTCTTGGAACTTTGTATTTGGTCTGTCTTCCTTGTGGAAAAGAGTCGGTGTTACTTCTGTTTTCCGATTTTCCGACTGGCAGGTAACAGACATAGAATACCAACAATTTTTAGATCGCATGATTAAGATATCATCACACGAAATAGGTCACATGTTTTCTATCAAGCACTGCGTCAATGCGCAGTGCCTGATGAATGGCTCCAACAGCATGAGCGAGACCGATGGCAAACCAAACAGGCTTTGTTCGTTGTGCAACGGAAAACTCTGCTGGAATTTAAAACTTGACCCATTGGAACGCGCGAAAAAAATGGCAAACTTCTTCAAAAAACATCGTCTTGAGCTTGATTGTGAAAAAGCACTGGCGGATATTAAAATATTGGAACAAAATAAAAACCAGCTCATAAACAATTAAAAGAATATAAATGAAACCCAAACGTACACCAGGGCTGGGAAAGTTATAGTACATTTTTAAATAATGAAAACAATAATAACATTTTTACTTTTATTGACCTCTTTCCTTATCAAAGGGCAAACTTCAAAGGATACAATTTCCCAAGCTCAGGGTGTTGCTACAAAATATTTGACACTTATGTACGGAGACAAAGACTTTGATAATGCAATGAAAATGGTGGATGAAAAGCAATTATTAGAAATGCAAGATTTTTATGTAAAAAGAAAAAAGGAAAAACTTATTGATTCAGTATTGAGCGGACAAATTAAGCGTGACCTTTCTAAACTTTACACAAAGACAGAAAATTTTAAGATTATAGAATTTGTCAACGTCAATTTCTCTAATGAAAATGGTACGACTTTTTGTTCATTGACTTATAAGTTCTCTGAAATGGTTAATAAAGTTGACAAACCAAGTGGTAGTATGATTGTTCTTGTTTCAAAAGACAAAGGAAAAACTTGGACAATTCTCGACTATCGAATTAAAGCCACTTGCGACAGAGTAGCGAAAGGAGAATTATAAAGATGCCCTACAACAGTTCCAGTACGCAAAACGTTATGTAACCTAAAAATACAACCATGAAACAATTAATTCTCATTTCCACATTTTTTTTATTCGTTTCTTGTAGTTCAGATACAAAAACAGATACAACAGAGACATCCTCAACTGAATCAACAAATGATTTTAAAAGTTTTGTCGGTGACAATGCATTGACATTTATAAACGCTTATGTCGAAAATTGTAATAAGATGAAAGAGTCAGTTGGAATAGTTGAATGGGCAAATTCAAATGAGTTTGCAAGTAATCATTTTAAAACAGAATTAGAAAAAATAGTTACAGAAGCGAATGAGGCAGATCCTGAAATGGGGCTTGGTTTTGATCCAATCTTTGACGCACAAGATTATCCTGAGGAAGGTTTTGAAATAGACTCTTTTAATAGCGAACCAAATTTTATAATAGTCATAGGTAAAAATATGCCAGACTTTAGGTTGACTATGAATATGGTTGATAGTAACGGAATTTGGATGGTAGATGGTTGCGGAATAGTAAATATTCCAAATGACAAAAGAAGTAAACGATAAAAATTACTCCCCTTCTTATCTTGCAAAAATTGCAAGATTGGGCCAATAAACTTGGTTCTATAAGGGAGTTACCAGCAAGTGGTGGACAGATATTCCGTCCGACAACTGAAACTTAAAATAGAGACTAAATTATGACAAAAAGCAAATTAATTCAAATGCACAATGTAGGTATCGTTGTTGAATCACTCGACAATGCAATTACCTTTTTCACAGAATTAGGACTGAAACTTGAAGGACGAGCTATGATTGAAGGTGCATGGGCAGGACGAGTAACAGGACTTGGAGATCAGTCAGTAGAAATTGCAATGATGGTTACACCTGACGGACACAGCCGACTTGAACTTTCACGTTTTATCAGACCAAAAAATATATCAGACCACAGGACCGCTCCAGTTAACTCGCTTGGCTACCTAAGAGTAATGTTTGAAGTCGACCATATAGACGAATTAGTATCAAGACTAAAAAAACAAGGTGCCGAACTTGTTGGTGATATTGTTAATTACGAGAATATTTATCGTCTTTGTTATATTAGAGGTGTTGAAGGATTACTAATTGGACTATCGGAAGATGTTCGTAATAAAAAGTAAAGGCTACGTATAACTAAGTAGACTTTTATCGGCAGCCACGTAAGCGAGATGTAACTGTGTGCCAACCACCAGATTGGTAACAGCACCTACTTGCAATTTTTTTGCGGGTTAACGTTCAAATGTGTAACTTGATATAGCAAAAAACTGCAAGTAGGTGCAAACGTTAATAACAACAAATTTGAAATTTTCGGAAACACGCTATTTTATATAGTATCAAATGATAGTATCAAAATACTCTTATTCCCCCTCATCCACATGCAAAATATGCATAATACGATGTACGATTGGTGCAAAAAATACGGCAGTAATACTCAAGAAAGCAACTCCGCTGTAAAGTGCATAAAAAGAATCAAAAATTTTTGCTTGTGAACATTGCATTTCCATTACCGGTCCCATGCCTGTTAGAATTAAACAAGCCATGTGAAAACTATCCAACCAGCTTAAATTTGCAAACTGATGATATCCTATCATTCCTATTAATACGGATATAATAATTAATCCTGCAGCAAATAAAGAATAACGTATAAGTCGGACTACAAATTTTTTAAATGGAACTACTTTTTGTTTGCGGTGTTCGAGTTTCATTTTATTGTTTCACAATTTTATAGTTCTTCGCATCTTTTGTGCTAACTACATTCAAAATATAAATTCCTTTTTCGAAATTTGTTAAATCAATGTTTATTAATTCTTGTGAAATATTTTCAAGATGATAAACTAGCTTTCCTTGAACATCTAATATGTTCAATGCTTTAATCTCTTTGTATTCAGAACCAAGTTTTACGTTTATTGAATTGTCTGTCGGATTTGGATAAACCGCAACTACAGAAGCAGGAAAATTGTGGGAAATAGATGTTGGTATTGGTGTTAATCCACTTAGCATTAAGTCGGCTATGTAAATTGAACCAGCTGGTCGTTTATCAAATAAAAAAACAATTTTTTGTATTTGTGTTAAATCTACTCCTGTAAACGCTGACAAAGGAATTTTAATACTGTTGAAACAAACTTTTGGTAATTCTAAAAAGTTTGTTCCCGGAGGATAATACAATGCCTGTGTATAATCTTGCACTTGTATTGTGCTTACTGCAGAACTAGCGTCCGTTAATTGAATACTGAAATATTGAAATTGTGGAGAAGTAGCTTCAGAAAAATCAACTCCTGCTCTGAATTGCAAATTTTGATAAATCGTAAAATTTTGATTGGCAGGAGGAATAATATTCTGATAAAAATCTGTTGGTCCGTTCCAGCGCAATCCCATTTGAGGCATTCCAATGATTGAACTTGAACCGCTGTGAGGTTCTTTATCATTGAATGAACTAACGCTACAATCATATTCCGCCAGATCATCGGCACAGATATCGTATTTTACTAATCCGCCTGAACTAGTTGCACCACCCAATGTATTGGTTACTTCTGAAGCTTCAGTTAAATGACGGTTAATGTCTAATCTGTCGGAAGCAGGTGCGTGGTACGACATAAAAACATCACCTGTATCAAGCGTAGAAGAAATTGGAGGAACAATATCATCAGCTTTTAAAATAGGAGCGAAGACTGTTTCATTTCCAATATAAACTCTGAAAAATGCACTTGCATAAGTAACAAGCATAGCTTGTTGTTCAGCCGGAGTTAAACGTTTACTTGCTGAACCAGCTGTTCCGCAATGAATATCGCTTGAACCAAAACTGTCATCCCAATCATCTGAAGTTCCTGCAATGTATGAACCCGGTGTCCAAACAGTATTGTAAAAATTATGATTAGCACCCATCACTAACAAAGAATGTTTTGGTGATTCATCTGTCAAATCGTTGTAACGGATATCATCATAAAAATGTACGCCTTGTAAATCGGAAACATCACCATCGCAATAAGGAGCAATGTTTAATAAAGGCATATCGTTTAATATTTCTCTTGCAAAATCAACAGGAGCTAAAGGTAAAACTGCTTTTACTCCATAAGGACTTCCTAAAGAACGATTCAATAATGCATGAGCAACAACTCCTTCGCCACCACGTGAATGTCCCATTGTTCCCACATTCTGCAAATCCAATGCGCCAACAAATGTTGTCCCGAATGGTGCGCCACCTGTTGTATTCCAAATGTTCCATAAATCTAAATGATGCTGAGTTAATGCTGCACGTGCCGGCATTCCTCTGTCGGATAAACTATTATCATCAGCATTGATTGCATTTGCAGAAATAGAAATTACAATGTAACCATGACTAGCCATTTGTTGTGCGAGATAATCATATCCTTGAAAACTGGTGATGGATTGAAAACCCGGACTAGGTGGCCACTCTAATGCTGTGTTGGAAGGATCACTAGTTTCGTAAGTTGTGGAATGACGACCATGCAAAAAAACTAAAACAGGAAAGGGGCCGGCACTTAATGTTGTTGGGTAATGAACATTTCCTCTAACTTCCATTGGATTAGGAAAAGAAGGATCGGTAAAAGCTAAATCTCCTAAATTGTAAGCGGCTGAAGTAACAGCATAAGACCCAACTAATCCCGGATCGGGTGTTGATTGTGCTATGCTTTTAATTGATGAAGTAAATATTGTAAGTAAAAAGAAAAGTGTATAAGTATATTTTTTTGTCATCGTAGTTGAATTAAAATTCTTTTAAAGTGCTTTGCTGAATTTCCCCAGTGCCCAGCAGTTTGTGTTTTCTTTGCAAAAACTTGCAGGGTCAACTGTTGGATCAGGAGCTTTTTTGAATTTATTTCCATAACTCATCCAAACATATTCTCCTTCTGTTAGTGCGTTATACTCTTCCACGGGAATGTAAAAGGTGATAAAGCCTTTACCTTCTACATTTTGCTGTTTATTTAGTGAAAATTCTTTTGTTCCTATGTGCAGAATATGAATGTTGCCGCCTATACGGAAAGGTTTTGAACCAACAATAGTTAGCTCGATACGCAGTCCGTTCTTTATCGTTTTTGAGATGATTGCATCTGATTGTGCAAAAACTGTTTCTGAAAAGATGAAGCTGATACAAGCAATGAATAAAATACTAAGTTTTCTCATAATTTTTTGTTTAAATAAAACATCCAAATTCTAGACCAAATTTGGGCACATCTAATGTAGTAAATATTAGTGATTATAAATAAAAAACGTCCCACAATTAGTGAGACGTTTTTGATAAATTTTTATCCGTGAAAACCCGTTTTATCCGTGTCATCCGCGTTCCATTAGTCAGCCTGCAAAAACGGATATCTATAATCCGTAGGAGGCACAAATGTTTCCTTAATTGTACGTGGAGAAACCCAACGCAATAAATTCACCATCGCTCCGGCTTTATCATTTGTTCCAGAACCTCTCGCTCCGCCAAATGGTTGTTGCCCAACTACAGCGCCTGTACATTTATCATTGATATAGAAATTACCTGCTGCATTTCTCAATGCTTTTGCTGCGTGTTCAATTGCATAACGGTCTTGAGCAATAATTGCTCCTGTTAATGCATAAATAGAAGTAGAGTCAACAACATTTAAAATATCATCAAATTTTTCTGCATCGTAAACGTGTAATGTTAATACCGGTCCGAACAACTCTTCACACATTGTTACATATTTCGGATCTTTCGCTACAATAATAGTTGGTTCAATGAACCAGCCTTTTGATTTATCATAATTTCCACCAGCAATAATTTCTACACTCTTATCAGCTTTAGCAGCGTCAATGTATTTTGCTAATTTGTCAAATGATTTTTCATCAATAACTGCATTAATAAAGTTTGTGAAATCTTCTGTAGGACCCATTTTAAAAGATTTCAAATCCGTTTGAAGATATCCTTTTACTTCATCCCAAAGGTTGGAAGGAACGTAAGCTCTAGAGCAAGCCGAACATTTTTGTCCTTGATACTCAAATGCACCGCGACTGATAGATGTTGCTAAAATTTTTGCATCAGCAGATTTGTGTGCAAGAATAAAATCTTTTCCGCCTGTTTCTCCAACAATGCGAGGATACGTTTTGTATTTATGAATATTGTTTCCAATTGTTTTCCAAATGTTTTGAAAAACCTCTGTAGAACCTGTAAAGTGAATTCCTGCAAAATCAGGATGAGAGAAAATAACATCAGCTGCATCCGGACCGCTTGGATAAATTAAATTGATAACACCATCTGGAACGCCTGCTTTTGTAAAAATTTCCATCAATACATTTGCTGCATAAACTTGTGTGTTAGATGGTTTCCAAACAACCACATTTCCCATCATTGCACAAGAAGAAGGTAAGTTTCCAGCAATAGCAGTGAAGTTAAATGGTGTTAATGCGTATAAAAATCCTTCTAATGGTCGTTGTTCAACTCTATTCCAAACTCCAAATCCGGTTCCTGCAACAGGTGGTTGTTGTTTGTAAATTTCGGTCATGTATAAAACATTGAATCGAAGGAAATCAACAATCTCGCAAGCTGAATCAATCTCTGCCTGAAAAGCATTTTTTGATTGTCCAAGCATAGTAGCAGCGTTTAATTTCGCTCGGTAGGGACCGGCAATTAACTCAGCCGCTTTTAAGAAAATACTTGCACGGTGTTCCCAAGCCAATGCTTCCCATTTAGGTTTTGCAGCCAATGCAGCGTTGATTGCTTGAGTAACGTGTTCTTTATTGCTTTTATGAAAATGTCCTAAAGTATGTTTGTGATCATGAGGCGGAGCAAGGCGGATTTTATCGTTACTTCTTACTTCTTTTCCTCCGATATACATGGGAATATCTAATTCTTTCGAACGCAATTCTTTTAACATTGCTTGAAGTTCTTTTCTTTCAGGACTTCCAGAAGCGTAACTTTTGATAGGTTCGTTCACCGGTGCGGGAACAGTATAAATTCCTTTTGGCATAATAAAATGAAATTATAAATTATGAATTATAAATGCTGGGTTAAAATTGAGGAGCAAATATAAGGAAAAAGGAGAGATTTTGACGAATTACCCAATCCTCTTCTGAACAAAATGTTCTACTTTTTCAAAAAGCTGAGATGGAGTAGAAGTGCGCCATCCGATATCATTTAATTGTCCGCCAGAAACTATATAATAATCAATGTTTGCCCGTTGAAATTCTTCCATAACGTGTTTTCTAAAGTTTAGAAAGGCAATCCATCCATCTTCTACTTCTTCAAACCATTCCTCGTAATAACAATCATCAGAAGAATGAAAGTTTAATACATTTTCTCCAACCAAAATAAATTTGTTTACTCCATACTGCATAATTAATTCAATAACATCTCTTTTTAAAATCATTATATCATTATTGATAGCATCGTTCCATTCACCTATCATTTCTATGATTGCAAACTTCTGATCATAATCTACGCAAAGTATTTTTATATATAGAGTGGGTGAGTCAATATCGTCCCATTGCGGGTGAATCAAATAATTGTAAATAGCATTGGTGTATTCAAACTCACTGTATTCTCTTTCATAAAAGGGAGAACGCTCATCTTCTGATGCAATGTAAATATGTCGCCAGTTATAAAAGGGTTCTATTGAGTGCATTTACGAATTACGAATTTTTGCGAACCTGCCTGCCGGCAGGCAGGTTACGAATCTGTGTTTTATTTGGATGGGTAAAACTGCTCGTCTATTTTTTTATTTTGTCTATTGTCTATTGCAAAATTGTCTACTTTTTATTTTTTATTTGCCTATTGCTTACTGCCTATTGCCTACTTTTTATAATTGTCAACTGCCTTCCTAACACTTCCATACTTCAACAACATCTCATTGGCTTTTTTATAAGAAACTTTTAATTCCTTCGCAACCATATTTGTTCCTCTGTCGACCAACTTATTATTGCTTAATTGCATGTCTACCATTTTATTTCCTTTTACTTTTCCTAGTTTGATCATCACGGAAGTGGAAATCATATTTAGTGTTAATTTTTGTGCTGTTCCTGATTTCATTCTTGTACTTCCTGTAACAAATTCCGGACCGACTACAATTTCAATTTTATGTTTAGCTGCTTTTGCAACATTACTTCCTTTATTGCAAACGATACATCCTGTAGTAATGTTGTTCTTGTTGCAAGTTTCTAATGCTCCAATTACATAAGGCGTAGAGCCCGATGCTGCAATTCCAATTACAACATCTTTTTTATTGATTTTATATTCCTGTAAATCTTTCCAACCTTGTTCGGTATCATCTTCTGCAAACTCAACTGCTTTTCGGATAGCTTTGTCGCCCCCAGCAATTATTCCAATCACCATTCCTTGTGGAACACCATAGGTGGGCGGACACTCACTTGCGTCTACTATTCCTAATCTACCGCTTGTTCCTGCTCCCATATAAAATAATCTTCCACCTGTTTTCATTTGCTTTACAATTACATTCACCAATTTTTCAATTTTTGGAATTTCTTTTTGTATTGCAAGCGGAACCGACTTATCTTCTTTGTTGATATTAGAAAGTAATTCACGAACACTCATTTTTTCGAGAGAGTTGTACTTTGAATCGGCTTCGGTTGTTTTTTTCATAGATGATAATTATTTTTTAATAAATCTAATTGCTTCAGTAATTTCATTTTTGTTTTTCAGGTAGATAAAATAAACCCCTGATTCGAGACCAGAAACATTGATTGTTTCATTCGTCTTTTGATTCAGTTTTTTTGAAAGCACTAATTTTCCTAATATATTGTATAATGAAATAGTTCCATTTCCAATACTATTCCAATTTACATAAATTTGATCGTAAGCAGGATTTGGAGAAATTAATATTTTGTTTGAATATGGGTTTTGCTCATTTATTCCAACATGATAAGGATTTTCGCATTCACCTGGTGGGATGACACTATAATTTTCAAGACTATCACTAAAGCAAGCGAAAGAAATTAAGCAGTAATCGACTACAGCGGAAGAATCACAAACTCTTACAGTAGGAAATAAATAAGTCATTGACCCAATATGTTCTATAATTGTTCCGGAAATCACGACAGGTGAGTTCGCAGAGTCGCTTACATACAAAACACGATGAGGATTAGAAGCAATTATTGTCGAAGAAATGCTATCTACCTTTACAATGGAATTAGTGCAATCAGTGGCATTGCTATCTACTCCTAAGTCCCATGTTTCTCCTGGCAATGCTCCAAAGTTGTATAATATTGTAAAAGATGTATCCACAAGATAGAATACAGTATCTCCGTTACTATAAGTATAATTTTCAGAAACCTGTATTGAAATAAGTCCTATAGGAGGGCTAGCAGTATAATTAGATTGTGTGGTTTTTAAAACCTGACAAGTTTTTCCATATAAAATTGTATCATGAGTATATTCAATTTTATTATTTCTTATCATGAAATCACAATCCCATTGATAGTACCAAGTTGCTCCTGACTGAATCCATGGAGTAGTTTGTGCAAAATTATTCAATACAAAACATGATAAAATAAAAAGTAAGATATGTTTTTTCATTTGCATGTTTTATTTATGAATTACTGCAATAACGTGCGTTCGTAAAAATGAAAATCCATTTAATAAAGTGTATAGATTCTGAAATCTTCTGCCAATAGGAGGTGCAAGTGTTACTTTAAAGAACTCTATGTGTTTGGAATCGCTAAAAAGTAATTTAATCTCCTGCTTGTTTATTCCTTTCACCGATTTGTTTTTTGGATTATCGTACATGAAGTCGTACCAAAGAATAATTCCGTTTGGTTTTGTCATTTTCCAAAGTTTGTCAGCAAATTGTTTTTTAAAACCAGCATCTAATATCGAAGTAAATACTGTTGATTGAAATACGATATCAAATTTGTTTTCAAAGCCCAATTGCAAAGCATCTCCGGGCAATGTGTGAATGTCAGGAAAATTATTTATTAATTCGGATGCCCTGTCTTCCAGAAGTTCGTTTGCGTAAATGTTTTTATCAACTAATCCAAGACTTTTGAAAAAAGATAAATTTGCTCCGGCTCCGGCTCCAACTTCTAGTAGTTCTAATTCCTTTGGATTTCTGAATTTCGATAAAATAATTTTTTTGTATAAGCTTTGTCTTTCTTGTGTAACCTGATGAATGTATTCGGTATAAGTATTGTTTTTAGCAACAACCGGATTGCTTTTGTAAGCTTCGTACTCTTTTTTAATTCGATCGGTTTCCTTCATGCTTTCAAATAAAAATCAAAGGACGATTGCTCGTCCTCCGTTTTAATTTTTAATATATCCTTGGAAATTTATTCGGATTGCTTTCGTGCATTAATTCGTAAACGGTATCAAACACATCATCAGCACTTGGTTTGGAAAAATAATCTCCGTCAGAACCATAAGCCGGACGATGATCTTTAGCTGAAAGAGTTCTTGGCTCTGAATCTAAATATTGATATGCATTTTGTTCTTCCAACACTTTTTGTAAAACGTATGCACTTGCTCCACCCGGAACATCTTCATCCAAAACAACTAAACGATTTGTTTTCTTAACAGATTCAACAATCGTTTGATTTAAATCGAAAGGCAACAATGTTTGCACATCAATTACTTCAACAGAAATATCTGCTTCTGCTAATTGTTTTACTGCTTCCATTGCAATTCTGCAACACGAACCATAAGTCACCAATGTAACATCTGTTCCTTCATTTATAGTTTCTACAACTCCTAATGGAACTTTGTATTCGCCTAAGTTTGTTGGCAGTTGCTCTTTCAAACGATATCCGTTTAATGGTTCAATTACCAATGCAGGCTCATCAGCAGCTAAAAGTGTATTGTAAAACCCTGCTGCTTGTTGCATATTACGTGGAACACAAACATGAATTCCACGGATAGAATTGATAATCATTCCCATTGGAGAACCACTGTGCCAGATGCCTTCCAAACGGTGTCCACGTGTGCGGACAATCACTGGTGCTTTTTGTGCGCCTTTTGTACGATATTGAACAGTTGCTAAATCATCGCTCATAATTTGCAATGCATATAACAAATAATCTAAGTATTGAATTTCTGCAATCGGACGTAAACCACGCATTGCCAAACCAATTGCTTGACCCATAATGGTTGCTTCACGAATTCCAGTATCAAATACTCTTATCTCTCCGTATTTTTCCTGCAAGCCTTCCAATCCTTGATTTACTCCTCCGATTTTTCCGGAGTCTTCACCAAAAATTAATACTTCCGGATATTTTGCAAGAATGGTGTTGAAATTTTCACGCAACAATTCTCTTCCATCTACCATTTTTGCTTCACCAGCAAATTCAGCTTTCACCGGCTTTACTTTTAAAGCACTAAGCTCTGATTCGCTTTGTAAATAAGAACTGTAGCGGTCGTAGTTCGCAAGTTTCGATTCACTGATCCAATCTGATAATTGTTTTTTAGCGGCAATGTTTTCATTACGAGTTAAACGCAACACGCTTTTTGCAGCAACAATAATATCTTTACGGATAGGTTCAAGAATAGAGTAGAGGTCGTTTTTTATTTTAGTAATAAATGCTGCATTGCTAGATTGTGTAGCAATATTATCCATCAATAAACTTACTTCTTTTAATTCTGCTTTGATTGGATTTAAATAAGCATTCCATGCAGCCGACTTTGCTTCACGTACAGCTTTTTTTGCATTTTCTTCAATAGCAGCTAATTCATTTTCTGTAGAAAGTTTATTTGCTAAAATCCATTCACGTAATTTTTTTATTCCATCAAAATCTGCTTCCCATTGCAAACGTTCTTTCGATTTGTAACGTTCGTGTGAACCTGATGTGCTGTGTCCTTGAGGTTGTGTTACTTCTTCCACATGAACTAAAACCGGAACGTGTTGCTCTCTGCAAACCTGACTGGCTTTTTCGTATGTTTCACAAAGATGAACATAATCCCAACCTTTTGTTTTGAAAATTTCATATCCGTTTCCACCATTCTCACGTTGGAAACCTTTTAATATTTCAGAAATACTTTCTTTTGTTGTTTGATATTTTTTAGGAACAGAAATTCCATGTCCGTCATCCCATACAGAAACCAACATTGGAATTTGCATAACACCGGCTGCGTTTATTGTTTCCCAAAACAATCCTTCGGATGTACTTGCATCACCAATTGTTCCGAAAGCAATTTCATTTCCTTTGTTTGACAAATGATGAAATTGTTCTTTTTGTAATTCAGGATTTAATTTAAAATGTTTGGAAGCCATTGCCAATCCAAGCAAACGTGGCATTTGCCCGCCTGTTGGTGAAATATCCGGTGATGAATTTTTTATTTTAGTTAAATCTTTCCAGGTTCCATCTGCATTTAAACTGCGTGTTCCAAAGTGTCCGCCCATTTGTCGTCCGGCACTCATAGGTTCAGCATCCGCATCTGTATGTCCGTACAATCCTGCAAACCATTCTTGTAAAGTAAGATTCCCTGTAGCAAACATAAATGTTTGATCACGGTAATATCCAGAACGGAAATCACCGTTTTGAAAAACTTTTGCCATCGCTAATTGAGCAATTTCTTTTCCATCACCGAAAATTCCGAATTTGGCTTTCCCGGTAAGAACTTCTCGTCTGCCCATTAAACTGGCTTCACGACTTTCATTTGCAATCCGAAAATCGTTTAATACTATTTTGATGTACTCAGTAACTTTAGTTTTTCCTGAAGACATTGTTTCTTCGTTTGACATAAAAAATGGGTATAAAATCTATAATCACAAATATAAGTATTTGTAATAGCAAAAACAGGGTGTTTTTTGATTTTGTGGAAAAAACGGGCGATACGTAAGTGTTTGAAAACTAGCTATTAAAACTTTTCGTTATACAAGTTGACAGCTTTCTTAGTGTGAACCATTGATTGTATCTGAAATACAATGGAAGTTCCTAATCCAATTGCACCAAGTGTACCTGCTGAAACCATTCCAATATACACAGCATCAGTTGGACCTGTTTGAAGTGCAACAGGAACGCTCATTGCTGCAACAGTCGCTATAAGTAATCCAACACCTATTTTAGAAGTTGTTTTTTTATATTTTTTCTCTTTTTTTATTTGATCAAGAAGACCAATAATTTGTGAGTCATTATTACAGTTATTTTGCATAAATAACTTTATCTCTTTCACGTCATGTTTTTTAGCATTTACAAAATACACATCTCCTAATTTGATTATGTCATTTAAAGGAGGTTTTGTTATAGAATCTTTTGTTGAAGTAATTGTATCTTGCGAATATAGTTTGGGTAATAAAAACAAAAACGTAATAGAAAACAAAAATATTCTCATTTTAAAACTTTTCGTTATACAAGCTGACAGCCGCTCTGTTGCATCTGTTTCGTTTTGTTTTCATGGAAATAGCAACTATAGGACAAGCTATTGCGGCTAATGCACAAACAGCACTTCCGGCTAAATATGTTTCATCAAAGCCATAATATCCGGTAGATGCACTCATTACTAATAAAGCTCCGGCTCCAATTCCCAAAGGAATACCAGCAAAACCAACATATTGCGCTTTTTTTGCATCTTTTGCTGAGCCTACCAGTGACATTATTTTTTTGTCTTTTGTTTTCAATAAAACTTCATGAACTTCCCGCTCTCCCATAAATCGGCTTTTATAGCGGAATTTATTTTGTCCCCACATATCAATTTTAGCCGATTCCTCTGCTTTTACAACATAATCATCTGTTGGAGAAGTTGATTTTATTTCAACAACAAGTTTTTGCTCTTCAAACACTTCTTTCATTCCATTAGCAAAAATGATCATTTTAATATCCGACTTTTTTTCAATGTAGGTTGGACCATCTTGATAGTCATATTTTTTGTATTTGATTTCGGTAGGACTTATTTCAATGATTTTTGCAATAATTTTTTCGGAACTTCTTTTTGTAATTGTGTCTTGTGAAAAAGAATTTCCAAAAGAGAAGGCAAGTGCTAAAATAAAAATGATTTTTTTCATGTAATAGTGTTTCAGCAAATATAAATAAAAAAAAACGATAAGTTGTTACACTTATCGTTTTATATAAGAAAGGGGCGGAGAATGAGAAATGCTACGAACTCATTCCCCTGTATTAAGTTTTTGCACGACTTTATACCCCTTGAGTGAAATTAAAGCACTTTAAAATTGATGTCTACAAAATAAACAGCTTCCGGTTTTCCTGTACTTGTATTAAAATTCATTTTAGGAAACTGATTAAAGATGTATTTTTTTAATTCAGGATTGTTTGTTTCAACATTCATTACAGTTGCTTTTCCGTTTTCTGAAATTTTGAATTGAACATTTACTTTTTCGTTCAATTTATTATTTTTTAATTCAGATGGAACTTTAAGTTGTTTACTTATCACCGAATTAATATTGTTTCCGTTTCCGGCTATTGCTGCTGAAATACTTATTATTAGAGCAACAACTAGTGTTGTTATTTTTTTCATTTTAGGGATGTTTTTTGTTTTATCCTCCTAAGCTTTTTACTTAGGAGGGTTTTCTAATAGCTGGACGAATAGCATATCTAAAAGTTACAGCAATTAATAATTATTTTTTGTTGATTCAATTGGAGCAGGTGCTGGCGGAGGCGGAATGTGAACTCCATCTTCATGATTAAAATATTCTAATCCTTCACAATCAACACATTCTAAGCCTTGGCTAGTCATTTTCCATCTTCTGCCTAACATGTCATTATCATATGTGTCATTCACATTATCAATATCATAAATAATATGTTTCATGCTAGGAGATAGGAACACCACTTTTCCTACAGGAATCTTTAAAACCAATTTCAGATTTTGATTTCTCCATTTGTCATCTGCATCAATATCAAATTGTGGATTAAGTTCTATCAAAGAATCTTTTTGCATAACGCTGTACGAAATATGTTTTGCTCTATACAAAGCTTCCTTTTTATCTTTTCCGGATGCCGATTTGATTTCAACGAGTTCTACACTATCCTTATCATTCATAACAATATCAAAGGTTGGAAACCCAAAGCTGGTACTCTTTCCATTGTTTTTTAATAATGTCCAGTTGTCGATCATTATTCTTGAATCATAACTTTCATCGTCATTTAATCCGTATTTCTGAAGTTGTTTTACAGATAGGTAAAGTGTGTCTGATTTTGAAGAAACCAATTCAACATTGTGTTTGCTTGTTGCATCTTCTCTGAAATCGTCACTTACTTGGTAAACAACATAAATGATGAAAGCCAATCCGGTGAACCATAAAATACTTGTTGTGTAACTAACAATTTTATTTTTTTGTTTGATTCCAAACAGGTGACGTATTCCACCATAAATCATCGATAATAATGGTAAGCCAAGGAAAAGTACTAAACCAATTACTGCAAATTCAATGGGTAAATCATTTGGAAAAATGCTGTGCATCATATCGTAAATGGAGTAGGAGAAATCGGTATCATTAATGTTCATATGAATGAAATTTCTTCCGAATAAAGATCCAAGCAAAATGATGAAAAAGAATACAGCAATAACGATAAGGATTACAGAAAGTATTTTTCCTAACATTATAAAAATATTCTTTAATACATCTCCAATAAAATCACCTGCTTTTTCTGTAGATGTTCTTACTCTTTCTCTGTTTTCTTTTGAGCCAACATCTTTGCCGAATTTTTCCATTCGTTGTTTGAATTCTTCAAACTCTTCGTTTACTGCTTTACTTATATTATTGATGTCTACTTTTTCGCCACGCATCTCTAATTTTTCAGCAGTTGTTTTTGCTTTCGGAATAATCATACATAAAATAATATATAATACTGCTCCCGAGCCAAATACAAAGAAACTCAACGCAAATGCGGCTCTTAACCATATTGGATCGAAGTCGAAATAGTTTGCAATTCCGGAACATACACCGCCTAATACTTTATCATCAGGATCACGGAAAACTCTTCTTCTCTTACTTCCATCATATGAAGTATTGCTTTCAGTTTTTGTTTCGCTTTTTGAATTTTCTGCATTGTCACCTGCAAAATCTTCTGGTTTTCCCATTACAGCGATAACACTTTCCACATCCATTTTAAGAACAGCTTGCTTTGTATTGCTTACTTTCTCCTGTAACATTTCAGCAATACGTGATTCAATGTCGCTCATGATTTCGTCACGACCTTCAGAATCTTTGAAGTAGCCTTTAATGGTACTTAGATACTTGTTAAGCATTTCATATGCATCTTCTTCGATGTGGAATATGATGCCGCTTAAGTTCATTGTTATAGTTTTGTTCATTGTCTTAGTTTTTTAGTTTGTGATTTGGTTGTTTATCAACTTCTCAATCCCAAATTCAATTTTTTTGTATGGTTTTATTTACTGCATCTACTAACTCGTTCCAGGTTAATTCCAATTCTTTTAAAAATTGTTCTCCAACCGGAGTTAGCTTGTAATATTTTCTTGGCGGTCCGGAAGTTGATTCTTCCCAACGATAGCTTAACAAGCCATCATTTTTAAGGCGCATAAGTAGAGGATATAATGTTCCTTCCACAACTATGAGTTTTGCATCTTTCATTTTGGCGATGATCTCAGACGGATAATTTTCTCCTCCTGATAACACCGATAATATGCAAAACTCAAGTACGCCTTTTTTCATTTGCGCTTTTGTGTTTTCTATGTTCATGTGTTTATTATTAAATGTTAGTTCAATTTTCCTTGTAGCTATCAAGGCACATTTTGAGATTTCGTCAAACCTGCTAGATGACATTGCAAAGATATATACAAAAAGTAGTACCTTGTATCGCATAGTACTAAAATAATTTGTAAGTATTTGAAAATCAATAAGAAAATTTTTCAATTCAATCTAAAAATTCTATGTATTTTTGTAAAAATTTAAAATTCTATGCATTTAGCCCAAGACTTTAATGAGCTTTTTTCGATTGCTTCACTTATCAGTTTGCTCACTTTATCTGTATTAGAGATAGTTTTAGGGATAGATAACATCATATTTATTTCAATTATTGCAGGTAAATTACCCCGTGAAAAACAGGGGAAAGCAAGAGCTATTGGATTGATGTTGGCTTTGATAATGCGGGTGGCACTGCTTTTTAGCATTTCCTGGATTGTAGGTTTAAAAAAAGCAATGTTTTATATTGGAGATTTTGGTGTAACCGGCAGAGATATGATTTTGTTTGCCGGTGGTGTGTTTCTGCTTTACAAAACCACCATGGAATTGCATAATAAAATTCAAGGGTATGATGACGAAGAAATGAATGTAAATAAAACTAGTTTCAATGCTATTGTATTACAAATTGTATTGATTGACATTGTGTTTTCGTTTGATTCTATTCTCACTGCAGTTGGGTTGGTTACCAATTTACTGATTATGATTCTTGCTGTTATTATTGCAATGATTATTATGATTATTTTTTCCGGAAAAGTGAGTGATTTTATTAATAACAATCCCACAATTAAAGTATTGGCACTTGCATTTTTATTAATGATTGGAGCAGTGCTAATTCTGGAAGCATTTCACGAACACATAGATAAAAAATTCATTTATATCTCAATTGCATTTTCATTATTTGTAGAGTTTATGAATATCAGAATGAGAAGGAAAGAGGAAATGAGAAAAGGGAGAAAAATGGATACTAATAATGATCCGAGAGATGTTATTTAATGTTGAATTTGCTTAAGATGCAAATCGTGGTGCTTCTTTGCCATTTTTATACTTGCATTCAAATCAAAACCCAACAATAAAATGAGTGAGTTGATGTAAATCATCATCAATATCACAATCAAAGTTCCAATAGAGCCATACAGTTTGTTGTAGTTTCCAAAATTGTTTACGTAATAAGTAAAACCAATTGTTGCAATAATAATAAACACTGTTGCAAGCATGGATCCTGCGGAAAAAAATCTCCAGCCTTGTTTCCTTTTCGGACCTAAAAAATAATTAAAAGAAATGATTGAATAACACATCATTCCAAGTATAACCCATTTCAATAAGGATAAAACATAGTATAGGCCGTAATTGTTTAAACGAATTTGTTTTAAGCCAAACTCTCCGTAAATCAGAATTGCAATTGAAACAGACAACAACAAAACTGTGAGGAAAAGCATATAAAAAGATGCAAGACGCTGTTGCCAAGGATTTCTGGTTTCTATATCATGGTAAGTTTCATTAAAAGCACTAATCATTGCATTAAATCCATTTGTGGAAAAGTACAATGCCGTTAAAAATCCGACAGACAATAATCCACCTTGTTTGTTACCAATAATATCCGCAATAGTTGATTCGGTAGCTTCGAACGCAGCTTCAGGCATAAATTTTTGTAGAATACCAAAAAGATAATCTTGAAAATTTTCTATAGGAATGTATGGAATAAGAGTAAACAAAAAAATAATAGTAGGGAAGAGTGCTAAAAAAAAGCTGAACGACAAAGATGCAGCCCGCATATTCAACGCACCATTCTGAATTCCTTTAAAAAAAAATTTAGAAACTATATAAAGCGACAATCCTTCAAAACCAGGAAGTACTATCTTTCGACTAGCCGTAATGGTTTTATAAATCGGAGTAAACTTGATTAAACGCTTTATGTTTTTGCGTTGCATTTATATTGCTTTTAAACTCAAATCTAAACTTTTAATGTGATGTGTAAGTGCACCAACTGAAATAAAATCTACTCCACACGCTGCATAGCTTCTGATATTTTTTTCAGTAATTCCTCCAGATGCTTCTGTCTCGTATTTTCCTGCGATTACTTTTACTGCTTTGTTTAAATCTGAAATAGAAAAATTATCCAACATTATTCTGTGAATTCCGCCAATGGATAAAATTTCTTTTACTTCTTTTAAATTGCGTGCCTCAACTTCAATTTTCAACTTCTTGTTTTTTGATTTCAAATATTTTTTAGAAGCATCAATCGCTTGTTTTATTCCACCTGCATAATCAATGTGATTATCTTTTATCAAAATCATATCATACAATCCGATACGATGATTGGCACCGCCACCAAGCACAACTGCCCATTTTTCCAGTCCGCGTAAATTCGGACTCGTTTTTCTTGTATCAATAACTTTTGCTTTGGTCCCTTTACATAACTGAACTAAGTGGTTAGTTTTTGTTGCAATTCCACTCATGCGTTGCATACAATTTAAAACCAAACGTTCGGCTAATAGTATGGATTGTGATTTTCCTTCAACTATTAAAACAATATCACCAACTTTTATTTTGCTGCCATCTTTAATAAGCATTTTCACTTTTAAGGATTTGTCTACTGTATTAAATATTTGAAGAGCTAAATCAACTCCCGCAATAATTCCATTTTCTTTAACAAGTAAGTGTGCTTTTCCTTTTGCTGTAGATGGAATACATGCTAAAGAAGTATGGTCACCATCACCTGTATCTTCAGCTAATGCAGAAATAATAAATTGTTGAATATTAAAATTGTAGAGATGCTCAGGTCCGAAAGACTTCTTCGGATTGGATAATGATTTACTCATTCTCAGTTTCAATTCTAAATTGCTGAATAAGCGTTTGAGTGCCTGTAGTTTTTATTAAGAAATAAGTACGGAATTTACCATTGGTTGTTTCCAATGTGCCAATTACATATTGAGAGCCGGCTTTAGGCTGACTTTTATGAGCAACGGTATAGGCTTTAACAGCATGTTTTGTGAAAAAATCTTTCAAAATCATTTCAGCTTGTTGTTTGCTGTAAACATCTTCCTTCTCAATTACTTTCAGGTCGATATTATCGATAAAAAATTTAGAGATATTTTTTGGATTACCAGAACGAATTGCAGCTGCAATATCATCAATCACATCAATTGTAAATGCAAAAGAAGAAATAGAAATAATGAATAAAATAAATGCTGTTCTGATTTTCATTGTATTAATTTATATAGCCAGGCAAAAGCAATTATTAAGCCATTTTCATTTTATATTGAATTTAATTTGCTATACCACAAAAATATAGTTTTTTTGCATTGATAAACAAACCATTTATGAAAATTACACTCATTCTTAACGGTAAAACAGAGGAAGATTACCTGATAAAAGGCATTTCGGCCTATGAGAAAAGGCTAAAACACTATATATCGTTTGAAACAGTTGTAATTCCAGCTCTCAAAAACACAAAGGCTTTGAGTATAGAACAGCAAAAGGAGAAGGAGGGAGAGTTGTTATTTAAAGAAATCGAAAATTCTGACAGGTTGATATTATTGGATGAAAATGGGAAAGAGTATAATTCAGTTGATTTTTCAGGCTTTCTTCAGCAACAAATGAACTCAGGAATTAAGAATCTGGTTTTTGTTGTAGGCGGACCCTATGGTTTTTCGGATGCGGTTTATAAAAGAGCAAATGGAAAAATTGCCTTATCCAAAATGACATTCTCCCATCAAATGGTAAGATTGTTCTTTGTTGAGCAACTGTACCGAGGAATGACAATTTTGAAGAATGAGCCGTATCATCATCAATAATTTTGTTTACTTTGATACCAACTCCACACCCTTATCCGTCAATTTTACCAATCTTTCTCTGTAAAGAGCACCAATTGCTTTTTTGAAGGCCTTTTTGCTGATTTGAAGTTTTGCTTTTATTTCTTCAGGGGTGCTATTGTCGTTTAAAGCAAGAAATCCTTTTTCTTCTTTAATTAGTTTAAGAATTTTCCATTTTACATCATCCACCAATTCGTAGCCGCTTTTTTGTAAACTCAAATCTATCTTTTCATCTTCACGTACACGTTTTACAAATCCTTGCATTTTATCACCAACACGTATCGCTTCGTAAATTTCATTTTTGTAAATTAAACCAGTGTAAAGGTCGTTTACGATGGCATTATAACCTAAATCTGTTTCTGAATAAATCAATAAATCAACAATATCACCTTCTTGCACATCTACATCTTCTCGGATAATGAATCGACTTAATTTTGTTGAGCCAACAAGTCTGTCTGTTTCTTCATCCAAATAAACAAACACTACATAGCTTTTTCCTTGCTCCATACGTTGTGCTTGTTCACGGAATGGAACTAATAAATCTTTGTCCATTCCCCAATCCATGAAAGCGCCAACTTCATTTACTTGTTTAGCCTCTAAAAAAGCAAATGTATCGGCTGTTGCAAAAGGCTTTACTGTTGTAGCTATTAAACGGTCGTCCGAATCTCTGAAAACAAAAACATTTAATGTATCTCCGATTTTAGTTCCTTGAGGAACCCATTTTGTGGGCATTAAAATCTCTACATCACCTTCACGAAAGTAAATCCCGAAATCTAATTCTTTTACTACTTCTAACTCGTTGTATTCTCCTACTTTCATGTTATTCTATTCCTAAATAATGAGATTATTAATAACTAACTCTTAACATAGTTTCTGCTTCTAACAGGGAGATCCCGTGTCGCGGCACGGGATGACGATTTGCGAGAAAGGATTGCTTCGCAAAACTCTCCGAACTCCTAACTCCCGACTCCCAACTAAATATTCCCTTCGTGCTCGTCTCGTTTTTTTATTCCTTCTAAAAGAGATGTAACGAGTGATAAAATAAAGCTGAATAAAAGTGCATACCAAAATCCTTCTACGTGAAAACCATTTACAATTTTAGCTGCTAACAAAATCATCAACGCATTTATCACTAACAAGAAAAAGCCGAATGTGATAATAGTAACAGGAATTGTAAGTATAATCATTATGGGTTTTACAACAGCATTTAAAAATGACAATACTGCTGCAACAACTAAAGCAGTTAAAAAATTATTTCCTTCAATACTTACTCCTGGTAAAAGATAAGAAGAAATCAAAACAGCTATTGTAACAATAACTAATTGAATAATGAATTTCATGGTGTTTTAAATTTTTTAAACTTACGTTAAAACTTCAGTTTACGAAGTACAAAGTTAATATTTTAAACAAGCAATGGCGTTCGCACATTTTTGTCCGTCAATGGCTGCAGAAACAATTCCTCCTGCGTATCCTGCACCTTCTCCGCAAGGATACAAACCTTTGATTTGAGGATGTTCCAATGTTTCTTTATCTCTTGGAATTCTAACAGGTGATGATGTTCTGGATTCTACTCCCACAATCACTGCATCGTTACTCAAATAGCCTCTCATCTTTTTCCCGAATTCTGTAAAGCCCAGTTGTAATCGTTTACCAATTTCTGTAGGAAGCAATTCATGTAACGGAGCGGATTTAATTCCTGGTTGATAAGAAACATCGGGTAGGAGTGGAGACAATTTCCCATTTACAAAATCTTGTAATCGTTGTGCTGGTGCTATTTGTCCATTGTTGCCACCAGCTTCATAAGCCATTTTTTCTAATGCTTGCTGATAGCGTAATCCTGCTAATGGTCCTTGTGATGCAAATTTTTGATAATCTTCTGGTTCAATCGTTACAACAATTCCAGAATTGGCAAATGGATTATTTCGTTTGGATGGCGACCAACCATTTGTAACCACTTCTCCTGGCGCTGTTGCACAAGGCGCAATAATTCCACCCGGACACATACAAAAAGAATAAACTCCTCTGCCAAGAGCTTGATGAACTAAACTATAAGATGATGCAGGAAGGAAATCACGTTTTTTTGCTACTTCATTCAAATTGCAATGATATTGTAATGAATCAATCAAGGCTTGAGGATGTTCAACACGCACGCCCATTGCAAATGTTTTTCCCTCAATCAAAATATTTTTAGAATGTAATAATTCGAAAATATCGCGTGCACTGTGTCCTGTTGCAAGTATTACTGAATCAGCAATAAGTTCAGTTGTTGAATCGGTGTCTGTTTTTTTGCAAACAACTCCTTTTATCGAATTGTTTTTTACAATCAAATCAATTACATGCGTATTGAAATGTATTTCTCCACCATTGTCGATAATCGTTTGACGCATCGCTTCAATAATTTTCGGAAGTTTATTTGTCCCGATATGAGGATGTGCTTCAATTAAAATGGTTTCATCCGCACCGTGTGCTACGAATAATTCTAATACTTTGGTAATGTCGCCACGTTTGGTTGAACGGGTGTATAGTTTCCCATCACTATAAGTTCCAGCACCACCTTCTCCGAAACAATAATTTGAATGTGGATTTACAATTCCTTCTTTGTTGATTGCTGCTAAATCTCTTCGTCTGTCTTTTACAGTTTTTCCTCTTTCAATTACAATTGGTTTCAATCCTTTTTCAATCAGTTCAAGTGCTGCAAATAATCCAGCTGGTCCGGCTCCAATAACAATCACAGGAGTTTTAGATGAAACATTAGAGTAGGAGATTTTGTAATTCGGACTTTCTGGAACTTGTTCGTTGACATAAACATCAATCTTTAAATTGACTTTTATATTCCGTGAACGAGCATCAATGGAACGTTTAAGAATTTTAATAAAAGTAATGTTGGATTCAGGAATGTGTAATTGCTTTGCAGCGATTGTTTTAATTACACTTTCATTGGCAGCCTCTTCCGGTGAGAGAACTAAGTTGAGTTCGTTTTTCATTTTTTGTCAGGCACGTTTTTATCGTGCAGTGTTAAATAGTAATTTGTCAGCCCGAGCGTAGCCGAGGGCTAACCTTCAAATGTAATGGATACCAAAAATACTTTGGAGTTTAATTTATCAATTGAATTTGAGTAAACTGTATTGTCATGAATTAATAAATCTCTGGTTCCAATACTTAATTTTCCTTCGATAGCAAATTTAAAATATTCGAAATAAAATTCTGCTCCGGCTCCAACTTCATAACCAAAATCATCGCGTTTTAGTTTTACAATTTGCTCATTTGGATCGGTACTGGTTACAGATTTTCTTTTTGAAGCTAAATCCAGACTATAGCTACCACCTGCAACTATATATGCTCCGAAATTATCCACTCGCTTTGAACGTAATTTTATATTAAGTGGGAAATTTAAAAAAGTAGATTCAATTGATTTTTTTCTTACGATAGTATCAACTCCTTGAAAGTCATATTCCAGACTTCTTTCAGCAAAGGAAAGATTTGGAATAAATCGTAATGTAATATACTGATGAAGCATTAACTCAGAGATAATACCAAGGTTGAAACCATACTTAGGAACGGAAGTCACACTTTTTAATGTGTCGAAACGTTCGAAATGCGGAGCAGGGTGGATGATAAAGTTTGCTCTGTTTACACCAATTGTAAATCCAAAATGCAATCGCTCTTTGTAATACGTTGGCAAATTACCTCTGTTTTCCTGAGCAAAAGTAACAGTGCATGCAAGTGCAAGTGCTATTATAAGAATGTATTTAAATAAATTTTTCAATTTCGCTTTTCTCTAACGTAAATTTCTTTGATTTATTTTACTTTTTTGCAATATAAATAGAGGCAACCCCAAATGTTACAGGAATTGCTTTTGTTTCCTTAAATCCAGCCTTTTTTAAAACATTCAAAAAATCTTCCCCTGCAGGAAACGCCTTTACCGATTCGGGTAAATAAGTATAAGCCGAATTATCTTTTGAAAATATTTTTCCGATAGTAGGAGTAATGTAACGGAAATAAAAATGATAAATCTGTTTTATTGGGAAAGCAGTAGGTTTTGAAAATTCAAGAATTGCAATCATTCCGTTTGTATTCAACACCCTGTAAATATCATTGATTCCTTTTTCCAGATTTTCAAAATTACGAACTCCGAAACCAACTGTAATGGCATCAAAGGAATTGTCGGCAAATGGCAGACTTTCAGAATCACCCAATTTTAATTCGATTTTATTTTGTAATCCAAGCTTGTTAATTTTTTCAACTCCCATCTTTAGCATTCCTTCAGAAATATCAACTCCAACAACTTTTTCAGGATTTAATTTCATTGCTTCAATTGCAAAATCGCCTGTGCCGGTTGCAATGTCTAAAATATTTTTTGGATGTACTTCTTTTAACAGACTCACTGCTTTTCTTCTCCAACCTTTGTGAATGCCCATTGAAAGCAACTGATTCAAGAAATCGTATTTAGGAGCTATGTTGTTGAACATGGTCGCAACCTGTTCCTTTTTGCTTGTCGTTAAATTTTTATATGGTGTTACTACTTCGCCCACGACACTATAATTTTAATTTAATTGCTTCTGCAAGCAACTGTTTTTTATCTATAGGGACAACTCCAACTTTTTCGCAAACTAAACCACCGGCTAAATTTGCTAATGTTGCTGTTGTAATAGGAGAAAGATTAGCGGCTAAACACAATGCAGCAACACTCACTACTGTATCACCCGCACCGGAAACGTCAGAGATGTTGCGAATGTGAGCAGGAACCAATGCTTTTGTTTTTGCACTGTGTGTGTATACTCCTTTTTCAGAAAGTGTAATTAATGCAGTTGTTATGTTTTGTTTTTTGATGAAACCAGTCACAACTTTTTCCAATTCTTTTATATTGTTATGATTGAAATCGATTTTTAAACCTTCTTTCAATTCTTTCAAATTCGGTTTAAATAAAGTGATTCCTGTATAATCCATAAAGTTTTTTCTTTTGGGATCAACAACTGTTGGAATTCCTTTTTGTTTTGCAAGTGCAACGATGGTTTTAATTAGTTCAGCATTGATTGCACCTTTATCGTAATCTTCAAAAATGATAACATCAATTTTTTCGGATGCTATTAGTTTTTTTATTTCTGCAATTAATGATTGAATTTCTTTGGTATCAATACTGCTTTCAATTTCTTCATCAACGCGCAACATTTGATGATTGCTGCTGATTACTCTGGTTTTTACAGTAGTAATTCTTTTTTTACTCTTTAGTATTCCTTTAGCAGAAAGTTTATTTTCTTTTAAAAGTTCTAAGAATGTTTTTGCTCCATCATCATCGCCAATCACAGAGCAAAGGATTGGAGTAGCACCCATTGCTTGAATATTCAATGCAACGTTGGCTGCACCACCCAATCGGTTTTCTTTTTTATTGATTGTAACAACCGGAACCGGAGCTTCAGGAGAAATACGGTTTACATTTCCCCACATATAAGCATCCACCATTACATCACCTATGATGAGGACGTTTAGTTTGTTAAAGGATTTGAATGTATCTTGAATGCTACTCATTTTATTTTTTTTCTCCCTTTCCCCTGCCTACCGGTAGGCAGGTTCGGAGAGGGCGTATGGTCTTATTTCAATTTCGCTAAAGCTTCTTTCATCCTTTTTACAGCTTCAATTAATTTTTCTTCGGCCGTAGCATAAGAAAAACGAATGCAGTTGTTATCACCAAATGCATCTCCTGAAACCAAGGCAACATTTCCTTCTTCCAAAAGAAACATACTTAAGTCGCTGGAATTTTTTATGTGGTAGTTGTTGTATGATTTACCAAAATAGGAAGAGATATCGGGAAAAATATAAAAAGCGCCATCTGGCAAATTCGTTTTCATTCCCGGGATTTCTTTCATCAGATTTAAAACCAAATCTCTACGTTTTTTAAATGCATCACACATGTAAGTCATTGTTGATGGATCTGCTTTTACAGCTTCCATTGTAGCCATTTGAGAAATAGAAGCAGGGGCAGAAGTAAATTGTCCTTGCATTTTTTCACAAGCATCTGCAATCCATTTAGGAGCACCAATGTATCCGATTCTCCAGCCGGTCATCGCATATCCTTTGGAAACACCATTCACTGTTATTACCCTGTCGTAAATAAAATCAAACTGTGCAATACTTTCATGTTTCCCTGCAAAATTGATGTATTCATAAATCTCATCGGAAATCACATACAAATCAGGATACTGAATAATTACATCTGCGAGAGCTTTCAATTCCGCTTTGTTGTATACCGAACCACTTGGATTACATGGAGTACTGAAAACAATCATTTTTGTTTTTGGAGTGATTGCTTTTTTTAATTGCTCGGGAGAAATTTTAAAATTGGATTCAATGGTTGTAGGAATAGTAACCGGAATACCTTCTGCCAATTTTATAGTTTCAATATAACTTACCCAATACGGAATTGGAACAATCACCTCTTCACCCGGATTGACCATACTCAGAATAACATTAGCAATGGATTGTTTTGCTCCGGTAGAAGCAACTATCTGATCAAAATTGTAATTCAGGTTATTGTCGCGTTTGAATTTTAAAGAAATAGCTTTTCTTAAATCTAAATATCCGGGAACAGGAGTATAACGGGTAAAATTTTCGTCAATGGCTTTTTTTGCTGCGTCTTTGATGAATTGTGGTGTATCAAAATCCGGCTCGCCAATACTTAAGCTGATAATATCTTTTCCTTGTGCTTGTAATTCGCGGCTTTTTTTAGCCATGGCCAAGGTTTGTGATTCTGCTAGGTTGTTTATTCTATCAGATAATTTGCTCATAATAATTAATTAGCGTTTAGAGGACACAAATCTACTAAAATTGTGTTATGCAAGCGATTTAAATGAGATAAGTGGCTTTTTTTTATGGATGAATCAATAATCCTTGATATGAAAGCCAATGGAAACATTTGCAACCACTCCCGAAACCGATGTTTTGGGTGAATCGCTCAAAAACTTACCATTATATCGCCATTTAGGGCTGGAACAATCCAAAACATATCCACCGGCAAAACCAATTGTAAAACCGCCTATGTTAAAACGGAGATTTAGCATAGCATTTACGGTTGGAGCAGAATTGCGGTAAATCCTGTAATCACCCTCATTAAAATTATATGCAAGAGAATCAATACTTTGGGTTTTTAAAACCTTAAGCTTGAGTTGTTGAAATCCAAAACCCAGAGTAGGAGCTATATCTACCGCATTTGCTTCAATAAAATCATATCCAAAATCTAAATTAGTATTGTATCCAGATAAGCGTAAACGGATGGAGTCATTCAGCTGTGCCGACATAGCAGGAGTCCAATTGAGATTATAAAACCAATACATTTCATTCTCAATAACACCAGACCATTCGAAGCCAATAGATTGAATTTGAGGGCTGAGTTTTGAATAAGATTTTTGATAAAAAAAATCGTTTAAGGGATTGATATTGATGAGTTGACCATATCCAAGAAAACATAAATTTAATTTGACATCACCTTCAGAAGTGTTATAGTGGTTATATCTGTTGTTTTTAATTCCATGCTGTGATTCATAAAGAATAGAATCGATATGCTCAGTTCCATCTATACTATCAAGCTTATAAAGTATTCTCTTTTGTGTAGCATAATTGTACTCGGCAGCTTTTAAAATTTTTGTTTCCACTGTTTGTTCTGAAAATTCCTGCCAAATACCTGTTGGTTCACCATTTCTGAATTGTCCTTTTTTGAAAATGAATTTACCGGTGTTATCAAACTCTTGCCATTCCCCTTCTTTTAATCCGTTTTTATAGTTTCCAATAATGGTGGTATCCCAATTATTTTTAACGTAACTTCTGTTCTCTCCATCATCGTAACCGTATTCATAATAATCTTTATATTCATAATATTTCCCATTGTATTCACCTTCCCATAATTTATTTCCTTTATCATCGTAATACACCCAAACGCTATCAGGCGTTCCATTTTCCAAACATTTCCCTTGCCATTTGATTTGTCCGTTCGAATAAAAGGTAGTGTACATCTCTGCCATCGACATGGTTTTAGCATATCTCTTTTTGCCTTCTTCACGCCAAAATTCATCTTCCCAATGTTCCTGGGAAGAGGCTTTAAAGGAAATTAAAATCAATAAAAATAAAAGTGTTTTTTTTAGCATGGCCTTTTTTATAAGACGCAATCTTTCATTTTGGTTGTGTTAATCCGCAGTTGGCATATTATACTTAGCCCAATCTTCTTTGGACGGACCGTAAATACCAGTAACTAGCATTCCTGATTGTCGCATCAATACAGTTAATTGTCCGCGATGATGTGACTGATGCTTTATCAGAATAGAAAGAGTAACACCATTTCTCCAGTCTTCCCCATACAAATTCGCTTTTTCTAATAAGCTTGCATCAGTCCATTGTTTTTGAACTTGCTCTGTTACTGATTTTGCGGAGCTTTCATAAGCGTCAATAATTTCTTTTATTGTGGAAGGAGGTTTACTATGTTCGTCCGGACCGGTTACTTTTAAACCCGCTTTGTTAAGCATTTCATTAAGTGTAATAGTAATGTGCCATGCTAAAACAGCAATGCTTCTCACATTTTCATGGTCTTTTTTATTCAGTGCTTCGTTACTGATATTTTTAAAAAGATTTAAAGTGCCTTCGCTTTCGTAGCCCCAGTCTTTTATAAAGTCTTCAATTTTTCTGTACATGTATTTCCGTTTTTGTTCTACAAGTTTAGTTAAAATAATGATAGTATAGATTCGTTAATGAATATCCTTACCGATTTAATTATTTAGCAAAAAAATACGATATTTAGCCTTTCAATTAGATTCAAGATATAAGATTCAAGAAGCAAGAGGACAGATAGGCTGTATCTAAATGCAAAGTTCTTCATTATAATTTGAACATCTAAATACTAAACTCTATGGATCCATTATTTGAAATTGTTAAAATTGTTTTGCCATCTGCAATTGTATTTTTAACGGCTTATTACCTGGTAAAAAACTTTTTAGATCATGAAAGCAGAAAGCGTATTGTAGATTTAAAGCTAGCGAATCAAACGGTGATTACACCAATCCGTTTGCAAGCCTATGAGCGGGTAATTTTGTTTTTAGAGCGAATCAATCCTTCCAGTATGGTTATGCGTTTGAATAAAATAGGAGGAGCACAGGCATTTCAGACAGAGCTTTTAAAGACAGTGAGAACAGAATTTGAGCACAATCTTTCTCAGCAAATATACATGAGCACTAAATCATGGGATGCTGTAGTGAAAGCAAAAGAAGAAACAATTAAATTGATTAATGTAGCAGCTACAAGGGTAACAACAGAATCATCAGCAATGGAGTTGGCTCAGGCAATAGTTGGAGTATCATCACAATTAACCGAGTTGCCTACAAAAGCAGCAATTGATTTTATTAAAAAGGAAATTGGGAAAGAGTTTTAAGTTAAATAAGTTGAATGGGTTAATTAGGGAAAATAAGGCTAAGCCAATTAACCATTTACCAATTAACTAATAACCTTTATTTATGGAAGAAAAAGAACGCAAAGACAAGTTTTTAACGGATTCAAATATTGAAATCAAGCGGGTATATTCAAAGCTTGATGTGAAGGACGAACAACCGGGTGAGTTTCCTTTTACAAGAGGTGTTCAATCTACCATGTATCGTAGTAAGTTGTGGACTATGCGTCAATATGCAGGATTTTCAACTGCAGAGGAATCCAACAAACGTTATCATTACCTTTTAAATAATGGAACAACAGGATTGTCTGTTGCGTTTGATTTGCCTACACAGATAGGTTATGATAGCAGTCACGATTTTGCAGACGGTGAAGTAGGAAAGGCAGGAGTTGCAATTGATTCGTTGAGAGACATTGAAATATTGTTTGATGGAATTAAGTTGGAGAACATTACTACTTCCATGACCATCAATTCTACAGCTTCTATTCTTTTGTCGATGTACATTGCTTTGGCAAAGAAACAAGGTGCCGATTTAAAAAAGATATCAGGAACTATCCAAAACGACATTTTAAAAGAATACGCAGCAAGAGGAACTTATATCTATCCTCCGAAACCAAGTATGCGTATCATTACCGATATTTTTGAATATTGCAGCAAAGAGGTTCCAAAATGGAATACAATTTCTATTTCAGGGTACCATATTCGTGAAGCAGGTTCAACGGCAGTTCAGGAGTTAGCTTTTACGTTGGCAAATGGTAAAGCATATCTTAAAGCAGCAATAGATAAAGGGTTGGATATCAATGTTTTTGCTAAACGATTATCTTTCTTTTTCAATGCTCATAATAACATGTTTGAAGAGGTGGCAAAGTTCAGAGCTGCCAGAAGAATGTGGGCTAAAATCACCAAAGATTTAGGGGCAACCGACCCGAGAGCACAAATGCTGCGTTTTCATACTCAAACAGGAGGTTCTACACTTACAGCTCAACAGCCGCAAAATAATATTCCAAGAGTTACAATTCAGGCTATGTCGGCAGTATTAGGTGGAACTCAAAGTCTGCACACCAATGGTTTTGACGAAGCCATAGCTTTACCAACCGAAGAAGCAGCAAGAATAGCATTGAGAACTCAGCAGATTGTAGCTTTTGAAAGCGGTATTGCAGAAACTGTTGATCCCTTAGCCGGTTCTTACTTTGTTGAAGCTCTTACCAACGAAGTAGAAGCTGCTGCTTGGGATTATATCAATAAGATAGATGCTATGGGTGGTTCTGTAGCAGCTATAGAACAAGGCTATCTGCAAAATGAAATTGCAGCATCTTCATACAAATACCAAAACGACATACAAACAGGAGAAAAGATTATTGTTGGAGTGAATAAGTTCACTGTTGAAGAAAAGCCTTTGTCAGACATTTTTACGGTGGATGACTCTATTCGTCAATTACAGATTGATAAAATCAACAAAGTGAAGTCGGAAAGAGACAATGAGAAAGTGAAAGCAATCCTGGCAAAATTAGATGCAAATGCCAAGTCGGACGTTAATTTAATGCCTACTATCCTTGAAGCTGCTGAAAACTATGCTACTTTAGGTGAAATTGCCGATGTAATGCGAAAAGTGTTCGGTGAATACACCGGATAAGTCGATTAAATTGTTTAAAACCCAACAAATACAAGTCTTTCAACGCTTTTTATTTTTTTAATAAGCAACCTTTGTTTAAATTGCTTCGTCATAATTCTGAAGAATTCAGATTATATTGAACTAAATGAATAAAAAGCTACTCCTTTTTCTTATTTTGTTTTTGTGTTTCCCCCTTTTTTCTCTAAAGGCGAATCAATCGAATGCTCTTTTTTATTCAGTTGAATTGGTGGCATTTACTGCTAAACCATATGCAGAGAATGTTAAACTTTCCTGGTCTACTTCAAGTGAAAATGCTGTCAGCTATTTTACAGTAGAAAAAACTAAAGATTTTTTGACCTATGAAACGGTAATAGTAATGAATGGATCGGCTAACTCAAGTTCATTGGTTGAATACGAAGCAATAGATAATAGTCCGTATACAGGTAAATCATATTATCGTTTAAAACTAACTGATTTTAGCGGAGATTTCATTTATTCAGGTTTTGTTCTTGTAGAAACGTCAAATGCTTTAGCTTTTTCTATTGATGTTTATCCAAATCCATCTTCAGGTGACAATATTAACCTGTTATTAAATGCTCAAGCAAACCAAGAAGTATTGGTTGTCGTATATGACGTTACTGGTAAGGAAAGTTATTCCAAAGTGCTTATTACATCTACAAATGGTGAAAATGTTTATGCAGTAGATCCTTCAAGTAAGTTAACTCGTGGAGTTTATTTAATTACTGCAACTTCGCAACAAAATATTTATAGCAAACGATTGATAGTAAATTAAATTTTAAAAACTACTCTATGAGACTAAAATTAAGTTATGTATTATTTGGAACTATTGTGATTGGCGCCCTAACAATTTTTGTTTTGTCAATTTATAAAATTTATTTGTAAAAAAATAATTAAATAAGTATGTTTATCTCTCTCTAATAAACGGTTAAATGACAATCAAAGTTGATTCTTTAAAAAAAGTGGTTATGCTTGTTGATGATGACAACGTAGATAATTTCATTAATAAAAAAGTGATTATAAATTCTAAGTTTACTGATAATGTATTTGTTCATACAAATGCTAATAGTGCTTTAGAATTTTTGAAAAATATGAATGAATTAAAAGATTCATCATGTGCCATACTCCCATCGCATATTTTTTTAGACATAAATATGCCTGTAGCCGATGGGTTCTATTTTTTAGAGGAGTTTGATAAGCTATCCGAAAAAATAACTTCTGAAGTAAAAATTGTCATGCTTACTTCTTCTTTAAATCCCAACGATGAATTAAAGTCTGGCTCTTTCAAAAATGTAATCAGTTTTCTTTCAAAACCACTTACTGTTGACGATTTAACAAATATGAATTAAGGGTTTTGTTTTTCTTCTACAATTACAAAAATATCTTCATTATCACGCTTCATTAAGTATTTTTCACGTGCAAATTTCTCTAATGTTTTAGGGTTGGTATATAATTCTTTAATATCGGAGGTAATACTGCTGATTTCTTTAGCGAAATAGTTTCTTTCTTCTTCTAGTTTTTGAACCTCAGTTCTCAATTCCAGTTGTGTTCTTAAATCATTTTTATCAAAAAAAATAACCCACACAGTAAGTGCTATAACAGTAATTAAGTATTTATTTTTTAATACAGATACTACTTTCTTCATTTTCTATCAGTAATTTAGACAAAAATAATGTGTTTTTGGCCGAAATATTGTTCAGCTAAAATACGTTATCAACTAAAAAATTAACAATATGTATAGATTCATCTCTTTTGTAATTGCTTTAATGTTCTCAGTAATGGTTTCAGCGCAGACATTTAAAGCAACACAACAGAAGGCAGCCAGAGTAAAATCTGCGTACAGCGAAAAATGGGAGACTTTAAAATCTGATTTAAAGAAAAAGGGCATAAAAGAGAATTTCGAGTTATTTATGCGTGTTTTTAAAGAAGATAAAGTAGTGGAGGTGTGGTTAAGATCAGCAGGTGAGAAAGAATTTAAACTTTTTAAGACTTATGCTATTTGTGCTTCATCTGGAGAGTTGGGACCAAAGCGTAAACAAGGTGATGGGCAGGTTCCTGAAGGATTTTATTCTATTGCAGTGTTTAATCCATATAGTAGTTATCATTTATCCTTGGGTTTAAATTACCCCAATGCAAGTGATAAAATTGTAGGAACAGGAAATTTAGGCGGAGATATTATGATTCATGGCAGTTGCGTTACTATAGGTTGTATGCCATTAACTGATACTTACATCAAAGAAGTATACATTTTATGTGTAGAAGCACGAAACAATGGTCAGCAAACCATTCCCGTTCATGTTTTTCCAACCAAAATGGATGTGAAGGGGATGGCTTTTTTAACCGAAACTAATCCCAAGCATCTTGATTTTTGGAAAAATTTGCAAACCGGATACGATTATTTCGAACAAAAGAAGCAATTACCTAAAATAACTGTAGATAAAAAGGGGAAATATCTGTTTCCTGAAAAATAATATTATTTATCCTCAATTTCTATAATAAACAAGGCTTTCCTGTCAATAAAATCCTTCCGACTTCAAAGAAATGGAGTTTTTGTGTTTGCATTCGCCTCAGCTTCGGGTATATATTTGATTAAATCAAAAAATCTCTCTCTCTCATGCAAACAAAAAACAAAATTTCAATTGTCATCTTTTCTAAGGTCGTCATAGCCGTAGAAGAATAAAAAGTTTTCTATTAGTTAATACAGGAATCAAGAATTTTAAAAGAAGTTCTTGATTTCTTTTTTTTGTGATTGAAGCTTATTTGGCCTAATTTTGATTATATCTGAAAAAACATGATAAAAAACTACTCAAAAAAAATACTACTACTAGTTTCCTTTCTTGCAAGTTCAATCCTTTTGAATGCAATTCCGGGAACCATTACTCAGTTTATTAAAATCGATCAGTTTGGATACAAATCAACTGATCAAAAAATTGCCGTAATTTGTGATCCTCAAGTTGGTTATAATTCAGCTTTATCTTTTTCTCCTGGAACAACATATCAAGTTCGGAATTGGACAACGGATGCTATTGTGTTTTCGGGAGCGATAACTACATGGAACGGTGGTGCCACGCATTCTCAATCGGGTGATAAAGTATTTTGGTTTGATTTTTCAAGCGTAACAACTACAGGAAGCTATTATGTTTTTGATCCAACCAATAATGTAGGTTCTTATCGTTTCGAGATAGATGATTGTGTTTATAACGATGTTCTTAAAATAGCAATGCGCATGTTTTACTACCAGCGTTGTGGATTTGCAAAATCTTATCCTTTTGTGGATACAGGATATGTTGACGGAGCGAGTCATTTGGGGCCACAACAAGATTTGGATTGTAGATTATACTCTTCACCAACTCCAGGCACATCAAAAAATTTATCAGGTGGATGGTATGATGCTGGTGATTATAACAAGTATGTGAATTTTACCTGGGGAACATTGTGTGATATGTTATTGGCATACGAAGAAAGACCAAGTGTTTGGGCCGACAATTATAATATTCCTGAATCAGGAAACGGAGTTCCAGATATTTTGGATGAAGTAAAGTATGAATTAGATTGGCTATTAAAAATGCAAAACTCCGATGGTTCTGTATTAAGTGTAATTGGTGGAGGTGGAGCTAGTCCGCCATCAGTTGATGGGGCATTCAGAAGATACGGTCCTGCAAACACTTCAGCAACATTGTCGGCCGCAGGAATTTTTGCATTGGCTGCAAAACAATACAATTCAATAGGAATGACTACTTATGGAACAACTTTGCAAACGGCAGCAATAAATGCATGGACATGGGCAAATGCAAATCCAAGTGTTACATTTTATAACGCAGGAGTACTAGCTGCAGGTGAACAAGAGTTGGATACCTATGGAACATTGTGCCGAAAATTTGCTGCAGCTACTTATTTGTATTCATTAACCGGAAACACAACTTACAGAGCTTTTGTGGATGCAAATTATAATAATATTCATTTGTTGATGTGGACATTTGCTTATCCTTTCGAGGGACCTGAGCAAGATATGTGTTTGTATTATGCGGCATTGCCGGGAGCAACAGTTTCTGTCCGCAATGCTATTAATTCGGCATATACTAATTCTTTGAGTACATGGAATGCTGATAATTTGCCAGCTTATACAGGCAGTACCGATGCTTACCGTGCTTATTTGAATGATGGAAATTATACCTGGAATAGCAATCAAACAAAATCCCGCCAAGGAAATATGTTTTTAGCAATGAACAGATATAATTTTGATGCTGCAAATGCAACAAATTATACTAATGCGGCTTCTGGTTTCGTACATTATTTTCATGGAGTGAATCCTAATTCGAAAACTTTTTTAAGCAACATGGGGAAATTTGGTGCAGAAAATTCTGTTACTTCTTTTTATCATAGTTGGTTTGAAAATGGCAGTGCACTTTGGGATGAGGTAGGTATTTCAACATATGGACCAGCACCGGGATTTATTCCGGGCGGTGTAAATCCTTCTTATGATTGGGATGGCTGTTGTCCGAGCGGTTGTGGCAGCGCTGCCAACAATGCTTTGTGTGTTGCCGAAAGTATTGATCCTCCTAAAAATCAACCGATACAAAAATCATGGAAAGATTTTAATACAAGCTGGCCAATAAATTCGTGGACCATTTCTGAAGCTGGAATTTATACCCAAGCGGCTTACGTGCGGATGCTGTCAAAGTTTTGTACCAATCCGTGTGTTGTAACAACAAATCTTCCTGCTAATTCCTATTCAATCGGATTAATTGAAACTATTTATCCTCAACCTGCAAACAATTCCATTTCTGTTAAGTTTTTGGGACATCAAAATGAGGCAGTGAATATTCATGTATATGATGTAAATGGAAGAGAAGTGATTAATAAAAAGCAGAACATAAGTTCCGATGGTATTGTAGTAATGGATGTTACGGCTATTTCGACAGGTGTTTATTTTATCCGTTTTGTTACAAAAGATAGAGTAGAAGTAAAGAAAATAGTGAAGGATTAAAATTGATACTTCTCATACAAACTCAATTTATTCAAATCCTGTGATGTTTTGCCTTGCTCATTTGTGCTGAACACGCTTATCCACTTAGCTCCATAAATAAGTTCTTCATGTGTATAGGAATAGCGCGAAGCAACATTTTGAGAAAAGGTATCATCAAACCCACTCAAGGAAATCATAAATTCTAAATCCGCGTCATGCATCTCTTTTTCTGTCATTCCCCAAAGCGGACTGTTTTCATCAATCGGGTGATTGATTGTCCAGGTCATTGGGAAGAAAATAATATTTTTTACTTCAAGTTCCAGTATTCTGAATCTTCTGATGAGATGTCCGTTTTCGTTTTCTAATTTAGCAACTGTTACTCTGCAGCTCATATCAGAGATCTGACTGTTTCTCATTTTATTAGCCAACCTGAATTGAAATGCTTTGCCTTCTTTGAATGGAGCAATAATGGCATTTTTACTGAACATTAATCGCGCAACCGGGCGTGAAAACCGTCCATAAAGTAAGCCGGTAGCCAATGCAAAACCCAGTAATCCAACCAAGGATTCAATAGCTGCTATAGAACTTGTTAGATTTCCCACTGGAGAAATTCTTCCAAATCCAACAGTGCTAAACGTTTGAGTGCTAAAGTAAAATGCTTCTAAAAATTTATCAATCTCTGATGTTGCTTCTACTCCTTTCAATCCTTCCATACCGGTCAGATAATATATAGAAGCAAAAAACAAGTTGATAACAAGAAAATATACTAAAACAATCAGATTGAATTTTTTCCATGACATGGATACAAGTGCATGATAGATACTAATGGAGCTCCATTGCGAAATTTCTGTTCTTTCCACATTGAAGGAGCCATCTTTATTTATAAGCCGTGTTTTTTGTTTGGATGTTTTAGTTCCAAATCCTAATTCTTTGTTTTCATCATTTCTTGCCATCGGTAATCTATTAAGAATTCATTAATTTTTACTTAAGCAAATATAGAATTAATTGATAATTTTGTCCTTTAATTGAGAAGATAAATATGGAATACATTGGCGATAGAATAAGTATCAAGCGTATTGAAAACGAAACGAGCATTGTTATACTTTCTACAGTAGATAAACTAAAAAAGAAATTACTTTTTGTCTGGTTTGCTTTATGGACAATTTGTGGAATTATTGTCTTCACTCAATATTTTACGATAAAGGATGAGCAAACCAAAGTAGCAATTTTAGTTTGGATGGGCTTTTGGGCTTATTTTGAATATAAAATATTCAAAGCAGTGATGTGGAGAAGTTTTGGAGTAGAAAAAATCAGAATTCGAGATAGGAAGCTGTTTTATAGAAAAGCAATAAGAGGAAAAGGAAAATTAAAAACTTATGAATTTGATTTTATAAAAGATTTTAAAGTTATAGAGAGCAAAGAAAATTCTTTTTTCGAAAATTTAAATAATTCTTATTGGGTAATAGCAGGAGAGAAGTTGGTTTTTGATTATTATGGCAAAGAAATAAAGTTTGGATTTCAGTTAAGTGATGCTGATGCAAGAGCTTTATTCAAGTATATCAAGAATAAGATGTAAGGTTTTTGAACTTTTCTAAAATCTTTTCATATTCCGGAGTGGCAACACTCAATTTTTCTCCACACTTAACAACATATTCTGTAAGTGAACGATATTCGGTTTTGCTACCCTTTAAAAAATCACTGTGCATTGAAGAAGTTGTTTCATAAGGCATACGTTCCATCATCCCCAATGTTTTTTCTATAATATCAGTTGGCAGAACTATTTTTTTTGCTTCTGCTACACTCTTTATTTCTGTGAGTAATTTCACTGCTAATTTTCTATGATTTTCATTTTCCAATATAGGACCAATTGACATATTCAGATAACTGGTTAAACTTGCTACTACAGAAATGAAAATAAATTTTTCCCAAACAGTTAAGGTTATATTTTCAGATAAACGAGCATCTATTCCTGCATTGAGCAGAACGTTATTGAACTGTTTAAGTCTTTCATCATTTTTCTCAGAACCAAAATATAAAGAATGAATTTTTCCACCTTCATGTATTACTCCCGGCTCAGTTAATCTGGAAATAATATAAACACATCCGTCCCATATTTTTGCATTGGGAAGAGCAGAATAAATAATATCTTTTGCATCCACACCATTCAGGAGTGGTAAAATAACAGTTTCTGAATGTATACAATCTTTTAGCGCAATTATGCTTTCTTCCAGATCGTAGCTTTTTACGGAGCAAATCAAATAATCAATCTTTCCAATTTCTTTTGGATTATCAGTTACAAGATTTGGAAAAACAATTTTTTCCTGTTCGGGAGTAATAATTTTAAGACCTTTTTCTTTTATTATTTTTATTGATCTTTTTCTTGCAACAAAAATAATTTCGATCTCGTTAGAATTTAAATAGCGTTCAGCCAATAGTCCGCCAAAGTAGCCTCCGACAGCACCAATGCCAAGTACCGCTATTTTTGTTTTTTCAGACATTTAGCAAAGTGGCAATATCAAACTTTTTCATTTTTAAAAATGCCTGAACTACCTTTTGTGATTTTTCCGGATCACTCATAAGTTTTCCCAAAATTTTTGGCACAACCTGCCAAGAAACCCCATATTTATCTTTTAACCAGCCACACATACTTTCTTCGCCACCTTCTGTTAGTTTGTACCAGTAATGGTCAATTTCTTCTTGGTCATCGCATTCTATTACAAATGAGACAGCTTCATTAAACTTGAAATTTGGTCCACCATTAAGTCCCATGAATTCTGTATCATTTAACTCAAATTTTACTACCATTGGGTTTTCTGAAATAATTTTTGAGTTTTTGAAAACTGAGCAATAAAAATTTGCTGCTTCCTTTGCTTTATTATCAAACCAAAGGCATGGGTATATTCTTTTGTTCATAGATAGTATATATTAGTCTATTTTTTTCTCCATTAAGTAATGTTGAATTTCGTCCCACATTAAAAAACTTTTTTCTACAATAGTATACCCACATTTTTTATAAAATTCAACTGCAATTTCTCTAGCTTGTAAAATTAATTTTTTTGCTCCTTGCTGTTTTGCTTTTTCTTCTGCATAAGCAATTAATTTTTTTCCAATTCCCAATCCTTGGGTATCTTCTTTAACTCCCATGAATCTTAGTTGTGCTTCTGTGGGAGAATTTAATTGTAATCTGCAAACGCCTAATATATTATTCTCTGAATCACAAGCCATAATGTGGGTTGAAGTTTCTTCTGAATTGTCTCTTTCGCTTCCAAATGGTTGATTCCATGGTTTACGAAGAACCTCATATCTCAATAAATAATAAGCCTCAAACTCTTTCAGGGTTTGAGGCTCTTTTATTGTAATAAGTGTTTTCAGATGTTAGAATTTAGAACGTGTTCTGCGTTTAGCAGGAATTTTATAGGATGCAGTAACGTTAATAAACATGTAAGCATCTTTATGATTTGAATGCCCACGTACTTCTCCGGTTGCAGATTGATTTCCTCCGTGTGAATTTCCTCCTAGTTCTGCAGGCATATTCAATAATGATGGATCAGCTAAATCAGCAGCCATATCTCCTCTTTCTGCTCTGATTACAGCATTGTCGTAATATACGCCACTAACATCATCAATATAATCAGAAAATGTTTTACGAATACCTACTTCTAATCCGATTGACCATTCTTTATTAATCGCATCTTTCACACCAAATCCATAAGGAATAACAACTGTAAAGCGGGAATATTTTTTTGGTCCATCAGGCAGTCCTTGTCCTTCAGTACCTAGAGGCTGTAAGTTTACCCAAGCACCTTTGTATTTTGCTTGTGGATTAAAGAAAATTCCTCCAACTCCAACAAATCCATAGGCTTGGAAATTATAACTCTTCATACCTTTTGCATTCTTTATCTGGTAGCGATGACCTTGTTGCTCTTTTGTGAAGAAAAATTCCATTTGACCAGACAACTCATAGGTATGAGCTCTGAAATGCAAATTTCTATTGTTTCTAAAAGGTTCTTTTGTTAGATTATCATTTCCACTCAATAACTGATAATAGAATCCTCCTTTTACAGCCAATCTCGAATTAAATTTATATCTGATTGCAACTTGTGCAGACGGACGAGTTGCTTTGAATTCCAAATCTCTCACGAAAAATGTACCAATCTGATTTGCTCCACCTAATTCTCCAAGGAAGTTTGAGGCACCTAAACCAATAATAAATTCCGGGCGTGGTTTTTTTCTTTTATAGAAAGAGCTTCCAGTTCTCATACCTTTTCTTTTCTTACCATATTGGGCTGAAGCAAAAACAGGAGAGATAATCAGTAAAAAAATGAGTAGCTTTTTTAACATGTTAGTTCTATGCTTTATAGATTGGCAAATTTAAGTAATTTATCAATATAAACCAAATGAAAGTTATCTACAAAATACAAGAAGTGTTTGAAAATCAATTATTTATGTTAAAAATGAGTGATTTTATCCTTTCCGATTTACCATTAAAAGTGTCGTTTTCTTTTAAAGAAAGTTGTTTAACTTTTTTATCGTTAAAAACCTCTTTTACAGATTTTATTATGCCAGCGGGAACATCCTTTTGAATAAAATGATTTAAAAGTGGTTGCGACTTATGTTTTTTTATCTCTTTACTTAACAGATTAAAAAGTTGTTCTCTGTTTTTTACTCTGTTTCTATTTGTTGAAAATTTATCATTTTTGAGTAACGACTCTAAATTTAAATGTTTGCAAAGATCTTTAAATTGTTTGTCGTTCCCAACGGCTAAAACAATTTGCTTTTTATCAAGTGTATTAAAAATTTCACCATAAGGTGCAATGTTAGGATGCAATGAACCTATTGGTTGCGGATTGTGTTTTGCCATCAACCAATTAGTTGCTTGATTTGCCAAAGAAGAAATTGCTGCATCATATAAGGAAACTGTCACTTTGCTTCCTTTTCCACTTGTCCCTCTTTTTATTAAAGAAACTAAAATCCCTTCTTTTAATTGATGAGCTGCAAGAATATCTATTAAAGCCACAGGCATTTTTACCGGACCACTTTTTTTTGTACCGTTCATATACATAAATCCTGTTTCAGCCTGCAATACAATATCGAAAGCTGTTCTGCTACTCGTTTCTCCAAAACCGGAAATATGGGCATATATTAAAGTCGGATTTATTTTTTTTAGTGATGGGTAATCCATTCCAAATTTTACATCATCACCTTTTTTATAATTCGAAATAACAACGTCTGCTTTTTCTATTAATCGAATAATTTTTTTCTTGTCGCTTTCATTTTTTAAATCAGCAAAAATTATTTTTTTATTCCAGTTTACAGAAGCATAATAAGCGGAACTTTTAGACTTTGGATTTTCTGAAGGCAATTTCCAACTTCTGGTAACATCACCATCTGTAACTTTATTTTCAATTTTTATTACCTCTGCACCCAGTTCAGAAAAAAACATTCCCACTGCCGGTCCGGCCAAAACATTTGCCAATTCAACAACTTTTAAATTTTTGAAAATTGAATCCATTTTATTTTTTAGATTTTTTTAAGAAGAGAATAAGTACTCGGGAGGGGAGTCGAACCCCCACGTCTTTCGACACCTGCCTGCCGGCAGGCAGGTTCGCCACTTACTTCAAAATAATGTTAATGAACTTTTTAGTACTTGGGAGGGGAGTCGAACCCCCACGTCTTTCGACATACGCCCCTCAAGCGTACACGTCTGCCAGTTTCGCCACCCAAGTATTTAGTTTATTAAAGATCTTAAATATTCTCTTCCTATTCCGGATTTTAAATATTTTTCTCTTTCTCTTGCATTAATTCTATCAGGAAATATTTCCTTCAGAACTAAAATAAAAGGTGCATAAGGTTTTGTTGTTCTGTTTTGTCCTTCGTTATGCTGTTTGAATCGTCTTTCAAAATTGCTTGTGATACCAATGTATAAATAGTTTCTGCTTGAACTTTTGATTGCATATACCTCAAACATATATCTTATTCAGTAACCAGAATAGTCAAATTTATTGTTGCATTGTCTGACAAAGAAATGCTGTTGCCACCAACTCCATAATCTCTTCTGTTAATTTGAAAGCTTCCTTTAAATTCTGTTTTTTCAGGTGTTTTCATGAATGTAAAAGGAATAACAACCACTTTTGTAACACCTTTCATGGTTAAATTAAATGTTCCTTTAAAAGTGATGGGCCCGGTTTTTTCAATTTTTGTAGATTGAAGAGTGATTTTCGGAAACTTTTCTACATCAAAATATTCCGGTTTACGAATATGCTCATCACGCATATTATTTCCTGTGTTTACACTCTTGGAGTTTACACTTGCTTTTATTGTAGATTCTTCAGGTTTTAATTGATTGAATTTTATATCAGCTTCCAAACCTGTGAATGAACCATCAACAGTTAATCCTGCGTTTTTTATTTTAAAAGTCACATCAGCTGATTTTACTTTTAGAGTAGGAGTATCCATCACAAAAAAGAATGGAAGGAGCGCCATTGAGTATTTTATGAAAAGTAGTTTCATGTTTCAGTTTTTAAGCTTTGTTTATTTTATTTAACAAATAATTTTGTCCAACAAAAACGCCACATGTTCTGATTACCCCAACCGTTACTCCCAAAACACCATGCATATTCAAATTTTGTCCCGTAAAAAATAAGTTTGGAATTTTAGTGGTTGGTGATATAAATGTTTTAATCGGATCATGATAATCTTTTGCAATTCCATATAAACCACCATCGCGGGCACCAATATAATCACGATAAGTAAGTGGTGTAGATGAAGTGTAGGAGTTGATGCAATTTCGTATCCCGGGAAATTTCTTCTCTACTTCATCAATTAATTGCTCTGCTTTTCCAATCTTAAATTCTTCATAATCTTGACCTCTGCTGTCTCTATGTTTTGGAATGGTAGCAAAAGTGTCTGCCCATTTTTTTACATCATCAAATTGCATATAACTTAATAGTGTCATACTGTCGGCATATTTATCCGACTTAGATGTTTTTGGAATAAATGCACAATACCCATCCGGCCAGGCATCACCAATTTGATACATCCCGGTCCAAACATCATTTCTTTTGTAATGGTAGTAGTTGTGATTTTTATATTCAAATGTATTTGGCTTAAAAGCAATGTCAACAATAAAAGCGGACGAAGAGTTTTCTAAGCTCTGAACACGGTTTCTGAATGCTTTTTTTATTTTGTCGGATTCAAGAATATCCATTGTTGAAGCAGGATGAATATTTGAGATGAAATTTTTTCCTTCTATTATTTCTCCTCCTTTTAACTCAACATGGGTTATTTTCCCATCTCTCTCAACAATTTTTGTGACCTCGGAATAATTACGAATTTCACCACCCATCGCTTTAATATTTTTTGTGAGAAATCGTTCTATTTGAGCACCACCATCCACACATTTATAAGAACTTTCGATGTATGTGTTTACTACCAATGCGTGAACATATAAAGGTGTTTTAGAGCCATCTCCAGCATACAATGGGTTAGAACCACCAAGTACATTTTGAAGTTTTGGGTCGGAAGTTATTCCTGCAATAAAATCTTTTGCACTTATATCCAGATATTTTGTTCCGATAATTGGGGCTTCATCTTCACGTAATTGATACAATGGAAAATAGTCGCAAACCTCTTTAATAAGTGTTACGTAATTCTTTAATGCTTCCCTTTCTTTTGGAAATTGAAGAGATAGTTGTTCTACGAAATTATCATAACCTTGAGCATGATTGTATTCTATCGGATCATCACCAAAACTAATTTTATCGAAACCATTCATGTCCATTTTATGCAAATGGAGTTTGTCCATAATTTCGAAATATTTAAAACTCTGATGTAAATTTTGACCTTCATTCAATCCACCGATGTAGTGAATGCCTGTATCGAAGATGGCTTTGTCGCGGACAAATATCTGCAAACTGCCACCTAGTTGACGATTCTTTTCAAGCACCAATACTTTGTATCCTTCTTTGCTAAGAATAAAAGCACTCTCTAACCCTCCCAATCCACTTCCAATAATTACAACATCGTACTGTGACATAATAAAATTACTTTTTAATAATGTAGGTTATGTTAGAAGTCAGTTTTGTATTGTCAATCTTTTCAAAATTGAATCCATGTTTTTTTACTACTTCCAAAATAAAGGATGAAGATACAAATTCTAATTTATTTTTGGTTTTATTAAATCCAACATTTGTGGAAATAAACTCGGTATAACGTGTTCCCCAATGCCTGCCTTTTAAACTTGCATCTGCATCACGTAAAAGAATCATTCCGTTTGGATTTAAGCTGTCCATACATTTGATAAGCAATTTCTCTTGGTTTTGCATTGGTAAATAATGTAAAATATCACTTAGTACGAACGCATCACTTTTTGGTAATTCACATTCGGTTGCATCTGCAGCAAAAAAGGAAATGTTTTTTGTTTTTGAGAAACAATTATTTGCAACAGCAATTTTTGCTTCATCATAATCTGTTCCAATCACAATTCTGTCTTCACTCATGAATGCAAGCATGTATGGTAAAAAACCATAACCACAACCAATATCAGTAATAGTTCCTTTTTTGGGAAGTAATGATTCAAACAATTTATAATTTCCCTCCATTTTTACTTTCACACGCATGTACCATTCTGTAATCGGACCTTTATAAATATAATTTTTGCTCAAACGATTAAAATAGTAATCAACCGTTTCAGTTTCAGTTCTGATTTTTGAATACTCGTCTTTAAAATATTTACTGATGCTTTTTGTTCTGTCGTTATAAGCTTCTCCAAATGATTTATCATTTGCAGAAATGCGAGGTAAGTATTTTACTGTTACAATTCCCGGTTTTAGTAAAAAGCTATCATCTTTACCTTGAACAAATGCATTCCCATGAAAAACAATAGGTACAATATCCAGATTTAATTTTTCGGCAATATAAAACGCACCTTTGTGGAAGCGGCCTATTTTGACTGTTTCAGAGCGGGAACCTTCAGGGAAAATTCCTAAGGAATAACCATCTGCAATAAGTGCTCTTATTTTATCTAAGTTTTCCTCATAACCGGCAGCTTTAGGAATAAAACCACCCAGGCGTACAATCGGACCCATGGTTGGTGAATCCCAAACCCAATCGTTCACCATTAATATTAATTTTGGATTGAGCGATTGCATCAACAAGGAATCAATTACGGAATGGTGATTAGAAATAACTATTGCAGGCTTATCTAGGTTTTCATTTAAATCGTTGATGATGCGTTTACGGACATGCACATTTACATAAATCATCGACTTAGTATAAGCATATCGTAAATTGTGAAATATTTTTAAACGTGTTTTTTTCGGAACAGGCAATAGTTTTACAATTATGAATCCTAATGGAATCAAAGTAAAACAACCGAATGTAAACCAAGCAAATGCAAATACTGATTGCAATAAGCTTAGCAATGTAAACGGAACACGTTTTTTATCTGTCCGGTTTGTTATCAAGAATTTAAATAATGCAGGTTGTATGGTATTGGAGATAATCAATACTGAAAACATTCCGATAATGGTTATTAACCCGATTGATTTTAAAGCCGGATGAGAAGCGAAAATTAAAACACCAATTCCAATCATTGTTGTAATAGCAGAAATAAAAATTCCCGTTTTGTAGGAGGTTAAATTTTTTTGTCCGGTTTTATATTCACTTAATAAAGCATCCGTTATGAAAATGGCATAATCGTCACCTAAACCAAAAATAAATGTGGAGATAATGATGTTGATGATATTAAATTTTATTCCAAAAACTCCCATGATTCCTAGAATACAAAGCCAGCTCAGCACCATTGGAAGAAATGTAATTATTGCCAACTCAAATCTTCCATAGGAGAACAGAAGCATAAAAAATACAAGTAATGATGAAATAGTAAGAATTAAATTAAAGTTGTTCTTAATGATTTCGATAAAACGGTTTGTCAGAAATTTTTTATCAAAAACAACTAAGTGTTCATCTTCTTTAAATGAGTTTACTACTTTGTCTTCGTTTTCTGCTGTAGTTTTAATAACTGTTACAACTGTTGTTTCGTCTGACTTCTCAGTAATGTAATTATCCAGCATGCTAGATTTTAATCCGTTGAATGCACTAGCATCGATAGTTGCAAAGTCTTTGTCCAACATTTTGTAGAATCCAACAAATGCATCTTCCTTGAATTTATACTGAGCACTTTTGCTAATTAGGTCTGCTTTTAATTTATCTTTCTTTTCAATTGTCCAATATTCTTTCCAGCGCTCAATTCGTTTTTCTTGTTCTTGTTTAGAAAGTAGAATAGTAGAAATAGTAGAATACTTTTTTAGGGCATTCTCATTTTCTAATTGATTCAAAAGAGGAATGTTCTTTTCACTGTTTGTTAATGCTTCGTCTAAATTTTTTCCGCTGGAAACAAGATAAACGCTCCGTAAGGAAACATTGCTGATGGAATTTAAGTTTTGCTCCGCTTTTGCCAGCTCAGGTTCCATGTAGTTAAACGCCATCATATCGCCTTCGAAACTTACTAGCTGAGAAGTATAGATAGAAACTGCAGAAACAAGAATTATGAACCAGATTAAGTACTTATTCTTTTCAAATTTATAAGCAGCAATTCTTTCAATGATGTTGAGCTTTCTATTTTCATCTGCAACAACATTCTTTTTCTTTCGCATTAAATGAGGAAATAGCACAAGTGTAAACAAAGCTGCACCCATCAGACTGAATGCCGCAAACATCCCAAAATCTTGTAATGCTTCAGATTTAACAAAGTATAAACTTAAAAGTGCTCCAATGGTTGTGGTACTTCCTAATGTTAAAGGAAATGAAAGATCTTTAACTGTTGCCTCTGCATTATTTAAATGTTTAAAGTGCGTATAAAAGTGAATGGTGTAATCCATTGCTATTCCCAAAATGATAGAACCCGCACCTAAAGCAATGGCAGATATTTCTCCCTTGAATAAATACAACATCGCCAAAGAAAATGCACCACCAAAAATTACCGGAATAAAAATCACGAAGAATACTTCAATGCGTCTGAAAAATAAACTAATGAACAAAAACAACCCGATAACAGTTATCGAAAGTGTTAAAATAACATCGCTTTTGATTTGTTTTGCATTGCCAACAGCTACGGCAATTCCACCAAAGTATTCGGCAGTTACTTCTTTGTTTTGTGAAGCCGTTGTTGTAATACTGTTTGTTACTTTTTCAAGTAGCTCCGCATTTTTTGCTGTTTCGGAAGAAGCTGGAGTAGGGGTGATAAAAAATAATAAATGCTTTTTGTCTTTTGTGAAAATATAGCCGTTCTCTAATTCAAAGTTGTCATCAAACTGTAAACTCTGCATTCGCTTTAAAGCATAAGGTGTAATACCGATTGGGTCACGGAGAATGTTCTTTTTTAGAATCATACTTGCCGGTGATAACAGAGTTTTATAATTTTTTTCTAATGTTGTATCTAATCTTTCAGAAGTGATTAAATGATCTAAAGTCTCATAATCTTTTTCTTCTAAAAAAATAGGAAGGTTTTCCAAAAACGTATTATAAACATCATACATTACATCATCATTCACTTTGTAGGTGATTTCTTTTACAAGCGAAGAATCAATTTTTTGAAGAGAAGTGATTAAGCTATCTGTAAATTCAATCAATTTATCAGGATTAGCTTCTTTAGTTGAATCAGTCATGGAGACAGTTACAACTAATCTATCTAGGAATTTTGAATTTTTGAAAATGGTGTTTAAGCGTTCAATCTTAGTATCAGTCGGCATCATTTTGGTGATGTCTTCCTCCAATTTTATTTGTGATGCAAAGAAGCCTACAAATCCTAAGGCACCTAAAAACAAAAGGAAGAAAAGTATTCTTCTTTTTTTAAGTAAGCGATAGATAGATGTAAAAATAATTCCCATTTTTAATTTGCTGCTGGAACAACTTTTTTACCAAAGAGTTTAAGTAGGATATAAGTTATCAATCCAAACACAATTGCCATTATTACAGCAAAAACCATACTTCCTAATAAATATTCATATAAATGCTGTAATACTTTTCCACTGAACAAATATTCTTTTAAAAGCAATTTGGTTGTCTCCAATGTCAGTTGGTCTGTTTCAATGGTTTCGCTCATGTCCCGGCCTAATAACCATTGTCCGGTTCGTAAACTACCATACAATAAAATTGGAATCATTGGAGGAACACTTATTTGTGCAGCCAATCCAACAATTGCCTTATTCAATTTCATAAAATGTGCCAACACCAATGCACTTACAAACTGAAATCCCCAAATCGGAATAATTCCCATAAACACTCCGAAAGCTACTCCCAATGATTTTCGCATTGCTGATTCATTGGTATCAATAAAATACTTTTTAATAACTGCCTTGATATTTGAAATGCTTAAATGTTTTACAATACGGATAGGTTTATACCAAAGCATTGCAGGTACAAACAAATAAATATTCAATAAACTTATTCTTGTAAAATCTTTACCCGGACGAAAGTGACTAATTCTTTTATCGCCTTCAGCATAAAACACTTTTATAGGAACAGGCAAAACAGCAATGCCACGCCAGGCAGCTTTTACGCTTACTTCAATTTCAAATTCATATTTGGAAGTAAAATAATGGGAACCTTTCATTTTCTGAATAGGATAGAGGCGGTATCCCGATTGTGTATCAGGCAAATTAATTCCTGTAAAAAGCATGAACCAAAAATTCGAAAACTTATTTCCGAAAGTATTTTTTTTCGGCATGTTCTCTTGATTCAAATTACGAGCACCAATTAATAGCGAATCCGGTTCCTGTTCAATCTTATCAATAAATACAGGGATATCGTCTGCAAAATGTTGTCCGTCACTGTCAATTGTAATAGCGTAACGATAACCTTTTTCCTGTGCAGCTTTTATTCCGGTCCGCAAAGCAATTCCTTTTCCTCTGTTTGGTGAATAGGAAATGATATGGATAGTTGTGAATGCTTTTATTAATTCAGGAGTTGAATCGGTTGCACCATCATTTACAACAATAATATTGTTGGTGAATTTTAGGACATCGTTAATGACCTGAACTATGGTTTGTTGATTGTTATAAGTAGGAATGATTACACAACAATTAAGTGTATCTATCTTTTTCCTATATAACTCGTAATCAACAATAACCGACATAATTCCTATAACATATTAAACAAAAAAATTGCCCCAGAAGAGGCATTTTTAAGAGCTACAAAAATAGCATTTTTATTGGTTTTATGAATAGGAAAATAGGGTCTAAATTTCCTTGAAATGACCTTTGAAAGTGAAGAAATTTGTAGTGTCGGCAGAAATAACGCTGTCGGCCTGGAAAAGCCCGTCATCTTTGACTTTAATGCTTAAGCTCATAGTCACATTTCCATTTACTTCTGGGTTTAGAATAGCTGTGAATTTCAAATTATCGCCTTTCACCATTTGAAGCTTTTTCTTTGTGATGTGTTCAACGGTTTCCTTTACCATTTGAGTTAAACAAACACCGGGAGTAATTGGATTGCCGGGGAAATGACCATTGTAAATGTCGTGTTTGGGGTTCATTTCAATACTCACCGTATATTTCTCACCGTTTTGTACGTCAGTTATTTTAAAGAAGTCGTTTAGTAGCATTTTTATTGTTTATTTCTTGAGCAAATTCAATTCAATCTTCAGTTTTATATCGTGATGTTGAATCAGGATATTTCCGGGAAAATCGTTTTGATAATTTGAGAGTGTAAATGTAGTCTTTTTTCTTCTTTTCTTAGCATGTTCAATTTTTACAAGGTGTTCAGTAGTGTTTTCTGTAAAATAGTAGTATTCAAGCTTCCCGATTTTCGTCTTATGTATTGAATAAAACATTTTGGAATCGTTAAATTTTAAGAATGTTTTTTTATCTAAATCGTTCATCAAAAGAGTTTCAATGTCTTTCTGGATAACTTTCAGGAGTTTGGGTTTGTTAAATTGGGGAACACAATAATGAAGTGTAAAAGCAGTGTCTTTAAATTCAAAATCAAATAACTTCATTCCTAATTCAGTAGTAAAAATAACTCTGTAATCTTTTGGCGACATTTGTTTGGTGACTAGCAAACCACTGTAATCTTTACCGTAAACAGTAATGTTTGTTTTGAATAAGAAAGAATTGAAATTATCCCCAAACAAAGGTTTGAGATTTGTGGCTAAGTAATAACACTCGTTTATTTCTTTTAACCGGCCGTAATGGCCGAAGTGGCAAGCACTGAAAAGGATTGCGATGAAACTACTTAATAATAAATTTTTCATCCGCTATCGGCTGGTTGGTTTTGCGATTGGTGAAGTCGATGCTGGTATAATCATCGCTTGGTTCAATCATTTTTACTTTATCAACTGCATAATCAACTTTGTTGATATAGAGCTGAATCACTTTTAAAAAATCTTTCGCTCCTTTTTGTAAAGGCGTTAATTCCAATAAATAAAATTTATCATTTTCGAAAAATTTTGCTTTGTAATCTTTGCTGTTCAATAGATTTCCCTGAACGGTGTTCACCATCATTTCGTTGATGCTCTTGAACATTTTATTTGAATTGATATCATATTTACTCACTTTCCCATTGTCCTTGATAAACATTTTATCTTTATTAATAGCGATAAGATACTTGTAAGGCTCATTGTATTCCCAACGCAACATGTTCACTTTTTTGAAATGAAAATGTCCTTTGCTGATAATTTTTTCAGACATCACACTCAAATACTTTTCTTGAGTGAAATCACTTTCCAATGAGGTAATCAGTTTTGATTGTGCTTCCATTTTTTGTTTGAAAGCAGATGTATCTTTAACAGGTTTGTAACCTGAAGGGGCTTGTGCAAAGGAAAAAGCACTTATAAAAAACAGTACGATTGCAAATATTTTTTTCATTTTACCTTATTACCTAATCACCTAATTACTTAATCACCTAGTTACTTTAATACGCTTTGAGTTTTAAAAGCTCTTCCACACTAGCAATTTTGAAGCCATTTTCTTTTGCAAAATTAAGCGTTTGTTTCAATACCTGTGCTGTTTTTTCTGATGTATCATGAAACAGTATAATTGCTCCCGGTTTTATTTGTGAAATTACCCTGTTTGCTATTTTTTCTTCCTTATCATTTGTAGTATCTAGTGAACGGATATTCCAACCAATAATATCATAATTCAGAGCCTTTGATGCTCCGGCTAAATGTGGAGTAGTAACACCATAAGGAGGACGAAAAAATTTCATTCGCTTTTTAATAATATTGTAAACAATATCTGATGTTGCATCCAATTCATACATAAAACCAGCTTTGCTTTTAAAATCTATAAAGAAAGAATGCGAAAAAGTGTGATTTCCGATAGTATGTCCGGCAGCATCTATTTTTTTGATAATACTTTCATTTCCCTGAATATTTTTCCCGATTACAAAAAAGGTGGCAGTAGCATGGTTTTCTTCTAAAATGGAAAGAACTTTTGGAGTGTGCTCTTTATTTGGACCATCATCAAATGATAAGGCGATTACTTTTTCATCCGTATCTGCTTTGCAATACGTTTTTGTGTAAAAATTCGATTGAATATTTGCAGAACCCCAAATGACAAAAAATTTATAACTAAGAATTGGAACAAGGAACCACCAAAGACTAATACCTAAAAAGTAATACAGCAAGCCAATTGTTATGCTTTCGATAACAAAACAAATACTCGCTATTTTAAAATTTAGCATTGTGAAAGTAAATACACAGAATGATCAACGTCCAGAAATGTATTGTAGATAAGTACATTCTTAATGGATTTTGATTTATTATCACCTATTAAAATTGCACTCGGAATTGTTTGTGTCTTAATAATTTTTGCAGCTACCCACATTCCAAAACTTCCTGCGGTTTGATATTCACCACAAAGATGTTTGAAATAGGTTGATGTACTGTCTTTTAATAAATTATCTTGTAAATGAGTGTAGGTTTTATCGAAACGGGCATCACCATTGTTTCCGTAAACAACCACATCAATATCTTTTGCTGTCAAACCATTGGAAGCAAGCAATTCGTTTATTTTATTTTCAATCTCCTGATTGTTTTCAGGTTTGTAAATAGTTTTGATGCCTCTTAATTTTGCATAAGATGTTTCTGATTTATCTTTACTTAAAACAAAAAATGCTGCCCCTTCTCCGCCAATACTTCCGTTTGTTTTTCTGTTGATGAGTTCCATAGTTGGAACTGTTTCTTGCTTAAAATATCCTATTCTGTCGCAAACACGGTAATATTTATCTGTCATTTCATCGTGACCGCCAATTAAAATATTTTTAGCTTCTCCTTCAGCCAATGTCATTAATGCATCTAATACAGCACTTTCAAAAGAAAAACCTTTGTGTACATAAGTGAAATTATAATTCATGCACTTTAACTGCAAAGCAATTTGTGCACTTACCGTATTGTGAGTAGATTGTATGAAAGAGGTAGGAGTTAAAAATTGTTCATCGTCATGAATGATGGCCCACAAAAATTTCTCTGTGTCTTCCAAACATCCAAGTGCTGTGCCGGTCATAATTGCATCAGGCATTTCTACTTTGGCATCTCTGAAACAAATTGTAGAAGCAGCAATGCTCATTTTAATGATACGCGCCATTCTTCTTGCAAGATTCGGATTTAAAAATTCTTTGTAAGATGGCTCGATAGAATATAAAGCTTTGGAATTATGTTCCACTACTTCAGATAAAAAATCCGGAGTGTCAAATGTTTTTTGAGGGGAAATAATTCCTATGCCGTTGATATATCCTTCCATTTTAATTGGAGAATTTTTGAAATAGAGAAATAGAGAATGATAGATTCTGCATATTTAATTTTCTAAAAACTCTCATTATATGTTTTATTAATTCTTTAAATTTTTTTAATTCTCCAACTCACCAATTCTCTATTTCTCTAACTCGCTTTGTGTCTCGAGAAAATGAGTGCTGAAGTGTTTCCTCCAAAGCCAAAAGAGTTGGATAAAACGTGATTTATTTTTTTTCCTTTTTCCAAAGTTGTAGTTGGTTTAAAACTTAACTCAGGCATTGGAGTTTTATAATTTAAATTCGGAAAAATTTCATTATTCTTAATTGCTAAAACTGAAAACACGGCTTCTATTGCAGCACAAGCACCCAATGTGTGTCCTGTATATGCTTTTGTTGAACTTATACTCGGAACATTTTTATTAAATAGTCTGTCGATTGCTGTTCCTTCCGACATGTCATTAATTGCTGTTCCTGTTCCATGTGCATTGATGTAGTCAATATCACTTGGCTTTAGTCCGCTGACCTTAAATGCTTTTTCCATTGCCATGAAAGCTCCGGCTCCGTCTGGAGAAGAAGCAGTTTGATGGTAAGCATCGTTTGAATTTCCATATCCTGAAAGCTCTGCTAAAATTTCTTTTCCTTGTGCAGCTTTCTCTGATTCGATAACTATGAAACCTGCACCTTCACCTAAATTTAAGCCTTGACGATTGGCATCAAATGGTTTGCATGGTTCTTTATCTAAAATCATTAAAGTCATAAAACCATTGATGGTAAAGCGCGACATAGAATCTGTTCCTCCAACAATTACACGATCTAAAATTCCGTGTTTGATTAAACGTGCTCCAAACATAATGGAGTTAGCAGAGGAGGAGCATGCTGTTGAGATTGTTGATAAATAATCTTTCACTCCTAAATTATCCGCAATAAATTCGGTGCTGTCACCACATTCATGCGCTTCAATGTATTTCAACCAATCACCGCTTTTTGTTGTATCGAGATAATCCATCCAAAGATTTTCAGTCATTCCCATTCCACCCACACTGGTTGCGGAGATTATTCCTGTTTTAAATTCTTTGATGTTTTTTATTCCGGATGATTTTACTGCTTCCTGAGCAGCAATTAATCCAAGTAAGGCAGTACGTGTGCTTTGTTTGTCGGGTGTTAATCCCGCCATTGCAGTTAGTTGCTCGTTGGTTGATTTTACTTCACCAACAGGAACATAATCTTTGTGACGAGAGCGGACATTTTCTAAAGTACCAATACCGGATTTTAAATTCTCCAAGGATGCCAATGACTCAGCCACATTGTTTCCAATGGCCGAAATCATTCCAATACCGGTAATGTAGATTTTGTTGCTCATGCTTAAAAGGTTAAATAAGGTAATTAGGGAATTGGTTAATTGGGGAAACCCTATTTAACCAATTCCCTAATTTCCCTAATTCCCTATTTTTTATTTGCTTGAATATACTCAGCCATTGTGCGAACCGACTGGAAAATCTTTTTTCCGTCAGCAGGGTTCGCAACTTTAATTCCGTGGTTTTTTTCTAACAATACGATTAATTCCAAAGCATCAATCGAGTCTAAACCCAAACCTTCTCCAAAAAGTGGGGCATCTGAATTAATATCTTCTTTTTTTAAATCCTCTAAGTTTAATTGTTCAATAATTTCACCTTTTAGCTGATCAATCAATGCATCCATTTTATTTTGTTATTTAGTTGTTATATAATTTGTTTAGTTGTTCTGAATTATGTTCAATGTTTAATATTCCTTCTTCTTTTTCAACAGTACATAAAAATGCTTCATAGTTATTTTCATAAAAATCAACCCATCCTGTAAGGCTACATTTTGCTTTGCTGCCATTTAAAAGTGAGTTAATGTAGGAACCCATGAAATCGGCATCAAATTTATCAAAAATAAAGAAAGTATTCTCACCTTTTATGCAATTTCTGATGGCAATTTCCCCAATCAAAATATTGGGTAAAGTGTATACAAACACTGCTGGGCTTGGGAAGTAGTTGTTTTTATCAGAAATCGTGTTTTGGTGCTCGGTATCTATTTCCAAAGAAGAGGCTGAATTGGCGATAATTACCGATACATCTTCTGGGGCATATTTTTGCATAATCGGGTTGGATTTTAGCAATAAATCGGAAGCAACAAAGGCCAGTTTACACAAATGATCCATTTTGTAAAACTTCGGATAGTTGAGTTGAAATTGTTTGTAAACCGATTTAATAAAATCAACTGATGAAAGATTAATGTCGGAATAAGTTTCCTTTCCGTTAACATTTACCTTTCCGCTTTTAATGGAACAATAGGATGTGATATAATTTTTTGTTTCCATTAATTGTTTTGAACTTTTTGAAAGAACACAGCAGCATTACATCCGCCAAATCCAGCAGCAGTTTTTAAGCAATTGTTTATGTTGGCTGATTCGGTATTTTTAATAATATTGATAGGTTTTGTAACTCCTAATTCATTAAAGTTAAAAGTTCCAATTAAAGTATTTTCAAGCATGGAATGAATTCCAATGATGGATTCAATGATTCCTGCAGCACCAAGTGTATGTCCGAAATAACTTTTCAGACTATTCATTGGAACATTTTCTAAATGAGCATCCGTAATGGCCAATGATTCCATATCATCGTTGTAAAGCGTTGCAGTGCCGTGTCCGGAGATGTAACTCACTTCAGATGCTTTTACATTTGATTCTTTTAATGTTTTGTCTATAGCTAAAAACAATCCGTCTCCGGTTCGTGATGGTCCTGAAATATGGTTTGCATCGTTGGAACTGGCACCTCCTGAAACAATTATGTCGGATGACGGATGACGGATGACGGACGACATTACGATTGTCCCGCAACCTTCGCCTAAAGATATTCCGTCTCGCTTCGCATCGTAAGGTTTTGCGACTTCATTGCTGATGGCTTTGAAAGATTGAAATCCGGATACAACAAAATGTGTTAAGATGTCTACACCACTAACAATAATTGTATCGTATTGATTTGTTTCTAAAAGCCGTTTTCCTAAAATGATGGCTAGTACTCCGGAAATACAGGCATTAGAAACAATTAATGGTTTGTTTGGATTATTGAAATGTTGAGCAATAATTTTTGCTGTTTCCCATAAGTAAACTCTTTTTTTATCAAATTCAGAAGCTTGTTTTGGATCTAAAAGATCAATGTTTCCTTTGGTTGTAGAAAAAATAATTAATGTTTTTTTGCTTGTGATATCAATGTTGGAATTTTGTTTCAGGCAATCGTGAATAGAAAGCAAAACCATTTTTTCCAAACGGGTGAAATCTTTCTTTTCAATATTATTCGCAGTGATTTTTTGAAATTCTGAATTTAATTTTTGAGTATCAACAAGTGCGGCACAAACAGGTTCAGACGAAAGCTCAGATGTTTCCAAGCGTTGAACTCCAGTTTTCTTTTGTTTCAGTTGTTCGAAATTTTCAGAACTCGTAAAGCCAAGCGGGGAGATAATATTATCGGCAACTATGTATGATTCTAATTTCAAATTTCAGAGTTCAAATTCTTTTGTTTCCATTGTTCGAAGAACTCAGGAACAACAATAAATAATTCATGTTCTAAATTCATAAATACCTGTGTGGATTCACCTGTTGCAACCAATTCTCCATCCGACTCGCGGTAAATTTCATATCTGAAAATTATTTTGGCTGCAGGAGAATGTACATAAGTTGTGATGATTTTTACGTGATCACCATATTTTACAGTTTTTTTAAAATCTACATTTATCTTAACAAGCGGTGTGGCAAAGTTGTTTTTATAGATATCAAGATATCCTAATTCATATGCTCTTCCAAATGCTTCTCTGCCATCTTCAAAAAATTTCAAATAGTGTCCGTGCCAAACAATACCCAAAGCATCCACTTCCGAAAAACGCACAGGAACAACTGTGGTATTTGAAAGAGTTTGAATATCTGTTTTTTTGTTATGCAACAAGGTTTCCATCTGTTTTTAACGAATGCGAAGTTATTGATTTTTACTGAATAATGGGACTTGTAAATAGAGAATTTGAGCCTATTTGTGGTGATTCTTATTATAAAAATAAGCTATTCCTAAGTTAATAAAACAGAACGTTAATAACTTAAAAACATGAGGCATTATGCTGTTCAGGTCACCACCATTTAAAAAGAGCTTGTGGAAAGCACTCAAACCCCAAAAAAGAGGAGAGAATTCAGAAAGCATTCTTAAATACTCAGGCATCACAAATACAGGAACCCATATTCCGCCTAAGGCTGCCAAAATTACTACAGATACTGCTCCAAAAGTAGATGCTTGTTGGTGTGTTTTGAAGATAGTTCCGACTAAAATTCCATACCCTGTTGCCGCTAATCCTGCTGAAACGGCAACAACACAAATAGCTAAAATGCTGTTACCAATTATTAAAACGGGTAATCCTAGTTGAGGCAAAATATATAAACCTACCATCAGCATTAATACACATTGAATTAAACAAATAAGAAGGTAAGCACTTATTTTACCTATCAAAACAGTAATGTATGAGCCGGGCATTGTTAGAATGCGTGTATAGCTTCCTTCATCGCGTTCTTTGATAATGCTACCCGACATAGAGATAACAATAAAAAACATTCCGAAGATGGTCCAGGCAGGAACATTGTGTTGCACCGAATTTAATTTTAATTCTTCTTCTTTTGTTTCAACTGTATTGATCTCTTTGAAATTCACAAAGTCTTTCATCTTCTCGTTTCCACCATTGTCGGACTGCTTCAGTTCTTTGTTGAATAACTCCAATAAAGTTTGTGTTTCTATTTTGGAAGTAGATTGTTTTAACGAACTTAAAATGGAAGACTTAAACGATTTTTTTGTGTCGGGAGAAAATAAAATTTCCAAATTTAATTCAGCAGACAATTTTGATTCATCAATTTCAGCAGAGTCGGAGAGACCGGCTTCGTTTAATTTTTTTGTTACAAAATGACTCACTTTCGAATTCAGCAAATCACTAGCGTTTTCGGGGATAATAATGGCAATATTAAATTCTCCTGATTTTACTTTTTGTTTTACTTCATCTCTGTTAACTGAAAGTTTTGTAATCTCAAATATTTTTGAATCGTATAAGCCACTGTCGATTGTACTTCCAAGATCTCCTTTGTCGTTATTTACCAGTAACAATGGAATTTTCATTTCCTGGTAATCACGGAAAGGAGCATCTTGAATCAAAGCCATCAAAGTGATCATAGCCATTGGCATAATGAACATGATGATTAAGCCTCCTTTGTCGCGTAAGAGAATTAAAATTTCTTTTTGTATGGTAGAATATAGTCTTAACATTAATCTCTCAATGTTTTTCCTGTTAACTTCAAAAATAATTGTTCTAAATTTTCAGTACCATGTTCTTTGATAACTGCTTTCGGTTCCCCGGATGCAATAATTTCTCCGTGATCAATAACAGCAATTGCGGAGCATAAATTTTCTGCTTCTTCCATCAAATGCGATGTGTAGATAATTGTACATCCTTGTTTGTTTAAAAGATGTAAGTGTTCTGTAATTAAATTTCTCGACTGAACATCAACTCCAACAGTCGGTTCATCTAAGAATAAAATTTTTGGTGAATGCAAAATCCCTGCAACTAAATTTATTCTTCGTTTCATTCCACCGGAAAATGTTTCTATTCTATGGTTTTTGTGTGACGATAATCCTACAATTTCTAAATTTTCCTGAATTTTATTTCTCAGATTTTTACCGCTTAAGCCATACATATTTCCTATGTATCGTAAGTTTTCATAAGCTGTAAGGGAAGGATAGAGTGCAATTTCCTGAGGAACAACGCCAATCATTTGTTTAATTTCCTGAACTTTATTGTTCAATGATAATCCAAGCAGAGTTGCTTCACCACTGGTTGCTTTTATTAATCCGCAAAGTATGGAAAGTGTTGTAGTTTTTCCGGCACCATTCGGACCAAGTAGTCCAAAAATGCTGCCTTCTTCAATACAAAACGAGAGATTGTCAACAGCGGGAATTGCAGCGTCTTTATAAACTTTCCGGAGGTTTTTTACTTCAATTGCTGAGTTAGCCATTTGTAGATTTTTGTCAGCCTGAGCGTAGCCGAATGGCTAGTCCTTTTTCAAAAATATTTTCATTTCACAGCTTGCAACAGGTTCTCCGTTAATTGAACTTTTTGCGGAGATAAGTGTTACTTCAAAAACAACTGCTTGTACAAATATTTCTGTTTTTAATTCAGCGCCAACTGGAGGGAGCTGATGTATAATTAAATTTTTAATTCCACCGATATAGCCTAAGGGCGGTTTAATTGCAGCGCCATTTTTTTGCATTTGCTGAACCATGTATCCCAATCGTAAGCCGGCAGTTTGTGCAATGTTTTCCATTAATCCCGGTTCACGCAAAACTCCATTTTTGCAAAAAACATTATCGTGCTTAATCAGCAAACCAGAGATAGAGTAGGTATCGTCATGAAACCACAATTTATCCACCATTTCCATTGGTGGTTTTTGAGGAAGCAATGCTGATACTTCAGCGCCTTCAATAATTGGAGTTTCTATAACTTGTGTCATTATACTACTGTAAATAAAGCATTAGCGTAAGAGAAGCGAGCACTTTCAGGAACTGTGATCGCAATTTTTTGTCCTTTTTTTAATTTTCCTGAAGTCATTAATTCTTCAATTGCAATAAAAATAGATGCTGCACCAATGTTTCCAACGGATGTTAAATTCACAAACCACTTTTCTTGTGGTAACTCAACACCATATTTTTTCATTTCATCATCCACTTTTGAACGGAAATATTCTGAAGAAATATGAGGCAAAAACCAATCGATGCTTTTAGGATCTACATTGTGCTTTTTGAATAATTCCACATATTTTTTTGTTCCCAATTGTGCAATGTACTTATCTAATAAACGTGCATCTTGCTTCATAGCGAAGATGGATTTTTCTAACCATTGTTTAGGCGTAAACTCGCTGTAACCATGTAGATTTCCATCAGCATCTTTCTCAGAGCCCACATACATACAAGCTTCCACTTCATTTGCGAATGAACAGATTTCTATCCATTCAATTTTTAAAGACAATGAATCCGGGTTTGGTTTGTCGCTCAACAATGTTGCAGCAGCACCATCCGAAAGCATCCAACGTAAAAATTCTTTTTCAAATCCGATGATTGGATTGTCTTCTAATTCCTTTAATTTCTGAGCTTCTTCTTCAAATGTTTGTGCCGACATCCAAGTAGATAATTTCTCAGAGCCAGTAGAAACAGCATTGTTCGTATTTCCTGTTTGTACCGACATGTAAGCATATTTCAATGCGTTCATACCGGAGCAGCAAGAACCTGAAAACGAAATGGCTTCAATTGGTTTTGTTTTTAATAAACCATGAACCATTACTCCATGTGCAGGTAATATTTGATCGGGCGAAGTAGTTCCGCTCGTTAAAAGTTCAATTTGATCAAGTGTAAAACCATTTGTGCACAATGCTTTTACTGCTTCTGCAGTAAGTTCGGCATTGGTATGCGTGCTGTTGCCTTCTTTATCACGTGAGTAATAGCGGGTTTTAATTTTATTGTTACGCAAAATTATCGCCTTCGAACGTGATTTTCTTCCATCCACACAGCCCAGGTAATCTTCCATCTCTTCATTACTAATCGGGTTGCCGGGTAAAAATTTGGCAATTCGATTAATGTAAACTGATCTATCCATAAAAAGTATTAAATGCGTTTGTTTAGTTTTTTAGTTTGAACAGAATGACCAATTCAGCTCAAAAATTTCGTGCAAACGCAAAAATAAGGTAATTTATCAATTTAGAGGACTGGTTGAGGCATTATTTTCAAATAAAATATCAGCTATTGTGTATTCCGAAAAAATTGACTAATCAATTAACGCAGTGAGTTTTGAGAGTAATAATCCACCTGTTTTTTGATTTTTTGTGGAAACAAAACCGGTGCAAGCCTCGAAATGATAGTAATGATAGGAGAAAGAAGCAAAATGGCCGTAGGTAAAACAATTCCGAATATTCGCACTCTTGTTCTTCTGTCAGCACTTCCGGCTGTTCCTTTTTTGGAGATATAGTTGGCGTACAAAGGGAACAAGTCTCTGCCACGTCCTTCCATCAACAATAGGTTGGATTTGATATTTACAGCTCCTGCTTCAACCAATTCTTGCTGTTGACCAGTATAATCATTGATTTTAAGATGTTTCAGAAGAATATTCCCAAACTTTGGCGCCAGTTCCTGAAGATCCTTATCAGATACACCGTATTTTGGAAAAATTCCAAGGAAGTTCTCCTTTTTGCCACCTAAAACGAAGGCTAAAACGGTAACTAAACTTACCAAATTAGCAGCCTTGTCTACAAAAGTGATGTTTCCTACTAAGTTTGCCTGCAAATTTTTTAAGTGCAGCTTCATTTTCTCTTGTCCGTTCAGCCACATATTTCTACATGCCAAAATGGTTACTACGGATTTTCCTTTCAATATTTTTTTAGCTTCTTCAGTTTGCAAAAAAGAATTAATTGGAACACAAATGGATAAAAACCAAGGCTGGTAAGCAATCACAACTAAATCGTAATTAATTTCTTGATTGATAGAAAAAGGTTCTAATTCCGTTGGAGTACCATGAACTGTTTCGGGAAAAATATCAAAAAATTCCATGTAACTCCATGGATATGGATAAGCTTTTTTAGGTTTAATATGAAGATAATCAATTGAAACGTTTTCTTTTTCAAATGATGCAAGTGTTGATTTTACAGCACTTTGAAGCTGACCTGTTTGAGTGTAATAGACAACAAGTACTTTTTTCATACAAATTATCTTCCTTTGTCCATACTCATTTCTTTATCAAAAAGAATGGTCAGATTAATGGTTGGAATTTTTAATGGAGTCACTTCTTTAAATGCATCACGCCACAAAATCATCATTTCTGATTGTTGCATATCACCCGAATTAATAGGAATATCTTTCCAAGCTACTTTGAAATCATCTACTGTGCCTTTATCAAAAATGATTGGTTTGTCGGTTAAATAGTTTGCAAATTCTTTTCCATCAGGCATCTTAGCTGCCACTTTATTTGTTTCAATAATTCCAATTTTATCGCCATAGTAAGTTACTTTAAATTTTGCATCTGTTTTTGCAGTTTCTTTTTTGAAACCATCCATTACAACTGCAAATCCTCCTGACTTAAATTCGTTACTGGATGCAGGTAGTTTAAAATCTGCTGTTGTATTTCCTTTAGCATCCAATGAAACTTTATAAAAACCAGCCATTAAAAAGTCGAAATTTTCAGGTATAACGTAAGCTCCTTTAATGTCAACTATTCTCCAGTCTTTATCGCCCGGACGAATGACCAACCACTTTTCTATAGGTTTTACTTTGCTGTCTCTTATTTTAAATTCGCATTCCGATGGTTTGAAAATAATATAATCGCCTGTTTTATTGACAATGCTGATTTTGAATTTTATTCCTGTAACACTAGCCACTGCATCATCAATGGTTATTTTTACATCCATATTCTCTATGGTCTGATTTTTATAAAATGTTTTTTGGTATTTGATTACTTTCTCTTTTTTTTGAGAGAATGCATTTGTAGCGACAAAAATTAAAACGATAATGGAAAGAGTAAATTTTTTCATATCTCTTATTATAATTACACTCAAAAATACTACAATATTTTGACAATAGTATTGTTATAAAACAAAAAAACCACGAGATTAATACTCGTGGTTTTTTGATAAAAAAAATTCTTTATTTCTTAGCATCACTCAAAGCTTCATCAAATTCAAAAGCAAGTGATTCATTTTTTAATTTTTCAGGAGTAACTTCAGTAAATGTTTCATTCCATTTAATGAACATTTCAACTTTTTGCATGTCCATAGCTTTTCCACCTTGCATTCTTTCCCAGTTTCCTGTTAAACCTTCTGTTTGTCCTTTTGTCATTAAGATTGGGCCTTTCTTAGCCAATAATCCTTTTGGTTGAACGGATGCATATTCGTTTCCATCGGGCATTTTTAATCCCATTTTGCTTGGGAATACAATTGCTACTTTGTCGCCATTATAAGAGCAATCAAATTTTGCTTCTGTTTTGCCTGATTCTTTTGTAAGCTTGGTCATGTTTAAGCTGTAGTTCCCTGCTTTGAAATCATTTTTTGAAGCCGGTAATTTAAAATCGTCAGCCTTAACAACTGTTCCGCTTGTAGAAACTTTGTAAAGTCCGGCAATTTCAAAAGTGTAGTTTTTTACACTGTTATAACCTGCACCTCTTAAGTTTACAATTAACCAATCAGATGAATTAGGTTCAATTGTTTTTGGTTTTTCTGATGGTTTTGATTCTTTTCCATTTACAATGAACTTACATTCTTCCGGTTTGAACATAATGTAATCAGCTGTTTTGTTAGTAATTTTTAATTTGAATTTTGTTTCGCCATCTGTTGATACTGCGTTGTCAACTAATATTGTTACTTCACTGGTTTCAAGAACAACATTTTTGTAATAAAGCTTTTCATACTTTTTTTCTTTTTGAGCTGTAGCAGTTAACATTGTAGTTAATGCAATACAAACTAATACGATTTTTTTCATTTTTTTATTTTTTGGTTTGACTGGGGTTTTGCAATTCTTTTGCCAAAGATAGAAAAGACTTATCTGGTCAAAATTGATATATTGGGTTAAAATGGTATTCCGAATTCAATTATTTGGAGTTTATCTTTTGTAATGCCTGTTAATGCTGAAAAGTTAAAAATCCTTTGTGAATTCATAAGAACTCTCTGTTATCCCAATTTTATCTTTGACAACTTAATAAATGCTTGTTTTTCGATATCAGAAATTTGCATTAGTAAATCGGCACTCTCATCAAAATCTTTTTGTTCGTTTAATCTTCCTTTGTAAATTCTGCCCATGTTCACTGCGCTTGCTCTCCATAAATCTCCCGCTTTTGTGAAGTCTTCAGATATTTGTAACAATTGATCCTGTTTTACATATTGATGTGCCTGCTCTAAAAATGCAGCGAATAAAAAACGGAAGCCGCCACCGCCAGTGCCAATCTCTTCTTGCATTCTCACAATTTGTCCTAAATACAAACCTGCTTTCCGCGGACCTAATTTATCTCTCCATATTCTTATTTTTTTTGCAGTATATTTTATTCCGGAAACTCCACCAATGTTCCCGGGTATGTGCAACATATCGCGTGAACTGCGTTTTATTCCTTTGATGATTCCTTTTTTTATCATCTCATCTGTAACAATGCCAACTTGCTCAGGAAAGTATACATGGCCTTTCGGAGCTAATGGACCTTTTGCAAAACGTACTTTTAACATATCTTCTTCCGAAAGATGTGTAACTGTTTCCATTACAGGATCACTAATTAAATAATTCCCATTTTCTTTTCCGTACACTATTAAATTGTGTGCATTGAAATGAAAACGATATTCAGGTGGAAAATATGGAAGATTGAAAACGCCAACCTGGCAACCAACCGGAACACCTTCTTTTACTTTTTGATCTAAAAATTTTACAGCTGCTTCCTCACTTCTGAATTTCTCACGCTTTACTTTTACACCTAAAGCAGTGCATGTGCGACTAAATATCCAACCTGGCATACTTCTGTAAGTAATAGCCGGGCCGTTACTAATTGTTAGAAAAGGAATGTGCAAATAAAATATTCCCGACCCCATTCCAAAAGCCAATGGTTCAGTCATGAATTGTAATCCGTGATAACGTAATAAGCTTGTTGCAACGCCATTCTCACAGTGAGCTGCTTGTATATGTTTGAATTCTTTCTCCATAACTACGAATTACGAATCTTAGCGAATTACGAATCTCTTCACGTAATTTTTTTATTTGTCTATTGTCTATTGTCAATTGCCAACTGCCTATTGCAACTATCCTTTAAAGTTCTTCAACTCTTCCACACTCACATCAAATGCTTTTGCATAAATCTGTAATTTTTTTTCGCTTAAGGATTTGAACACATTTGGTTTCATGTGGCGTTTTATTGTAAAAGCCCAAAATCCTGTGTAGCCTGATAAAACAGGGAAATCCATGATGCGCAATTCCATAAAATAATAGATTGGACTTTTTTCACCGTTTGCTACAGCTTTACGTGCCTCTTCTGTTCGTTCTTTAATATCATCCCAAGCATTATCCAAGGCTTGTTTTTTTACATCCCATCCTGTGCTTAAATCGGTAGTGTATTTTCCTTCTTTATCTTTTACATACATCAACTCCCTGGTCATAGAAGCCAACGCTGATTCATCTTGTGGAAGTTCTTCTTTTTTCATTTTACTACGAATTACAAAAAACGAATTACGAATCTGACTTATGATTCAGGCTCGTATTTTATAATAAATTAATTTTCTACAGTTTTTTTATTCTCAATCAATATTTTTAGTGCTTCTTCAGTTGAAGTGCCAAGCCAGGTTTGGCAAACCAATTCAGTATCTCGTTGAAGTGTATTTGCTTCCGTTCTTGTTTTAATTGCCATCAAAGCACCTTTACATAGTTCCGAAGAATGTTTTCCTGATAGAGTGTAAATTTCTTTAAGTAGGTTTTCATCAACACCTCCAACATATGTACATGCAATACCAATTCCTCTCCATAAATTAGCCTGCCTATCAGGAAGAAAACTTTCAATTATTTCTTTGCACTTTTCAATATTTCCAAAACAGTTATACCAAATGCTTCTTCCAATTCCCTGGTCGTAATATTTTAAATTATCAGATTCTATTTTTTCGTTTATTTTTTTTGACCTTATTGTCTGCCTGTTTCTGAATATTCCATCATAATATCCTATTCCGTCTAGCACTTTGGAAATCATTGCAGGTTCAATTAAATTTAGAAATGTTGAAATTTCTTTGTTTTCTTTTGCCAATGCCCAACCTAATCCAACATGAAATTGTAATGTATGAGCCTGCGCATATTCTGTCAAAAATGTTTTCCAGTTGTTCAGCAAATTATTTTCAGCAATATCTTTTTCTGCTAAAGCCATGGAAATAGCTTCATATGTTACCGAACGGAATTCATTGTCGAAGTTTTTTATCTTTTGAATAATGGAATGAATGTCATTAGTTTCTAAAGCAATGTCTTTCGCTTCCTGAAAAAGAGTTTTAATCTTTTCCATTTTTAATGAAATACTGTTTGAATCTTGCATCACTTATTTCTTATCGTAAAACCACATTACATTCACATCCTTTTTTATAGCAGCATCTACACTCAAAGCCATACTGCTAGTCGTATCAACTGTTTCAGTCAAGCTGATGGTGTATGGATTTACTTTCATATCCAAGGGTGTTCCTTTTACCTGGTGACTAATATGCCGGAACATTTCTGCTGCAATTTTCTCAATTTTATCCATATTGATTTTCATTTGCTCAAGCAAGGCTTTTGTACTTCCATGCTGAAACTCAATCCCTGTTTGGAACTCCCGCATATACATTAAATCAAAAGGATCAATGTATCTGTGAGTGAATGTTTCTTTTTCGTGTGGCAACCATTGTAGAAATATATCTTGCATAATTTTATTCAATGCCTGGAATTTAGTTCCTATGCCATCTTCTGAAACAAATAAATCACGCAATACTTTTAAATCGGTGTAACCTTTGTTGGTAAATAAAACGCATGGCACCGACCAATAAATTGCCCAGTCCCAGAAAATTTTGAAAACCATAATTTGCGTATTACCCATCAATTTATATTTATCCTGATAGAGTGGGAGCCAACTCTCAAACCAACGTAAATGCATTGTTTCGTACACTTCAGTTCTCAAGGCAATATCTTCTCCTGCTTTATCACGCAAAATTAAATCCGACAACCAAGTGTTATTCATTGAAATAAAATCACTTCCCGGAGAATAAAAAGGATCTAGGAATGCACCCGCCTCACCGGTACAAGCCCAACGATCTTTCGAATACATTCTGCCGCTGTTGTGCGCAAAATGTTTCAGAATTCTGAAATCCATTAATTCTTCTTTTGGCGGACAAACATGTTTTGCTGCTAATGGTTCATTTTTCTTTATCCATTCAACAGCTTTTTCATAAGTGTTGATTGTATTAAAAGGATGCAAGTCTTCATCTGCAACAATGCCGATACTAGTATTTTTTGAACCCAAAGGAATTACCCAAAGCCAATAACCTTTGTCCATAAAGTGAACCGTACTTAAATAACGTAAACGTGGAGCAAGAAAATTTTTCCATTCATTGTTGTCGCTCCAATCATCAATATCTATAACACCTTTCACGCGATACCAAACCGCATTTACATTGTGAGGAGCTTCTTTTTCAAATTTTAATTTACGTTTTAACAGACTGAAACGACTAGTTGCATCAACTACCCAACGAGCTTTCAAACGCTTCTCTTCTTCGTTGTGATTAAATATAACCGTGTGACCTGCTTCGTTGAATTCCACATCTTTTACACGGGCACTCAACATAAATTCAGTTCCTAATTCTTTTGTATGTTTTTCTAAATAGTTTTCAAATGTTCCTCTATCCAGCTGGTGGCTTGGAGTAGGAAGTTTTAAGCGTGGACCTAATTCTACACGGTTAGAAATTTCACCTTTATTGTCTGTCTTAAAAAAGAAACGTAATCCGTGTTTAGGTAATTCAAATTCTTCCAAGTATTCTTTTAATCCAAGCACTTCACGGAAATAATGTGTAGCCAACTCAACTGTAGATTCACCAACTTTATGAGCAGCAACCGGAGCAATAGTATCACGGTATTCCATAATCAAAATGGAAATATCCGGATTTGCTCTTTTTATCTGAATAGAAAGTGTTAGTCCGGCCAGACCACCACCGGCAATAATAACATCGTACTGTTTTTGCATAGGATTTTTATTGAGATGTAAAAATAGTAAAAAATGGGGTAGGAAAATATGACTTTACTCCTGTTCCTTCCAAAAAGCGTAATAGTTAAACCATTGCTCCGGGTAGCGATAGACCATTTTTTCTACTTCGTCTAAATATTTACGAAGCAATTCTTGTACCGCTAATTCTGTTTGTTTGGGATCACGCGTTCGTTTTACTTGTATAGGGTCGGAAGCAAAGAAATGATAATGTGTTGCTGTTTCTTTTACTGCAAATACAACTGAAAGTGGAACTCCGAATTTTGCAGCCATAATAAACGGACCGGCAGGAAATTTTGCAGTTTTGCCTAAGAAGTTTGCTTCTAAAGTTTGAACACCATCACGGAAGCGGTCGCCATGCATCACAACTAATTCATTTTTTGAAAAAGCATTGTGTAATTCAATCAAGTGTCCCATTTCTCCATCTTTAATGGCAATAATGTTGAAGTTCTTTTTTTTCTGAACCCCATCCATATATTTTTTGATGTTGACGCTTTCGTTTTCATACATCAAAATATTGAAAGTGGTATTCAAGCGATTTAATAACTGTCCGGCTATTTCCCAATTTCCAATATGTGCACTCACTAAAATTCCACCTTTGCCCATTTCTGCAATCTTATCAAGGTTTTTTCCTCCATCGTGGTTGATGGTAAATTTTGTTTTTACTCCTGCCAGTAAAGCAACTTTGTCAAGAATAGTTTGTCCGAAAACATAATAGTTTTTGTAAATTTTTAAGCGGGTAGTAAAACTTTTATACTTCAATACATCTTTGTAGAAGTAGCGAATGCTTCGGTTGGATTTACGGGCGAACAGGAAATAATAAAGGGCTACAAACCTTAGTACAATGTACGCTAGTCTTAGCCCGAGATGATTTAATATGAAAACAAATATTTTATGGCCGAATACAGTTCCTTTGGATTTTCCTTCCCACTTTGCCATGTTAAGTTAAATAAGTTGTCCCGATAGCTATAGGGAGGGTTAATTAGGTTAAATAAGTGGAAGTGATTTTTCTCAATTACCTTATTTACTTAGTTTAACCTTTTCTTCCTAAACAGTAGCTTTTTCTGCTACTTTACGATCTACGTAGTCGTAAAAATTTTGGAATGTATGAATATTGATGAAGTCTTCTGCAACAACTTTAAATCCGAAATTACTTTCGATAATAACAACTAGATCAACATAATCAAGACTGTCTAAACCTAAAGTTTCGCGTAGGTTTGCATCTGGATTAATCTTCTCTGCATCAACTTCAAATTCGTCTACTAAAAAGGCGTTAATTCTTTCTATAATTTCTGCTTGTGTCATTGAGTAGTTGTTTTTTTTATTTTACTTTTTTAATTATTAATGATGAATTTGTTCCTCCAAATCCGAAAGAGTTGGACAAAAATACATCAATATTTTTTTCTGTAGTAGTTTTAGCGATATTTAATTTTGCAGATGCCTCATCAGGGTTTTCAAAATTGATGTTGGGAGCCACAAAATTATTCTGCATCATAAGCATGGAATATACAATTTCACTGGCTCCGGCCATCCAACATTCGTGCCCTGTCATTGATTTTGTTGAACTAACCAAAGGTTTGCATTCACCAAAAACCTCATTTATTGCAGTTGCTTCAGCCAAATCTCCACCCGGAGTAGAAGTAGCATGTGCATTGATGTAATCAATATCTTTTGCGGCTAATTTGGCATCATTCAAAGCCATGTTCAAAGAGCGAACCTGCCCGTCAACATTGGAGTTTGAGATGTGTTCTCCGTTTGAAGAAAAACCATAACCAACTACTTCTGCTAAAATCGGAGCACCACGTTCTATAGCACTTTCATAGCTTTCTAAAATTAAAGTTGCTGCTCCACCGCTTGGAATCAAGCCATCACGGTCTTTGTCGAACGGACGAGATGCTTTTGTTGGTTCGTTTTCACGGATCGAGAAAGCGCTCAATCCATCAAAACTACCAAAAGCAAACGGATTTACCTCTTGTGCACCACCACAAATAATGTGTTTTTGTAATCCCCATTTAATCATCAGGTAACCCAATCCGATAGAGTGGGAGCCACTTGCGCAGGCAGCACTAATCGTAAAGTTGATTCCTTTTAATTTAAAAATGGTAGAAAGGTTCATTGTTACTGTACAATTCATCGATTGAAAAATTGAACCTGAACCCAATAATGTTGTATCTTTTTTTAATCTTATTGTATCTATTGCTTCACTTACTGCTTTAGCTGAACTATCATTTCCGTAAAGGATTCCCACTTCGTTTTTCTCCACCCAGCTCATGTCCATCTTTGCATTTTTCATAGCTTCCAATGTTGCCATGTATGCGTATTCAGCTTCTTCGGAAAGACCAATACGAGCTCTTCTGTCTAAAATTCCTTTTAGTTCTGGCTTAGCTACAATTCCCGTTAATCCAGAACGATATCCCCAAGCCTTACGCTCCATATCCATCCCGATACCAGATTTTCCGTCATGTAAAGATTTTGTTACCTCATCGAGGCTGGTCCCTAAACAACTCCAAATACCTAATCCTGTTATAACTACTCTGTTATGCATAATTTTGTCTAAAAAAGGATTCAAAAATAGTCAATTTTTTCAATGTATCAACAGTTAAATAAAAAATGCTAAAATGTTGAAAATTAACATTTTAGCATTTTATGCTCGATTCGATAAGATAATGTTAGCTGTACAAACCTCCGTTTACCGACAATACTTGTCCGGTTATGTAAGATGCTTTTTCAGAAGCGAGAAAAATTACTGAATCAGCCACTTCTTCGGAAGTACCAAAACGGTTTACTGGGATTAGTTGTTTGTAATCTTTTTCATTGATGCCTTCGGTCATATCTGTTTTGATGAAACCAGGTGCAACACAATTTGCTGTAACTCCTCTTCTTCCAACTTCCTGAGATAATGCTTTAGTTGCACCAATTACTGCTGCCTTTGCTGCCGAATAGTTGGTTTGTCCGGGTAATCCTTTTAATCCTGATAAAGAAACAACACTCACAACGCGACCGTATTTTTTCACCAACATTCCTTTGATGATTAAGCGGGTTACATTGTACCAGCCGCCTAAACTAATATCCATTACACCATTCCACTCTGCATTGCTCATCCACATCAATAATTGATCTTTGCGGATTCCGGCATTGTTCACTAAAATTTCAATTGTTTTATCCGGATTTTTTTCAATCCATCCACCTAAAACAGCATCCACATCCGCTTGATTGGAAACATCAAACTTCATGATTTCTCCATCAGCTCCTTTTTCGCGAACCATTTTCAAAGTATTTTCTGCTTCATCTTGTTTAGAAGTGTAATTGATAATCACGTAATGTCCTTCCTCTGCAAGCTTCACACATATTGCGCGACCAATTCCTCGTGAACCTCCTGTTACTAATGCGTATCTCATTTTGGTTTTAAAGTTAGAATGTTAGAAAGTTTTAAAGTTGATAAACAGATTGTTAATCACTTTTATTTTTCTTCTTGTTTATTTTTTCCTTTTTTATTTGTCTACTGTCTACTGTTTTTTTGTCTACTTAACAAGTTCTGTATTGTTCGCTTGTAAATATTCTTTCACTTTCAAAAGTTTCTTGTAAAGAATCGTGTCATCTTCAAAACGCGGCACTATGCTGCGAATTTGTTTGTATGTTTTTTGTCCTTCTGTGGAAAGTTTTTTATCAAACTTTAAAGCATCTACTGCCTGAACTGCACTTAATAATTCTATCGCTAAAACTTGGTAAGCATTCTCAACAACCTTAGCAGTAATGGTTGCAGCGTTTGTTCCCATACTCACAATATCCTGATTGTCGTTATTGTTTGGAATGCTGTGAATGTACATTGGGTTGGAGAGCATTTGATTTTCAGCAGTTGTTGATGTTGCTGTAAATTGTGCTGCTTGCATTCCCAAGTTCAATCCTAGTTTACCTAGATTCACAAACGGAGGAAGTTTTCCATTCAATTTATCGTTCATCAAAAAGTTTAACTGACGCTCTGCAAGCATTGTCAACTTTGTAACAGCGATTTTTAATTTATCCATTTCCAAAGCAACATAATCACCGTGGAAATTTCCTCCGTGGAAAATATTGTTGTTTGCTTTATCAATAATCGGATTGTCGTTTACTGAATTTACTTCGTTCTCTAAAACAGTTTGAGTAAAAGTAATCGTATCTAAAACGGGACCTAATATTTGTGGAACGCAACGGATAGAGTAGTATTCCTGAACTTTATCTTTGAATACATCTACTTCAGCATGTTTTTCATTATCGAACAAATGCTCTTCGCGTTTGCGGATTAAAGAACTATCGCCCATTGCATTTTTCATAGCGTTGGCAATAGCACGCTGACCAATATGTGGTTTTACGCTGTGCAATTCTTTTGAAAAATGGTCGCTGTAAGATTCTACCATTTCTATAATTAACATGGAAGAAGAAACTCCCCAGTTCAATAATTGTTTTGAATGCAAAAGATTAACCATTGCAATACCTGTCATAACAGACGTTCCATTGATTAAAGCCAACCCTTCACGCAAATGAACAGTAATTGGTTTTACTCCAATTTCCTTGTAAACATCAGCAGTAGGGCGCAATTCACCTTTGTAAGTTACTTCGCCTTCGCCAATTAAATTCAATGCTAAATGTGCCAATTGTACCAAATCGCCACTAGCGCCAACACCACCGTGCTCAAATATTTGCGGGTGAACATTATTGTTGATAAGGTTTTTCAATAAAACAACGACTTCTGAATTGATTCCCGAATAACCTTGCATTAATGAACTCAAGCGACAAATCATTGCTGATTTTACATTGATGTCGGAAAGACGTTTCCCGGCACCTGTACAGTGACTGCGGATAAGATTATATTGTAAATCGAGTTGATTTTGCTCACTTATTTTGTATTGTGCCATTGGCCCAAAGCCGGTATTGATACCATAAATAAGCTTGTTTTTGGAAAATGATTTTAAGAACTCATGACTTTCATTCACCTTCGCTAGTGCAGCAGGGTCAAGGTCTATCTGTTCTCCCGTATAAAGTATTTTGTAAAAATCTTCAGCCGTTAGAGGCTTTTTTCCAATTAGAATCATATTCGATAACGTGCAAATTATTAGTCCTTGTAAAAGGAGAGCAAAAATAGTTCTTTCTGAGTTATATGCAAAGTTTTAATGAGAATGTTTAGCTGTGCTAAAAACTCCTACTTTTGAACCTCAATCAAATGAATCAAACAACCAAGTCGTGCGCTATTATCGGAGCTGGAATTTCTGGCATTGCTGCTGCCATTCGTATGCGCAACAAAGGATATGCTGTTACTGTATTTGAGGCGAATGCTTTTCCTGGTGGGAAATTATCTACCGAATCAAATAAAGGTTATCGTTTTGATATGGGGCCTTCCGTTTTCACGATGCCTGAATATGTTGATGAATTGTTTGTTTTGTCGGGCAAAAAACCCCGTGAACATTTTAATTATATCCCTCTGGATCCAGTATATCGCTATTTTTTTGAAGATGGAACAATTGTGGATGGTTATCATGGGAAAGAAAAGTATGCTGAGAAGATGTCTGAAAAATTGAAAGATTCGAAGGAAGACATTGTAAAGTATTTGAAAAAGACAGAAGAAATGTATGAATTGACAGCCGAAGTTTTCTTGCATAATTCGTTGCATAAGTTTAAAAATTTCATGACTAAGAGAGTTGTGAAAGGCTTGTTGAACTTCGGAAAGATTGGGGCTTTCGATACAATGAATGGCGCAAATAAAAAAGCGTTTAAAGATCCACGATTGGTTCAGATATTAAATCGGTATTCTACCTACAATGGTTCTAGTCCTTATTTGGCGCCTGCAACCCTCAATGTGATTTCACACGTGGAAATTCAGAAAGGCGCATTTTATCCTATTGGTGGAATGTTCAGTATTACCGAATCGCTTGTAAAATTGGCGAAAGAAATTGGAGTAACGTTTAACTTTTCAACTCCTGTTCGAGAAATTTTAACTGAAAGTAAAAAAGTAAAAGGTGTTCGCACAGATAATGGTAGTTTGAATTTTGATGTTGTGATCAGCAATATGGATGTGTACAACAGTTATTTGCAATTGTTGCCGAATGCAAAAAAGCCAGAAAAAACATTGAGTCAGGCTAAATCCTCCTCCGGAATAATATTTTATTGGGGCATCAAACATAACTTTTCACAATTGGGATTACACAATATTTTGTTTAGTAAAAACTACGAAGAAGAGTTTGATACAATTTTTTCTAAAAAAACAGTTTACGATGATCCAACCATTTATGTGAACATCACGTCAAAACACACACCAACAGATGCTCCTGTGGGTTGTGAAAATTGGTTTGCGTTTATAAATGCGCCAAACAATAGCGGACAAAATTGGGATGACTTGGTAAATCAAGCACGAGAAGCAATGATTAAAAAAGTAAATCGTTTATTGAAAACAGATATTCGTCCGATGATTGAATGCGAAATGATTTTAGATCCAAGAGTAGTAGAAGCGCGAACATCCAGTGCTTTCGGAGCTATTTATGGGAATGCTTCAAATAATAAGTTCGCAGCCTTTTTGAGACATGCGAACTTTTCTAAAGAAATTAAAGGCTTGTATTTCTGTGGTGGGAGTGTTCATCCCGGACCAAGTATTCCTTTGTGCTTGTTAAGCGCGAAGATTACTACAGAACTTATTTAGGCTCATACTCAAAAATCGAATGACCTTGCTCATCACTGTAATGATCTACTTTCAATTTTCCTGCTTCAGCAACTAAAACTTTGTAGTAAAATTTTTTCTTGCTAGCTTCGTCAGTGAAATGAATATTTTGTCCAGATTTAGACCATGTACCTGAATGTTTTACTCCGAACATAACCAACTCATATTTTCCATCTTGTGATAGTTTTAACATATCAGTTTTGTTGATGTCAGCAGGTGGTTTTGTAACAACTCCCCATTCTTCAACAGCAATTACTTGCCAGTTTTTATCACACATCAAAATATCTTTTTCTGTTAATTTTGGTGCAGCTGCTTGTTTAGGTTTTGCTGCTCCTGTACTAGCTGCTGCTTGTGCAAATGCTGTAGTTGTAGAAAGCATTAATGCTATACTTAGTAATCCGATAATTTTCTTCATAATAGTTTGAATTTTTGTTACAATAAAGATATTAAATAAAATTAAATATGCAATGTGATTTTAACACCAGCTCCACCTGTAGATAGATTTATTTTATCCATCATTTTGTTTAGCTTTTTTCCATTGCGTTTATGAGCAATATACATGCCAGTATCAAATAAGAACAAAAATCCTCCATTATAAATTAAAGAATTGCCCCAACCTTTGTATTTATCGTGATTTGTAAAATCTGTTTTTGCTTTTTCTGTAAGATATAATCCAGCTGTAGAATACAATAAATCCAATGCAGCAGCAGCAATGTAAGTTGATTCTGTATTGCTTTGCCAACTTAATGTTTTTGCCAGACTCATATCGTTTTTGTCTTTAGGTAATAAACTAGCAATGGCAATTACAGTATTCACGCTGTTCCACATTACATTCATTTCATGAAAGGATTTGTCTACTCCTTTTGTGTTGTAATACATATAACCGCTAGCGGTCATATTTGCGATTGCAAAACCTCCCAAAAATTGTAAACCTCTTGTTGTTTTTTTGTTTCTTGATCTATTGTATTCGAAAAGTTCTGTAGATGTTGGTGCTTGAGAAAATAAGCTGTTGCCGATGACAATCAGAAAAAGGAGAATAACTATTCGCTTCATTTTTTTCGTTGTTTTAAAAATTCGTAAATACTTATTACCAAAAGAATGTTGAGCATGCCATAGAACATGTCTTCAATTGGTATGGTGTATATACGAATATTTAAGATGTGCAGATTGTTATAAGTAATAATAGGGATAGAAGTGAGTAAACCGTTCACGAGTAAAAACGGAATCATGCATACTAGCCAGGTTAAATAATAACGAGGTAAAAACGAAGACTTAAAAGCAAATTGATGTAACATTATTGTAAATGCTAATCCGTAATAAGTAATGCATGTGTATAGTCTTTCCAGATTCAAACTAGCAGTTGCAAGCAAATAAAGAATTAAAGTGACTGAGATAATAAGACTGAATTTTTTGAAAATGTCTTTCTTGATGAAGTAATTAAGCACTTCATAAATAAATACACAAGAGAAAGGAGTAATGATGAAGAATAGCCATTCTTCAATAGGTAAGCCTTTTATGAAAAATCCCATTACATAATCAGTGTTGAAACTCCAGATTCCAATTTTTGTGAACCAGATATCCCAAAGAATAAATACGATTGCGGTGATGATGATGGCTGGAAATAAAGAACTCCATTTTTTGCTAAACTGAATTTTGCTTTCAAAACTCTTGAAAAGTGGGTAGGAGAGTGTAAAAGCTAATATTAGTAAGTAATAAAAATGCATTTATAAAACAGATAAGGTTATGAAAAACACCAATTGTATGATGAATAATCCTTGAGCCAATTTATTATCCTTTTTAAAATTCATTGAATTAAATAAAAGTAAAAGAATGAAGGATACGATAAACCAAGCAACAAAATTTTGAAATGGTGGAGTGTAATTTGACCATTTCCAAAAATCATATTTAATTGCTACAACTTCAATGAAAAAATCAAGTGTGGTTAATGCTGCTGCTCCAAAAATACTTCTGAAAAGCCCATTTATATTAAGTTTGTTGAAGACGACACCAATGATATAAATTAACATTAACCAGTTGATTCCAATAATTACGGGAACATCAAGTAATTTGAATCCCAATGTTTTGCCGTAAGAATAATGTCCGAAAATCATTCCTGTTTTTACACCAGCTACTTCTACTAAATAGCCTGTTGAAAATATAAGCACAGAAAAAATGAAAAAAGATTTTGAGAAATCGTTGTGATTCCAAAACAACAAACCAATACTTAACAATAAGTTGAAGGGCGTACACATCAAAAATAAATCCTTGTATTCGGTTTGTAAACCAATGATTCCGGCAACATGAATCACTACAAGAATAATTGTAGACACAAAAAGGCGTTTATCTTTTTGTCCGTTCGGCATTTACTTAAGTTTTTGTTTTTCGGTTTCTGAAAATGCTGTGGATTGCTGAGCAAAGGATGTAATCATCCGTTTAACTGCAATATTAGTAATCGCTGAATAGTTTTTAAGTATGAATGCTTTATCTGTTTTTATATTCTTGTTGTAATTTAATGCTTTCGGACAACTGCTTTGGATGGTAAATCTCAGGAAACGTGTTTCAATATTACTGCTATCTTTTGCAATGGATTGTTCCAATAATTTTTTTCCGGTGTTAAACAGATTCAGTTTTTCTTTTTTATCGGTAGAAAAGTTTGCCATGGATGCAGTAACTGCTCCTCGATAAGCAACAATGATATTGTCAGAATCTGTTGAAGTGTTTATTTTTTTATATAATTTGGAACATGTGGCGCTATCGGTATTTACTTGCTGATAAGCTCTTCTGAGTGCATCAGCAGTAATAGTTTGTGCGAATAAATTTACTTTTACTATCAGAAATAAAAAAAGAATCAGCTTCTTCATTATTTAATAATGTTGAATTGGTGCTTAAAATATGAACCCATAAAAAGCATATACTTTTTAGAATCAGAAATTCGAATCCGGGTATGCATAACTTTTTCCGGGGCGGTGTTTTGTATTTTTTTGAACAATGAAATGTAATAGATATAAGCCAGATAAACTCCTAATCGCGCTTTGCGGGGCAATTGTTTGATTCCTCTTAATCCTGCATCAAAATCTTTTTGAATATCAGCTTCAATTTCTTTTTTTGTGATGGAATTAAAATTGTTTGGATCAAACCCTGGAAAATATGCTCTGCCTAATGTGTGCACATCAGCTTTTAAATCACGCAGAAAATTTATTTTTTGAAAAGCTGAACCTAGTTTCATCGCATCATGCTTCAAGCGTTGGTATTCCTGTTCATCGCCTTCCACAAATATTTTTAAGCACATCAATCCAACTACTTCTGCTGAACCTAAAATATATTCTTCATAGCCTGCTTGGTTGTATTTGTTTTTATCCAAATCCATTTCCATGCTACGTAAAAAAGTATTGATTAATTCAATATCAATGTTGTATTTGTTTACAGTGTCCTGAAAACTATGTAAAATAGGATTTAAGCTAATCTTATCGTTAATCGCATCATGAGTGTCTTTCACAAAACGATCCAATAATTCTCTTTTATTGCTTGTGTGAAAGGTGTCTACAATTTCATCAGCAAAACGTACAAAACCATAAATCGCATGAATAGGCATAACAAAATCTCTATGCAACAAACTTACCCCCAAGGAAAAGGAAGTGCTGTAGCTGTTTGTAACCAGCTTGCTGCATTTGTATGAGACTTCGTTGTAAATATCTTTCATTAAAAATCAGTTCAAAGTTTAAAGTTTGAAAGTCCAAAGTTAAAATCAATAGTTGGTAAGTATAAAACTTTTCAACTTTGAACTTTGAACTTTTTAACTATTTCCCTAGCTGCTACTTGTCCCGAAATAATACTCGGTGGAACTCCTGGCCCTGGAACAGTTAATTGTCCCGCATAATACAAATTGTGTACCTTTTTATTTTTAAGTGATGGTTTTAGTATCGCTGTTTGCTTTAAAATATTGGCCAAGCCATACGCATTCCCACCAAAAGAGTTGTAATCCTTTTTAAAATCGTTGATGGCATAACTCTTTTTTACAATCACGTGTTGTTTAATGGATTGACCGGTTAAATGCTCTAAACGCTCCATCATAATATTAAAATACTTCTCTCTAATTTCTTCGGTATCTTCAATATCAACCGCAATTGGTATTAAAAGTACTAAATTTTCTTTTCCTGAAGGCGCTACTGATGCATCTGTCTTGGAAGCGCAGGTAGAGTAGAAGAGTGGCTTTGTTGGCCATTGTGGCCTATCGTAGATTTCTTCTGCATGCAAATCAAATGGTGTATCAAAAAAGAGGTTGTGATGCTCCAATCCTTCTATCTTTTTATCTATTCCCAAATAGTACATCAAGCAGGATGGTGCCATTTTCCTCAACTTCCAATAACTCTCCGAATAATTACGATATTTTTCTTCTAATAGATTTTGTTCAACGTGGTGATAATCTGCTGACGCAATAATTACATCTGCTTCATGTGTAACACCATTTGAGACAACACTTTTAGCAATTCCATTTTCTACATTTATTTTCGAAACAACTTCTCCCGATTTTATTTTTACACCTTGTTGTTTGGCAACATTCACCATTGCTTCCACAATTTTATACATTCCACCCATCGGATACCAAGTCCCTAAAACAATGTCGGCATAATTCATCATACTGTACAATGCCGGTGTTTCATTTGGTTTAGCACCCAAAAATAAAACAGGAAATTCAAGAAGTTGAATTAATTTCTGATTCTTAAAATGCTTGTGAATGTATTTGCTAATGGATTTAAATAAATCCATTTTGAGTGCAGCGTTCAAAATGCGGATATCAACAAATTCAAAAATACTCAGACTAGGTTTGTGAACGAAATCGCTCATACTCACTTCGTACTTGTATTTTGCATCCCCTAAAAATTTCTTGAGTTGAATGCTACTACCCGGCTCATATTTTTCAAAAAGCTGGTAGAACTCATTTAAGTTTGCAGGAATTCGCATCACTTCATCTTTGCTGAAGAATACAGCATAAGAAGGATCTAAGCGAAGTAAATCGTATTGTTGAGCAACAGTTGTATTGAATTGTGAAAAATAGTTTTCGAATACATCGGGCATCCAGTACCAGCTTGGACCCATATCGAAAGTGAAACCCTCAATTTCTAGTTTGCGTGCACGACCGCCTAAATCTTTATTTTTTTCTAGTAAAGTAACATCAAAGCCTTTTTGAGCCAATGTGGTTGAGGCTGATAATCCTGCAAATCCGGCTCCAATAACAATTACTTTTTTTTCACTCACTTGTTTCTTGTTTGTCATTTCGTCCCGATAGCTATCGGGAGAAGTGGAGAAATCTATGCTTTTTTCAACTCTGCAATTGTTCCACTCGGGTTAGCTGAAGAAAACACCGTATTCCCTGCAACCAGCACATTCGCTCCGGCATCAATCAGTTTTTTATAATTATTCATATCCACTCCACCATCAATTTCAATCAATGCTTTTGATTTTGTTGCACGGATCATTTCATGTAGCGTATAAATTTTATGGTAAGTGTTTTCTATAAATTTTTGACCGCCAAATCCAGGATTTACACTCATTACACAAACCAAATCAATGTTCTCAATAATATCCATCAATAAATTTGAAGATGTATGTGGGTTGATTGCTACTCCTGCTTTCATTCCTAATCCTTTAATTGCTTGAACTGTTCTATGTAAATGATTGCATGCTTCTAAATGAACTGTTAACACATCTGCACCTGCTTCTTTAAATGTTTGTAAGTATCTGTCGGGGTCATTTATCATTAAATGTACATCCAAAGGCTTGGTTGCATGTTTTTTAATCGCTTTGATAACTGGAAAACCAAATGAAATATTGGGAACAAACATTCCATCCATAATATCCACATGAAACCAGTCCGCTTCACTTTTATTAATCATTTCAACATCGCGTTGAATGTTTGCAAAATCAGCTGATAGGATGGAAGGGGCTATTAAGTG
>SXIH01000067.1 GCA_005772895.1 Bacteroidota bacterium | reverse complement strand
TAACGATGAGTTTTATGGAAAAGGTGATTACATCAAAGATTTTGAAATGATGATTTTTGATCGTTGGGGTAATTTAATTTTCTTTGCTGATGATGTTAACAAACATTGGGATGGGATTGCTAACCATGGAAAAGAAATGGCCCAACAAGATGTGTATGTTTATATAGTGAAAATTACCGACCACAAAGACAAAAAGCATAAATATACAGGCACTGTAACTATAGTGAAATAATTTTAACAAATAAATCAGAATTAAAAGTCCCGCCAAATTTAGATTTGGCGGGACTTTTAACATTCAGAGGTGCAACTAATTACCTGATTTTGGCATCTGTATAAGTATAAAAAGACGCTCGAATACTAATTATCTTTATCAAACAGGTTTGCTTTCGGAAAATATTTTTGCTTACTTCGTAAAAATTGAATTTAAAAAAAACAAAAATGAAATCAAACATCTTACACAAGACTCTCTTATTGTTTGTAGGAATCTGCTTCAGCATGATTTTAAAAGCACAAGAAATACAGGGACAAACCTATGCAATAGTAAGCAACGGAACGGTTACAGACATTCAACCATACATAGCTGCGATGAATAATTCAGATATGAAATACCATCGATTGAAAAGCACACGCCACACAATCGAATTCAATACAGGTGTTAAAGTTGAGTTATTTTCAGCATCAGAAATTAATACCAGCGTCCGTTCATTAAATTTATCCGATTATCCGGAATCGTTCGATCCCAAAAGAGACATTCCTGTTTTTTCATTGGGTCCAAATAATTTTATTATGGAAGAACACCATGTAAGTGGTAAGCATTATTAAAAAAATTCTCTCTCTAAACTCTCTCTAAAAAAAATGAAAAAAATAATTCTAATAGTGGTTGCAGTTCTAAGCTTTTTAAGCAAGGATGCATTTGCTCAACCTGCAAATGATAATTGTGCCACGGCTCAAAATATTGGTACGCTACCGGCACCGGCAGCTTGTGTTGGGACTGCTACTCAATTTGGTGCAACATTGAATATTCCAGGCACACTCGTTGGTGCAACCCCTGCTAGTCCGTACGTTTATCAACCGGGTTGTACTGGTGGAGCAATGTCAGTTCCCGCTAATGATGTTTGGTATACTTTTACTGCTTCCGCATACCAAGCTGTAATTACAGTTAATTCTACATTTCCAACAGTAAATATTGCAATGTATTCAGGAACTTGTGGCGCACTAGGCGGTGGAGTTGGTGGGTGTGCTGTTGGAACTGGAAGTACAGCTACTCTTACTGTTGAACAAATGGTTATAGGAACAACATATTATATTCAGGTGAGTGGTGGTACAGGACAAACTGGTACTTTCAATATGATAATTGGAAACAACAGAGACTGTGCAGATTGTATTAATGCAACTACCTTTACAGCTACTCCACTTCCGGTAAACGGAATGTATAATCCTGGACAAGTAGTAACTTTCTGCTATCATGTTAGTCAATACACTCAAGTAAATACAAACTGGTTACATGGCGTACAAGTTACACTGGGAGCAGGATGGACAGCTGGATCAATAGTTGCAACTCCACCTCCACCTTGTCAAGGAACTGGAACTTGGATTTGGTTTCCAGCAGGTATTGGTGTTGTGAATGGAGTTAATTGGGGACCAGGATTTTATTTTGATACTACAGACCCAGGAACAGTTGCTAGTAATAATTTTGGTGATAATTGCTCTGGGGTACAAGGTGCAGGAACATGGAATTTTTGTTTTACTGCAACAGTTGCCCCTGGATGTAGTCCTGGATCAAACTTATCAGTTACTATAAATACAAGTGGTGATGGTGAATCTGGATCTTGGACAAGTGCAGGATGCTTAGACGATCCGGCTTCTGTTTTACCTGCAGTAGGTGCATGTTGTATTCCAACTATGTCATCAACCGCTGCTACTTGTGCAGGTAATGACGGAACTGCAACTGCTACACCAGTTGGAGTTTCTGGGCCATATAACTATACCTGGACAAATTCTGGAGGAACTGTTGTATCAACAACTTCAGGAGTTGCTGGTGCAAATACTGCAACGGGGTTAGCGGCTGGAACTTATACCGTAACTATCATTAATACAGCATTAAGTTGCCAAGTAACAAACACGGTTACTGTTACTGGTGCGGGTGCTATCACTCCTCCTACCGCAGGAAGCAATAGTCCTGTTTGTGTTGGAGGAACTTTAAATTTAACTTCAACTGTTGTTGCTGGAGCTACTTACGCATGGACTGGTCCGAATACATTTTCTTCAGCGATACAAAATCCAAGCATAACGGGTGTAACAGCTGCTGCATCCGGAACATATACAGTTGTTGCAACAGTAGGTGGATGTACTGCTTCTTCTACTGTTGCAGTTGTAATTAATCCAAATCCAACCGTGAACGTTCCGGGACCAATTACTGTTTGTAATGGTGCCAATGTTCCATTAACCGGATTTACAAGCACTCCAGCAGGTGCAACTTATACATGGACAAACTCAAATACATTAATTGGACTAGGTGCATCAGGTACAGGCAGCGTTCCTGCTTTTACAGCTACCAATGCTACAGCAGCTGCAATTAGCGGAACAATAACTGTCACTCCTACTTTAGCAGGATGTGTAGGAACTCCAAATACTTATACTATTACTGTTAATCCTAGTCCTACTGCTATTGTTCCTGCAAGCTTTACAGTTTGTAATGGAGATAATATTCCAGCGAGTGGATACTCAAGTACTCCTGCTGGCGCTACATTTGCTTGGACAAATTCAAACACTGCAATTGGTTTAGCTGCATCGGGCACAGGAAATACACCTGCCTTTACTGCTACCAATGCCGGAGCAACTGCTATTGCAGGAACTATAACTGTTACACCAACTTTGGCAGGATGTGTTGGAACACCGAGCAATTATACTATTACCATCAACCCTTCACCAACTGTAACAGTTCCTGCAAACATTACTGTTTGTAATGGCGGAAACGTTGCTGCATCAGCATATACAAGCACACCAGGAGGTGGAACATTTACATGGACTAACTCAGATCCTTCAATTGGATTAGCTGCGTCAGGAAGTGGAAACACTCCTGCATTTACAGCTACCAACCCTGGAGCAACCGCAGTTACTGCAACAATAACTGTGACACCTACAGTTGCTGGTTGCGTAGGGACTCCGAATACTTATACGATCACAGTAAATCCTACACCTCCTGCTCCAACAGCATTGGGTGCAACTATATGCACAAATACATCAACAACATTAACTGCAACTGCTCCGGGCGGAACATATGAGTGGTTTGATGCTCCAGGCGGAACATTACTTTTTACAGGAGCAAGTTATACCACTCCATTGTTAACTGCAAATACAACATATTATGTTCAAACAACCATTTTAGGTTGTACTGGCCCTTTGGCTCCTGTTACTGTTACAATAGCTCCAGGACTGGTTGTAAATGCTGGTGTAGATGACACAATTTGTTTTGCAGGAAGTACAGTTTTAAATGCAACACCAAATGGTGCTGGCTATACTTATTCATGGTCGCCTGCTGCCGGACTAAGCAGTACAACAGTATTTAATCCAACTGCAAACCCAGGTACTACAACTCTATACACAGTTACAATTACTGATCCGGGTGGATGTACAGGTTCTGATGATGTAACAATTTATTCTGATCCTCAGATAACTGTTGCCATTGCAGGTATTGATGTTACTTGTAATGGTGCTTGTAACGGACAAACAATTTGTATTCCAGGTGGCGGAACACCAGGATATACTTATTTATGGAATTCGGGCTGTGTTGCTGCATCTTGCAGTTCACTTTGTCCGGGTACTTATACTGTAACTGTTACCGATTCTTGGGGTTGTACTGCAACAAATGATACAGCTGTTTTTGAACCAACATTATTAACAGCATCTATTACAGGTTCATCAAATGCTACCTGTAACGGTGTTTGTGATGGAACTGCAACTGCTGCAGGAAATGGCGGAACAGTTGGAGGCGGCTATGCATACTCATGGAATACAGTGCCGGCACAGCTTACAGCTGCAGCAACCGGTTTATGTGTCGGATCTTATACTTGCACAATTACTGATGCTAACGGATGTACCACTACAACTTCTGTTACTATCACTGAACCTACTATAGTTGTTATTGCTCCTATTGTTTCTCCAACAATTTGTTTTGGCGGTACAGTTAATATAGTTGCATCAGCATCAGGTGGTAATGGTGGTCCGTATGCTTATACATGGTCTCCTGCTGCAGGATTAGATTTTACAAATATTCCAAATCCAAATGCATCACCTGTTGGTACAACAGTATATACTGTAAATGCGACAGATATAAATGGATGCGCAGCAGCTCCTGTTAACGTTACAGTAACTGTAAATCCTCCTCTTAGTTTAGTTGTTGCAGGTACAGCTTCAATTTGTCCGGGTGCATCAACTCCTATTTCTGCAACAGGTTCTAATGGAAGTGGTGGACCGTATGTATATTCCTGGACACCGGCAACCGGATTAAGCAATGCTAATATTTCAAATCCAAGTGCTTCGCCCGCAGTAACTACAACTTATGTTGTAACAGTAACGGATGGTTGTTCACCGGCTGTAACCGATTCTGTTGTTGTAACTGTATTACCGCTTCCTGTTGTAATTTTCTCTGGCGATATTTTAGCGGGATGTTCTCCACTATGTGTAACATTTACTGATGCATCAACAGTTGCCGGAAGTACAATTGCTACTTGGAACTGGAGTTTTGGCGATGGAACAAATGATTTAACTCAAAATCCTCCGATACATTGTTATACAAATACCGGAACCACAGACGCAACATTTACTGTTTCATTAACAGTTACTTCTACTTTGGGCGGATGTGTTTCTACTGCTACTTATAATAATTACATAACTGTATATGCTAATCCTGTTGCTGAATTTACAGCTTCACCTAATCCGGCAAATATATTAGAACCTACAGTTAATTTTACAGATCAATCAAGTTCTACTTCTCCAATCTCATCCTGGACTTGGGATTTTGGTGATGGTACAGGTTCTTCTGTAACTAATCCAACACATGATTTTCCAAATATTGCAGCGGGAACTTATAATGTTACTTTAACTGTTGTTGATGGAAATGGTTGTATCGATGATGTAACACATACAATTGTGATTGATCCTGAATTTACCTTCTTCATTCCAAATGCCTTTACTCCAAACGGAGATGGCGTGAACGATTTTTTCCAAGGACAAGGTGTTGGAATTGCAAAATATGAAATTATGATTTTTGATAGATGGGGAAATTTGATTTGGTACACGGATGATATTAATAAACAATGGGATGGAAAAGCAAATCATGGTGATGAAATGGCACAACAAGATGTATATGTTTGGAAAGTTAAATTGACAGACGTGTTCGATAAAAAACACAATTACATTGGAACTGTTACGATAGTTAAGTAAGTGATAAGGTGATTGGGTGATAAGGTAATTAAGTAAAAAAGAGGACTGAAAATAAATTTTCAGTCCTCTTTTTTTATACAAGAAATTCTTCCTTTATAACTTTATCACCCAATCACCTTATCACTCACTTCTTAACATACATCACTTCCTTAACAGCCTTCACTACTCTCTCCACATTTGGAAGAGAAGCTTCAATTAGTGTTGGCGCATATGGCAAGGGAACATCAGCAGTAGTAATTCTTAATACAGGAGCATCCAAATAATCAAATGCATCTTTCTGAACTTTAAAGGCCACCTCTGTAGCAATTGAACCCAATGGCCAAGCTTCTTCCACTATTACCAAACGATTTGTTTTCTTAACCGATTTAATAACTGTTGCGTAATCAATCGGACGAATGGTTCTTAAATCAATTACTTCCACACTTATTCCTTCTTTCTCTAACTCAACAGCAGCAGCTAATGCCTGCTTCATAATTTTTCCGAAAGAAACAATGGTTACATCTTTTCCTTCACGTTTTATGTCAGCAACTCCGATTGGAATTAAATATTCTCCTTCAGGAACTTCTCCTTTATCGCCATACATCTGCTCACTCTCCATAAAAATTACAGGATCATTATCGCGAATGGCTGATTTTAAAAGACCTTTAGCATCATATGGATTAGAAGGAACTATTACTTTTAAACCCGGACAGTTAGCATACCAGTTGTCAAAAGCCTGTGAATGCTGAGAACTCAACATACCAGCTGAAGCTGTTGCTCCTCTGAAAACGATTGGCACAGGAAATTGTCCGCCACTCATACTCATCATTTTTGCTGCTGAATTTATAATCTGATCAATTGCAACCAATGAAAAGTTAAAAGTCATAAATTCAACAATAGGACGGAGTCCGTTTACAGCAGAACCAATGGCAATACCAGTAAACCCAAGCTCCGCAATGGGTGTATCAATTATGCGTTTTTCACCAAACTCTGCCAGCATACCTTTACTTACTTTGTATGCTCCGTTGTATTCAGCAACTTCTTCTCCCATCAAATACACCTTCTCATCTCTGCGCATTTCTTCACTCATTGCCTCACGAAGTGCTTCACGAAATTCTATTACTCTCATTTTGTTTGAATTTTATTGAATGACAAATTTAAGGAAAAATATTACAGATAACGAATTGATGCGAATATTACGATTATGGGGTAAAACTCAATAAAATTTGATTTGTAGAAAAATTACTTTTTGAGTATATGGAATGAAAAGCCAAATTATTTTTTCGGAACTTCATACCTTTTTAATGCTGGATGTGATAAGAGATGTTAGTTGAATGTGATGAGCTTGGTGCTAACGTTTTGCAGCTACCCGAAGGGCGGGACTTTTGCCACAAAACATGATGTGAAAAACTAATGTTTGATTAACCACAAAGCTGTCTTTGGAACACGAAACCCCGCCTTTTGGGTAGGTGCTGTTATAGCCAGTTTTTATTTTCACCAAAGTTTCCACCATTTTTTCGTTTCTAGTTTTTCTTTTCGTGGTTCAACTTTATACTCTTCTAATAATTTTCCATTAAAGTCGAATTTATATCTGTTATAATCCCAATCAGTCGCTAAAATATAATCATCATAAACTGCAAAATCATCAATTCCTTCTGCAGTTGTCCAAATATCTCGTCCCCCTTTTTGCCAAACTATTTTTCCGTCTTTGTCAAGTCGTGTAATATCGAGTTCTCCATGTACAATATAATCTTTGTCAAGAAAGTGAATACCAAAGCAAGTAGCCAAATCAGCAACGGTCTTCCATTCTAAAATCAAATCTGGAATAGTCAACTTGAATACGGTGTTGGAACAACAAATAACTAGTCCGCCATAACTAATCATTGTTGTGTTTCCCGTTATTCCTGTTCCGCCACCTTCTGAGCCTATTAAGCAACTTGATTTTAGATTATCGTCTTCAAATAATTCAATTCCAATCTGAGAAGTCAATATATTCTTGTCACCACTTATAAATGTCTTGCTGTATGTTTTGATATTGTCAGTAGAGTCCAACTTGTAATCAGCTTCATCATAAAACTTGATTACTTGTCTTTCCAATACTAAAACTTCTATCGGTTCTTTCATTTACTGTTGTCTTTCTAAAATTGGCTATAACTTGGTTATATGCGATAAAAACCTTCGCTTATCTACCCAAAAATGGTATGCTTTGAGAAGGTTTGTCTCGTTTATCAAATATAGTCATTTTTACAGATAATCAAAAGGTGAAATAATTTTCTGAATGTTTTTAGTACTTACATGCGTATATATTTCAGTTGTTTTACTACTACTATGTCCAAGTATCTCCTGGATATATCTTAGATCAGTCCCATTTTCCAATAAATGTGTTGCATAGCTATGTCTCAACCAATGCAAACTGACTGGCTTATTTATTTTCGTTTTTTCTAAACTTTGTTTTAATACCAATTGCAAACTTTTTGCATTATAAGGTTCTCCTTTGTTTTGTCCTTCAAACAAATAAACAACCGGTTTACAAGCTGTATGATATACCCTAAGCAAGTCTACTATCTTTCTGCTTAAAGGAGCTATTCTGTCTTTTCTACCTTTCGATTGCTTAATTATTAAAATATTTCTTTTAGAATCTACATGTTCCGGTTTTAAACTCAGTAATTCTCCACAGCGTAAACCACAACTATATATTAATGAAAGCATCGCTTTATGTTTTATATTATTATGAGCATCCAATATGGCCTTTACTTCTTCTTTACTTAAAACATTAGGCAACAATTTTGATCGTTTTGGTCGATGTATTAATTCAGCATTCATATTTGTGTTTTGCATCGTTCTATAAAACAACTTAATTGCATTCACAACTTGATTCTGATAGGATGATGATAATTTATTTGCTAAAATATATTTATTGTTAAATTCTATCACATCATCATTACTAATATCTGCAATAGCTTTAGAATAATAATATTTTAAGAATATTTTTAATGCATCTAAATACGTGCTGATTGTACTTTCACTGTATCTTCGCGAAAGCATCCAATTTTTAAAATTTTCAAGTCTGCTGCTTGTCTCATCCGAAAGTTTAATTTCTGTTAAATCGGGGGCTGCGGTTTTTATTGCAGCCAACTTTCCTTTTAAAATATTAGCATCAATAACAGCTGTATCTGCAAACAACTCTTTTACTTGATGCAAAACATCCATTGAATAAATTGTATACCAAGCTTTATAAGTATTGCTCCATTTTGCTTCCGGCAATTGCTTTGTAAGTGTTATTAATTTATTATCATAAGGGAACTTCAAAAGCAAAACTTGTTTACCCTTATGTTTTACTGTATCTAATACTATTTCAGTCATATATCTTAGTTTATAAAGCGAATGTATCAAAAGCAGATTTGATTCTACCCAATTATTTCATAATGCTATATTCTTTAGCAAAACTCAAAAACAAATTGTTATTTTTACAAAAAAAATCATCCTTGTGGAAAACAATCAATTTGATATTATTATAGTTGGTGGAGGAATTGTTGGATTAGCTTCTGCCTATAAAATCAATTTAAAATATCCCGGCAAAAAAATTCTTGTTCTGGAAAAAGAAAAAGAAGTAGCTGCTCATCAAACGGGTCACAACTCCGGTGTTATTCACTCTGGCTTGTATTATAAACCGGGTTCTTATAAAGCAAAAAATTGTGTGGATGGAAGAAGAGAATTGGTAGCCTTTGCAAAAGAACATAAAATTCCACATGATATTTGCGGAAAGATTGTGGTTGCAACCGATACTTCTGAGCTAGCTCACATGAACAAGGTTTTGAATAATGGATTGGCAAATGGTGTAGAAGGTGTTGAAAAAATTGATGCTAAACGAATAAAAGAAATTGAACCCTACTGTGTTGGAATTGAAGGTTTGTGGGTGCCGTGTACAGGAATTATTGATTATGCAGATGTTTCAAGAAAATACGTTGAATTGATTCATGCAAAATTTCCACAAAGCAAAGTCCTTACCGAACAGGAAGTAAAAGCGTTTGAAAAACACGAAGGATATACTGATGTAATTACACAAAAAGATAAATTCAGAGGAACATATATTATTGCTTGTGCCGGACTGCAAAGCGACAGAGTTGCAAAAAAAGAAGGAGCTAAAATTGATACAGCTATTGTTGGTTTTAGAGGTGATTATTATGATTTGACTGATAAAGGATTAAGCAAAGTAAAAAATTTAATTTACCCCGTTCCCAATCCAAAATATCCATTCCTGGGTGTTCACTTCACACGCATGATCCATGGTGGTACAGAATGCGGACCAAATGCCGTATTTGTATTCAAACGTGAAGGATATGGCAAAACAGATTTTTCATTTAAAGACACCGCTCAGGCTTTTGGCTTTGGTGGCACCTGGAAATTTTTTGCAAAAAATATAAAATTTGGTGTGGACGAATACCGTGGTGCTTTCTCCAAAACATTTTTCTTAAAACGTCTCCGCAAACTAATTCCCACTTTGGAAATGGACGACCTGAAACCTGGTCGCGCAGGAGTCCGCGCAATGGCTTTAGCTCCGGAAGGTGAAATGATTGACGATTTTAAAATTGAAGTGAATGGAAATGCTATTCATGTTTTGAACGCTCCTTCTCCGGCTGCAACATCTTCTCTGGCAATAGGAACAGCAATTGAACAAATGGCTACTGAGCATTTTAGATTAAGCTAAATAAAATTATATAACAGTTTTTGTTTCCCAAAAACAAAAATCATCTTACAATCATACCACAACAAAATAAAAAATCATTTTTCATCATAACAATCATAAAAAATCTGCGTTCCCATTTTGTTAGCCAAGCTTTCGGAGTTCTACCTTCCATCAAAAACTAAAACCTCCCATCATTTGACTACCTCTTTCGAGGGAATAAATATTATATTTACATAAAATCTCTTTCTAATGAAAAAATCAATTACTACTCTTTTTTCTCTTTTCTTATTTGTCATCTGTTTAACAGCACAAAAAGAATACAAATACGAAACGGTTCCAAACGACCCTTTAAACGTTCGTATATATAAATTGGAAAACGGACTAACTGTTTATTTATCGGTTTATAAAAATGCTCCTCGCATCCAAACATACATCGCAACAAGAGCTGGAAGCAAAAACGACCCGAGCGATTGTACCGGATTAGCACATTACTTAGAGCATATGTTATTCAAAGGAACCGATGTTTACGGAACAAAAGATTATGCAAAAGAAAAAGTAGAATTGGATAAAATTGAAGCATTGTATGAAGTATACAGAAAAACAAAAGACGATGCTCAGCGCAAAAAAATCTATCACCAGATTGACAGTATTTCCGGCTACGCTTCCACTTTTTCAATAGCCAACGAATATGATAAAATGTTATCTAATTTGGGAGCAAAAGGAACCAATGCATACACTTGGTTAGAACAAACTGTATATGTGAATGATATTCCATCTAATCAACTGGACAAATGGACCACCATTGAAGCAGAACGTTTCCGCAATCCTGTTTTACGTTTATTTCACACCGAATTAGAAGCTGTTTACGAAGAAAAAAATCGTTCATTGGACAATGATGGAGATAAATCATGGGATGCTTTGTTCGAAGGGTTATTTCCACATAACACTTATGGCTCTCAAACAACTTTAGGAACAATCGACCATTTAAAAAATCCATCTTTAGTAGAAATAAAAAAATATTTTTACACCTACTATGTTCCAAACAATATGGCAATTTGTTTGTCGGGCGATTTAGATTTTGATGCGACCATTAAAATGATTGATGAAAAATTTGGCTCTTGGAAGAGTAAGCCTGTTCCTGTTTACAATCCTTATATCGAAAAACAAATTACTGCTCCTGTTGTTAAAAACATTGTTGGTCCTGATGCAGAAAACATTATGATAGGATATCGCTTTCCTGGAATAGGAAGTAAAGAAGCTGATATGTTAATGCTCACAAGTAAAATATTATCGAACGGAAAAGCAGGATTAATAGATTTGAATTTAAATCAGGAACAAAAAGTGTTGGAAGCTTATGCATTTGATATGCAATTCAAAGATTATTCTTCTCAAGTTATTCAAGCTACTCCAAAAGAAGGACAAACTCTGGAGCAATTGAAAGAGCTATTGTTGGAGCAAATTGAAAAAATCAAAAAAGGTGATTTCCCTGACTGGTTGCTAAGAGCAATAATAACAGACATGAAATTGCAGCAAACAAAAATGTACGAATACAACAGCGCCCGTGCAGATGCAATGGTAAATTCATTTATCAATGGTAAAAACTGGGACGAGACAGTAAACACTATTGACCGTTTATCAAAAATTACCAAACAACAAATTATTGATTTTGTAAAAGCTAATTATTCAAACTACTATGTAGTGGTTTACAAAAAAACCGGTGAAGATAAATCAGTTCAAAAAGTAGAGAAGCCGGCTATTACACCTGTTAGTGTTAACCGCGATGATCAAAGTGCTTTTGTAAAAAAGATTGTTGCAACTCCAATAAAGGATATCGAACCTGTATTTATTGATTACAACACCGACATAAAAAAAGCAAGTTTAAAAAGTGGGATTCCTATTTTGTATACTCCTAATACCGAGAACAAAACATTTGACATGTATTATGTTTTAGATATGGGCTCGAGCCACAATAAAAAAACAGATATCGCAATTAACTATTTAAAATATTTAGGAACTAACGAATTAACTGCCGCACAAGTGCAACAAGAACTTTACAAATTAGGCTGTTCCTTTGATGTATATGTTGGTGAAGATCAAACCTGGGTAAGCTTACGCGGATTAACCGAAAACATTGAGAAAGCAACAAAACTTTTCGAAAACTTATTGGCAAATGCTCAACCTGACGAGGAAGCATTAACAAATCTTGTCTCCGATATTTTAAAAAAACGTGAAGATGCTAAATTGAGCAAAGGAGAAATATTGTGGGGCGCATTAACTGCTTATGGAAAATATGGGAAGAACTCTGCTTACACGAATATTTTATCTTCGGTTGAATTAAAAAATTTAAAATCAGCAGAATTAATTTCTATCATTAAAGATGTGACAGCCTATCAGCATCGCGTTTTATATTATGGGAATAATAGCATTGAAGAACTTACAGCAATGCTCAATAAATTGCACAATACTCCTGCAGCTATTAAGCCAACTCCAATGCCTGTGAAATATCAGGAGCTGGAAGAAAATACAAATGTGTACGCTGTTGACTATGATATGAAACAAGCTGAAGTAATTTTTATATCGAAAGATGAAAAATACAACAAATCAAATGCTGCAGATATCCGCTTATTTAACGAATATTTTGGAGGAAGCATGTCGTCCATAGTTTTTCAGGAAATGCGTGAATCAAAAGCATTGGCATATTCGGTATTTTCAAGCTATAGCACAGCGGGCAAAAAAACAGATTACAATTATGTGTTTTCATATATTGGCACACAAGCAGATAAATTGCCAGAAGCAATGAAAGGTATGATGGGGCTGGTAACCGATATGCCCGAATCAGAAGGTAGTTTTAAGGCATCTAAAGAATCCATCATTCAAAGCATCAGAACAGAAAGAATCACAAAAGCTGGTATTTTATTTAATTATGAAAACGCACAACGCTTAGGATTGGATTATGATATCAGAAGAGACGTATACAAAAATGTTCCCGGAATCACTTTCCAGCAACTCAGAGCATTTGAAGAAATTCATGTAAAAAACAAAAAATATACTATTTTGGTAATAGGCAAAAAAGAAAATTTAGACATTCCAACCCTTGAAAAATACGGGAAAGTTACTTTTCTGAGTTTAGAAGAAGTGTTTGGGTATTAGTTTTAGCTATCAACAAACAATTTCTCGACTCCGCTCGAAATGACGCTGTAGCTAACGCATTCTTCTTTATAAATCGTCATCCCGTGCCACGACACGGGATCTCTCAGTTTGGAGAAGAACTCATCAATATACCTTTAATCATAAATCAAAGAGCCAAGGAATCAATTTTGGGCTCTTTTTTTTGAATCAAAATGTTATATTTGTACCCTCGTAAACAGAACTCTAAACAAAAACATAAACTATACTATTATGAGCAAAATTAAAGTAGCAAATCCGGTTGTAGAATTAGATGGCGATGAAATGACTCGCATCATTTGGAAATTCATTAAAGATAAATTAATCCTTCCATATTTGGATTTGGATATTAAATATTACGACTTAGGTGTTGAACACCGTGATGCAACTAACGATCAAGTTACAATTGATTCGGCTGAGGCAATAAAAAAATACAGCGTAGGTATCAAATGCGCTACAATTACTCCTGATGAAGAAAGAGTAAAAGAATTCAAATTAAAGCAAATGTGGAAATCACCAAATGGAACTATCCGTAACATTTTGGATGGAACTGTTTTCCGTGAACCTATTGTTTGTAAAAACGTTCCTCGTTTAGTTCCAAACTGGACAGCACCAATTTGTATCGGTCGTCACGCATTTGGTGATCAATACCGTGCTACTGATTTCGTTACAAAAGGAAAAGGAAAATTAACTGTGAGCTTTACTCCTGAAGACGGAAGCGCTCCTCAATCGTTTGAAGTGTTTAATTTCAAAGGTGATGGTGTTGCTTTAACAATGTATAATACCGATGAGTCAATCAGAGGATTTGCTTATTCTTGTTTCAATACCGCTTTACAGAAGGGATGGCCTTTATATTTATCTACTAAAAATACCATCTTGAAAAAATATGATGGTCGTTTCAAAGATATTTTCGAAGAGATTTATCAAAAAGATTTCAAAGCAAAATTTGAAGCAAAAAAAATTGTTTATGAACACCGCTTAATTGACGACATGGTTGCATCAGCATTAAAATGGAACGGGAATTTTGTTTGGGCATGTAAAAATTATGACGGAGACGTTCAATCTGATACTGTAGCACAAGGATTTGGTTCATTGGGATTAATGACATCTGTATTAGTTACTCCGGATGGAAAAACAATGGAAGCAGAAGCTGCTCACGGAACTGTAACTCGTCACTACCGCGATCACCAGGCAGGAAAACCAACTTCTACAAATCCAATCGCATCTATTTTTGCATGGACACGTGGATTGGAATTCCGCGGAAAATTAGATAACAACCAAGAGTTGATTAACTTCTGTCACGCACTGGAACAAGTTTGTGTAGAAACAGTTGAATCAGGAAAAATGACAAAAGATTTAGCAGTTTGTATCCATGGAAATAAAGTAAACCATGGCGAACACTACTTATACACTGAAGAATTTTTAACTGCTTTGGATACTAACTTAAAAGCAAAGCTGGGAAAATAATAAACTAAGAACTTAAGACTCCTGCTAATTAAGCGGGAGTTTTTTTTGAAAATAAAAATTAATTTTTAAAGAAATGGGCGTAATAAAAGAATTTAAAGATTTTGCAATCAAAGGCAATGTAATTGATTTGGCTGTTGGTGTTGTTATCGGAGCAGCATTCAGCAAAATTGTAAACTCATTGATTGAAGACGTAATTACTCCGTTAATTTTACAACCTGCTTTAAGAGCAGCTCATTTAACAAATCTCCAGGATTTAAAAATGTTCGGCTCAGTTAAATATGGATTGTTTATTTCTGCAGTGATTAACTTTCTATTAGTTGCCTGGGTTTTATTTTTAATTATAAAAGGTGTGAATGCTGCAAAAAGACGAGAAGCACTTAAAACACCGCCTCCTCCTCCATCCGGACCAAGTCAGGAAGAATTACTTACAGAAATTCGCGACTTATTAAGAGCTCAAAAAAAATAAAATTTCAATGAAAAAAATTGTTCTGCTTTTTTCTATTTTATTTTGTCAGCAACTTTCTGCTCAAGTTGTAGATTCAGTGAAAATAAAAACCGATTCGATACAACCTAAAGTGGATTCGGTAAAAATAAAAACCGATTCTATTCAAAAAAAAATTGATTCACTTGAAATAAAAAAAGATGCTGTTATAAAAGCTGACACATTTAAACTATGGAAAAAAGGCGGATTAATTGGTGCTGATTTTTCACAAGCAAGTTATACCAATTGGGCTGCAGGTGGTATAAACTCTCTTTCCGGAGTAGCTTTGTTTAACCTATTCGCAAATTATAAGTCAGAGAAAACCAGTTGGGATAATAGTCTGGACTTAGCCTATGGAGTTATTAAACTTGGCAAAAGCGATATCAGAAAAAGTGAAGATAAAATAGAATTCAATTCAAAATTCGGACAGCAAGCTTCTAAAAATTGGTACTATGCAGTTTTATTAAATTTCAAAAGTCAGTTTGATGTTGGCTATAATTATCCTGACGATTCTACTATTGTTTCTCATTTTATGGCTCCGGCAACTACTTTAGGTGCATTGGGTTTAGATTACAAATCAAAAGATAAAAGCCTTTCCTTTTTTGTTTCTCCATTAACGGGAAAGATCACTTTTGTAAACGACCAAAGACTAGCAGATGAAGGCGCATTTGGTGTGCAAGCTGCCGAATATGATACGGCCGGTGTGAAAATAAAAAATGGGGAAATTGCACGTTATGAGTTTGGAGGATTTTTAAAAATGACTTTCAAAAAAGATATTTTCAAAAACGTAAATCTTCAAACCAAGTTAGAGCTCTTCACTAACTATTTAAAGAATCCTGAAAATATAGATGTAAACTGGGAAACGATTCTTACGATGAAAATTAATCGTTTTTTATCTTGTACAGTTAACACACAATTAATTTATGATCATGATATTCCCGTTCCGTTTGAGCGCGATGTAAATGGAGTAAAGGTGCCAGACACAGGTCCACGATTACAATTCAAAGAAGTGTTGGCTGTTGGTATTGCTTACAAGTTCTGATAAAAAAAACTGCCACGTTATATCGTAGCAGTTTTTATTTTTTAAAGCATTAATTATTTTACAACCACTTTATGTCGAATTAATTTTTCATTCACTTGTGCATTTATAAAATAAATACCCTTTGATAATTTATTATCATCATTAACTTTCACAACATTTCCGTTTAACTGTCCATTAAATTTATTGGTATAGACAGCTTTGCCATAAATATCGTAGATTGTAAGAAATACATCTGCTCCTACGTCAGGCAAACCATTAATAGTAATGTCAAAACCATTATCACCTGACGGGTTCGGATATACATTCAACAAATAATTTTCTTCCGATAAAATTTCTTCCTGATCGAATAAACGCATATCTGTATCTTCAGGTGCAAGCATTGAAGTGTTAATAGTTATGGTGCAAATTGGACCATAAGCTCCCCAAACACCACCAATTTTCACTCGTACTCTAACATCGTAAGTAACCCCATTTTGTAAACCTATAATCAATGTTTTAGTTAAGTTTGCAGCATTGGACCCTTTTAGCTTTGTATAAGAATATCCAAGACCAGAGTTAACGAATTCCCATTCGTAATCTTGAGCACCTGTAACAGGGACACAATAAAATAGCCCTGATAAATTCATTGCTTGCCCACATTGACTAGCAGCAACTTGAGTAGTAGGAGTAGACGAACCAATTGTGATAGTACACACAGTATTATAGCTTCCCCAAACACTACCAACTTTTGCCCTTACTCTTACATCATACGTTGCACCAAACTGCAACCCTAAAATTGCTGTTCTTAAAATATTAGCAGCATTTGAACCTCTTTGTTTTGTATAAGAATATCCTAAACCAGAATTTGTAAATTCCCATTCAAAATCATTTGCACCTGAAACAGCATTACAATAAAAATACCCTGAAAGATCTGGAACTGTTAATCCGCACTGACTAGCAGCTACCTGTGTATTGGGTATAGATGTACCAATGGTTATTGTACAAACGGTACTATAGCTTCCCCAAACACTAGCAATTTTTGCACGAACACGCACATTATAGGTTGCACCATATTGTAAACCAATAATTGCTGTTTTTAAAATGTTTGCAGCGCTCGATCCTTTTTGTTTTGTATAAGAATATCCTAACCCAGAATTTGTAAACTCCCATTCATAGTCATTGGCACCAGAAACAGGAACACAATTGAAATTCCCAGAAAGATCTGGAACAGTTAACCCACATTGGCTAGCAGCAACTTGTGTATTTGGCACAGCACAATTTTGAGTTACAGATCTTGTATGTGTAGCCGTACAACCATTTGCATCTGTAACTGTAACTGAATAACTTCCACTTGCTAAGCCACTGATATCTTCTGTAGTAGCTGAATTACTCCAACTATATGAAAAAGAAGGTGCTCCTCCTGTTACGATTAAATTGATTGAGCCATCATTATTTGAGCAAGTAGATTGAACCATTGAACTACTTAAACTTGGCGATGCATTTATAGTTGCTGTAACTGCTGTTCGAGCAGAAACGCATGTTGCATCTGTGGCGTCAACATAATAAGTTGTTGTAGAACTTATACTTGGAGTTAAAAAAGTTGTACCTGTTCCTAAGCTAGGTCCACCGGAACTAGCAGCATACCAATTTAAAGTTCCTGCACTTGCTGTTGCTCCTAAAGTTACTGCTCCTGTTCCACATCTGCTTCCGGGTGTTGTTCCTGTAATAGTTGGAGTAGTACAACCTCCTGAAGAAAATGTTACTGAAAAGTCTTCTACTTGTCCATATTCTGGTGCATAACAAGGACCACTAATCGTATTTCCAACAAAATCTGAAATTACTCTTATCCATATAGCCTGACCAGTTACAGGAGATACTGCAGAAGTAAAACTTCCAGTATGAGACGAGCCACCTGTATTATCGGTATAAACATTTTCTCCGGAATCCATAAAATCACCATCATTATTATAGTCGATATATACTTTTACCTTTTCATCATTTACTGTATTATTATCTACAGTAATAGAATAAAGGGTGTTTGGTGCAAGACTAAAATTACTACACCAATTGTCGCGAAACCCACCATCAGCTACAGTACCACTTGAAGAATATCCCGTACTTCCTATAGTTAATCCAAAAACACCCATTCCAAAACTATTACTTAATTCTATTGATTGGGGGGAACATGATTTTGTAACTACCGGAGATGACCCTGTAATTGGCAATAATCCTGGAGATGTTAACAAAGAGCCTCTGGTTCCAGATATAGCCGCACGCATTCTTAATTTTTGATCAGATGAAAAACGTACTTGACAAACATCAGATGAATATGCCATAATGTTCTCTACTATTGTAACAATACTTTCACCAGAACAAGTTGTTCCTGTTGCACCACAGTCCCCGTCATCTCTTTTGTGTGCCTCTGTATCACAGCACAAATCTCCTTGAGTACCACATGTTGTATTCAATGGGCATTGATCAGCTACTCCATCATCATTTGCATCATCACCTTCAAAAGTGTGATACAAATTAAAAGCATGACCTAGTTCATGATTCGTTGTTGCATTGTATCGTGTATACGATTTCAGATTATAACCTAAAGCACCAGTTGGATCATAACCGAAAGAATTATGAAGTATTACTGCACCATCCACGCTAGAAGATGCCTCGGGGAAATACGCATACCCCTGAGTTCCTGAACCTCCTCCATTATTATCAATTTCACTCACAATCCAAATATTATAATACTCTGAATTTGGCCATTTACTAATTGCCTTTATTGTTGTTTCATTTGCTGATGTGATTCCATTGGCATTATAATCGGAAGTTCCAGAAGCATCAATTCTAATAATTCCAGTTGTCGCAGCACAAAATGGATCTCTTTTTGCTAATTCATATTGTACACCAATATCTAAAGGATAAGATCCAATACCGCCATAACAATCATTCAGATTATCAATAGCACTATTTATTTGAGCATCAGAAATATTTGTTCCTACCCCAACAGCTTCACCTTTATGAAGAATGTGAACCACAACCGGAATAGTATATGTACCACCTCCCCGCATTGGATTATTAAGAATCTGTTGAATAACAGCTTCATTTGCCAGCATCCTAGTTTTGTATGCTGGATCCGAAAACATTAGTTGATTGTGAATAATGGCAGATTTACATTGTTCTGCAGTAGAAGGAGGCCTAGTGCTTGCAGAAGATTGAGCAAAACCCGAGAATGCTGCCATCAAACAAAGAGAAACAGCAAAATTTTGTAAGTGTAGTTTCATGAAAATATTGTTTTAGAGTAGACGCTATTCATCTACGAAATTTATATCTCTTTTGTTTCGAATAAAAAAACTTTTTTTGAAGCTGTAATTTAACCTCTGAATAATCCTAATTGGTCTTATATTTGCCATATAAAACACTATGAAAAATACATTTTTTATACTCTTTTCTTTATTCTTCCTGAACACTTTTGCGCAAGAATCTTCAGAATCAAACCGGGGCACTATAAAAGTTCAGAAAAAAGGAAACGTTTATGCAGTGATATTTGATAACGTTAACAACCGCCTTATAGGAAAAGATAATTATGGAAATATTTTAGACTCGGCAGTTGTATCTTTTAATGTTATGTTGACCATTCAGGGAATTGCTTATGAAGAAAAAATTCAAGGAACTACTTTATCTAAATCAATCCAAAACCGCATCAAACGTTTAGACGGAGGAACTACTCTGTTTTTTACAGATATTAAAGTAAAAGAAAAAAACGGGAAAGTAATTGATTGGCCAAAGTTTAATGTTAAACTTGGTCGTTCCTTTGAGACAGAAGAACAGAATTAATCGAAAAAATCTTTGTTGAAATTAACCAAATACAATTTCTCCGAAGCTCGAGAAACAGCAGTATACAACCAACGCATATACTCCGTATTAATCATTTCATCTGTTAAATATCCTTGTTCTACAAACACACATGGCCATTGTCCACCTTGCGCTTTATGACATGTTACCGCATACGCAAATTTTACTTGCAATGAATTAAAAAAACCATCTTCCTTTACTTTTTTCAGTCGCATTCTTCTATCTGCAATATCGCTATAATCGGCTGAGACCGAATTATACAATCGTTTATTATCTTCCTGTGAAAGCGATGGCGACTCAATCATAATCGTATCCAATATAATTCTTGTTTCCAATTCAGGTTCATCCGGATAATCAATCATTCTGATTCTCACGTCTGCAAACTTGAATCCATGCAGCTCCTGAATTTTTCCAATGCTTGTTAATTCTATTATATCACCATTGGCAATAAATCCTGCCTTCGATTCATCGGGCAACCAGAAATAATTATTCTTCACCACCATCATGTAGTCCCCGGTTGATATTTCGTTTTCCTGCCAACGGATTCTTGCTCTGATTTGTTGATTAAAAATATTTGCGCGTTTGTTCGAACGACAAATCACCATTGTATCTTCGGCTCCGTATTTTGAATAGGCGCTATTCAATGCATCTTCTAATTCATCTCCACCCAACCTAACAATATCTTTAAAATTCTCTATTTGAAAATGCGGTTTCGCATCTGATTGAGTTTTTATCTGATTGCGGATAGTAGTTGCATTGGTTAATATTCCAGAATTTTCTGTTTGCCGCACCACCTCTGTTAACTCATGCCAATCAACCTGAAAATAATAGGATGCTTTTAGAAATTCAATATCGAGTGCCGGACTCACATCCAGTCCCACCGGTGGCAATTGAGCCGTGTCACCAATAAAAATTAATTTGCAATTATTACCATTAAAAACATATGAAATTAAATCGTCAAGCAAACTTCCTCCTCCAAAATTTCCGCCATTACTCAATCCTCCTGTATTTGAAATCATAGAAGCTTCATCCACAATAAAAATGGTATTTGTATGCAAATTTTGTTGAAGCGTAAATGCCATTCCACCCTCATTATCCGGTTTACGGTAATATATTTTTTTATGGATGGTAAACGCTTGTTTTCCGGTATAATTAGAAAGCACTTTCGCTGCTCTTCCAGTTGGAGCCAACAAAACCGTTTTTCCTCCTAATGCAGGTAAACTTTGAACCAAAGAACGAACAGTGGTTGTTTTTCCTGTTCCTGCATAACCTTTCAAAACAAATATCTGATCCGAATTGATATTTAAAATAAACTCCGAAAGCTTAGTAAACAGGGTTCTTTGACCACTTGTTACTTCAAATGGAAAACTCTGTAATAATATTTTACTAAACTCTTCTTGTTTCATTTTTTGAATGCAGAATATGTGCGAATTTACATATCTTTGCAGACCAATGACCACAGAAATTAAAAATAAACTAACACAACTTCATTCATTTATTGATGAAGCATTTGATGCAAAAAAAACGGCATCCTATCAATTGCTTCTGCAAATTGGTATAAGTGATATATTGGTAAGCATTCTCGATAAACAAAAAAACAAATACATTGCATTAGAAAAATACACTGTTTCAAATGTTCACAATTTTGATGGCGTTGCTGATTTGATCGACATTCTGATTAACGAATCAAAACTTACAAATCATAAATTCCAATCAGTTACTTGTACAGTCGTAAACAATCTTTCTACACTGGTCCCAAATGCACTTTTTGAGGAAGACAGAAAAAGAATGTACTTAAAGTTTAATGCTTCATTACAAGGAGACGAGCTTGTTATAGTTGATGATATTAAAAGCTTAGATGCTAAAAATGTTTTTGCTACACCTGTCTCTATAAAATCGAAATTGGATTCACACTATAACAATATTAGTTACCACCATTCTTCAAGTACTCTAATTGATACATTGGTTGCGAACAATAAAAATCAAACCGGAAAGAAATTGTTTGTACACGTTCAAAGTACACACTTTGAAACCATATTGGTGGATGGAAAAAACCTAACATTCTATAATACCTTCAACTATCAATCACCGGAAGATTTTATTTATTATTTACTGTTTGTATGCGAGCAATTACAATTAAACCCTGAAAAGATTGAAACAATTTTATTAGGAGAAATTGAAAAGACCTCCACAATGTATACGTTTACTCAAAAGTATATCCGCACGATAAAATTTGGTGAACGAACAGACAGCTCCGATTTCAGCTATCAATTGCAGACATTGCCTAAACATTTCTATTTCACCTTATTTAATAGTTACATCGCCTAATGCGAATAATTGGTGGAACGCATAAAGGAAGAGTAATTCATCCTCCTAAGAATTTACCTGTTCGCCCAACTACCGACTTCGCCAAAGAAAGTATCTTCAATATCTTAAACAATCATTTTGAATTTGATGGCTTAAAAATTCTGGATCTATTTTGCGGAACAGGAAATATCACTTTTGAATTCGCCTCACGTGGATGTGGCGACATAACTAGCATTGATAGCAATTACTCATGCTGTGAATTTGTCAAAAAAACAATTTCCGAATTTAAAATGGATGTTGTTAAAGTAATTAAGTCGGATGCATTTGCTTTTTTAAAAAGATCCACACTTCCATATCACATTATATTTTGTGACCCACCATACGATATGGAAAATTTTCAATTGTTACCAGAATTGGCGTTTGCAAATAATCTCCTAAAACCAAATGGCTGGTTGATAGTAGAACATGGTCCGCACACTGATTTATCAAAGCTGCCACACTTTAAAGAACACCGTAGTTATGGCAACGTAAATTTTGCCATATTTGAGAATACGGTTGAAGAGGCTTAACAATTTCAATTTTATTCGTAAATTCGTATCTATAATCCTATACAATGGAAAAACGCATCGCTATCTTCCCTGGTTCATTTGACCCGATTACAAAAGGTCATGAAAATATTTTACGAAGAGCTTTACCACTCTTTGATGAAATAATTATTTCTATTGGGAAAAACAGCAGCAAACAAAATTATTTTAGTTTGGAGCAGCGTGAAAAGTGGATCAAACAAGTTTTTGCAAACGAACCAAAAGTCCGTATCGAATCATATACCGGGTTAACAATCGATTTCTGTAAAAAAGTAAATGCAAAATTTATTCTTCGTGGCTTAAGGACTTCAGCTGATTTTGAGTTTGAAAAATCTATCGCTCAAAATAATAAAGTAATGGCTCCCGAAATTGAAACTATATTTATTTTACCTATTCCTGAACATTCTGCAATAAATTCAACAATTGTACGTGATATTATCAGAAATGGTGGCGATGCATCTCCATTTGTTCCGAAAGAAATTGATGTAAAAGCGCCCTAATTAGGCACCATATTTGTCATTTCGAGCCAAGCCGAGAAATCTATGTATAAATCCTATAGCATAATATCCATTCTTTTCCTTTCTCTTTTATCACATGCTCAAAATGTGATAATAAAAGGCTCTGCAAAATTATATGAATACAAAGAAATTGGTGTTTGGATTAACAGCGATTATATTTCCAAAACACAAAAACAACTCACCTATTCTGTTATTGATTCTGCAGGAAATTTCACTTTAGAATTTAACAGTAAAGACATTCAATACATCACCTTAAAAGTGGAGAAAAACATTTCTTCCATGTTTATTGAGCCCAAAGGAAATTATGAAGTAATTTTTATGCCTCCGGATTCAACCACCTATCATAACCCAAATTTAGAGCACGATGTAAAATTATCCATCAAGTTAAAAAGCAAAATGGAAATCAATTCGCTTACGATGGATTATGATAAACGCTTTGACGATTTTTTAACTGTTGATTATATAGCTTTTTTAAAAAGAACGCCTCAAGCAAAAATCGACTCTTTTAAAATTGCTATGAAGGAGTTCTATTCAACCGTTAACAATCCTTATTTCAAAAATTACATAACATACACTATTGCTTCTATCGAACAAAAAACAAAAGTGAGTGAGAAAAAACTGTATACAGAATACCTTGCTTTAAAACCTGTATTATACCACAATCCTGAGTACATGTTGTTTTTCAATGATTTTTTCAAACAAAAAATTCAGGATTTCTCAATGTCGAAACAAGGAACACCTATGGCTTTTCAGATAAACGACAGAGGAAGTTTCTCAGGAACAATGGATGTATTAAAACGGGACGAATTTCTGCAAAACGATACTCTGCGTGAACTTGTTTTAATAAAAGGGCTTTACGAATCGTATTATGATAACTCTTTTAAAAAATCTGGTGTAGTTGCAATTTTACAACAAATAGTACAGGAATCTAAAATTGAAGAACATAAAAAAATTGCACAAACTATTTTAAATTCCTTTTCAAAATTACAGAAAGGAAGCCAAGCCCCGTTTTTTGAATTACCCGACAAAACAGGACTGACACACAGTTTAGATGAGTTGCGCACTAACAAATATGTTTATCTGATGTTTTATGATGCCAACTGTTCTTCATGTCAGCAACAAATGAAAATCATTCCCTCATTGATTAAAAAGTATGGAGATAGAATTTCATTTGTAAGCATATCAACAGATAAAACAAATGCCGATTTAAAAAACTTTCAAAATAAAAATCCAAAATACTCTTGGTTGTTTTTATACGATAACTCATTAGGAAAATTGAAAACGGATTATGAAATAAAATCAATCCCAACATATTTTTTAATTGATCCCGATGGCAGATTTATTCAGGTTTCTGCTGAAAGTCCGGATGAAGACATTGACCGTGCTTTTTATGATATTACAAAAACAAAACCGAAAGTACACGGTATTGGCGATAAGAAAAACCACTAAAAAAACTAATGAATATTCTTGAGAACTTCCTTTATTGATTCATAAGTATTGTCAAGCACTTGCTGCAAATCATTTTTTGATAACCACTTCACTTGTGTTATTCCTTCCTCTAATTGTGGGACAAGTTGGGACTCATCTTCACAAAACATTTCAAACCAATAAGTACGTTTTAAAATTGCTTTTTCTTCAACATGATACGTATGGTAGGTAGACTCTAACTCTTTTGTGATTTTTAATTTACTTACTCCGCACTCCTCTTCTACTTCTCTTATTGCTGCTGTTTTTATCCCTTCCCCTTTTTCTATTTTCCCTTTTGGTAAATCCCATTTCCCATTTCTAAAAATAAAAAGATATTCACCTTTTTTGTTTTTCACCAACCCACCAGCTGCCTCAATAACTTTAAATGCCAAAGAAAAACTGGACAACAATAATTTTTCGTTTTCATGATAATAATATACTTCAATGAAATGGTTTTTAGTAACCAATTCATCATACATCATCTTTAGTTCATCCAGCGAATGAATCCTAACCAAAACGGTATCTTTCTTCTGCTGGTAATCCATGAGATTACTGGTAAGACATATCGTTTTGTTTAAAGAGAATACTTTTACCATTGTTAATTTTGTTAATTAAAAAACAAATTACAATCGCAAATTTAGTTATTTTTGACGCATGATAAAGAATGATGAGTCTGCATTAAAGGTTGCAGAATTTTTATTACAAGTAAAAGCGGTTAAACTCCAACCAAACAAACCTTATACTTGGGCTTCGGGATGGAAATCTCCAATATATTGTGATAACAGAGTTACACTATCTTTTCCTCAAGTACGGACCTATATCCGTCAACAATTTGTGGATGCAATTATGGAAAAATTTGGAAAACCAGATGTAATTGCAGGAGTTGCTTCAGGGGGAATTGCACAAGGAGCATTGGTTGCTCAAGAGATGGGATTGCCATTTGTGTACGTTCGCTCCGAAGCAAAAAAACACGGACTAACAAACATGATTGAAGGAATTATTGAAAAAGGACAATCCGTTGTTGTAATTGAAGATTTAATTTCAACTGGTGGAAGCAGTTTAAAAGCTGTAGAAGCATTACGTGAAGCAGGGTGTAAAGTAAAAGGAATGGCTGCAATTTTTACTTACGGATTTAAAACAGCAAACGATAATTTCAAAAAAGCGAAATGTGAATTAATTACATTAAGTAATTATGATACAATGATAGCTCAAGCTTTACAATCAAGCTACATCAATGAAAAAGATTTATTGTCGCTAAAAACATGGAGAGAAAATCCTGCTGAGTGGGGAGTTGCTCCAACGGAGAAGAAGAAAAAGTAGACAATAGACAGTCAACAATAGACAATTAAAAAAAAGACAAATTATTTCAAATATAGCTTTGTCACTTCGAGCGGAGTCGAGAAGCGTAATTCGTAGTTGGTATGACTAAAATAGAAAGTGAAAAAGTAGAAATTTCTAATTCAGCTGAAAATATATTTAACTATTTAAGTGACTTCAATAATTTCAAAACCTTAATGCCTTCTCAGGTAACTAATTGGACATCCACTTCAGACGAATGTTCTTTTACTATCAATGGAATGGCAACTATTGGGATGAAAATTATTGAGAAAACTCCCGTTTCTAAAATTACAATTACTTCACACGGTAAAGTTCCTTTTGAATTTAAATTGTTTGTTTTGTTGACAGAAAAAGATGCCGGTAATTGTGTCGGACAACTGACTTTTGAATCGGATATGAATCCTATGATAAAAATGATGGTAGAAAAACCTTTGGGAAATTTCTTCAATATGTTGGCTCAAAAAATGAAGGACATTAAGTAATCTAATCTCTTTACTAACTGAAATTATAATTAGGAAAAATTCCCACTTTGAAAAAGGGGGTTAGGGGGATTTGAAAAATCATCATTAGGACAAAAAAGAAATCTCCTTCAAATCAAACTCTCTTTCATCAGCATTTCTCATTTCAACTTGAAGTTTTCCTGTTTTGGAAACACCTTTTACTTTCCCCTCAAAACTAACTTCTCCTGATAGATAATTTGCCCATTCATTAAGTTTATACAATCGCTCCGAATAGGCATCATCAATACTTCCTAACTTGTTTGATTTTAAATGAAGATACCTGGCTTCAAAAAATTCACACAATCTCTCCAAAACCTTTACCAGCTCAAACTCCTTATTAACAATCATAGCAAGAGATGTAGCATTTTTAGTAGTAAATTTTAATTGATTCACATTTATTCCAATTCCAACTACAGAGCTCTGAATAGTGCTTTCTTTTAACGTATTTTCAATTAATATACCGGCAATTTTCTGATCATTTACGTAAATATCATTTGGCCATTTTATGCTGATTTTCCTAGTATTGGTTGAATCTTCAAGCAATTCTGCCATTAAGTCAGCAACCGCTAAAGAAGCAATTTTTGTAAGTAAAAACTGCTGTCCAACAAGCAAAAATTTGGGGTACAAAACCATGCTCAAAGCCACATTTTTATTGGGTTCGCTCTCCCATGAATTTCCTCTTTGTCCACGCCCTTTTAATTGCTCAAAACTGTATATAACACTGCCTTCAACCAGCTCAATTTGGCGTAACATTTCACTGGCATAACTGTTGGTAGAATCAACCGACTCAACATGAATGCTATTTTGCCCTACAAATAATGTTTTCATTAGAGTTTTGCGAAAGATTTGATTATTTTTGTGGATAATCACAAGGCAAAGAAAGTAATAAAATAGACATATCCTTAAATGGCGAAAAAGAAAGTGGCACCTGTTAAAAAAACAGCTGCAAAGAAGACATCAGTGAAAACGAAAAAAGCAGTTTCTAAAACCGCTAAAGCACCGGCAAAAAAAGTTGCTCCTAAAAAAGCACCAATTACAAGAGTTGTTACTAAAACAGTTGTTAAAAAAGTTGTTGCAACTAAAAAAGCTGCCACTGTTAAGAAAGTAGTTTCAAAACCAACAAAGTCAATCACGAAACCAGTTGCTAAATCTGAACCTAAAAAAATTAAAGGTCCATCTGAAATTTTAACAGATGCTATTGTTGAAGGAATTTTAGAAGTGAAAGGAAGAAATATTTCTGTATTGAATTTAAAAGACATTCATAATCGCGTTTGCGATTATTTTATTATTTGCCAGGCAGATTCAAACACACAAGTAAATGCTATTGCCAACTCTGTTGAAGAAATGGTAAAAAAATTAACCGGTGAACGTCCTTACCGTAAAGAAGGATTTGAAAATTCAGAATGGATACTAGTCGATTACGTTACAGTTGTGGTTCATATTTTTCAAACAGAAGTACGTAATTTTTATAATTTAGAGTCGTTATGGGCTGATGCCGATGTAACGGAAATTGCATTTGATAAATAAAATTTTAGAAAGAGAATAAATGAGCGAGCAAGAAAAACCTACGGATAATAATTCTTCTGATAAGAGTAAGTTTCCGAAAAAACCAAGTATGCCTAAAAATCCATTTAACTTTTATTGGATTTATGGAATTATAGCTGTTGCTATTATAGCAATGAATATGTTCTTCAACACTTCTTCATTAGAGGAAAAGAGCACCAATGAATTTGTTGAAACAATGCTGAAACAGCATCATGTTACAAAAATTGTAATTATTCCATCGGATAATACAGCTGAAATTACAATCGGCAAAGAATATTTGAAACTTCCACAATATGCATCCGATAAACTTGAAAAGAAAAAAGACGGACCGCATTACAAAGTAAAAATTGCCAGTGTAGACAAGTTCGAAGAAAGAATAAAAGAAGCACAAAAAGATTTTGCACCCAATCAGAGGATTGATGCTGTTAGCGAAAACCGTACCTCATGGACAGATACTTTAGGATGGCTGATTCCAATTGTTTTAATGATTGTCATTTGGATTATTATCATGCGCAGAATGGGTGGCGGAGCCGGAGGCGGACAAATTTTCAATATCGGAAAATCGAAAGCACAATTGTTTGATAAAAACACAAATGTGAATATTACTTTTAATGATGTTGCAGGTTTAGAAGGAGCAAAAGTTGAGATCAAAGAAATAGTAGACTTTCTAAAAAATCCGAAAAAATATACTGCACTTGGTGCAAAAATTCCGAAAGGCGCTTTATTAGTAGGACCTCCGGGAACAGGTAAAACCTTGTTGGCAAAAGCTGTTGCAGGTGAAGCTAAAGTTCCGTTCTTCTCATTATCGGGTTCTGATTTCGTTGAAATGTTTGTAGGTGTTGGAGCATCCCGTGTTCGGGATTTATTCCGTCAGGCAAAAGAAAAAGCACCTTGTATTATTTTCATTGATGAGATTGATGCTATTGGTCGTTCACGCGGAAAAAATCCAGCACAAGGCGGAAATGATGAGCGTGAAAACACCCTGAACCAATTATTAACTGAGATGGATGGTTTTGGTACAAACAGCGGTGTAATCATTTTAGCTGCAACCAACCGGGCAGATATTTTAGACAGAGCCTTGATGCGTGCTGGTCGTTTCGACCGACAAATTTATGTTGACATGCCTGATTTGAATGAGCGTAAAGATATTTTCAAAGTGCATTTAAAACCATTAAAATTAGATGCTTCCGTTAATGTTGATTTTCTTGCAAAACAAACTCCTGGTTTTTCCGGTGCTGATATTGCAAACATTTGTAACGAAGCGGCATTAATAGCTGCCCGTCATGATAAAGCGGTAATTGAAAAACAAGATTTCTTGGATGCTGTTGATAGAATTATTGGTGGATTAGAAAAGAAAAATAAAATTATTTCTGTTCATGAGAAAAAAGTAATTGCTTACCATGAGGCTGGACATGCTGCAACAAGTTGGTTATTGGAACATGCTCATCCATTGATTAAAGTAACCATTGTTCCTCGCGGTCGTTCACTAGGTGCTGCTTGGTATTTACCCGAAGAACGACAAATTACTACCACAGAACAATTATTGGATGAAATGTGTGCAACATTGGGAGGAAGAGCTGCAGAAGAAATTATTTTCGGAAAAATTTCTACCGGTGCTTTAAGTGATTTAGAAAAAGTTACTAAACAAGCACACGCAATGATTACCATTTATGGTTTGAATGATAAAATTGGAAATATCAGTTATTACGATTCAACCGGAGCTAATGAATATGGATTTACAAAACCTTTCAGCGAACGTACTGCACAGATTATTGACGAAGAAGTAAGTAAATTAATTGAAACAGCTTATGACCGAGCGAAAGATATCTTGAATAAAAACAAACACTTGCTTACACAATTAGCAGAAAAGTTGTTGGACAAAGAAGTTATTTTCAAAGAAGATTTAGAAATTATTTTTGGTAAACGCCCTTTTGATAAAGAAGAAATTCCTTTGATAAAAGCAGATTCAAATGTTTCTCCAACGGCCGATATAAAACTCGAAACAAAAGTGGAGGAGAAAAAAGAAGAACCAAAAGCTGAAGAGAAAAAGCCCGAGGAGAAAAAAGACAATGAGCCTGAAAAACCATTGAACACTTTATTTTAGGTTTACATTTAACAAATTAAAAAAGGGAATGTCGAAAGACGTTCCCTTTTATTAAAATATAGCAAACACAATTTCGCAATTTCGTTTTTATTCGTTATCCGTACCATAAATGCGCGACAGCACTACTTCAAAAGAAAAAATATTAAAAAAAATCCGAAAGGCTTTGATTCATAAATCTACTCAGGAGATTGGTGATGTTGATAATGAATCGGAAATATTTACTGCATCTGAAGAATCACTTGAAATGCAATTCGCTCAAAATTTTACCGCCCTTAATGGAAAATTTATTTTTTGCGAAAACGAAGCTGAATTCCTAGAAAATTTTGATTGGATTGTGAAAGACAATGAATGGAAACATTTATTTTGCTTGGAACCAAAAATAAAAGACCTGCTAAAAAAAGCTAAAATAAAATTCTCCGATAAAGAAGAAGATTTTTTAGCAACTGATATTGGAATTACTTTTTGCGAATGTTTAATTGCAAGAACAGGAAGTGTAATGATTACTTCTAAACAAGCCTCCGGAAGAAGATTACCCGTATATGCTAATTTTCACATTGTGGTTGCATACACCTCTCAGCTGGTTGGAAACATAAAAGATGGGTTGAAACTGATCCGTGAAAAATATAGCGACAAATTGCCTTCTATGATTTCTACAATTACAGGTCCGAGTAAAACTGCTGACATTGAAAAAACATTGGTACAAGGTGCTCACGGACCAAAAGAGCTATTTGTATTTTTGATTGATGATGTGCATGTAGAGTAAACAATAATGCGACTAAAATGAACAACTTTTTAAAACGTACACTTACCGCAGGTGCATTTGTTGCAGTTCTTTTAGGATGCACTTATTACAATCAACTCTCCTTCTCTGTTTTATTTTTTATCATTACCGTTTTAGGACTTTGGGAATTTTATACGCTTTCCGAAAAAGGAGAAAATCTGCCTCAAAAAATAATCGGAACAATTACCGGAGCCTGTATTTTTGCAACAACATCTTTGGTTTGTATGGGGTATGATTATCATTTATTGATCATCAACATTCCAATTGTATTTTTCATTTTCATTTCTGAATTATATACAAAAGCAGCAAATCCATTCAGAAATATTGCATTTACCATTTTAGGAATCGTTTATGTTGCTGTTCCGTTTTCTTTATTGAACTACTTAGTTACTTATACAGGAAAATATAATTACGAACTATTATTTGGGTTTTTCTTTATTTTGTGGAGTAACGATTCGGGAGCATATTTAGCCGGTTCAGCATTTGGGAAAAGAAAACTATTCCCAAGAGTTTCTCCGGGAAAATCATGGGAAGGAAGTATCGGAGGAGCTATTGCCAGCTATATTGTAGTATTTATTATCTCAAAATGGTATACCGATTTCAGTATTATAGATTGGATGGTTATAGCGGCAATTTTAATAGTTGCTGGCACTTTAGGCGACTTGGTTGAATCATTATATAAAAGAAGCAAGAATGTGAAGGATTCGGGGACATTATTACCCGGACATGGTGGTATTTTGGACCGATTTGACAGCTTATTAATGGCTACCCCGTTCGTTTTCACATACTTATACCTATCCCAGTATTTTAATCATTTATAGTCGTAAAATGACAAAAAAGGGCAAAAAAATCCTTTTAAACGAAGTAAATACGAGATTTAGCGATTACATTTTCCATAGTTTATAATTTTACTTAAATTCGCAGACTTTAATGCGTTCCTACTCTCTAAAGATTAATAGGAACCGAACATAAAAATTTATGACAACTAAGACAACAGTAGAAAGTCACGACAGTATGTTTGATGCAGTTCTTGCCCGACTAGACGTGGCTGCAAAAATTTATGGTTTATCAGATGAAGTTACCTCAGTATTAAGAAATCCACAGAAACAAGTAAAAGTAAGTCTTCCGGTAATGATGGACGATGGAAAATTACAGGTTTTTGAAGGATATAGAACAGTTCACTCTACTGTATTAGGACCATCAAAAGGTGGAATCCGTTATGCAATGGATGTTTGTGATGATGAAGTAAAAGCCCTTTCTGCTTGGATGACATTTAAATGTGCTGTTGCTAACCTTCCTTATGGTGGTGGAAAAGGTGGAATAAAATGCGATCCCCGCAAAATGAGTGTTGGAGAATTAGAAAGATTAACAAAAGCTTATACAGTTGCAATGGCTGATGTTTTTGGACCAACAAAAGATATTCCAGCTCCTGATATGGGAACAAGCGGAAGAGAAATGGCTTGGTTAGTTGAAGCATACAACAAAGTTCACCGTGGAAATTTCCCTGGGGTTACAACTGGTAAACCGGTTGGCTTAGGCGGTTCATTAGGTCGTGATGCAGCTACAGGTCGTGGCGTTATGGTTGCAACTATGGCTGCTTTGAAAAAAATGAACTTGGATGCTAAAAAAGTTACTTGTGCTGTTCAAGGTTTTGGAAATGTAGGTTCACACGCTGCACGTTTCTTGTATGAACAAGGAATTAAAATTTGTGCAATAGGCGACCATACAGCAACACTTTGGAACGAAAAAGGAATTGATATTAAAGCAGCATTGGATTATGCTAAAGCAAATGGAAATGTATTAAAAGGATTTACAGGTGGTGTAGAAATAAAACCAGCTGAACTTTTAACAGCAAATGTGGATGTTTTAGTTCCTGCAGCATTACAAAATGTTATCACCGAAGAAATTGCTCACAGTATTAAAGCAAAATTAATTGTTGAGGGAGCTAACGGACCAACAACAGCTGAAGCAGACCACGTGTTGAATGAAAAAGGAATTATTGTGGTTCCGGATATTTTAGCGAATGGTGGCGGAGTAACAGTTTCTTATTTCGAGTGGGTACAAAATAACCAAGGATATTACTGGTCAGAAGATGAAGTAAATGCAAAACACGATGCATCAATGACACTTGCTTTCGAAAGCGTTTGGAATAACGGACAACAATATAAAACCACTATGCGTATTGGTGCATACATTACAGCTTTGAAAAAAGTAGAATATGGCATTAAAGCTAGAGGACACTACTAGGTGACTAAGTGACTAGGTAAAAAGTAATATGGTTTTAAGACAACGCCTTCCATCCGGAGGGCGTTTTTTATTCACGAATGTTTTTTGTACATTAGTAAGTAGCAAAATATTAAACCAATGTCAAATACAATTTCTCTCTCCATTTTTATAATCAGCACATTTTTTTTGATTTGTTGCAACAATCCCGAATCAAAATCACCTGATGAAAAACAAACCGCAGACAGTATTACAGTTCCGATAGATCCAACAAAAACATCCGAAACATCCATCAAATCAGAAATTACTTGTCCGAAATGTGGCCATAAAAAAATGGAAGAAATGCCTACCGATGTTTGTTTACTTAAATACACTTGTGAGAAATGCAATGCTGAATTACATCCTAAAGAAGGCGACTGCTGTGTTTTTTGCACTTACGGAACTCACAAATGCCCTTCCATACAAGAAGGTTCTTAAAGCAATAAAATAGTCTTATATTTATTGTTATGAATAGCTACTCACTTATTAAGTCAGAACAACTAAAAAACATTCTTCTTAGTTGTCTGCTTTTATTTTCAATTATCACTTCTGCTCAAAAAAATAATTTAAGGACTAAAATTATTGATTCATTATTACAAGAGGTTAAAAAAAGCAAGGCAGATACTAATCAAATAAGGCTTTATAATAAACTATCCGAAAACTACCGGCAATCGGATAAAGACAAAGCAATGTATTATGCATTACAAGCATTAGACGCTTCAAACAAATTAGACTGGCAAAAGGGATATTTTGGTGCTCTCAATAATCAAGCTCTCACTTTGTATTATTATGGAGAAAGAAAAAAAGCACTTGATATTTTTCTTCCAGGCTTAGAGGAAGCTAGTAAAACAAATAACATTAATGCACAATCTTTTTTTTCTTCGGGCGCTGCCAATTGTTATTACAAAATGGGAGACAAAGAAAATGCTTTGAAATATCATGCAATTAGCCAAAAATGTTCTGAGCAATTAAAAGATAAAAAATCAATTGCAACAGGCTTAATGAATATGGGTTTGGTTTATGGAGAAATCGGAGACTATAAAAAAGAATTAGATTGCTATCAAAGGGCTTTGCTCATACAGGAAGAGTTAAAAGATTATAGTAATGCAGGAAACACTTTAGAGAATTTGGGAATATTTTTTATTTATAGAGGAGATTCATTAAATGCATTTAAAAATCTTAAAAAAGCACTTGAAATCAGAATAAAATTAGGAGATAAAAATGCTCAGGCCACAACAATGAATAATATTGCAGGAGCTTATTCCATGTTTGGCAACAATGAAACATGTTTGGTTTTTTTAATGAAAGCGTTAGAGGTACATGAACAACTCGGAGATATTGCAGGTATTGCTTCAGTTACAAATAACATTTGTGATGTTTATGCACAGATGCAAAACTATACGAAAGCAATAGAGTTTTCTAATCGTTCAAAAGAGGCTCATATTAAATCAAACGATTCCTCAGGTGTAGCCATCAATTACAAAAATCTCGCGGTTATTTATTCTCAAATGGGAAAATTGAATGAAGCAGAAAATACCGCAAGAATTTCATTTGATTTATGTAAAAAGTACGGATCAAAAGACATGATCATTGAAAGCTATACATTATTGGCTGAGATATTATTCAAAAAAGGAGATACCAGGAATGCCTATTTGCTCCATAAGCAATATAGCGACATGAAAGATTCCATAATGACAGAAACAAACAGCAAACAGATTAATGAAATGAATGCCAAGTATGAATCTGAAAAGAAAGATAAAGACTTGCTTTTAAAAGATAACGAAATTAAGATTCAGGAAGCAGACGCAAAACAGAAGTCCTACCAACGTAATGGTTTTATTGCCGGCTTTCTTGTGTTGTTTATTCTGGTATTTTACATTTTTAGAATTTACAAACTTAAAAGAGATGCACATTCTGTTATTTCAAAACAAAAAGAAAAAGTAGAAAGAGCAAAAGAAATGATTGAAGAAAAACAAAAAGAAATCTTGGATAGTATTTATTATGCCAAACGGATACAGCAATCATTACTGCCAACAACAAAATACATCGACAAAACAATAAAACGATTACATAAAAAATAGTCCAGCACAACATGCATTTCACCCTCCGCCCTTTTACTATAAATGATTTAGAGAGTTTTGTTAAATACGCAAACAATCCAAAAATTGCTAACAACCTGACTGACAAATTTCCTCATCCATATACTATCGAACATGGAAAGATGTTCATTGAAAAGGCTACGAAAAATAACCCAACAAATATTTTTGCAATTGACATAAATGGAGAAGCGTGTGGAGGCATTGGAATCCATCCTCAAGACGATGTACAACGAAAAAATGCAGAATTAGGTTATTGGCTGGCAGAGCCGTTTTGGGGAAATGGAATTATTTCAAAAGCAATTCCTCAAATAGTTGAATACGGTTTCAAAAATTTCGACATCACACGCATTTATGCCCGCCCTTATGGAACCAATGCAGCATCACAAAGAGTTTTGGAAAAAGCAGGATTTAAATTGGAAGGAAAATTCGAAAAAACACTTTTCAAGAACGGAGAATTTTTAGACGAATGGATTTATGCAGTTAGAAAAAAATGAGAGTTTTAAAAAACATAAGTTCCTTCTCCTCTGTTCTGCCTATTCAGCGCTACTCTATCGTTCGCCCTTATTTAAAAGGGAATTCAGGTTTTAAACCCGTTTTACTCACCTTTGATGATGGTCCCAACCACATAGACAACATCACATTAGATTTACTTTCTGTTTTAAAAGTACACAATGTAAAAGCTGCTTTTTGTTTGATAGGAAAAAATGTAAAGCAACATCCTGGAATTGTAAAACAAATATTTTTAGATGGGCACGTCATAGGAAATCATGGTCATGCAGGCGATCCATTTATTTTTAAGCGGATGAAAACCATTTCAGAGGATATTGATGCTTGTAACAATGCCATTTATGAAGCAACGGAAAGCAACACCCATCAAGTTGAATATTTTCGTCCAGGATACGGAGCTTATTTTAAAAAGCATATTACTTTTTGGGAATCAAAAAATATGCAATTACTTCCTGTCACCGATTTCTTTTTCGATCATAAAGTAAATCCTAAGGGGATGGTAAAATTTGTGAGCCACTTTACTAAAAAAGTTAAAAAGAATAATGGAGGAGTATACGTTTTACATGATGGAAGAAACGAATATCAAAAAATAAATTCTAAAATGAATGTTGCTCGTTCCAAAAACAAAATATCCGATTATGACCGGAGATGGATTCCTAATGCTGTCGATAAAATAATAACTGAATTAAAAACAGACTTTATCTTTCCTCGATTAGATGATGGATTGCCTAATAAATTCCATCCTGATTTTAAATCATTCTTATTTTCTGAATTAACAAAATAAAAAAGCCAACACTTTCGTGATGGCTTTTCATATATTATCATTTCGGTCTGAGTCGAAGAGCTAGTTCTTATACAACAAATAATGTTTTACAACAGTAGTTGCTCCTTCTTTAGCAGCAATAATCTCTACCTTTTCATCAATAGGTTTAAATCCTTTTACTTCAATTTTTACCTGATATGTTTTCCCTGCTAAAAGTGTTAAGAAATACTCACCACTGCCTTCACTTGAAGTAGTGCTTCCAACTTTCGCTCCCGTTTCATCATACACAATCAACTCTGCTTCCATTCCCGCTCCTGCAGTTGCATCAAAAATATCTCCTTTTAAAATTGCCATTACCGGTCCGCCTTCCACTTTTTTCTTCATATCTTTTTCAAGAACCGGATAGTTTGTTAAATCAACTTTGTAAACATCTCTTCCTCCTAAGCCGCCCTTTCTGTTACTTGCGAAATATCCTGTTTGAGCATCGATAGATAAACTAAAACAAAAATCATTGTAAATAGTATTGATAGGAAATCCTAAATTCACAGGAGTTGTCCATTTCCCATTTTCCAAAGTTGTTTTAAACATATCATATCCACCCATTGAATTATGTCCTTTTGAAGTAAAGAACAATGTTTTACCATCAGGAGCTAAAAATATTCCGGCATCATCTTCCACTGTATTCACAACATCTCCAAGATTCACAGGTTTTTCCCACTCAGTACGTGTTTTGCGTTTCACCATCCAGATGTCAGCATTTCCTAATCCACCTTGACGCTCACTCACAAAATAAATTGTTTTTCCGTCCGGTGAACTGCAAGCTCCTAATTCAGCATAAGTAGTGTTGATTGGTTTACCCATAGATTTTGGCGCTCCCCATTTTCCGGAAGAACTCAAACGGGAAACATAAATATCTCCACCTCTTGATTCTGCTTCTATATCGTTTTTGAAAAGAAAAATTTGTTTTCCATCAGGAGAAATACTGGTAGCTGCATCTTGTCCTTCCGTATTCAATGAACCCGGAATCAATTCAGCATCGCTCCACATTTTTTTAAGTGTGTCCCAACGTGAAATATAAATATCTTCAAAATACATTCCATCATCAGGATTTACTGCACTTGATTTTCCGGGACGCTGTGAAGTAAAGATCATTGTTTTTCCATCTGCACTTACCATTGGCGCTTTGTCTTCAAATTCGGAGTTAATTACATCGCCCATATTTTCCACTTTCACATCAATTGGAGCAGCCATTAATTCTTTTGCTGTATTCACCTGTAAAATATATCTGTCAACATCACTTTCAGTAATTTTTTTTGCACTTCCTATATTCGCTTTAAATGCATTAAATTCAGCTAAAGCCTCGTCTTTCATATCTTCCAACTGATAAATCTTTCCTAATAAAAGTGAATTATAAACATTTGCTTTAGGGTCAATACTTTTTGCTTTTTCAGCATTTTCGCGGGCCTCTTTCATTTGCTTTAATTCATAATGACATTCAGCTATGTGGAAAATAACATTCGCGTCAGTCGGTTTATTCGCCAACACATCTTTATAAATATCTAAAGCTCCTTTATAATCCATTGCATAAAACTTCTGTTCAGCAAGAACCATTTTGGCAACATCACCACCTTTATCTAAAATATTCTGTTTATTTTCTTTGTTTTCTGTTGTTTTTTCCTGGGCAGAAATAGCTCCGAAAATGAACACAGAAAACACCAACAAATACATGACCTTTTTCATATGAAAATTTTTGATTTGAATTGTAAATATAAAAAATTATTGCTCAAGATTTGCCTGATAAGACAAAAATAGTTCCAAACCTTCTTTTTTGGCTGAATCGTAGTCGTAGTCGATGTTTTGATTGAGGTAAGTATCGACATTTGTTGCGTACTTATTGCTTTTTTGAAGCTCAATTATCAATTCGGAGCGATTATTCAAGCCTCTTTTCAATGCAGCATTAAATTCAGTAATGAAAGTCTCGGGCAATTGTTTGTTGGAAACCCAGCAGGCAAAAACAAATGGCAAGCTGGTAAATTTTTGCCATTCCTCTGCTAAATCGTAACTGAATTTATACTTATTCTCTAAACCAAAAGTTCGGTCTCCGATAATTACTGCAGCAGTTGTTTCTTTAATTTCGGTTTCAAAATTTTCATTTGCTGCTATCCATTTTGGTGAAACTTTCCAAAATTTTTGTGCCAACACTTTTACTAAAGAAACAGATGTGCGGGATTGGTAATCCAATAAAACTTCAGTGATTTTTTCCAAAGGAACTTCACTATACAACATTACCGAAGCAACTTTCCCAACTGCACCTATACAATAATTACTGATAATATATTTTTCTTTCAATTTTGGAATCACTGCCACAGGAATCAACCCAATATCCACTTTTCCATCCAATAATTTTTGAGCGCAAACGGATGGAATGTCCAATTGCAAATCTATTTTATCAACTATTTCTGATTGACTAAGTCCAGCAATAAAAGGTTTGGAATTCAAATAAGAAACTACAGATATTTTTATTTTTTGCATAATTTATTTTCGGGAGTCAACATCCATAACAGCTATACAAGCAGCCACCGGAGCAATTACAGCAGCTATTATCGCTCCAATGAATGGAATTGCAAATATTAATGAAAAAATAAAACCATTGCCTATTGCCAAACCTTTGTGTTTACGAACATAAGAAGTACTTTGAGAAATTCCCATTTTTCTTCTTTCACTTACATAATCAATCATGGAAAATCCATAAAAATAATAGGAAACAATGATCAGGAACAATGCATAAGCCCAACCAATAACAGGAATCCACATGATGAAAAAGCCAAGGAAAATAAAACTAAACTCTATACACATATTACGCAATGCAATAACAACACCTCGTCCAATGTCTTTTATAAATTGACCAAAATGAAAAGGGTAAATCTTTCCTGTTATTATTTCTTCTGTTCTCTCTGAAATCAAAGCCATGATTGGCGACATCAAAATGAGCAAAATGTATTTACTAAAAGTAGAGAAAACAAAAAAGAATAAAATCTTCAACCCAACTGCCAACAACACATTCAGAGCAGTACCTAAAAAACTAAAAAAACCATCATCCGAATCCACATTAACATAGGACATCACCCATTCTTTTATCCAATCTGCCAAAGCATGCAACAATTGCATTCCTCCAAAAGTTAACAGACAACCAATTGCAATGGTGTATATAAAATACATCCACAACCCTTTTTCAAAAAAAAAGGAAATAGCTTTTCCATAGCTTTTAATTGCGAGCCCGAATTGACCGAAAAAGGATGGTTGTTTTTCCATGTTGTAAAATTAGGAAATAATATCGTCCCTACGGGACTTTAAAAACTTCGTGTCATTGTTTTCTACCGATATTTAATCCCTACGGGATTATATCGCAAAAATTTTTCGTCCCATTGGCACTTTTAAAATCGTATTAACCTTTCTTTTTTACCGATATCTCATCCCTACGGGATTATACCGCAAGATTTTTCGTCCCATTGGCACTTTTAAAATCGTACTAACCTTTCTTTTTTACCGATATTTAATCCCTACGGGATTATATCGCAAAATTTTTCGTCCCGTAGGGACTAAATATCGGTAGTAATATTTACCCTCCCAAATACAAAGTCCCGTAGGGACGAAATAACGACAGCACAATCTGAAATTTGAAATCTGAAATTCGAAAATGTTCAATTAAAAATCTACTTTTGTAGTGTGAACAAACCACTCTTATTAGTTATACTTCTATTTTCTTTAATCTCTGTAAAGGCGCAAACCTATACACAAACCATTCGTGGAAAAGTGATTGATGCTGATTCCAAATCTATTTTATTTGGTGCAAATGTTATATTATTAAACAGCGACACCTTAATAGGTTCTACAACCGATGTAGATGGGAAATTTAGGTTGGATAAAATTCCGGTTGGAAGAAGGGCTTTAAAAGTGACGTCAATTGGTTATGAAGAAACTTTTATAAACAACATCATTGTCACATCCGGGAAAGAGGTGGTTTTAACAATTGAGTTAAGAGAAAAAGTATACACTTCCGAAGCAATAGAAATTGTTGCAGAAAAAGATAAAACAAAAGCGAACAACGATTTAGTAACCGTTTCATCCAGAAATTTTTTAGCGGAAGAAACCGGAAGATATGCAGGAAGCAGAGGAGATCCAAGTAAAATGGTGGCCAACTATGCAGGTGTTTCTTCTGGAAATGATGCACGCAACGACATTATTGTAAGGGGAAATTCTCCACTAGGAGTATTATGGAGAATGGAAGGAATTGATATTCCAAACCCTAATCATTTTTCGGCACAAGGCGCTACGGGCGGACCAATCAGCATGCTTAACAATAACATTTTAGGCAACTCAGATTTTTTAACCGGAGCTTTTCCTGCTGAGTATGGAAACAAAACTGCTGCAGTTTTTGATATTAAATTGAGAAACGGAAACAACGAACAAAATGAATATACCGGTTCATTAGGAATAAACGGAATTGAGTTGGGTGCTGAAGGGCCAATCTCCAAAAAGAATGGAAGCTCTTATTTGATTAATTATCGTTATTCCACATTGGAAGTGTTTAACAAACTGGGAATTCGGTTTGGCGTTTCTGCCAGTCCTGAATACCAGGATATTTCTTATAAAGTAAATGTCCCAACTAAAAAAGCAGGAATATTTACACTTTGGGGGATTGGAGGAAAAAGTAAATTGACTTTATTGGACAGCGACAGAAAATCAACGGACTGGTCGTACATCACTGGCGGACAGGATTTGGTTTTCGGAACAAGCATGGGCGCAACAGGCGTTTCACATTTGTATTTTTTCAATACTAAAACATCCGGAAAATTATCTTTATCGGTTTCGGGAACTGATTTGGATGCTTTTGTTGACACCATTTCTCCTGTTGATCAATCTTCTTTTTTAGATAGAAAAAACAAATCTACCGAAGCAAATTTTATTGCCAACTATACAGTTTCAAAAAAAATTAATGCAAAACATTTAATTAAAATTGGAGCAACTTACCAAACCATTTATTTTGATGCAGAATCGTTTTCCTATTCCAATCAATATGCAAAATACATTTACGATTTAAATGTAAAAAGCTCAACAGCCAATTTAGTGCAAGGCTTTGCGCACTGGCAATTCAGGCCAACAGACAAAATCACCATCAACAGCGGAGTACATTATCAGAATTTTTTATTGAATAACACTTCTGCAATTGAGCCGCGTTTAGGATTACGTTTTCAAGTAAGTAAAAAGCAGACTATTAGTTTAGGATACGGAATGCACAGCCAGATGCAACCTACCATTTATTATTTTTACGAAACATACCTTCCTGCAACCGACAGTTATTTTATAAGCAATCGTAATTTGGATTTATCTAAAAGTCAACACGCGATTTTATCTTACGATTTTAATTTTGCACAAGATTATCGTTTAAAGTTGGAAGGGTATTATCAATATGTTTACAATGTCCCAGTTCAAAAAAATTATCAGTCTTCATTCTCAATGATTAATGTCGGCAATGCTTTAGAAGGGATTCCATTGGTGGATAGTTTAGAGAACAAAGGAGATGGAGAAAATATCGGTGTAGAATTTACTTTCGAAAAATTTTTCAATAAACATTTTTATTATCTCGCTACAATTTCTGTTTATGAATCAAAATACAAAGGCAGCAATGGTGTTGAACATCACACCAGTTATGATGGCGGCTATGTATTAAATGCTTTGGCTGGTTATGAATTCACATTAGGAAAAAATAAAAACAAAGCATTTTCTATCGATTTAAAATTTACACAAGCAGGCGGAAACAGATATACTCCAATTGATATAGAAAAATCAAAAATATATGGTGATGCGGTTTATATTGACGAAGAAGCATTTTCAAAACAATTAAAAGATTATTCCCGATTCGATATTAAAGTTTCTTATAAAACCAATCGTAAAAAAACTTCTCAAAGTATTTTTTTAGTGGTCGAAAATATTTTTGACACAAAAAACATTTTAAGAGAATCCTACGATCCTGTTCTCCAAAAAATTCAACAAGAATATCAGTTGGGCTTATTTCCATATTTTGGGTATAAAATTGAGTTTTAACAAGACCTCCAAATTTTTACGAAACATTCCTCCAAAAACTAACTGTCTCCCGATAGCTATCGGGACCGTGCCGCAACACGGGATCTACTGATTAGAAAGAGAATAGCCATTAACTAGGAGATGCCGTTTCTCGACTCCGCTCGAAATGACATACAAGAGCATTCTGCTGTCAGTTCGAGCGGAGTCGAGAACAAAGCTATTAAACGACAAATACCATTTATCCCCAAAAAACCACCGATTATCTGTAAGAAATTGCTTTCTGGAAAATTACCCCCTTTTTAATGCAATAAATTATTACATTTACACACCTTAAAAAAGAGGTATTATTTAATAAATTGCTACAAAATATGAGTACCCCAACTTTAACTATTAAAAGATTATTTTTTGCGTTTTTTATCCTTTTTTCAATAGGCGCTTTTGCTCAAGTTGGAACTATCCGTGGATTTGTTTATTTGAAAGATTCAGGTGAACCGGTTTTGTTTACCAACGTTATTTTAAAAGGAACAACTATTGGAAATGCTACTGATGTAAATGGATACTTCTCTATCACTCAAATTCCTGCGGGAAACTATACAATTATGATAGCTTCTTCTATGGGCTATGATAGTTTGATGGAAAATGTAACTGTAAAAGCCGGAGAAATTCTAACCAAAAAATTATACATCACTAAGTCGGATGTAAAATTGAAAGTAATTGAAATTTCCGCAGAACAAGAAGCAAAACAAACCGAAACACAAGTATCCGTTAATAAAATTGACCCAATCACTATCAAAAAACTCCCTTCAGTTGGAGGTGAGCCTGATTTAGCGCAATACTTACAGGTATTACCTGGTGTAATTTTTACGGGTGACCAGGGTGGACAATTATACATCAGAGGTGGTTCGCCTATACAAAACAAAGTTTTATTAGATGGTATGATTGTATACAATCCCTTCCACTCTATTGGTCTGTTTTCTGTGTTTGATGCCGATATTATCCGTAACGCGGATGTATATAGTGGTGGATTTGGAGCTGAATATGGTGGCAGAATTTCTTCCATTATGGATATTACAACACGAGATGGAAACAAACGCAGAGTAGCAGGTAAAATAGCTGTTAGTCCGTTTGGAGCAAAAGTTTTAGCTGAAGGTCCATTGATTAAACAAACAGAGGATTCAAAAGCAACAGCTTCCTTTATTCTTTCAGCAAAAACATCTTATTTACCAACTACTTCAAAATTGTTTTATAGTTATGTAGATACGGCTGGACTACCTTTCAGCTTTAACGATTATTATGGAAAAGTATCTTTCAATGCTAACAACGGTAGTAAATTAAACCTTTTCGGATTTAATTTTAATGATAAAGTAAGTTACAAATCGGTTCAGGATATGAGCTGGGATTCTTATGGTGGTGGCGGTAATTTTTTATTGGTTCCACAAAATTCTCCGATTTTAATTACAGGTAACTTTGCTTATTCACAATATAAAATCAAGTTAAAGCCACAAAGCGATTCACTTAAAACAAGCGCCATCAAAGGTTTCAACATGGGTGTTGGTTTTACTTACTTTATGGGTAAAAATGAGATTAATTATGGTTTGGAAGTATTGGGTTTCAGAACGGATTTCGATTTCTACAACCCTTCTAATCGTCACATTTCACAAGCTGAGAGCACAACTGAAATTGGCGGATATGTAAAATATAAATTCGTTTCCAAAAAGAAAAAATTATTATTGGAGCCTAGCTTCAGAGCAATGTATTATGCTTCTTTGGCAAACTTTTCTCCTGAACCACGTATAGGTTTAAAATGGAACATTATTCCACGTTTACGTTTCAAATTCGCTGCCGGCATGTATTCACAAAACCTAATTGCTGCCAGCTCAGAAAGAGATGTTGTGAATTTATTTTATGGCTTCCTTTCCGGTCCCGACAACTTACCTGAAGAATATACTGCTGAAAACGGAGAAATAAAAGACGTGAAACATAAATTACAAAAAGCAAATCACTATGTAGCAGGATTTGAATTTGATATAGCACGACACTGGGATTTGAACATTGAGGCTTACCGTAAAGACTTCAAGCAATTAACCAATTTGAATTCAAACAAAATGTTTGATGACAATGAAAGTACAACTTCAGTTCCTGATGTATTAAAAAAGGATTTTATTATTGAAACAGGAAAAGCACAAGGTATAGATGTGGTTTTAAAATACGATTATAAACGTGTTTATTTATGGGTGGTTTACTCTTTAGGTTTTGTAAACCGTTGGGACGGACTTGAAACATATCGTCCACATTTCGACAGAAGACACAATGCAAACATTGTTGGTTCATACATATTCGGTAAAAACAGAAATTGGGAGTTTGATGTTCGTTGGAATTTAGGTTCTGGCTTCCCTTTCAAACCTACTGGTGGTTTTTATGAAGACCAAAATTTTACTCAAGGAATCAATACTGATTATGTTAGCAGCCAAGGAGACTTGAATTACTTCTTTGATGAAGGACAAGTAAAAGAATTGCCCTGGTACCACCGCTTGGATATTAACATAAAACGCACATTCCTTTTCTTTGAAAACACAAAACTTGAAGCATCTGTAGGTGCTACAAATGTTTACAGCCGTAAAAACGTATTTTATTTCGACAGAGTGCGTTATAAACGTGTGGATCAGTTGCCATTCTTGCCTTCTGTGTCTTTGGTGATGACGTTTTAGTCGAGCCCTTATTTTACGAAAAAGCTCCTTAGTACTTAACTCTAAGGAGCTTTTTTGTTTGCATATAACCTTTCTTCATATCGAAATCATAATTGCAAAGCGTCATTGCGAGTCCCGCTTTTTTGCGGAATGTGGCAATCTCTTCGTCAATGATGGCTAATCTTTCCTTCATGAGAGATTGCCACATCCCGTCCCGATGCTCGGGTCGTGACTCGCAATGACGTCCTAATAATTGCTATCTCTTCGATTTAGTAAAGACTTTTTTCAACAAATTATCAATACACCCTCCATCCAGCAGTTTTTTTTCGTACTTTTGTATGACCTACAAATTTCCTCTGGTCAGGGATTACCTGAAACCGATTTAGCACATGTCTGCATCAACTAAATACATATTTGTTACCGGAGGAGTAACTTCATCATTAGGAAAAGGAATTTTAGCTGCTTCTTTAGCTAAATTATTACAAGCCCGCGGATATACTGTTACCATTCAAAAACTTGACCCTTACATTAACGTTGACCCTGGAACATTAAATCCTTACGAACATGGCGAATGTTTTGTAACCGATGATGGCGCTGAAACTGATTTGGATTTAGGTCATTACGAACGTTTTTTAAATGTTCCTACTTCTCAAGCTAATAACGTAACAACAGGTCGCATTTACCAATCTGTTATTGAGAAAGAAAGACGCGGTGATTATTTAGGAAAAACCGTTCAGGTAATTCCTCATATTACCGATGAAATAAAAAACCGCGTAAAGCTTTTAGGAAAAACCGGAAATTATCAATTTGTTATTACAGAGATTGGTGGAACTGTTGGTGATATCGAATCACTTCCTTATGTGGAAGCTGTTCGTCAGTTAAAATGGGAATTAGGTAAAGATGCAATGGTAATACATTTGACATTGATTCCTTATTTATCTACAACAGGCGAATTAAAGACAAAACCTACACAGCATTCAGTAAAATTATTATTGGAGTACGGAGTTCAACCCGATGTTTTAGTTTGCAGAACTGAGCATGCTTTAAACAGAGAACTTAGAAATAAAATTGCTTTGTTCTGTAACGTAGCACCAAATGCAGTTATAGAAGCTCGTGATGCCAGCACCATTTATGAAGTTCCTTTGTTGATGGAAGAAGAGCAATTGGATATTGTAGTTTTAAATCATTTGAGTTTACCTGTTTCAGAAAATACTGATTTAGCTAAATGGAAAGATTTTCTTCATAGATACAAACATCCAAAACATCAAGTTAGAATTGGATTGGTTGGAAAATATGTAGAATTAAAAGATTCATACAAATCTATTTCTGAATCCTTTATCCATTCAGGTGCTGCCAACGATTGTAAAGTTTCCATTGAATGGATTCACTCCGAAAGTGTAACAGATGAAAATGTTGCAGAAAAATTTGCCGGATTGGGCGGAATATTAGTTGCTCCCGGATTTGGTCAGCGTGGAATTGAAGGAAAAATTACAGCCATAAAATATGCCCGCGAAAACAATATTCCATTTTTTGGAATCTGTTTAGGAATGCAATGTGCCGTTATTGAATTTGCAAGAAATGTTTTAGGATTTAAAGATGCGAATTCAACAGAAATGAATCCGGGAACAACAAATCCTGTGATTGATTTATTGGAAGCGCAAAAGAAAATAACCAACAAAGGCGGAACAATGCGTTTGGGCGCTTACCCTTGTAATATTGTGGAAGACACAAAGGCCTGGGAAATATATAAATACAAAGAAATCACAGAACGTCATCGTCACCGTTACGAATTCAACAACGAATATTTACAGGATTTTGAAAAAGCAGGAATGATGGCATCCGGAATAAATCCGGAAGGTGGTTTGGTTGAAATTGTTGAGATAAAAGATCATCCTTGGTTTGTAGGCGTACAATTCCATCCCGAATATAAAAGTACTGTAGCCAATCCGCATCCTTTGTTTGTACATTTTGTAAAAGCTGCTATTGAAATAAAGAAATTAGTTCACTAAAGAGGACGTCATTGCGAGTCACGCTTTTTAGCGTGATGTGGCAATCTCATTTACCAACAGAATTGAAATCATTAATCATGAAAAAAATATTACTCCTTTCTATCGCCATTCTTTCATTTACTGTTAATAGTAAAGCACAATTAATGACTTGTTCTGATTTTTGTGTGCTAAACATCAACAACGTTGACACGATTAATAACACTTTAGATGTTACAATCTACAATGGTGACAGTGTTTTTGTAAACTACCCAATTGTTGTTGTAACAGATGCAGCTGGCGATACCATTGCAAATATTAATAGTCTGTTTTATTTTTTCGGTCATTTAGCCGGTGATACTTTAGTTCACACCATTCCAACAACTGCTGACAGTATTCCAACAGGATTTACAGGAACCGTTTATTATGACGACCCTATGGATTCTATTGCTCCTTGTGTTTACAGCTATCCTATGACTTGCACAGTTGGAATAAATGAAATTGCTTCAAACGTTTCATTCAACATTTATCCAAACCCTGCAAGCACAACAATTAATTTGGATTTAAGAGAATTAAATAATACTGGAACTATTATTAAGTTGTATGATGTTACAGGAAAAATTGTAAAAACAATTTCAACGACTGAACAAACTTTATCAATAGACAGAGGTAACTTACGGAGCGGGATTTATTTCGTTCAAGTAATGTTTGGAGATAGAGTTTTGACTAAGAAGATTGTGTTGGAGTAACTACTTCACCGTCCTATCAATCCAACTTTTGATAACAACACTTTTAGGGGTTAGTGCTGCTCCTTTATCGAATACATCTTCGTTGAATTGTGTTTTTTCTCCTGTTTTATTATAGCCTTTCACAATTAAATAAAAACTGCATTGTTTTAAATCGTGGCTACTGCAAAAGATAGAGTTGGTGGTAGAACTTGCCGGGAAATATTTTGTGTTCGCTTCTAAATCACTTCCGGTGAACTGACCTTCTTTTTCCAATACCATTAACTTAATAGAAGTTTTTGTTCCTTCTTTTTTCAGAAAACTTTTACTCTTTGGTTCAAATATTCTATCGGCAGCAATAATATCTGTTGTATCTCCAAAGCGATGAAATTCCAACTTAATCATATCGTAACCTTTCATTTGCTCCGTAATTGGCATTATCACACTCATATCACTTATTTTTCTGCAATTCACAAACATTCCATCGGTGACTTCAGTTTTATAATTGTCGATATAAACCAGAATTTTATTTTCTGTGGTTTGAAAAGAGCATAACAGCAGAAAAAGTGAGACGTATAGGAAAAATGATTTTGCTTTCATTTTAGCAATGAGGGTTTATTGTTTTATGATTTTAACAGTTCCTGTATTTGCATTTCCAAAACTTAAAAAATAAAATCCTTGAGGTAATTGCTCAATGGAAATTGATGATTGGTTTTCTGATAATTTTCCGGAAAGAATAGTTCTTCCTAACTCATCAGTTATAAAATAAATTTCTTCTTTGAGCTGAATATTGCTTTTCAAATTTATCATATCCTTACTTGGATTCGGGTAGACAGAAAACACTGCTTTATTCTCCTCAAAAATACCTGCAGGAGTCTGAGTAATTCCATGATAACCATGCAAAACAGTATTACTTGGAACATTCAAATTTGTATAAAGCACTTTTGCATAACCACTATCAGCAACCAAATCAGTATAAAAATAAAAAACAAATTCCTGACTATCGGATGGAGCTAAAGATAAATTAACAGAACTTACAGAGGAAGGATAACAAATATCTGTACAAATAGCAGTTTCCCAACTTGCGGGGATATCTACAAATTGCTTCGAAATATTTAATTCGACACTATCTGTAGAGGATAAATTATGTATTGTAGTGTGAATCGACATAAAAGCACCGGGAGTATCGTAAACCATACTATCGGTGGTAGTATAAACAACATCAAATGTTCCTTGAGAGAATGCAAGTGTTGGAATGAAGAAAAGATTGAGAAATATTTTTTTCATTATTTGGTGCTTGTTTATAGCGTCATTGAAAGATCCTGATAAAGCCTCTTACGGAAACTTCACCCCATCACACTCTGTACAATATACTTCCGGAATGGTAGCATTGTATTTTGTATTGATTGCCTTAATAAATTCATTTGCAATCAACGCATAACCTTTTTGATTGGGATGATAGCCATCCAAACTCAAAAATCCCCCACTTACAAAAGTCATATTCATATCAACACCGTTCCATTTTATTCCTGAATACACACTGCTCATATACGAATGCATATCAACCAATGCTAAATTATATTGATTTGCTTTTTGTGCTATCACTGCATTGTATGAACTTATTGCCTGATCTATTTCGTAAACTTCAGAACTATCCAATACATAACGATCGTTCAAGGTTTCGAAAAACAAACCATATTTATAACATTTCATCGAATCGATTGGAACAGAAAGCGTGATGTATTCACCTGCATGTATCTGACGAACACCACCAACTGAAGTTGAATCGTTTATCACAAATCCATTTCGTCCTAAAGCAAAAATTAAATGCGGCAATCCTGATGTAGTATAAATATCCATCAGCGAATCAACTTGTGTTTGACGCACCAATACTGCGTTGTCCCAAGCTACTAAAGTATAATAAGGATAATTTCTAAAATCAGGAATATTTGCAATAACACCTTTTGCCCCGTTAGCCGTTAATCCACCCAGAATGGTATCTAAAGAATTTGCAAAACTTGTTGCTGATGGAATTCCCGCTCCGGTTCCACCTCTGCTCGCAAAATTGTAAATGTCTTCCATTCCAAGCCAAGCAGTAATAAAACTTGCATTTTGCTGACGGGCATCTTCATATAAAGTGGATGTTCCGGGGTTGCTTGCAATACGTGCATAATAAGGGTTTAAATTTCCCGGATTAGAACTGTATCCAAAAGAGGGATTCATATAATCAGAAAGATTTGCAAATGGAACAGCTAAATTCTGAACACTGTTTCCTGCCATATCCGTTAAATAAGGAGTAGCAGATGAAACAGCAATTGTATTTTTTATTGGAGATAAAGAAGTAATTCCCTGACAGTTTGTTTTATTTCCTAAATGACTTGGAGTAACAAACCAGCTTTCCCAAATTTTACTATTTACTCCTAAACCATTATTATCAGGCATTAACGCTTGCCCAAACATTGGTCCGCCCACCAATTTAAATTGTTCTGCTAATAAAGCGGGAATAGATAAGCGTTGACCTTTTTCATACAAAGCTCCATCCTGATATCCGGCTAAATAATTCCCACCAACAGCAATCATCTTTGAAAAATCAGCATCGCCAGCACTTGGCTCAGGCATTTCCAATTCTGGAGTACATCCTAAAAGTGATAAGGCAAGTGATAGGGTGATAAAGTGATAAGGTGATATAGTAGTAATATGTTTCATTCTTTTTAATAATATTTTTTCTGCGAAAATCTGCGAAACCTGCCTACCGCAGGCAGGTCTGCGAGCAACCTATATAGCCAACGACAAATTAACGGCTTCCACACTTTTAATTTCAGGTACAGCTCTTTTGATGGATTCTTCAATTCCGGCTTTCATGGTCATCATGCTCATAGAACAAGATTTACAAGCACCTTGTAATTCTACTTTCACAACAAAATCATCTGTAATTTCCACCAATGACACATTACCACCATCCGCCTGTAAATACGGACGAATCTGATCTAATGCATCTTCTACTTTTTTTGATAAATCTGACATACTCCAACGAATTATGCCCTTCGACTACGCTCAGGGTGACGTTTATAAAAACACTATTTCTCTATTAACAATTTTCCTTCAGATAACTTTTCCCCCATCACTCTATCACTTTATCACATTATCACCACCTAGTTACTCGTTACCAACTCTCTCTGACTATTCACAATCGAGACTTGCTGTGCCACATTGCTTGCCATTTCCATAAATGCCAATGCTTGTGGTGTACTCTCTTGTAATACTGCCGGACGACCAGCATCGCCCGCTTCACAAATACTCTGCACCAGTGGAATTTCTCCTAACAAAGGCACTCCCAACTTATCAGCAAGTGTTTTTGCTCCGTCTTTACCAAAGATATAATATTTATTGTTCGGAAGTTCAGCTGGAGTGAAATAGGCCATATTTTCTACAATGCCCAATACAGGCACATTGATAGAAGCCATTTGGAACATACCTACACCTTTTTGTGCATCTGCCAAAGCAACATTTTGTGGCGTACTTACAATCACTACTCCATTCAATGGAATTGCTCCTACCAATGATAGATGAATGTCACCCGTTCCAGGAGGTAAATCAATAATCATATAATCCAACTCGCCCCACTCTGCATCTGCAAACATTTGTGTTAGTGCTTTTGCAGCCATTGGTCCGCGCCAAACAATTGCTTGAGATGTATCAGCAAAAAATCCAATCGACAATAATTTTACTCCGTAACTTTCAACGGGAATAATTTTATTTTTTCCGTCAATCGATTTAATCAAAGGACGTTCGTGAACTACATCAAACATAATAGTTTGTGACGGTCCGTAAATATCTGCATCAACTAATCCAACCTTTGCTCCTTGTTTTGCTAATGCTACAGCCAAGTTAGAAGCAACAGTAGATTTCCCTACTCCGCCTTTTCCGGATGCTACAGCAATAATATTTTTTACTTGAGGTAATAAAGGGCCAGTATTTACTTTTCCGGAAGTAACATTGGAAGTCATGTTTACTTTCACAACAGCTTCTTTATCTACAAAGTGTAAAACTGCATTTACGCAAGCCTTATGAATCATTTCTTTCATCGGACATGCAGGAGTAGTAAGTACAACTGTGAAATTCACATTTTTGCCCTCCACCACTAAATCTTTAATCATACCCAAAGTCACCAAATCTTTCTTCAAATCCGGATCTTCTACATTTTTTAAGGCTTCTAAAACCTGTCCCGCTGTTATACTCATTCTGTTATTTTATTAAAATTTTGCATGGTAAATATACGAAAAAAACTCAATCTCAGTGCTTCACAGAAGCTGAAAAATCAAGTAAATCAAGTTTAATTAGCCCCCATTTTTTATCCAGCAAGCAAACTGGGTCAAAGTCATTATCACACTCGCTGAAATCTGTAAATTTGGCAATAAGCTCTGCCCTATTATGTGTGTATTCGTGTTTTTCTTGATGAAGACTCAGCATTTGTTTAAAAGAATAAGTATCCAACAAAGCGTGTATATCCCAAAAATCTTTTTTTCTTCCTCCTCTTGAAATTACATCCATTTTCATTGAAATAATTTCTTCAATTGTTGCTAGTCTTATTTCATCTACCAATAATATATCACGCGAAAATGAATCAACATAAAACAAATCAAGCTTTACACAATCTACTGAATCATTTCCAACGTAGTATGATTTTCCAAACCCTACAACATCATAGTTATTCGTGTCTACATACAAATATTTTTTTCTCAAATAATTATCAATTTCATCAAAATCAATTGAGCCATATTCCGCATCTGTAAACAAATCTATATCCACAGAAAAACGATGTCCTAGTTGTAAACTGAGTGAAGTGCCTCCCACTAATCTAAAAGAGTTAAAAATTTCTGCTGTCATTAATTCTAGCAAAATTTTCTTCAGTAAGGGCGTAACCGTATTGTAATGCAATTTATTTTCCATTTGATTTTAAAGCTTCTTTAATTGACTCTTTTCCATAAAAACGAAGTATTTCATTCTTCTCAATTTCATTTCCTCTTTCATAAACACGCTTAATTACAGCCATTTTTTGTCTTTCCCAATCAATGTTTTCCATTCGGGTATCCCAAAACAAAACCGGACGTAACTTTTTTAAGTTCGGCTTTTTCTGATTCAACTTCTTCTTCTCTTCTGCAATATCATAATATACTTGAAGCATCATAAAATAACCTTCCTCAATATCTAACTCCTTTTCTATTTTTAAAGACAAAACAGTATTCATTTTTCTTTTGCCTTTAGTAATAGAAACTACCGTTTGGGGAAACTCATTTACCAATAATGCAAACGGCCCTTTACGAATGTTTCGTTTTTTTAATTCGCGCTCCAGCACAAAGCCAGGGTGAACTCCTTTTATCATTTCTAGTGATTTCATATTACAAATATAAACAATTTTGTTTACATAATTATGTTTATAATAAAATTTATTTTATGTAGATCTGAACCATCTTTTATAGTCATTTAGGTTAAAAACCAAAACCCTAAAAACCATGAAACAAAAGTACGACAGCTCTGTGGTATTCCTTTATGCCACAGGAAACGAAGGTCTTCTTCCAAGAGAATTCCGGCAACAAATCCCTTACACCACTATTTCTACCTGGCGAAAAACAGACTACAGCTCCTATTTAGGAAATGAATTTCGCTATTTTTTTGATGAAGCTTTTGAAGCGGCTGATGTGAAATTCAAATACCGACAGCTGAAAAGAACTATGCTGAGCTTTGCCAAAGCCTGGGTGATTTTATCAAATGTGATAAAACCTGTGCTAAGCAAAACTAAAAACAACAAAGTGCTTCAACGAAAAGTATTGAATGCTGTTGGCTATATGGAAAAGTATTTGGGTAGAGAAAAAACATTGAAAATGCTTGGCATTTCGCAAACGCAATTTCAACAATGGATAATTGAAGACCGTTATAGTTGCTTTGATTCCTATACCGCATTGTGTGTAAAACGACACCCTAACCAATTGGAAACAAAAGAAATTGGTAAAATAAAAAAGATGCTTAGCGACCCCGGATTTGACCATTGGCCAATTGTTTCCATTGCTTCTTTGGCATTACGAAAGAAAAAAATAATTGCCAGCTTATTCAGTTGGTATAAATATGCCAGAATTTTTGGCATAACTAAAAAACCCTTTCAAAAAGACAGAAAAAGAATAGGTTTGGTTGCTAATGCTCCAAATGAATATTTACATGTTGACTTAACAGAATTTCATGTGGCAGGTAAAAAAGTTTACATAGCATTTGTGATGGATAATTTTTCGAGAATGATTTTAGGTTGGCATGTAATGGAAAACAAAACTTTTGAAGTAGTAAAAGTGGCATTAAAAAAAGCCATTGATATTATAATTACTCATCCAAACCACAACCATAGCTATTTAGTTACTGATGGTGGAAAAGAGAACCACAACAAAGAGATTGAAAATTTTATTTCTAGATTAACAAAACACAAAGTAACTAAGATAAGGGCATTAAGAGACATTACATTTTCTAATTCCCCGGTTGAAGCTATTCATAGAACTATGAAAGGCCGTTATCTGAGAAAAAAAATATTTGATTCTATTCCTGAGCTAATAAAATATTTAGAGTGGGCAGTGAGCGATTACAATGACATACGACCACATTACAAACATGCGCCAAAAACACCAAGAGAAGTTTATTTTAATTTAAAACTTGGTTTTAATGAAAATAACAGAAGAAAAAAAGCAGTGAAAGACAGAGTAAAAAATAATAAATGTGCAAAATGCATACAATGCAATGGGCGGTTTAAAAATAAAGCTTGTTCTACTAAAGGAAAGTGTTAGTTTTTTACTATGTTTGTTAAACCTACGGTACACCGAAGGTTTTCTTTCAGAAAAACAGGAAAGGAGAAAGGGGAATTGACAAACAGAAATGTAGGGGTCCTGGGTTCGAATCCCAGCGGGATCAGGTGTAGGAGTTGGATCAGCTGTATCTGTTATGAATTCTGAAACATTTGTTTTCGCATCAAATTTTGATGACTTAGGAGAATTAGAAGATACATTTAATGCAGCAAAAAAGTACGCTGAGAAAATTGGCGGTAAAGTACAAACTGTAACCTCACTTCAAAAGGATAAGAAGACTATAGATATTGCATTTAATGTAATTAAGGCTGATGAAAAAGGAAACAAATCTACCAAAGCAATTTTTAAAGCTAAGACTAATATAAAAGTTGATACTGATAAAAATACAATTTCTACTAGCGGAGTAAAATAAGATGATGAAAATTAAAAATGTTTGGATCGTTTTGTTAATTGCTATTTTTGGATGTGACACGGCGGAGAAAGAGGGATTCGAACCCTCGGACCCAGTTTTGTTCTATTTGATATTTCTTCATTTCCTGTTTTTCTGAAAGAAAACCTACGATACACCGTAGTATTAGTAAAGATAATGATTTTCTTGTATCGTAGGTTTTGCTCTCCCTGCAGGCTGGCTCCTACCTAAAAATGTCCACTGGACATTTTCTTAACGGGGCGACCCTGATACACCGTAGGTATAAGTAAATATAATAAATTTATTATTGTTTCGGACGTGAAAGTGTATCAGCAAGATACTTCCTGGTATCCACAACCCACATAGAAATCACTTCTTTTTGTTCGGCAGATAATTCAGCATCACCATGAATCCACAAATAAGAAGGCAATGGCATTTCATCTGCATCTACCATTTCTTTTATTTCTTCTAATTTGTGAAGCTTTCGTTTTAAAGAGTACGTTTCAAATTCAGAAAAATTTAATTCGTCTTTCCCTTCATCTACATGGTGCGCCATCCACCAACCAAAAGGCTGAATATTGGTATACCAAGGGTAAACGGTATAATTGGAATGACAATCAAAGCATGAAGTTTGCAAAATTTGTCCAACTTCATTGGAGACAAATATGGTATTTTCTGTTTCACGTTTCCCGAGATTTCGTTCAGGACGGAAGAATTGGATCAGTATGAATATTACTAAAAGTAAGTAGAGAAATTTTTTCTTTTTTGACATACGAACTATGGAGCTGTTACTGGTTCATCCTTCTTAATTAAATCAAATCTCACACGATAAGCCAAGCCAACACTTAAAATAGGATAGTTTTTGATTGGTGTATAAATTGGATTAGCATAATAAGGTTCCTTTTTATCATTTGTTCCGTTTTTATGTTGCCATGGGCTTCTTCCAATAGAATAGCCAACTTCAGCAAACAATAACACTTTCGGGACAACAAAATAATCTACAAATACTTTCACTTGTGATTCATCGTATCGAACATAATCATAATTATGGGTTTGTGATAAACGAAATGAACGCGTAAAGAATTTCACATTTAACCCGGTGTATAATTTATTTTTAGCAAGATTGAATTCTACTTTATAATTGGTAGGCAAAATTCCGTATAAATTAATGCGGTCGTTTACTTTCCAGTCTACGCCCACCAATGGTACAAACAAATTTCCAAAAGCTTCACGGTTATAATAGAGTCCGGCTTTTATTTTTACTTTTTCGTTTGGAACAAAATGTTCTAAGAAAATTCCTCCGTATTGATAATCGTTAGCATCAATAGCATCTCTGAAATCGGAAGCAATTTTAGGAATGACCAATAACACAGTTTCCCATTTTTTATTTTTGGAAACCAGTTTCATTCCAATTGGCATTGAGATACTAGATAAGGAATAGGAATAAGATGAATCAGGACTAATAGTAGAACTCAAATGTTCTGAATTCAACCGTAATAAAAATGTGTTTCCGTTTTTAAAATTCTTTGGCAAAAACAAATTCAGAAAATAATCATCTGTTTTGTTTTTCCATTGAGTACTATCGGCATAGTTTGAAGAAAAGGTTTGGTAGTTGAAGTTAAGGATGTCGGCAAAGGGCTGTGCTACAACCTTAACTGAGAGTACAATGAATAGAATTATGAATTTGAATTTCATTGGACAAATATAAGTATTCTGTGGAACACACAAAAGATTGCTTTACTTTCTAACAGGGAGATCCCGTGTCGTGGCACGGGATGACAGATACGAAGATAACACTACTGCATCTTCACAGCATCTTTACTCGGCTTAGATTTATGGAATTTAATTCCAATCATCAGCTCGTGAGTACCTGTGCTGTGTTTTTTGATGTTGGTCATTGTAAAATCGTAGGAATATGCGAAGGTGATATTTTCTTGCATTGTATAACCAACCATAGCAGAAACTGCATCTAAATAACGGAATGCTCCACCAATCCATATTTTATCTTGGTAGATAGCTCTTAATCCTAAATCAAATTGGAATGGTGCAGGCTTAACATATTTAAGACAAGTAGATGGTTCAATTTTAAAATCATCGTTGATGTTGAATTGATATCCTGCAGTTACATAATAATGTGTTGCCAACTTACTCAAGGATGTTGTTGAGTTGTCGAAGAATTTTATTTTTTGCTGAATGATTTGAGGAACACTTGCACCGAAATACCATTTTTTATCAATAGAATAAACATAAACCCCCGCTCCGAAATCAGGCATAATCACCGATTGCACACCATTGCTAATCATCATATCAGCAGGATCGCGCAAGGTAATTTTTGAACCATCTACTTTAAATTGAAGTAAACCTGCAGATAATCCTAATGACACTTTTATTTTTTCTGAAACTTTTAAATGATAAGCATATGACATATACAATCCAGTTCTACGAGTTGGTCCAACAATATCAGTAAATAACAAACCACCCAATCCCATTTTTAAATTTTTGGTTGGTCCGTTCACGCTTAAAATATACGTACGAGGCGCATCAGTAATTCCAATCCACTGATAACGATTGTTGGAAACACCTTCAAAATAATTATCGCTTCCTCCAATTGCAGGATTCATAGCATAATCGTTAATCATGTAATTACTGTAATGCGGTAATTGCTGTGCATTTAGTTTTACAAAACCAAGCACCAAAATAAATATGAGGATTTTATTTTTCATTTTATCTCATTATAGTTATTGGTCCTGTGTAAGCATCAGGATACAATTCATCTTTTAAATCAATCACATAATAATACGTTCCAACCGGTAGCTCTTTTCCTTTAAATGTTCCTTTCCAGGTTTCTTTGTATCCAACTGATTGGAATAATAATTCACCCCAACGGTTATACACCTCAACTTCACAATTAGGGAATAATTCTATTCCATCAATAATCCATTCATCGTTTGCACCATCTCCGTTTGGAGAAATACCATTAGGGAAAATAATGGTAGGACGAACTTCTACCTGAACCGAATCAACCGCAGTACAACCTTGTGCAGAAGTTACTGTAACTGTATAAGTAGTAGTACTTGTTGGATTAGCAGTTGGGTTTGATGCAGAATAATTATCTAATGCGCCCGGATTTGGTGTCCATGAAATTGTTGCACCAGCTGTAGTTGTAGTAGGACTTCCACCAATAGGCGTTGTCATTCCAAGCACAATTGTAACATCAGTTCCAGCATTTGCATTCGGCAATGGATTTGCGGTGACATCAATTGTATCGTTATCACTACAACCTGTTCCATTATCTACAACAACATAATAACTGTTTGTTCCAGCAGGAGGATTAAATGTTAATGTTATAGAAGAACCTAAAAGTGTTCCTGCCATATCAAACCATTGGTAAGTTGTTCCATTCACACTTGCAGAAGCATCTAATGTAATTGAACCAGACTGACAGAATGAAGTATCATTTCCTGCAGCAGCAATTACAGTTTGTGCAGGCAATAAAATAATTGTATCAGCAATTGTACAAGAATTAGAATCCGTAACTGTGATCGTATAAGTTCCACTTAAGATTCCAACCAGATCTTCTGTTACTGCAGTTGAACCGCCACTCCACTGATAAGCATAAGGAAGAGTTCCACCTCCAACTGTTACGTCAATTGAACCATCGGCAATTGTATTGCAACTTGGAGAAACAGAAACATTACTAATAGTTAATGAAGTTGGATTTACTAACGTTACTGTTTGATTTGCAGCACAACCATTCGCATCCGTTACTGTAACAATATATGTATTTGCATCCAATCCGGTTGCAGTTGCAGTTGTTTGTCCAAGTGCAGGAGCCGGTGTCCATGAATAAGTGTAAGACAATGTTCCACCTGAAGGAATTATTGTTATTTGTCCGTTTGCATTTCCATTACACAATGGATCTTGAGCATTTGCAACACTAAATCCAATTGAATCAGGTTCTGAAACGGTTGATGAAGCAATTGTAACACATCCTGCATTATCTGTTACCTGAACAAAATATGTTCCCGCACAAAGTGCAGTTGCAACCGGTGTAGTTTGTAATCCTACATCGTTCCATAAATACGAGAATGGAGACAATCCAGTAACATAAGCACTATCACTTCCATTACAAGAACCATTACAAGTTACATCTGTTGGGAATGTTGTAACAGTTGGTCCGGTTTGGCTGTTCAATGAAATCATCACATTTTGAACGCAGCCTGCAGCATCAGTAATATCAACCGAATAAACACCGGCACATAAATTAATTAATGACGAAGTTATTGCACCAGTATTCCATAAATAAGTATAGCCTGCTGTTCCACCACTTGGTGCAAGAGTAATACTTCCATCACATAAACCACAAGTTGTTGCAACTATTACTTGATTTGCTAAAATCGGAGCAGGTTCAGTAATAATTACCGAATCCATTAATGAACAACCATTCGCATCAGTGATTTGTACAAAATAAGTTCCTGCACATAAAGATGCTAATGATGAAGTTGTTGCACCACTCGCAATCCACAAGAATGTATATGGTGCAGTTCCGCCAACCGGTGTAACAGAAGTTACACTTCCATTGCACAATCCGTTACAAGTAATATTTGTAGAAACAATTGTTGCACTTGTTGGTCCGGTTGGATTACTTACAGGAATAGAAACATTGGTAACACAACCATTTGCATCAGTAATATCTACCGTATACAATCCTGCACATAAGCTATCAGCAGTTGCAGTTGTTTCTCCATTGCTCCACAAATAAGTGTAACCCGCTGTACCACCTGTAGGAGTCAGAACTGCAGAACCATCACACAATCCACATGTTGCGTCAGTAATAACTGCATTTGCAGAAACGGCTGGAGTTGCAGTAATAGTAGTACTTAAAGAAAGTATACATCCAAGCGCATCTGTAATATCAACAGTATAATTTCCTGCACACAATGCTGTTGCTGTATCATTTGTTTGTCCAGATGGATCGTTCCACTGAATAGTATATGGACCAGTACCTGAAGAAATAGTAACATAAGCCATTCCGCTACAAGCAGAAGAACAAGAAATATTTGTTGCGTTGATTGTCGCTAATAAAGGTGTTGACTGTCCGACTACAAACGAATCCACTTGCACACATAAATTTGCATCAGTAATTGTTAGGGTATAAGTTCCTGCACATAAACTTGAAACACTATCAGTACCTTGTCCTACAATTACTCCCGGAGCCCAGAAATATGAATATGGTCCGGTTCCACCGGTTGGAGCAACTTCAATTCCTCCAGTACAAATATTACTGCAAAGTGCCAATGTTATAATTTCGTTTGGAACAATTGGAGCCGGTTCATTTATAATTATTGTTTCGAAATAAATACATCCCACAGCATCTGTTATCTGAACAAAGTATGTAGAATCACAAAGATTAAAAGCTGAATCATTAGCTGTTGCGGCAGGGTCGTTCCACAAGAAAGCATAAGGAGCCGTTCCACCGTTTACTGTATCAATAGAACCCGAGCCATCACAAACACTAGGACAAGAAGCATCGTTAGCTGTAAAAATTGTACTTGTTGGACCACTTGAATTGCTCATTGGAATTGTGAAAATTGAATCACAACCATTAGCATCTGTTACTAATACATCATACAATCCTGCGCATACATTGGAAACGCTATTTGTTCCGTTTCCTGTAAATGGCAATGGAGGAGGAACTCCACCTATTGTCCAAACATAAGTATATGGAGCAAGTCCGGTAGTTGGTGTAATAGTAATTGTTCCATCACATACTCCACAAGCTGCAGGAGTACTACCTATTATTACATCAATTCCAACAGGATTAGAAAGAGTTACAGATTGAGTATCGGCACAACCATTCTGATCGTTTACAATAACAGTATAAACATTCGGACATAAATTAATTACAGTTTGAGTTGCAAATGGACCAGGAGTCCATGAGTATGTATAAAGTGGACCTGTTCCGCCAATTGGATTAGAAGTTACACTTCCATCACAATCGCCAACACAAGTAGGTGAAGTTGCTGAAGGGTTTGCATTTAGTACAGCAGGATCAGTTAATGTCACACTTTGTGAGTTAGAACAGAAACCATCATCCACAATGACTGTATAAACTCCGGCACATAATCCAACTGCTGTTGCAGTGGTTTGTGCTAATGGATCATCCCACAAATAAGTATAAACTCCTGAACCACCTGTAGGTGTTGCTGTTGCAGTTCCATCACAAGAAGCATTACATAAAGGATCAACACCAACTGCATTCGGAACAATTGGTGCAGGTTCAGTAATTACAACCGGAGGCGGATTCGAAACACAATTATTTGAATCAGTAACTGTAACGTTATAACTTCCAGGACATAATCCCGTTAAACTATCATTTGTACCAGCACCAAAAGTCCATGAATAAGAATATGGCATAGTTCCTCCGCTAGGAGTAACTATTGCAATTCCATCACAAGCTCCAAAGCAAGTAACATTAGTTTGAGATGTAACGGTAGTTAATGCTGTAGGTTCTGTAATAGTTACAGTATCTGCAGCCGTACATCCGTTTCCATCAGTAACAGTAACATCATAAGTACCTGGACATAATCCAACAACTGTTGGTAAAATATAAACAGGACCTAATGGAGGATCAGGCAACCAAGCATAAGTATATGTTCCTGCACCTGTTCCACCAACAACGTTAGCAGTTGCTGTTCCATCACATGCACTATTACATAAAACATTTGTAGAAGAAAGTGTCACAACCAATGCAGGTGGAGAAACTATTGTTATTGTTAAGATTGAATCACATCCGTTTGCATCCGTTACTGTAAAAGTATATGGTCCGGCACACAACCCACTAATAGAAGATGTTGTAGCGCCAGTGCTCCACAAGAATGTATAACCGGGAGTTCCGCCAGAAGGGAATAAACTAATACTTCCATCACATGCACCTCCGCAACTTTCATTTACAACAACTTCATTAGGAGAAATCAAAGCAGGATTAGTAACTGTGTCTTGATCAAAAGTGATACAACCTGCAGCATCAGTAACTTGTACAGTATAAGTAATCGTTCCACACAAAGCAGTAATTGCTGCTGTTCCGTCTCCCGTTGGTGCACCAGGTGTCCAATCATAAATATATCCACCCGCACCACCGGCAGCTAAAACACTTGCAGTTCCATCACAATCTCCAAAACATGTGACATCGGTATGCGACATAGTTGTAGTTGGTCCTGCAATGTTGCTTAATAAATAATTAAATGTATATGTACATCCTCCTGATGTAATATCTACTGAATATGGTCCAGGAAGTAAACCAGTAATTGTTGGAGTACCATCACCTGTTGGAGCACCAGGACTCCAGTTATAAGTATATGCTCCTGTTCCACCTGTAGGTGCAACAGTTATAGAACCATCGGCAAATGTACAATTGGCATCCGTAATTGTAACGTTATCTACCACAATAGGTGGTTCAGTTATAACAACTGTATCTAAAGCAGTACAACCGCTAGAATCAGTTGCTGTTAAAGTATACGAACCGGCACACAATCCTGTAGCTGTAGCTGTAGTTTGTCCATCGCTCCACAAATAAGTTATTGTACCTGTTCCTCCTGCACCTGTTGCTGTTGCTGTGCCATCACAAGCACCAGCACAAGTAGCATTTGCACTTACAGTAGAAACAGTTAAAAGTGGAGGATTAGTAAATGTTATTGAATCAATATTAAAACACCCTGCAGCATCCGTTACGTTAACAGTATATGTTCCTGCACCAAGTCCACTTGCTGTTGCAGTTAATGAAACAATTCCAACTCCACCACCGCAAATCGGACCTGTCCAGATAAATGAATATGGTAAAGTTCCACCTGCTGCATTTGCAGTTACAATTCCATCACAAGCACCAAAACAAGAAAGTGTAGTATTGGAAGTTGTAATTGTAATTGTAATTGTTTGAAGAATTGTAACTGTATTTGTAGCAACACAACCATTTGTATCAGTAACTGTTACTGTATATGTTGTGTTAGGACAAAGTCCTACTGCAGTTTGAGTAGTTTGGCCATCGCTCCACAAATAAGTATAACCAGGAGTTCCACCTGCAGGAGTAACAGTTGCGGTACCATTACAAATATTACAACTGGATGTAGAACCCGTTATAGGTGCTGTTAATACCAATGGCTGAGTAATCGTCACGGGCATTGTTGAAGTACATGAATTAGAATCTGTAACTGTTAAGTTATAAGTTCCAGCGCATAATGCTGTAATTGTTCCAGTACCATCACCTGTTGGAGTTCCCGGTGTCCAATCATAGGTATAAGTTCCTCCTGCACCACCAGTAGGAGCAGAAGATGCAGATCCATCGCAAGGAATAACTCCTGCACAACTAATATTTGATACTACAAAAGGATTTGCAAAAACCTGTGTTGGTTCAGTAATAGTAACTGTATCTGATAAAGTACATCCATTTAAGTCGGTAACAGTAACAGTATAACTTCCCGCACACTGAGCAGAAATTGAAGAAGTTGTTTGTCCCCCCGGAGCCCATAAATATGAATAACCCGGAGTTCCGCCTCCGGCAATGGCTGCAGCTACTCCATCACACAATCCAAAACAACTAACATTTGTAACTGCTGTTGCTAATGTAAGAGCAGTCGGTTGCAATATAGTTGTTGAAGCTGTTGCAGGGCAACCGTTTCCATCAATTACATCAATTGTGTAAGTTCCAGCACAAAGAGAACTTATAGTTAATGTTCCATCCCCAATAGGAGCTCCTGGTGTCCAGTCAATTGTATATAATGGAGTTCCACCTGTTATAGTTGCTGTAGCTGTTGCATCACAATCTCCAAAGCATGCTAAAGTTGTAGAGACAACAGAAACACTTAATGCATTGGGCTGAATAATAACAACAGTTGCAGAATTTGTACAACCATTTGCATCGGTTACAGTAACAGTATATGAACCCGGACATAATCCAGAAATGCCTGGAGTAACTGCACCCGTACTCCAAAGATAAGTATATCCAGGAGTTCCACCTGTTGGTGTTGAAGTTGCTGTTCCATCACATGCTCCGTTACAGGTAACATTGGTAAATGTAGCTGCAGCATCTAATACAGGTGGCTCAGTAATGGTAACGCTTTGGCTACTTGTACAAAGATTAAAATCGGTAACTAAAACAGTATATATTCCAGGACATAAAGATGTAATAGTTGGAGTTCCATCACCCAAAGGAGCACCAGGTGACCAATCATAAGTATATGGAAGGGTTCCACCCGAAGGAGTTGCTGTTGCGGTTCCATCACAATCACCATTACAAAGTACATCTGTCCCAACCGGATTTGCAACTAAAAGTGCAGGTTCAGTAATTACTACAACTCCTGTATCAGTACAAATTCCTGTATTATCAACAACTGTAACAGTGTATGTTCCTGGGCATAAATTTGTAATAGTTGCAGTTCCATCACCTGTAGGAGTTCCCGGTGTCCAATCAAAAGTATTTCCTCCGTTTCCACCAACTACAACAACAGTAGCTGTTCCATTACATAATCCAAAACAAGTCACATTTGTACCCGAAGCAGTAGCTACCAAAACTGCCGGTTCTGTAATTGTAACCGAATCGGTAATAATACAACCATTTGCATCGGTGACATCTACCGTGTAAGTTCCTGCACATAAACCACTAATTGTATTTGACAATGCACCGGTTAAAGTTGAAGAACCATTTGACCAAACATAATTGTATGGAGGCGTTCCACCAGTAATTGTTGCCGTTGCAGTTCCATCACACATACCACCACAAGTAGCATTTACCTGTGACATAGTAAGCGTTAAAACCGGAGGTTCTACAATAGTTGCCACAAAAGTTGCGGAACATGCATTAGTATCAGTTACTGTACAAGTATAGCTGCCTGGACAAAGATTTGTAATACTGGCTGTTCCATCTCCTGTCGGGGCACCTGGTGTCCAATCATAAGTATATGGAGGAGAACCACCTGCTGCCACTACAGACGCTGTTCCATCGCAAAAACCAAAACAGGTAACATCTGTTGAGCTACCGGGAGAAACCAACACTGCCGGTTCTGTAACTACTAAAGTTGTACTACCTGTACAGCCATTCGCATCCGTAACATCAACTGTATAAGTCCCAGCGCACAATACTGAAACAGTATCATTTGTATACGCACCAGGCGTCCAAACATAAGAATAAGGGAAGGTTCCCCCTGTTGCATCTACTGCTGCAACACCGTCACACACTCCATTACAAGTAGCTGGAGTGGTAAATAATTCATAATCAAATAAAACACTTGGTTCTGTTACGTTGATATTACAAAAACAAAACGATCCGCAGCCATCCGTAACTCTAACAGTGTAATTACCTGCACAAAGATTAAAAATACTATCTGTAAAATCACCACTTGGTGTTAGTGCACCCTGCCAATCAAAAGAATAAGGACCACCGCAACCTCCAGCAGCAGATACTACCCATGCAGAACCATCACACAATCCGTTACATGTAATATTAATTGCTGCCATTGTGATTGTAATATTAGCAACGCAAGGTGTACCTGATGGAACACAAAATGTTACCAAAACCCCAACATCATTGTATAATAAACCACCACTTCTGAATGTAGAATTATCTACAATGTCTTTTAATAATATACTGGATGTTCCTGGAGTTAAGCTAAGATTTGCTGGAGAACTACAATCCCAAAGTTTGTTTACTATTATCTGAGAACTGCCTAAATTTAGAGTTCTGGTTTTCGAAGAATTTCCAATGAAATTACCACAATTAATAGCTTTATCATTTGTAGAAAGTGAACCCTGAAGCAATTTAATCGATACATTTTCTTCGGTTGTAATATTATCAGTCAACGACCAAGAGCCTGTTCCATCAAAAATCAAATCTCCTATGATTCTGTTCCCTGCTGTTTTTAGAGTGTTCCCATTTTGCTGAGAAGAAAAAATTGTTTGTCCTTTAAATCCATTATTTAAAAGAGGAGACAATATATAAGAGCCATTAACCTGAAGAGTTCTGGAAGCAGCAGCCGAAAATATGGCTTTGTCATCTATTAAACTCCAGTCGATATTGCGACAAACAGCATTAGCAATAACTTTTACAGTTTGTTTATCTGCAGTAAAAGAGTTTTGATCAAAATAAACATCATCATTAGATGTAGGAATAACATTTGCGGAAGTCCCGCCACTAGTTAGTGACCAATGTTTAGCATCATTCCAATTACCAGTACCGCCTATCCAATAAAGATTGGTAGCGTATGTTGAAGTAACCAGTAATAAAACAAGAGATAGGAGTATATTTCTTTTCAAATTCTTCATAATCAATTTCCTTACAAATATGCTACAAATACTTTAAATATAAAAATACTAAAAAACTCTTATACACAAGTCTTTGTTAATTAACCAAAAGACGCCTTTAAATTCAAATTAGTTGCTTTTGAGCGGTAAATAGCGACTAAAAAGAGGTAAAATAAAATTTATTAAAATGTAACCTTTTGTGGAGAAGGTCGTCCCACGTAAAAACCAATGAAATGAAGCATATCTCATTATTTATACTTTTAATGCTATCTATTGATTCGGGCTGTTTGGCTCAAACAATTAGCGGAAAAATTATAGATGCCAATGATAAACACGAATTGCCTTATATCAATGTAGGAATTGTAGGAAAAGGAATTGGAACAGTATCTGACATGGATGGGAAATTCACTATTCAATTACCCGATTCTGTTAGTTCTCAGACAATAAAATTTTCGTGCATTGGATATAAAAGTCAAAGTTATATTGTTAAAGATTTGATAAAAATACTGAACAAGAACTCCAATCTCATTCTTTTAGAACCCAACACTTTTACATTATCTCAAGTAGTTGTAAAACCAAAAATATTAAAAACCAAAGTGCTCGGAAATAAGAACAATAATAAAAGTGCAATGGCCGGATTTAAGTCCAACGACTTAGGTTCGGAGATGGGAACAATTATGAAGCTCAAAAAAGCTCCAACGTATATTGAAAATGTAAATTTCAATATTGCAAAAAATGAAATCGAGAATTTAAAATTTCGTGTCAATATCTATTCAATGAAAAACGGAAAACCAGATTCCATTCTTTTAAAAGAACCCATATACGTTAATACATCCATAAAATCAGGAACATTATCAGTAGATATGAAAAAGTATAATATATGGGTAGATACCGATTATTTAGTTTCATTAGAATGGATTGAAGATTACGGGCCTAACAAACTATATTTTTGTGTTGGTCTTATGGACAGCAATAGTATGTGGAGAAAAACGAGTCAGGATACCTGGCAAAAAGCTACCCCGGTGGGTATTGGCTTTAATTCAACCGTTACTTACGAAAAATAATTTCACTGCTGTAACTTATAGAGCACCTGATCGTCCTATTCAAAAACAAACATAAAGCGCTGATAAATTTTACAAAATTATAAATAGAAAAACCAAAAATCATGAACACTATAAAGACAAAAATTTTAGGATTAACACTAATAACAGGTTTATCCTTTTTAACGGCAACAGCTCAACAAACAAGAACGGTTGGAGATTTTACCGGAATAGAAGCCGGTGATGCTTTTGATATAAAAATCACTCAAAGCGATGTAAACTCAGTAAAAATAAATGCTCCTGAAAATGTTTTGGAACAAATTAAAACAGATGTAAAAGATGGCGTCTTGGTTATCTCTACTGCAGGAAACATAAAAGGAGATGATGATATCACAATAGCCATTTCTATTAAATCGCTGTCAAGTATTGAAGTCTCAGGAGCATCTGATATAAAAAGTGAGAACCAATTAATTTGCGATAAATTAAGTATTCTGACAAACGGAGCTGGTGATATTCATTTGGATTTAAAAGCTAACGATATAAAAGCAGATATAAGTGGTGCTGGAGATGTGACTTTAAAAGGAAGCACCCAAACATTGGATGCAACTGTATCAGGAGCAGGAGATTTAAAAGCTTCTAATTTGGAAGCTATGAAAATTACTGCAAAAGTTTCAGGAGCAGGTGATGCAAAAGTAAATGTTAGTCAAAGCTTAACTGCTGACGTTTCAGGAGCCGGATCGGTTATCTATAAAGGGAACCCGGTTGACAGAAATGTAAATATTTCCGGAGCAGGTTCGGTTCGCGAAAGCAAAGATGGAACAGGTTCAGAAACTGCAAGCGATACAACTAAAATCAGATTGGGTGGAAAAAACTATGTGATTATTGGTGATGATGAGGATGAAGATAAATATGACAAATACTCCGGAAAAGATTCTGCCCGCAATCACAACGATAAATTTAAACACTGGAACGGAATTGAATTTGGTGTAAACGGCTTAATGGATTACAAAAACAGCATCGACCTCGGACCAAGCGCAAGTTTTTTAGAATTAGACTATGCAAAGTCTAGCCAATTTGGATTAAATCTTTACGAAAAAGATTTTCACATCGTGAAGAACTATATGAACTTAGTTACTGGATTTGGTTTTGATTTTAACACCTACGCCTTTCAAAATAACATTACTTTAAATGGCGACACTACTTATTTATCAGCAACAATCGACTCAACAATTGATTACAAAAAAAATATTTTAAACGTTACTTACATAAAAGTTCCACTGATGTTGGAATTCAATACAAGCAAAAATCCTCGTAAAAATTTACACATTGGAGTTGGGGCAGAAATTGCTTACAGAATTCACTCTGTTACAAAACAAAAATACGAAGCAGATGACAAGCGCATTAAAATCAAACAAAAAGATGATTTCAACTTGGAACCATTCCGCTACAGTGCTGTTGCAAGAATAGGATTTAATGATGTAACCATCTTTGCAAATTACGGATTGAACAGATTATTCAAAAAAGACAAAGGACCACAAGTTTATCCGTTCACGGTGGGAGTTACGTTTGCGATGTAAGAAGAAAGATCCCGACTTTTGTCGGGATAAATTAAACTACAGCTTTCATTTCATGAAACCCTATTTTAATTAAGTTTAGTTTAGATTGAAAAGCACCTCGTTCAGATTGAGCGGGGTGTTTTTTTATACTGCTACATTCAACTGAAACAACAATGGCTTACTCGGAGAAGCATCGTTTTCAAAACTTGCAATTTGAATATTCAACAAATACGTTCCATCATAAACGGTGTTCGGAACATAAATCATTTCGGTAATTGTACGATGCAATTGTGTATTGTGAGGATATTGCCAGAATGCATGATGTGCCAATAATTTTCCATCATCCACCTCTTTATCAACCGATGGCAAATCAATCATCAAATGATCAATTCCCAATGCATCAATGTATTTTGCTGCTTCTTCTAATAAATAAGGAGGATTAGTATTTGAATATTGTTTATTGATTTTTGAAATGTGATTATCAAGCGTACGAATTATAATTGCTTCTGGTCTTTTTTCTCCTAAACAACTTTCAATGTGCTTTTTTGTAATGACTTTATCTCCATTTTCTAATTCGTCTGGAAGAATCGTAATAACCTCAGCCATGAAAAAGAATTTCTTTAAAGTTTGATTAATCGTATAATCTTCTTTGCTGATATGTCCAACACATTCGGTATGCGTTCCGTTTCCATGCGGATTAAACATAATGTTTCTGAAATTTACCGAGCCACCTTGCTTCACATCCCCAATCCAATCTCCCATCCTAACCGGTTCTATGCTAACAGGATTTGAATACCAGGCATTCACATTTTCTTTTCCTGTTCTTAGTGGAATAGAAATATCGATTGGTTTAGCCAAATCAACATTGTATGATTTTCCTTTATGAGTAATTTTTGAAATCATGATTTATAAGTTTTATCCTCTCCCTACCCTCTCCTAAGAGGGACAAAAAAAAGGTCACTAGCAATTTTATCTGCAATTAATTTTCCTTTATCCGATAAATATAATTTATTTTCTTCAGCTAATACACTCTCTGATTTAATATATTCCCCAACCTCTTTCAAACAATAATCCAAATATTCTTTTCCGAAATGTTGCTCAACATACTTCAAATCTATACCCCAGATGGTTCTTAAGGATGTCATCACATATTCGTTGTAGCGTTGCGCTTCAGATAAAATTTCTTTTTCAAAATTTGGCACTCCCTTTTCAATCGATTGAATATACAATACATTATTTGAAACATTCCATTGACGGCTTGAACCATTAAAGGAATGTGCAGAAGGACCTAATCCTAAATAAATTTCTTTTTTCCAATAATTACTGTTGTGTTTTGAAAAAGCTCCATTCCTACAAAAATTAGAAATTTCATATTGAACAAAATCATTTTGATGCATGGCTTCCAACATTATTTCAAATTGCTCTGAACTTTGTTGCTCATCTACATTTTTCACTAAGCCTTTTTTCACTTGATTGGCCAATACTGTTTTAGGTTCAACTGTTAAGCAATAAGCAGAAATATGATTTACATTCAAAGCAAAAGCAATTTGTAAATTATTTCTCCAACGATGATCTGTAAGTCCGGGAATCCCATAAATCAAATCAATGGTAATATTATCAAAACCATTTTCCTGAGCAAGTTTTACTGCTTTAATACTTTCTTCTGCAGAATGTGCCCTATTCATCAACTTTAAATCTTCATCATAAAAACTTTGAATTCCAATGCTCAAACGGTTGACCGATGTATCTTTCAAATCTTTAATTTTCTCTGTCGTTAAATCATCCGGATTGGCTTCCAATGTAATTTCGGCATCCTCTTCAATTTGAAAATTATTTTTCAGACAATCAAAAATTTCATTTAACTCATTTTTAGAAAGTAAAGAAGGCGTTCCTCCTCCAAAATAAACAGTAGAAATTTTTTCTGATTTCAGATATGCTTTCTGAAGAACAATTTCTTTTTTCAATGCTATTAAAAAGGCATCTTTATTTTGAAGAGATGTGGAAAAGTGAAAATCGCAGTAATGGCAAGCTTGTTTACAAAAAGGAATATGAATGTAGATGCCGGCCATTATTTATTTAGCACAATTCTAAAAGTAGTTCCCTTATCAATTTCAGAACTCTTTACAAATATTTTTCCTGCATGGTAATTTTCGATAATACGTTTTGTTAATGACAAACCTAAACCCCAACCACGTTGTTTGGTTGTATAGCCTGGCTCAAAAACCGTTTTGTATTTCGATTTAGGAATTCCTTTTCCAGTATCGGCAATATCAATGTAAACAAATTGTGTTTGGTCGGAAAGTGAAATAACAATTGACCCGTTTCCATCCATTGCATCAACTGCATTCCGAATTAAATTTTCGATTACCCATTCAAATAAAGGAACATTCAATTGACCGAAAACTTCTTTTTGATTGTTTGTCTCAATGGTGAAAATAACATTTTTTGAAGTTCTCAACTTCATATAATTCACTGCTACATCAAGCACTTTCACTAAGTCGACTGAATCCAATTTGGGAACAGAACCAATTTTAGAAAAACGTTCTGTAATTGTTTCCAATCGTTTAACATCTTTTTCTATTTCTGCAGCTGTTTCTGGATCCAAACCTTTTGATCGTAAATATTCTAACCAAGCAATTAACGATGACAATGGAGTTCCTAGCTGATGAGCCGTTTCTTTTGCCATTCCCACCCAAACTTGATTTTGCTCTACTCTTCTTGCTGTGCTGAATAATAAATAAGCTACCAATAAAAATAATCCAATGATAGTAAACATCACATAAGGGTAATATTTTAATTGAGTAAGCAAAGTCGACTCCTGATAGAAAATATAACTTTTATTTCCATTACCAATTTCCACTTCAATGGGTGGGTTTTGTGCCGACATAATCGATAATGTTTGCTTTAAATATCCGGGGTCAGAAATTTTAACAGAATCAACATTACCGGAAGCGATTACATTTAAGCGGGTTGAGTCGGTATAAATTACCGGCACAGATGCTGAGTTAACGGCTACTTCAGAAATAAAAGATTTTATTAGATCGTCCAAATTATTTTTCAACTCAGAAAATAATTTTGAATCCTGGTAGTATAAATAATTTTTTTGTCCTTTATAGATTGTAATCTCAATTGGTTCTTGCTTAGCACGCATTGCTTGCATTTGCAACTTCAGATATGTTTTGTCATTTTCTTTTTCTGGATCTAAATTTCGGGAGGTAATAACAGTTCCATGATCGTCAGTTAAAATAACGGGGACAGTTGTATTATCAGAAACCACTTTTAAAACGAAACCGTAATCACTTAAATCTTGAGAAAGCTGACGAGTTGCTTCAGCCCACAACTCTACCTTTTTACGTTCATCAATTTTAATTTTATTAAAAAGTTCGTTGGTGTATTTTACTAAGTCGGCTTTCTTTTTAATTGCATCCGCCCATAGCTTTACCTTCACTCTTTCTTCCTGAGCAATTTTATTGACCAACGTATTTGTATACCATAAGGACACACCAATAATAAGAATGGCTGCTACAAACAACCACAATTTCCATTGCTGCTTTTTTGAATAAATGCTCACGAATTGCCCTTTTTAATTTGGAGTACGAAATTAGTGTTTTTTAGGAGAAACACTGTTACAGATAGCAATTTACTCTAAAAATCCTCTTCTTCAGGTTTTTTAAGCTTTTTCAGCTCCTTTTTCTCCTCTTTTTTGTCAGATTCATCCCATTTTATGATGAATTTGGTATCGTCTTTAGGAGTTTTATTATTCAATGTTGTGTCTTTCTTAAACAAACCAAATTCCTCCTTTAAAATTGTTTTAAGCGTTTGTTTCTCTACTTTCAAATCTTGTTGCACATTTTTTATAGCACTTTTCGAATCGTATTTTATGGTTGGATTCTCAACCGTTCCTGTCATTAATAAAAAAATATTAGTTCTTCCTAAACCATCATCTGCTATTTCTCCAAATTCATCATTTTCCTTTTTTGCTTTCTTAGCTTTTTTAGATAACAATTCGTTTAGTGATAATTTTACTCTGTAATTAATTTCATTTTTGAAAGTGTGTGTACCCGATGCTGTTATATTTATAGCATTTGATTTTACTTCCATTTTAGGAATGGTGATTACCTGATTTTTTATTTCGATTTGATTTTTTAATGTTGCAAATTTTACGTTCTCCAAATCTTTTAATTCTATAAATCGCGATAAACTTTTCATTGCTTCTACATTGTTCATTTCTCCATTCTCAACTGTCATTTCCACACCTGCGTATAATTTGTCAAGATCCATCTTTAAATCCGGACTCAAAATTGATGCGAATTGAATTTTAGCGGTTGCTACTCCTTTTAAATTTTTATCCGTTACTGCTGTCTGACCAAAATTTTCGAATCCTTCAAACATTTTTGTAATGTTTATTCTATTCACATCCGAAAAACAGGTAATTAACAATTTAGTACTGTCGGTCCCATCAATCAAACCACTGGTAGTAATGCTTCCACTCATTGTGTTTAACACAATTGGGTCAACCACCATTTTTTTATCTTTTATTTTGATAACACCATGAATATTTGTTGCATCAAATTTCCTGAACACCAAATGTTGAATTTCACTGTTCAAATTCACATCAATAAATTCAGAAAACCTCAGCTTATATTTTCCCGGTTTACTTTCCTCCGATTTGTTTGAAAGCAATTCATTCAAATCTATATTTTCAGAATTCAGTGTTGCTTCTACCATAATGCTTTCATTTTCTTTCATCACAAACCCTACAATATTTCTAAAAAATCCTTTCAGCTCAAAATCACTTTTTGCTATGTTGCCTGTAAAAGAATTCACAGCTAAATCGTTGTTGTCAAATTTGAAATCTCCATTAATTCCAGAAAAATTGAGCGTATAATTTTTCAACTTCAGATTCATGTCAGTAATTTTCAAATCACCGGTAGTAGTAATGTTTTCATAATTTCCCGAGCTTACACTTTTTTCATCGCCACTAAATGAAGCATCAATGTTTACTTTTCCATTGACCGATTCAATAGTATCAATTTTTATAAATTTTTGAACGTTTGCTAAATCCAAATTTGCTTTTATTTTTCCTGAGAAGGCTGGACTTGCTAAATTTTTTAAAGTCAATTCTCCGGCTAATGTGCCTTCATCAATTGTTGCAGAAAAAGGAATAAGTGTAAGCAAAGACGGTTCGTTTGCATTTTTGTTTCCGTTAAAATAGTGTCCTTTTAAATTTACATTGTGCAATTTTATATTGTCTTTCACTTGAGTGATATCAGCGTTCTTAATTCCAAAATCAGCAGTAATCTGAGGATTTTCCTTTGCTGAAAAAACACCTTTAATAATTGCATCAAAATAAAATTCCCCATCACTTTCATACTCATTCATTGCACCTTTATATTTATTAGGAATCAATGATAAAACCGACTGAATGTCCATTTCTTTTCCTTTTACACCCAGATTTACAATTGCTTCTTTATTGCTGTTTAAAACGCTTCCCACAACTTCAAATAACAAATCTTCAATTTTAATTTTTCCGTTTTTTATTTTATAAGACGGGTAGGTATTATCAACATTCAAAGAAACTTCCAAATGAACATTTTTCTTACGTAAAAAATTAGTGCTGTCAATTTTTATCACATTCACAAACAAGTTACTTGTCGTTTGTAAATCATATTTTTCATCTGAAAAATTACCTCCCAAATTGCAATCCTCAATCAAGAAATCAATGTTTTGTTTTGCTTTGAAATTTTTGAATGAGACATTTATCTTTTTCAAAATAATTTCCTCCAAAGAAAATGCAAATGAAGTGTTTGCAGAATCAGTTGACTCTTTCCAAAAATGGTAATTATCATTTCCATACTTGTCAATGCGCACCTTCAAATCAACATTTTCAATTTCCATTTTTTTGATACGGTAGTTTTGTTTAAAAACGTCCATAATATTAAATTGGAAGGAAATCGTACCGGCAGAAAACAATGTGTCTTTCTTTCTGGGCTCTTGTACTTCTCGATTGAAAGCTTCTAATGCTTTTACATTTTTGAAATCAACCGATGCGTATGGAAAATTTTTAATGACTGTAAAATCAATGTCTTTTCCATCCACAATTATTTCGGTATTTAATTGTTTGTTGAGTTCACCAATCACATATTCTTTCACCTCATCCTGATAGAAATAACCAATCACAAAACCGGTTCCGGTTAGAAGAACAAAAAGCAGAATAAAAAAAATAGTAAGACGCTTGAGAAAACGAAAAAAACGATTTGGTTTTTTCGGAGTTTGTCCGGAAATATTAAGTTGATTTTCGGTATCCATTGAACGCATCAATTGCAATTACAAAGTTTACAATAAAAGCCTGTAATACTATGTAAAGCAAAAAGATGTTATCAATAACGGAAAGTGAATAAGTTTAGTATTATTTAACCTCGCCAGAACTAATCATTTTGAGCATTCCTACTTCTGCATCCGTAAGAAATCTCCAGCGACCGCGAGCCATATCTTTTTTGGTTAAAGAACCAAACATTACCCTGTCGAGCTTACGAACATTGTAGCCCATGTGTTCAAATATTCTTCTTACAATTCTGTTTTTACCTGAATGTATCTCCACTCCTACTTGAGTTTTATCAATTCCATTGGCAACATAGGAAATTTCATCCACTTTAATCGGACCATCTTCCAACTCCAAGCCTTCTGTTATTTTATCCATATCCGCACGTTTCAAAGGTTTATCTAACTCCACATGATATATTTTACGTACACCGTATTTCGGATGCGTTAACTTTTTGGTTAAATCGCCATCATTGGTAAACATCAGTAAACCGGTTGTTGCTCTATCTAAACGGCCAACCGGATAAATACGTTCCTTACAAGCTCCGGCAATTAATTCCAATACTGTTCTTCTTTTTTGAGGATCGTCAGCAGTAGTGATATAGTCTTTGGGTTTGTTTAAAATAAGATATACCAAGCGTTCTTTTTTAAGCGTTTGTCCGCCATACTTAATAATATCAGTAGGCTTAACACGATATCCCATTTCGGTTATGGTTTTACCATTTACCTGAACAACACCTGAAGAAATTAAATCATCCGCCTCTCTTCTCGAACAAATTCCTGCATTAGCGATGTATTTATTGAGTCGCATACTTCCATCATCTTCTTCACGGGATTTTTTTGAAGGAGTATCTTTTTTCGTCCATGTTTTTTTAACATAGGGTTTCTTCTCGTATCCTCTGCCCTTAAATCCTTTACCCTGTGATTTATTGTATTCTGTTTTGGGCTTTCCATATTCAAAATCTTTTTCATCTAAATCATATGGATTAGCAGATGAAGATTTTTTTATCTGATTCGAATCCTTTGAGAATGGTCGTTTTGAAAAGGGCTTAGAATTTCTTTCCTCTTTCTTCTTATCAAAAAATGATTCTTTTTTATCAGCATATTTTTTAGGAAAAGATGTCTCCTCTGATGATTTTCTTTTTTTATAATCATCAGAGCGACTATCATTATTTCGTTTAGAAGAACCAAAATCAGAAGGGCGTGATTCATCACGGTAACGTTCAAAAGCCGGCTTACTATCACGCTTGTCTTTTTTATCTTTTGCAGGAAACGACTTTGATTCACTGTCAGAATACTTAGACTTTGGAAAATCAGACTTTTGATCTTCATTCCCTCTGTTTTTTGTTCCAAATGAACGTTTCCCCTTAAAATCTTTGCCTGTTTTGCGTTTGAATTCCTTAGCCATATTCGTATTTTTTTGCAAAGATAAGTAAAATAATAGGTTTTACCTTAGAAAGGGCATTATTAAAGGAGAAGAAGCAAATTACAACAATGGGTAAAAGGCATCTTCAATGTGTTTAACCGAATTATTGTCGTTTAAAACAACCGATATAATATCAAATCTAACTTCCAAATCGAGCTGCTTTCGTTCAATATAGGCATTCGCTGTTTTTATCAGGTTCTTTTGCTTTTGCTTGGTTACAAAGCTTTCCGGCTCACCAAAATAATTACTTTTACGTGTTTTAACTTCTGCGATTACCAGCGTTTTCGCTGTTTCTGCAATAATATCGGCTTCAAAGTTCATGAAACGCCAATTGGTTTCTAAAATTTTATACCCTTTCTTTTCAAGGAATTCGGCCGCCATTTCCTCTCCTTTTTTACCTGTAATGTTGTGTTCCGCCATATTCTTATATTTTATTTAACCGTTAAATTCAGCAAATATGCGAAATCTCGCTGCCAAATCACATGTTTATAATTTTTGGTACAACTTTTGAAATAGACCCAGTGCTCTTAAAAAAAATTACTATTTTAGCACACAAGTGCGATACTTTAAACTAAAACAAAAATGAAAATGAAAAAATCAATTTTAAAACTAATCACAGCAGTTGTAGTAATGATAGCATTCTCTTTAACTACCGTTGCACAATCTTTTGAAGGCGTTATCGAATTCAAAAAATCTACTACTATTGATACAACTAGCTATGTTTATACTGTGAAAGACAACATGGTTCGCATTGATGAGATCGGATCAAAATCACGCAAAGTAGAAGGTTCATTTTTGGTTGATTTAGAAGCTAAAACAATGAAATTTTTGAATCACGACAGAAAATTGTATGGTGATCAAAATACGCCTGCTGCTCCTGTAATTAAAGGAACTTGCAGTGTTAAAAAAGGACAGAATGTTAAAAATTTACAGGGATATAAATGTGTTGAATACATTGTTACTAACAATGAAGAAAACACACAGATTACTTATTTCATTGCAGATGGTAAGTTTTCATTCTTTGAAAAATTATTGCGTCAGTTGAATCGTAAAGAAAAATCTGCTATTTACTTCTTACAGATTGCAGACTTAAAAAATATGTTTCCAATGCTTTCTTATCAAACTGATTTGGCTGGAAAAGAAAACAGCCGCCTGGAAGTAACAAAAATTACTAAAAAAGAGGTTGACCCAACAGTATTTGATATCCCAAAAGGATACAATAAATTCGAAAAATAGGCCTGCATTTAAGCTTAAAGCCTCGGTTACTCTTCATAATCGGGGCTTTTTTATTGCCTGACCTCTCTGTTCCTTATGCTAAAAGCCCAAGTTCGCCCAACACTTGGATGGCAATTCATTTTAAAGTAAAAAACACTCTCATTCGTCCTTTTAAATAAGACAGAATTCTGCTTGGTTATACCCCCTTGAGCACTAAATTATTGTTATATTTGCGCCCTATAAAAAATCAAGATTTACTTTAAATTAGAATGGATAAAAAATCGATTACCGGCTTATTACTGATTGGAGCGATATTAATTGGCTGGATGGTGCTTAGTCAACCTTCTGCTGAAGAATTAGCTAAGAGAAGAGAACAATTTGTAAGCGACTCTATTGCTCAATATAAGACTGATGAGAAAATTAAGAGTGAAACCATTACTAAAGTTGAAAAACCTGCTGTAGTTGCCGGTATTCCTGTAGCTTTATTAAGAGATTCAACAGGAAAAGTAAACGATTCCTTACAAACACTTCTAAAAAAACAGGTATATGGTGGCTTTGTTGATGCTACTAATGGAGATACAAAGACCATACTTTTAGAAAATGAATTAATGAAGGTTTCCATCTCTCCAAAAGGTGGTAGAATTACTTCTGTTGAATTAAAAAAATACAAAACTTTTGACCAAAAGCCGCTCATATTATTTGATGCCGACTCTTCCACACAAAACTTGACGATAAAAGCATTTGGGAAAGAATTTGCAACCGACTCTTTATTTTTTACTCCCGAAGGTACTAGCTTCAACATTAAAGGAGCAGAAAGCAAAAGCATCTCTATGCGTTTGTATGCCGGTGATAAAGCAAAATACATTGAATACATTTATTCCTTAACAGGAAATGAATACATGATGGGCTTCCGGATTAATACCGTTGGAATGCAAAACATCATTTCTACAAATGGAAGTATAACTATGAATTGGGGTATGAAAACTCCTACCCAGGAGCATAATATCAGAAATCAACAAATGGCTTCCACCATTTATTTTAAATATCCTACTGAAAATGTAGACAGAATTAGTGAATCGACTTACGAGAAACTTCCTATGGAATTTCCTGTTAAATGGATTGGGTTTAAGCAACAATTTTTCACTTCAGTAATTATTGCCGACAATACATTTAACAAAGAAACATCCATTGAAACTGTTTCTCAAACGTCATCTAAATATGTAAAAGAGTACCGTGCTGCTATTTCAATTCCATATACCAATCCTACTGAATCAATTGGAATGAGAATGTATTTTGGCCCCAACCATTTTGCAACTTTAAAAAAGTATGATTTGGAATTAGAAAAGCAAATCAATTTGGGATGGAAAATTTTTGGTTGGCTGAACAGATTTTTAACAATTCCAATTTTTAATTTCTTAGATAGTTTTGATTTGAATTATGGTATCATCATTTTAATCTTAACCATCATTTTAAAGTTATTGTTGTTGCCAATTGCATACAAAACCATTTTATCATCCGCAAAAATGCGAGTGCTAAAACCGGAGATTGATGAGCTGAATGAAAAACATAAAAATGATGATCCAATTAAAAAACAACAAGCTACAATGGCATTGTACAAATCAGCAGGAGTTAATCCAATGGCTGGTTGTATTCCAGTATTGTTACAAATGCCGATTTTAATTGCCTTGTTCAATTTCTTCCCTGCATCTATTGAATTGCGTCAACAAAGTTTCCTTTGGGCACACGATTTATCAACCTACGATTCTGTTTGGAACTTTGGGAACATTCCTGTTATCCATTCTATTTACGGTGATCACATGAGTTTGTTTGCTTTATTAATGACTGCTTCTACCTTATTGTATACTTGGAGCAACAGTCAGTTAATGGGAACCAGCAATCAAATGCCAGGCATGAAATGGATGATGTACTTGATGCCAATCATGTTCTTAGGATTCATGAATAGTTATTCTGCCGGATTGAGCTGGTACTATTTCTTAGCTAACATGATTACATTCGGACAAACATGGGTGATTCAAAAATTTGTAATTGACCACGATGCATTACACGCTAAACTTCAGGAAAACAAAAAGAAACCTGTTAAACAATCAAAGTTCCAGCAGAAATTGGAAGAAATGACAAAACAACGTCAGGAAATTGGTAAAAAGAAATAATGAAATTTCACAAGGAAGGAATACCATCTTTAATAATTACGCTGTTAGTAGCAGGACTAATCAACTTTCTGACTTATTATTTTTGTTCCTCTTACGCAATAATAATTTGGTTAGGATATGCATTATCGGCTTTCTTACTCATTACAATCCTGCAATTTTTCAGAAACCCAAATCGGACCATTACAATAAATGAAAACAATATTGTAGCTCCTGCAGATGGGAAAGTAGTAGTTATTGAAGAAGTGATGGAAACGGAATATTTTAACGACAAACGTTTGCAGATTTCTATATTTATGTCACCCATCAACGTCCACATCAACCGTTATCCGATAAGTGGAATTGTTAAGTATTCAAAATATCATCCTGGTTTATTTTTAGTTGCATGGCATCCTAAGTCATCAACAGATAATGAAAGAACAACTATAGTAATAAAGCATAAGAATGGACAGGAAGTGTTGTTCCGACAAATTGCAGGAGCTATGGCCAGAAGGATTGTAAATTATTCCAAGGAAAATGATACTGCTACTCAATGCAGTGAATTCGGCTTCATTAAATTTGGCTCAAGAGTAGATTTACTATTGCCTTTATCGGTTAAAGTAAAGGTGAGTTTGGAGCAAAAAGTGACTGGCCCGGAAACTGTGATTGCTACTTTTGAGTAGGAATTTCCCCCAATTAACACCATTTAACATTTTCAATTGTTAAAATTCAGCTGATATCAAATATTTTAATTAATTTTAGGTTATATAATAATCGAAACAACCATTAAAACCATAAACCACATGAAAAAATTATTTTTATTAATTGCATTCACAGGAATTGTTGGTGCAGCATCTGCTACATCTTTATTAACTTCTACAACTGCAACAGTTGTTACAGTAAACGGAGATGATAAAAAAGGAGATGACAAAAAGAAAAAAGAAGAAAAAGCTTGTTGCAAAAAAGATGCAGCTGGAAAACATACAACTGATGCAAGCGGAAAAGCTTGTTCTGGTGAAGCTACAAAAGCTTGTTCAGGATCAGGAGAGAAAAAATCTTGCTGCAAATCAAAAGGAACTGCAACTGCAGCTACTACAGCAACAACAACTGAGACAACAAAAACAGATAAGTAATATTTGTTAAATCATAAAAAATCCTCTTCGATTATTTCGGAGAGGATTTTTTGTTTTATAGAATTCCTATCAATTCTTTCAAGCCTTTTACTTCGTGTGTCAAGTCTTCGGAGTGTTCTTTTTCCAGAGGATTAAAATAAACTTGATGCATTCCTACATTTTTTGCTCCCAACACATCCGCCTCTAAACTATCTCCTATCATTATGCTGGTTTCTACATTTGCATTAGTATGTCTTAATGAAAAGTGAAACATTCGTTCGTCAGGTTTTTTAAATCCTGAACGTTCGGAAGTAATTACATGGTCAAAATAATGATCAATTTTGGAATTTCTTAATTTAAGATGCTGCGTTTCTTCAAAACCATTTGTAATAATATGAAGGGAATATTTTTCTTTCAGATATTCAAGTACTTCAAGAGCATGAGGAAACAAGTTTGTTTTATACGGAGCACTTTTTACATAATCGTTGCCAATTGAAGTGGCTAATTCAAAATCATCAATATTAAATTTTTTTAATGCCTGATGAAATCTATCATATCGAAGTGTTTCTTTTGAAATGATATTTTTTCGATAATCTTCCCATAATTTTTCATTAATGGCAAAATACTCGAGTAAAAAATGTTCGAAGGAAGGAATGCCTTTATCAAATAGTTGGTGTTTGGAAGAAATTTCAAAAAGAGCTTCTTTAGAATTTGTTTCAAAATCCCAAAGCGTATGATCCAAATCAAAGAAAATAGTATCGTATTGCATCAAAAAGTGGTTTGTATAAAAATGCTCCTGCAACAGCCCAAAATACAATTGAAACACATAACGCTCCAATTATTTTTTTCTTGTCATCAAAGTAACGTACAGCCAAAAAGCAACCTAAAGGAACTGGAATTAAAAATGGAACAATAAAAGAAAAACCCCAAAGCCCAAATCTTCTTTTTACTCCGATAATAATTCTGTTAGTACGAGTAAATTTTTTCTTTGGAGGAAGGTTCGGGTTATTTAATTTTTTTAGTGCTGCTCTTTTTTTAAAAAATGCAATTAATCCATCACTAGCGTATACAAAAATGGTAACACCTGTACAACCTCCAGCCGAAGTAACAATAATACTTTCAAGATGAGAAAAATTATATCCTAAAGCCAAAGGCACTCCGCCAAAAAAAAATTTAATTGTACTAAATAAAAAAACAGAAAGTATTTCCCACCACGCATCCATATCCTCTTATCTATTAAATTTTTTGTCCAAATGCAAGATCTCCAGCATCACCTAATCCAGGAACAATATAAGATTGTGCTGTTAATTCTTCATCAATAACGCCAACCCACAAAGTGACATTTTGTGGCAAATGTTTTTTAGCATATTCAACACCTTCTGTACTGGAAATAACAGAAACAATATGTGTATGTGCTGGAATTCCTCTTCTCATTAAAGCTTGAAAAGTTAAAACCATGGATGAACCGGAAGCCAACATGGGGTCACAAAGAATCAATGTTTTACCGGTTAAATCAGGAGAAGCCATGTATTCAACCTGAATATCAAAACTTCCATCTTTGTGGTGCTTACGATAAGCTGATATAAACGAGTTTTCTGCTTTGTCAAAATAGTTTAATAATCCTTGATGTAAAGGTAATCCTGCTCGCAAAATTGTTGCAATAACCGGTTGTTGAGCTGGAATTGAAACACTGGCAATTCCCAAAGGAGTTGTTACATCAACTAATGAATAATTTAAAGTTTTGCTTATCTCATAAGCCATAATTTCGCCCATTCGCTCTAAATTTCTTCGGAAACGCATACTATCCTTCTGAATAACCTCATCACGTATTTCGGAAATATATTGATTAAAAATCGAATTAGTTGCACCTAAAACATGTACCATATGCTTACTTTTTTAATGATTTAACCCATTTTATCAGTTTGGGCAAATTGTTTTTCTTCACTTGCAAATATACGCAATCTTTTGCTCCGAAATTTTTGTAAAAACGAGCCACATTCTCAACAGAAGAACCACCAAAATCAAGCTGATACTTCTTTCCTGAATTATTCTGAATAAAATAATCAAATAGCAGATGCATTGCTCCTTTTGCCTTACCATCATCCGTCACACCACTTTTCAGAAATGTAAAACGGTTGTTGCTAAACATAAAAAATGCCGCAGCACATAATTTATCGCCATCGTAAATGGCAATCGATTGTCCTTTTTTCAAATCATTGCAGGTATTCATTAATTTAATGAGTGTTTTATAATCATCCGCACCAAAAACTTCCAACTCATCTCCTTTTGTAGATTTAAAAAGTTGAACTATTTTTTCAGGAGCAATATCCGGTCGAATTTTCAATCCTGCTTTTACTGCTTTTTTAATGTTTCTTTTGGCATTGTCTGAATACTCTTTATAAAGAACATCATGCTTTGGGCCTAAATCCAATAACTGAAATTTTTTTTCCTTTGATTCAAACCCTTTTAGAGTAGTTATTCCTTCCTGAAAACAAAATTCGATGTATTTAAATTTTTCCGGAATCGCCTGCATAAATTCAGTTAGAACTTTTGAAGAAATTTTTGAAGATGAAAACACGCCAAAATAACGTGTAAAAAAAGGTTGATATAAATAATGAATCTTGTATTTGGTTTTTGAAACAATTGGAAAAACTGCTTCATAATCATTCAAAATCAGTGCCGACCAGTTTTTGCAAACAACATCTAAATACCAGGAATAAACAAAAACAGAAGGATTAGAACTATTGTTAACACAATCATCCCATTTCTTTTTATTGATGTTTTTATTTTCTACAAACTTAATCATACTACGAACCGAACATTTTTGTAAACGTGGTAAAATTATTTTTCTCTTTATTGTTTTGCACAAACTCTTCTATCTTTTGAATAGAATAACGTGAAAGTGCTTTTGGGTGTCCGATTATCACCATATGCTCACGTTTCTTTTTTTGCAAAATACCCAAAGCAGTTTGCAAAAGATGTGAATTGTAACCATCAACAGAAACAGGATTATTTGTAAATTTTGTCAGCAACTTCTTTCTGTATCCTGGCGCTGCCATTGCTCTTCCATCACCTAATGGTTTATGCAAGTATGGATTTCTTCTTCCTAGTAAAAACAATGTCCAAAAAAACAATGGTGAATTTTTAATTGGACTTATTGGAAGTTCAGTAAAAAATCCATTTTTATTTTCAACCACTACATCATCTTCAAACTTGTAAATATCTTTATCAGGAGCATTTCTAAAATCATAAGCATACTGCTCAGTAGAGAAATAGCCATCTCTAAAAACACTGGAATCAAGAGTAATGTTATTATAAAGAAAAGCTTTTTTGAGTTTACTAAATGGTTGCAAACACCAGCCTCCTGCTCTATAAGCAAACACAGTTTTATTTGTAATATCTGTAAGTACTTTTTTATACCGCTTAACAATATCCGCTATGTCATTCACATTAAAATCTGTCAATTTGTATCTTTTCACATCAATGATCCATCGATTACCATCATAATAACTATCTTCCCAATGCGGATGAATGTGTAATTGAATATCGTGTCCGGTATCTGATAAATATTTTACTTGCTCAGTGATGGCTTTGTAATCGTTTTCCAAGACCGGAAATTTTTTTCTGAATTCATCCAACTTTAAAATAAACCCGCAGTCAACAAAAAAACAGAATCTCACATTATGTTTTTCTGCTATCCGGATAAGCTCAGAAGTAGGATAAATAATGCATTTCTCAACTGTACCATGGTTTTCACCAAAGTAAATTTCATAGTCGAGTGTCAGGTATATATTCATTTTTAGTTAATTGGGTTAATTAGGTTAATTAGGTTAATTGAGGCTTTGCCTAAATTTCCTAATAACTTAATCAACTTTTTCTCCTAAGGGAGTGTACATCGTAACTCCTCTTTTCTTATAATTCTTAATCATCACTTCCAACATCTTATTCGCATCTATCAACATTGATTTTGCTTCGCCAATCATTCCATTTATCAATACTCCTTCATTTTCAAACATTGGCTTTAAAGCATCGCAATTTCTTTTGGCAGAATAATCGGGATTGTGAACTTTTGTTTTCATCATGGATTCTTTTCCATCAGCATCAATCATTTTTACTTCAAACACTTTAGAATCGTAAATCGGAAATTTAAAATCAACTGCATCCTCAAGTGTATGAAGATTCGTACAAGCTCCGTTTAAAGTTGTGCCTAACATTAATATTTTCCCATTCTTACTACATAACTTTCTGAAAGGCGAATGTTCATTGTAAGGAGTCAACTGTCCGAAGTGTGAATTTGTATAATAGTCGGCCAAAGGTCCAATTGCACAAACAGCATCTGTTGGATGAAAACTTCTTTTGCATCCTTCCAACTTTCTAAAATATTCTGTAATACTTCCCATTTGCGAGGGTGTATTTTTTATATCAAATAAAGGATGTTCTTCTAAATGTGTTTTATTTCTTCCTATTGCAGGAAAACTCGGGAAAAGCAAAGTTCCATCATTACCAACAACTTCCCACAATGCATCCACAATTGTTTTCGGACCGCCTTCCACAAAACCAATTTTACTAAGACTGCTATGAACTAAAACTGAATCATTTTTTTTGATTCCGATTTTTATGAAATCATCAATTAGTTTTTGTTTTGCAATTCCACCTTTTTGCTTCTGATGCTCCAATTCTTTTCTCCGCTGATTTTTTTTCAACTGTTTTGCCCATTCAAGAACAAATTTGGGAGCATATTTTAAAGCAATTTTTTTAAGCATTATTTAGTTGCTGCGTATTGAACCATTTTTTCGTAAACAGCTTTCCAGCCTGTCCATATTTTTTTATCATTCAAAGTATCGTTATGCCAAAGGCTCATAAAAACTCCATCCACCTTTTTTACTTCATCAATCAATGGTTTAATTTTATTCATAGCATCTTCCGGATTCACTTTCATACTGTACTTTAATGTACCTTCCATCATTGCAAACGGATGAATCTTTAGTTTTGTTTCCAGCTCCATATCCAAATCATAAAAGTTGAATGCAGTGCATATGCTAGCCCTAAATCCTACTTGAGAAGCAAATCCCATCGTATAATCATCCGTAATGTCCAAATCGATAAGATTACGATATGTTTCAGGAAGTCGTAACTTTAAAAAATGTTGTCGGCTTTGTGTAATTTCCCTATGCAAAACTTTTGATAGGCGCTCCACCTCTTTTTTCAATTGAGTTTTACTTTTATTGGAACCGTAAGAAGGATGAATTCCAATTTGTGCATAATCGCCCAACATTTTTATAAGCGATTGAAATTGCTTGCTTTCAATTGGCAAATTTTTATCGTTGACACCATAATCGCCCAAAAGAAAAAAGTAGATCGCTTTGAGTTTATATTTTTTAATAATCTCTAATTGAAATTCATATGTATCGTAAGGATCTTTATCAAAACCAAGCAAAGCACGAGTACGTTCTGAAATTTCATTGAAATCAAATTTTGACAAGGATTTCAAATATCCGCCAACACTTCTGGTAAAGCCTTTTTCACGATAAGCATAAGCATTATCAATATCAATTGTAGAAACAAATTGGTAGTTCTGTACCGGAAACACCAATTGAGGATACTTATTTAAGAGCAAGTCTTTAATCCATAATGCCCAGGTATTCACCAGAGGTTTTTGCAAAAACCCATTGGTAAATGCCAGACTATCTTTTGCATCAAAGCGGTCGTGTTCATCACGTATATGTGGCAAGTATTCTTCGTAACGACTTACCAAATAAAAACTTGCAGCAAAAACATCAAAAGGGAGAGCTGATGACTTTCCAGTAGCAAAAAAGACTTTACTTTCATTCAAATCAAATACAGAAATATTTTGTTCATTTATTCCAGTTTCAAATAATAAATTCCTGGAAGCAAAAAAAAGCTCATCTGATATAGGATTAATAGTATAGCTCAGTTTAGCACCCTGGCGAACCTTAAACTCATCCAAATCTTCTGTCAGAGTAAAATCAATACCAAGTGTGTCTTTAAATATTAAATTAAAGACATACTTATTCCGATGAGTAATTTTATGAGTATAAATCAGGAGCATCTTCTAATGAATATTCTTTAGTATTTCTTCACAAATAAATTCTGCGGCATTTCCATCGCCAAACAAAACAGGAAATTTAAATCTTTTAGTCTTTTTAAATTTCTCGAATGCCTTTATGATTTCAACCTCGTTAGCATCTGCAACTATTGCTGAGCCAGAATTAACCAACTCAATCCATTCCGTTTCAGATCTCAAAATAATACAAGGTTTTTTGAAGAAGAACGCTTCTTTCTGAACACCTCCTGAATCTGTCATCACTAAAAATGCATTTTTTTCCAGGGCAATCATTTCTAAAAAAGAAACAGGAGAAACAATTTTTATAAGATCATTTGTTTTTACAGTACTGTATAATTCCGAAGAAAGATTTTTGGATAAAAGCTTGGCTGTTCTAGGATGAAGAGGTAGAATAATTTTAATTTTATTTTCGAGAGAAATCTTATTAATTGCCCGAAACAAAGCATTTAAACGATTGGGCTCATCGGTATTGTTATTGCGATGAATGGTTACCAGTAAATAATTACCAATCTCTAAATGATTATCTTTTAAAATCGTGCTTTTTTGTTCTGCTAATGAAGAAAAAAATAAAGTATTATCAAACATCACATCACCGCAATGATAAATTTTGGGATTATCAAAAGAATATGGCGGAACCGTTTTCTTATTGAATCCTTCCTTCACTAAATTATCAAATCCGGCTTTTGTAGGCGAAAACAGCAATGTTGAAACAGAATCACAGATAATTCGGTTAATTTCTTCGGGCATAGATTTATTAAAAGAACGTAATCCAGCTTCGATATGAACTATGGGAACTTGGATTTTAGAAGCCGCAACTGCTCCAGCCAATGTTGAATTAGTATCACCGTATAAAATTATACAATTAGGTTTTTCTTTCAAAAGTATCTCTTCTATTCCTTCTATCATCAAGGCCGTTTGTTTCCCATGAGAACCGGAACCTGCATTTAAATTATAATTTGGATGAGGAATATCTAACTCGTCAAAAAATATTTGCGACATATTATCATCGTAATGCTGACCGGTATGTACAATTATTTCTCTGACTTTATCAGAAAATTTATTTTTAATAACTCTGCTAAGTGCTGCAGCTTTTATGATTTGAGGTCGAGCACCAATTATTGTTAACAGTTTAATCATTTTAAAGTCAATTTTATTAATCCCAACCCGATGCAAGTACATCACATAAATGCATCATCTTCATATTTTTTCCATTCTTTTTAGCGTAGCCATCAACATGCATCAAACAAGAAACATCAGTTGAAATCATATATTCCGCTCCTGTTTCCAATGCATTTGTTAATTTCTGCTCCCCCATTCCAACTGCAATTGGTTCAAACTTAACTGAAAAACTTCCTCCAAATCCGCAACAGGTCTCAGAATCTTTCATTTCTCTTAACTCTAATCCTCGTACTTTTTCAAGTAAAACTCTTGGTTCGCGTTTTATTCCGTATTCTCGCAAAGCAGCACAGGAATCATGATAAGTTGCCACACCTTTTAATGTTGCACCTAAATCAGTAATCTTTAAAACGTTTACCATAAAATCGGAAAACTCAAAAATATTTTTTTGAATTTGTTTGTATTCATTATGCAAAACCGAATTGTGAAACATTTCAGGATAATAATTTTTTATCATCCCAACACAAGATGCAGAAGGACAAACAATATACCTGTCATTTTGAAACTCCTGAATAAATTTTTCACCTACTTCTTTACAATCGTCCCAGTAACCTGCGTTAAATGCTGGTTGTCCACAACATGTTTGTTCGGGATTATAATTAACACCGCAACCTACTTTTTCTAATATCTTCACCATATTAAATCCGGTATCCGGATAAATCTGGTCAATAAAACAAGGAATAAAAATATCTACAATCATACTGTTATAAATAACTAATCAAAACGAATTTACTAACCTGCCTACCGCAGGCAGGTCTGTGTTTTCAATCTCCACTCGGAGCATCATATTTTTTTCATTCTAAACAATAATAAAAAGCCAATCACAAAAAACGAAACAAGGGCAACAATCGGAGTACGCATTGTTGAACTGCATTCATTGATTATTCCAAAAGTGGCCATTCCGAAAACTATACTTAATTTTTCACAAACATCATAAAAACTAAAATAAGAGGTATTGTCTTCAGATTCAGGAAGCATTTTAGAATAGGTTGAACGTGACAATGATTGAATTCCTCCCATTACCAAACCTACAAATGCTGCCACAACATAAAAATGTACAGGAGTATACACAAACAAAAAGGTAACTAAACATATTGTTGACCAAAGCAATGTCGCCATTTTAAGAGTAAATAAGTTTCCTGCTTTACGGGAAATGAAAGAAAACAAAAAGGAACCAGCCATGGCAACAAACTGGATAATTAATATTGTAGTAATCAATTGTCCAGATTCCATTTTAATTTCATCAGCACCAAAATGATTTGCAACTAACATTACGGTTTGCACTCCCATACTGTAAATAAAAAACGCAGGCAAAAAACGTGTCAATTGTTTATTATGCTTTAATTCATTCCAAACTTTTTTTAATTCTCTAAAGCCTTGAGTAAGATAATGACCTTCAGAACTTCTTTGTTTAACATTTTTGACTTTGGGTAAATGATAAAATGTGATTTGAGAAAACCCTAACCACCACAAACCAACCATGATAAAAGAGATACGAGTAGCGAAACCTTTATCGGGAGTAACACCATCTGCCTGAAACCAACCAAACCACTCAGGATGTAATACCATGATTAAATTTACAATCAAAAGAAACGAGCTACCAATGTAGCCCATTGCAAAACCTTTCGCACTAACTTTATCCTGCATTTCTTTAGGTGCAATTTCAGGAAGATATGAATTATAGAAAACGAGACTTCCAGCATATCCAACACATGCAAAAACAGCCAGTGAGATTCCTAAATACAAACTATAAGGATTTTCTTTATTAAAAAAATACATGAGCGAACAAGATATTGCTCCCATATAACAGAAAAATTGCATAAATTTTTTCTTATTCCCACCATAATCGGCAATACCGGATAATAATGGCGATAGAAATGCAACAATTAAAAATGCAAAAGCGATTGCAAAATCGTAGAGCGTAGTGTTTTTGAATTCAAAACCAAAAAAGGAAACAATATTTGAAGTAATATTTCCCGCATCATCTTTAGTGACCGTTTGAGCCATGTAATAAATCGGAAAAATAGTTGCAGTAATAACTAAGTTATACACCGAGTTTGCCAGGTCATAAGTTACCCAAGCATTGATAATTTTTTTATTCCCTTTTACGATTTCTGTCATTTGGGTATGTTTTTAAATTATTCTTTTAATACTGTAACTTCCACTCTTCTGTTTTTTGCTTTGTATTCTTCTGAATCATTAGGAGCAACCGGTTGAGATGAACCCAAGCCTTTAAATATCATTTGATTTGTTACTCCGTGCGACTTTAAATAATCATAAACAGCTTTCGCCCGTTCTTTAGAAAGTTGTTTTTCTGCCACCTCATCACCAAATTTATCCATATGTCCGTTAAGCTGAATAGACGTTGAAGGATGTTCAATTAACATCTTTGCCAACTCATCCAACGATTTATCTGATTCGCTCAATAATTTTGCTGTTCCCTTTTCGAAAAATAAATTTTTTATTTCAAATGTTTTTCCGGCATGAAATGCATGAGGCAACCAATTAACAACACCACCGGCACTATCATATTTAGGGGTTTCGTCTTCAGGATTTTTTTTGCAAAGTGAAAGATCATCAATATAATAATAGGCTTCCTGAAAGGCGAATAAACTCCATTTGTTTTTTTTCACAAAGTCGTCCTTCATTTTGGTTCTGAAATTCCCAATGATCATATACTTTTCATTTCCACTAGCAGTATAATCTCCTTGAATCAATATCCAATTTAAAGTTCCGGAAATTCCTTTGTTGTATGTTGTATCAACTAATCCTTCTTCATTAAACTCCATCCCAATCTTGAATTCTGATTCAGAAAAAAATGCTCCAAGTTGTTTAACAGTTACTGTTACATTTTCAGCCTCTAATATTCGTATGTACATTTTAAATTCATACACTTCTCCTTTTTCCAATGTCTCCAGCAATTTCACATGCATGTATTCTTTATAATCGGCTTGAAACCTCAAACCTGCATAACTCGTTCCTGTTCGAGCGCCTTTGAATTGAGAAATGTCTCTTTTGTCGGGCTTCATGTAATAATCTACTGTTCCAACACCTTTCCATGGAATAGCAGCTTTTATATCGGTTCCTTTGCTTTTACGTTCTTCGAAACTTGGATTTGGAATTACATTCTTCGCTTTTTTAGCTTGAGAAAAAACAGAAACTGAAAACAACAAAACAGTCAAAAACAAAATTGTTTTTAAAAAAATGGAGTAGCTATTTTTTGTTTTTTTATACATTCAAATTAAAATCGGTATTCTTTAATTGTATCTACAAAACATTTCACTTTATCTTTCTCTAAATCGGGATACAAACCATGACCCAAGTTTGCAATGTGCCTGTGCGGACCAAAAGCTTTTAACATTTTTTGTGCCTCCGATTTTATGGTTGGGTAATCAGCATATAACAAACAAGGATCCATGTTGCCTTGTAATGTTTTGCTTTCACCGATTAGTAAACGAGATTCAGTAATGTTCATTGTCCAGTCCAGACCAATTGTATCGCAGCTCAGTTGCCCCATTTGTTTGCGTGCAAAATGTGCATCTTTTGCAAAAACAGTAAAAGGCACATCTTTAATGGCATCACATATCTGGGCAATGTATTTCAATGCAAATTCGTTGTATTGTTCGGGTGATAAAACTCCTGCCCAACTATCAAATAACTGCAACATATCAGCTCCAGCATTAACCTGTGCTTTCAAATAGTTGATAGTGCTGTCTGTAATTTTTTGCAATAATACATGTGCAGTTTCGGGCTGAGTATATAAGAATTTCTTGGCTTTTGAAAATGTTTTACTTCCGCTTCCTTCAATCATATATGCAAAAATTGTCCATGGAGCACCAGCAAAACCAATCAATGGAACTCTTCCGTTTAATTCTTTCTTTGTGAGTTTTATTGCGTCCAAAACATAATGTAAGTCTTCTCCCTGAGCCACCCGAACTTGAGCTACATCAGCTGCAGATTGTATTGTTTTTTCAAACCAAGGACCTTTTGCCTCAATCATTTGGTATGGAAGCCCCATTGCTTCAGGAATAACAAGAATATCTGAAAAGATAATAGCGGCATCCACTCCTAAAATGTCTATCGGTTGAATGGTAACTTCACAGGCAAATTCAGGTGTTTCCACGAGTTCTTTAAAACCACCCATTTTAGCTCTTACTTCTCTGTATTCGGGCAATACTCTTCCTGCTTGACGCATCAACCAAACGGGAGTTCTTTCCACTTTTTCTCCTCTAGCCGCGCGTAATATTAAATCGTTTTTAATTGTCATAAAGTTTAGTCAATAGAAAACCTGTCTGCCGACAGGCAGGTCCAGGATGATTTTTTTGATTTTTATTCATCCCGATGCTTAATCCGTTCCAAGGGAACCACTTTGTGGTAAAATTAGCAAAATCTATTGATTTTATTAAGGGTTTAAAAACAATTTTTAGGTTCAATTTCTTGAAAAAATGCTACATTTATGAGTCAAAATTCATATGTCAGCACAGAAAAACGAAATAATTGCAAAAGCCTGGTTTGAGGCCTTTAACAACCATGATTTGGAAAAATTATTATCCTTGTATCATGACGAGGCAAAGCATTATAGCCCTAAATTAAAAATCCGAAAGCCTGAAACAAATGGACTTGTTAAGGGAAAAGGTGCGCTTAGAGCATGGTGGAAAGATGCATTTGAACGATTGCCTTCTTTACATTATCAAGTTACAAATCTAACGGCTAATGAAAACAGGATTTTTATGGAATATATCCGAAAAGTGGAAGATGAGGAAGATATGCTGGTGGCTGAACTGTTGGAAATTGAAAACGGATTGATTATTTCTTCAAAAGTGTATCACGGGTAAATCAACATTTTAATCCCGTTCCCAACCTTGCTTCAAAAAACATATTTCTTAGCGAAGGAGGAAATTCCATATTAAAAAACGATTTCATAAATTGAATTTCTAATTTTTTAGAAAATTTTTCAGTACATTTTTTGCTGTTGATCAGTTTATAAAAAGTCATTTTCCCGGTTGAATCAATATTCAAAATAACTTCTAAATAAATATTTTCACACTCACTGCAATTCATTTTCAATTTATTTTCTTTCAATATTTTGTGGTATTCATTTTTCATCCAGTCATCATAAATTTTATTCCAATCTTTCCAAGAATCACCTTTTAATTCATAGGATTTAAGGATATGAGAGGTTGCCGAAACACTATCCATAGGCACTTCCTGAGAAAAAACAGAAACAGAAAAAAACAATATGATAATTGAAAGAATATTTTTTTTCATTTATTCGGTAATTACAATTTGATTATTAAATTCAATTTTAAATCCCTTTCTGATTTTATTTCTTTTACGTAATTCTACTTCTCCGTTTACTTTTACAAACCCCTTATCAATCATCTCATTTGCTTCTGCCCCACTCGAGCACCAGGCAATTGCTTTTAATAACTGATTTAGTTGTATGTATTCTTCTGTAAGTTGAAATTTTTCCATGATTCAACAAAGTTATAACATTAGCTTTATCTTTACACTATGAATACCGATGAACAATTCGAAAAACTAAGAGCTCAACTTGCTAAGGAGAAAGACTGGCCTACCATTTATATGTTTAAATTTATTGTGCTGGCTGATAACAGAAAGATTGCATTAATAGAATCAAAGTTTTCAGACGAAGCCACTATTACTCAAAAAGAATCCGCAAACGGAAAATACATCAGTATAACTGTAAAAGAAGTAATGTTAGATGCCAACTCCATTATCGAAAAATACAAAGAAATGGAAGGGATTGAAGGATTGATTACACTTTAAAATTTAACAATCTCTTTTAAATTCTTCTTGATTTTTTCGGCAATCTCATCTGTAGGCAAATCATTGTCTTCGTGACCAAAAGGATCTTCAATTTCTTCTGCAATTAGTTCTAATCCCGCAAAAGCATAGAATACAAAAAGTACCATAGGAATAGTTACCCACTTAAAATCATCCACCAAACCAATTGGCAATGTAATCATATAAAGTAAAATAACACGTTTAATAAAGGTGCTGTAGGAGTAAGGAATCGGTGTAGCTTTGATGCGCTCACAAGCTCCGGCAATATTAGTAAACGAACGCAATTCTTCGTTCAACACAATTAATTTTTCTTCACTTATTATTTTTTGTTTTTGCAAAATTTCCACCTCATTAAATAGTTGCTGAGCAATTCTATTAGGAATATGATTACATCCACTCAACTCATTTAACCTCAAATTCGGGTGATCTTCTAATTGTTCCGAGATAAATCCTCCACGCAAATGTTCTTTCAAAGCAAAAGCATAATTACTTATTAAAATTCTAAAATTATTTTTCAAGTCTGTGTTTTCTGCAGGAATAAATGCATTTAATTTCAACATTAAATTTCTGCTATTATTAATCAAATCTCCCCACAATTTTCTACCTTCCCACCAACGATCATAAGCAGTATTTGTTCTGAATACAAGCAACAAGGAAAGAACAAAACCTAAAAGTGAATGTAACACAGTTGTACTTCTGAGTTTTATTACTTGCATTTCTACATCTAAATAGCATAATATAAAAGTATACGCAGTTAATACAAGCATTGCAGGGAAAAGCATTCGGAAGGAATCCGATCTATGAAAATGGAAAATTAATTTTGACCAGTCTTTGGGGTTGTATGCTTTCATAGTTTATTCTTTGTATTAAAAAAATGCGTTACGAAAAATCGCAACGCATTTTGTCTTGAATCTTGTGTCTTATATCTTGATTCTCTTTTTATGCTTTCACATTTGCACGAATAATATTCAATGCTCCTCCAGCTTTAAACCATTCTATCTGTTGAGCGTTATAGGTATGATTTGCTTTAATCTCATCTTTACTTCCGTCAGCGTGATTAAACACCAACGTTAATGGAACATTCGGAGCAAATGAAGTTAAACCGATAATATCAACCGAATCGTCTTCATTGATTTTTTCGTAATCAGATTTATCAGCAAATGTTAATCCTAACATTCCTTGCTTTTTCAAATTTGTTTCGTGAATACGGGCAAATGATTTTACTAAAACGGCACGAACACCTAAGTGACGAGGTTCCATAGCTGCGTGTTCACGAGAAGAACCTTCTCCGTAATTTTCATCTCCTACTACAATCGAACCAATGTTCTGAGCTTTATATGCACGTTGAACTTTCGGAACAGAATCGTAAGTATTTGTCAATTGATTTTTTACATTGTCGGTTTTATCATTGAATGCATTTACTGCACCAATCAACATGTTGTTTGAAATATTATCTAAATGTCCGCGGAACTTCAACCATGGACCAGCCATAGAGATATGATCTGTAGTACATTTTCCTTTTGCTTTAATCAACAATTTTAATCCTTTCAAATCAACACCTTCCCAAGCAGCAAATGGATCTAATAATTGTAAACGGCTAGAAGTTGGAGAAACAACTACTGAAACTTTACTTCCATCAGCAGCTGGAGCTTGATAACCTGCATCTTCTACTGCAAAACCTTTTGGAGGTAATTCATCACCACTTGGTGCATCCAATTTTACTTTCTCCCCTTTTTCGTTTGTTAAAAAATCGGTTAAAGGATTAAAAGTTAAATCACCTGCAATCGCCATTGCTGTTACAATTTCAGGAGATGCAACAAATGCATAGGTATTTGGATTTCCATCTGCACGTTTTGCAAAGTTTCTATTGAACGAATGAATGATGGTATTTTTTTCTTGTTTCTCAGCACCCATTCTGTCCCACATTCCGATACACGGACCGCAAGCATTTGTAAATACTTTCGCACCAATTTGATCAAACACTTCTAAGAAACCATCACGTTTAATGGTGAAACGAATTTGTTCTGACCCCGGATTAATTAAATATTCGGATTTTGCTTTTAAGTTTTTTGAAGAAACTTGTTTTGCCAAACTAACAGCACGGGAAATATCTTCGTAAGATGAGTTTGTACATGAACCAAGTAAACCTACAGAAATTTTTAAAGGCCAACCGTTTTTAATAGCCTCGTCTTTTAATTTAGAAATAGGAGTTGCTAAATCCGGAGTAAATGGTCCGTTTACGTGTGGCTCCAAAGTACTCAAATCAATTTCGATTACTTGATCAAAATATTTTTCCGGATTTGCATACACTTCAGCATCTGCAGTTAAATGTTCTTTTACTTTATTTGCAAGTTCTGCAACATCTGCTCTTCCGGTCGCTTTTAAATAACGTTCCATAGAAGCATCATAACCAAATGTAGAAGTGGTTGCACCAATTTCTGCACCCATATTACAAATAGTTCCTTTGCCTGTACAGCTCATTGAAATTGCACCTTCACCGAAATATTCAACAACAGCATCAGTTCCACCTTTTACAGTTAAGATTCCCGCTACTTTTAAAATCACATCTTTGGGTGCAGTCCAACCATTTAATTTTCCAGTTAATTTAACACCAATTAATTTTGGCATTTTTAATTCCCAGGCCAATCCTGCCATTACATCACAAGCATCAGCACCACCAACACCAATCGCAATCATTCCTAATCCGCCTGCGTTAACAGTATGCGAATCAGTTCCAATCATCATTCCACCGGGGAATGCATAATTTTCTAAAACCACTTGGTGAATAATTCCTGCACCTGGTTTCCAAAAACCAATTCCATATTTATTTGAAACCGAACCCAAGAAATCAAATACTTCTTTGCTTTCTTTTGTTGCAAAAGCCAAATCTGTGGCAGCACCTTCTTTAGCAGTAATCAAGTGATCACAATGAACAGTAGAAGGAACAGCTACTTTCGGGCGGCCTGATTGCATGAATTGCAAAAGCGCCATTTGTGCTGTAGCATCTTGCATTGCCACTCTATCCGGAGCAAAATCAACATACGATTTTCCTCTTTGAAAATTTTCGGGTTTTTGTTCTTGATGTAAGTGAGAGTAAAGAATTTTTTCGGTGAGAGTAAGCGGGCGACCAATTAACTTGCGTGCTGCTTCAATTTGAGAAGGCAACTTTTCGTAAAGCGACCTAATCATATCAATGTCAAAAGCCATAATTTTTGTTGTTGTTTTAGTTTAGTATATTATTTATTCTGTTTTTTTAACGGGAGGAGTTGCTCCATTAGCAGCCAGAAAACTTATAATTGAAATCAATCCTTTATCTTCTGCAATTTTCATAGGTGTATCATCAAAATCATTTTTTGCATTTACATCAGCACCTAATTTCACTAACATCGTTACCATATCTAATTTTCCTGCTCTTACAGCACAATGTAAGGGCGTATTTCCGCCATCATCTTTGTCTGTAATTTTACATCCTTTACTTAAAAAAAGATCTGTCAATAATTTATCAGGTGCCGGTTTATCTTTTGCAGGTTTTACAGATGATGCATATTTAATTGCTAAGTGCAGAGGATAAATATTTTCAGGCTTTAAGAAGCTTGCACCTTTGCTCATTAAGTAAGTTACCATTTCTGGTTGAGAATTTTCGATTGCTATTTGAAGAGGAGAAGTAACAAGAGCACCATCTTCATTGGTTGCTAAACCCGGATTTTTTTTGATGGCCGTTTCAGCCATATTTACATTTCCTGTTTTTATGTAATCTAAAAATTTTGAATCGTCAAAAAATGAAATTTCTACAATTGTTTTTTCTCCGGCTTTTCCAATAACTGTATTTCTATAATTTGCTTTTTTGTCTAAAGATTGAGCTTCAATAGTATTGTCCCCAACTTTTAAAACAACATCTAAAGGAGTATATGCTTTTAAGCTTATTAATTTTGCTGCACCATTTAATTTAACCGTACAATCCATGTCGGCTGCCAAAGTTCCTTTTGCAGAAGCTTTTGCAGGAGCAGCAGCTCCGGCTTTTCCCCCAGCAGGTTTTTTTGCTTGAGCAAAAACTGTTGAACTAGCAAAAACAAACATAAGTACGATAAGACTCAAAAATTGATATTTTTTCGACATTGCGGAATGATTTTTAAAAGGACGACATAAAGATACATTATTGTAGCAATTTGGAGGCCATTTTATAGCAGAAAATTATCAAAATAATAAACTCTGGTGCTAAAACCACTTCTATTCAATTAGTTTACTAATTTTGTTGTTCATTATTCAACAATGGCTTCAGTTTTAAGAGAAAATATCAAAATATCGCTAAGAGCAATCCGAAGCCAATTATTGCGCACTATTCTTACAATTGTTATTATTTCTTTTGGCATTATGTCGTTGGTTGGGACACTTACTTCAATTGATGCTTTAAAATCGTCTATCAACAGTAATTTCACAAACATGGGTGCCAATACATTTACTATACGGAACCGGGAAATGACCGTTAGAATTGGCAGAAATGGGAAAAGACCGAAAAAATTCAGAAACATCACTTATCAAGAGGCGATTGATTTTAGTAAAGCTTATAATTTTCCTGCAAAACCGTCTGTTTCAACATTTGCTTCAGGCGCTTCAACATTAAAATTTGAATCAAAAAAAACCAATCCGAATATCCGGATATTTGGTGGTGACGAAAACTACATGGCGACTTCGGGTTATGAATTGGACAAAGGAAGAAATTTTTCGGCCAACGAAATTTTATATGGAAGTCATGTTGTAATTCTGGGCAAAGAAGTAATTGATGCTTTGTTTACTAAAAAGCAAGACCCAATAGATAAAATAATTACAATCGGAAGTGGGAAATACCGAATAATCGGAACACTCAAATCAAAAGGAAATAGTGTTGGCTTTGGTGGCGACAAAGTTGGAATTTTGCCATTGAGTAATGTGCGTCAGTATTTTTCTATCCCTAATATGACTTTCACAATAAACATTATGTGTAACAGTTCACAATTGATGAGTGCAGCTATTGGAGAAGCAACGGGAACTTTCAGAGTTATAAGGAAATTAAGTGCAGGAGAAGAAGATAATTTCGAAATTACCAAGAGTGACAATCTTGCAAATTTATTAATTGACAATATGCAAAAAGTTACGATGGGTGCAACAATAATTGGATTCATAACACTTTTGGGTGCAGCAATTGGTTTGATGAATATTATGTTGGTATCTGTTTCGGAACGAACTAGAGAAATTGGAATCAGAAAAGCAGTTGGTGCCACAAAAAAAGTTATCCGTAGTCAGTTTCTTGTAGAAGCTCTTGTAATATGTCAACTAGGAGGATTTTTCGGAACATTACTTGGAATTCTTTTAGGAAATCTTATCGCACTTCAGTTCGATATAAGTTTTATTATTCCTTGGGATTGGATATTGATGAGCATTGGACTTTGCTTAGCAGTTGGTACCATTGCTGGAATTTATCCTGCGATAAAGGCTTCGAAGTTGGATCCTATTGAGGCCTTGAGGTTTGAGTAATAAGTAGACAAATAAAGGAAGTAGACAATAGACAATTTAAAAAGTAGACAAAATGAATAAACAACTTCTTATTTACTTCATGATTCTTCGTAGTTTCATTTCTGTTGCACAAGATTATTCTATTGACACTTCAGAGTATCCAAATTTTAGAAATAAAATAAAAGATCAGAACTTCTTTATTAAATTGGATCCGAAGAACAAGGAAGCAATACTGAGACGCTCCCTTTATAAACAGGAAATTCGTGATTTCAAAGGATCAATTGAAGACCTCAATATTGCACTCGACCTCGATCCGTCTGACTATCAAGCATACAATAGCAGAGGCGTTGCAAAACAGGGAAACAATGACCACAAGGGTGCAATAGAAGATTACACCAAATCCTTAACAATGAAACCCGATTTTATGGACGCATGGTATGGAAGAGCCGGAGCATATTATGTACTCGACAATTTCACCCAATGCATTCTAGATTTAGACAAAACAATTGAGCTGAGCCCTGACTTCAACTTTGCGTATAGTGGTAGAGGCGATGCAAAAAAAGAAATGAAAAATTTTTTAGGTGCAATTGAAGATTACACAAAAGCAATTGCGATAAATCCAGGTTTTATAAATTCATACCAAGGGAGAGCGAAATGCTATGGAGAACTTGGAAATAACAACGCTGCAATTAAAGACTATACTAAAATTATTGAACTAGCACCCCATAATAGTGAAGACTATGAAAAAGCCTTATTATTCCGTGGATTTTGCAAAAACAAGATTGAGAATTACAAAGAAGCAATATCTGATTTTAATGAAGTTTTAAAATTAAACCCTAAAAATGCAAAAGCTTATAATAATAGGGGAAGTGCAAAATATTTAATAGGAGAACATCAGGCTGCATTGGAAGATATGAATATTGCTGTTACACTTGATCCTACATATCCACAAGCATACAACAAAAGAGGTGAAGTAAAAATTGTATTGGAAGACTTTAAAGGCGGCTTAGAAGACTTAAACAAAGCAGTTACATTGGATTCTACAAATGCATCTGCTTATACAAACAGAGCAGCTGCTAAAGCCGGTTTGAAAGATTTAAAAGGTGCCCTTGTAGATTTGAATAAATCAATTGAATTAGACCCCAACGAATTTCAATCTTATTTTAATAGGGCAGAAGTTTATAAAGCCATGGGAGAGACTGAAAAAGCAAACGCAGATTATAAAATATCAGAAACAATCAAGAAAACCAGTGGAAAGAAAAAGTAGACAAAGAAAAAATATTTGACAATAGACAATTAAAAAAGTAGACAAATTAATTTTTTATTTTTATTTTTTTATTTGTCTACTGTAGACTGTCTACTGGTTACTCTTTATTCTTACTATCTATAACAATCGTAACAGGTCCATCATTCAACAAACTCACTTTCATATCTGCACCAAACTCACCCGTTTGAATGCTTTTTCCTAAGTCTGTTTGAAACTGCGCAATCATTTTTTCATACAGCGGAATGGCAATTTCAGGTTTTGCTGCTTTAATGTAAGAAGGGCGATTTCCTTTTTTGGTAGATGCGTGCAATGTAAATTGAGAAACCAAAATAATATCTCCACCTGCATCTTTCACAGAAACATTCATAACTCCTTCAGCATCATTAAATATTCTGAGATTAACAATTTTTGAACTCAGCCACTCAATATCTTCTTGCGTATCTGCCTCTTCAATACCAAGTAAAACAAGCAAACCCACACCGATAGAACTTCTTACTTTTCCTTTGATGGTGACGGATGCTTGATTTACTCTTTGTACTACTACTCTCATTATAGAAAAATTAACCGCAAAGATCGCGGAGATTTCGCAGAGAAACGCAGAGCGCTCAGCGGCCCTCCCTTTTTCTCATTTTTTCTCTGCGGTAAAAATCATTCATATGAAACGTCCAATTCCTCCCCATTCATAATTCCCAAATAACTCGTATACCTCGACAAAGCAATTTCACCTTTCTCAATAGCTGAAATCACCGCACATTTTGGTTCATTCACATGCATACAATTATTGAATTTGCATTGATTTTTTATAGCGTGCATTTCCGGAAAGTAATCACCAATCTCTTCTTTTTCCATATCTACCAAACCTAATTCTTTTATTCCTGGAGTATCAATAATAAATCCTCCATAACTTAAGGGATGCATCTCCGCGAAAGTAGTTGTATGCTTTCCTTTATTGTGTGCGTCAGAAATTTCTCCAACTTTTAAATCTAAACTGGAATCCATTGCATTTACTAAAGTGGATTTCCCAACTCCTGAATGACCTGAAATTAAAGTTGTTTTACCCTTTGTTAGATTTCTCATTGCATCAATATCCGTTTTTTCGGTAGCAGATACTTTGAAACATTTATAACCTATCTTTTCATAAATAGCAATAAAATCATTCAATTCCTTCATTGCCTTTTCATCTTTTAAAAACAAATCGACTTTATTAAAAATGATCTTTGTCGGGATATGATATGCTTCAGCTGTAAGCAAAAATCTATCAATAAAACCTGCTGAAGTGCGAGGAAATGCCAAAGTAACAACCAACAAAGCCTGGTCAACATTGGCTGCAAGAATATGTGATTGTTTAGAAAGATTAATGGATTTACGAATAATATAATTTTTTCGGTCAGCAATTGAATGAATTACTCCTCTTCCATCTGCTTCCAATTCAAAATCAACATTGTCGCCAACAGCAATAGGATTAGTAGTTTTAATGTCTTTTATCCTAAATACTCCTTTTATTCTACACTCAACTGTTCCGCTCTCTGAAAGAACAGTATACCAACTTCCTGTAGACTTAATTACAACACCTTGCATTTTTTGCCTTTTAACACTTTTTGAACACCAAATTTATCAAAAAGAATTAGCTTTGTAGATACAAATAACCAATCTTTACGAACATACTGACTTCAACGAATTACGAAAAACTAAAGAAATTATTTGTATTTCGTACATTCGTATAGATTCGTAACCTGTCTGCCGATAGACAGGTTCGTTGGGGTAGAAAATCATGAATTGTAACTAATATGTCGATAAAAGTAAATAACATAACAAAAACTTACGGTGCACAGAATGCTCTGAACGATCTTTCGTTTGAAGTAAATACCGGTGAAATAGTTGGATTTCTTGGTCCTAACGGAGCCGGAAAATCTACTATGATGAAAATTTTAACTTGTTTTATTCCTCAAACTTCGGGTACTGCATCCGTGTGCGGATTTGATGTTGCAGAACAAAGTCTTGACGTTAGAAAAAATGTTGGCTACCTGCCCGAGCATAATCCTTTGTATTTAGAAATGTATGTAAAGGAATATTTAGAATTTATTTCCGGATTACATAAACTCAATAATGTAAAAGAACGCATTTCCGAAATGATTGAGATGACTGGATTACAAGTAGAGCAAAAAAAGAAAATAGGAGCACTTTCAAAAGGATACAGACAAAGAGTTGGATTAGCTCAAGCCTTAATTCATGACCCTAAGGTTTTGATTTTAGATGAACCAACTACCGGCTTAGACCCAAATCAATTGGAGGAAATCCGTAATCTTATCATTAAAGTAGGAAAAGAAAAAACGGTTATGCTTTCAACTCATATAATGCAAGAAGTTGAAGCTGTGTGCGACAGAGTTATAATTGTAAATAATGGACAAATTGTTGCAAACGATACAACTGCAGTTCTTCAAAATACTCAAACAAAAAACAAACAATTAATTACTGTTGAATTCGATAAAGAAACAACCAGAAATTCTTTAAAAAATATTCATGGTGTGTTTGATGCAAAAAATATAAAAGGTAATATCTGGCAAATAGAAGCTCATGGCGACAAAGACATCCGTACTGACATTTTCCAATATGCAGTACAAAATGGATTGGCTGTTTTAACACTTCACAAAGAAGAACAAAAATTGGAAGATGTTTTCAAACACCTAACAAAATAATTCAAAAATAATTTCATACTTATACTTTACATTTCAATGAGAAAAATATTTCTATTTATTAGCGCACTTACAACAATTTTTTATTCGTGTAACAACACAAGCGAAAATCAAAACACCAAAGATGAATTTATAGACCCAATAACTTCTCACATCGATTCTTCTATTTCGCCCGGAGAAAACTTTTTCCTTTATGCAAATAATGGCTGGTTCAAAAAACACCCTATCCCATCTTCAGAAAAAAGCAATGGTATATTTCAAACTATTCAAGATACTATTAACGAATCCATAAAAAAAATATGTGAATCGGCTGCCGCAGATAGTAAATCAGAAAAAGGTAGTAACAAGCAAAAAATTGGAGATTTGTATTTTAGCGGAATGGATACAATAAGTATCGAAAAAGCAGGAATAACAGGCCTAAAAGAAGAGTTTACTAAAATTGATAACATTAAAAATACATCCGAATTATTAGGAGTGGTTGCTGAGCTGAATAAAATAAATGCTCGCAGCATGTTTAGTTTTTATGTTATTCGAGATGACAAAAAAAGTTCTCAGTATGTTGTTTCCCTAGGACAAGCAAGTTTAGGGCTTCCAGAACGTGATTATTATTTCAATACCGATTCAAGGACTATAAACATCAGAAATGAATATGTAAAGCATGTTCACAAAATGTTTGATTTGATTGGAACAGAAAAAGGCACTTCTGAAAAAAGCGCAACTTCTGTTATGACAATTGAAACAATGTTAGCTAAGGCGTCCAGAAAGATGGAAGACTTGAGAGACCCTTATAAGAACTATAATAAAATGTCGGTTGCTTCAATAAATAAAATAACACCATCTATCAACTGGAATGAAACACTTTCAAAACTTGGATTGAAAAATGTTGATTCTGTTGTTGTTGGTCAGCCTGAATTTTTCTCACAACTGGAAACAACTTTAAAAAAAGTACAATTAGCTGAATGGAAGGTTTATTTAAAATGGACTTTATTAAATAGTTATGCAAAAGATTTGAATAAAGAAATTGAGAATCAAAATTTTTACTTCTACTCCACTGTTTTAGATGGAATAAAAGAACAAAAGCCAAGATGGAAAACAATTGTAGAAACAACAAATGAATCCTTAGGAGAATTAATCGGGCAAGTTTATGTTACAGATTATTTACCAAAAGGAACTAAAGAAAAACTATTAGAAATAGGAAACAACATACGTGATATTTATGCTGAACACATCAAAAAATTAGATTGGATGAGCGATGCCACCAAACAAAAAGCGATGAGCAAGCTGAATAAAATTGTAATGAAAGTAGGTTATCCCGACAAATGGAAAGATATGTCGAGCTTGGAAATTAGTCGTGACAACTATCTTCAAAATATGATGTATATTGAAAAATGGGAATACAATTTTATGATAAACAAATATGGAAAACCTGTTGACTTAACCGAATGGGAAATGTATCCACAAACATATAATGCTTATTATAATCCCGCTAGTAACGAAATTGTTGTACCAGCTTGTAATATAATTGTACCAGGATTTGAAGGTCGTATGCCAGATGATGCTGTATTATATGGAATTATTGGAGGTTCAACTTTCGGCCATGAAATAACTCATGGTTTTGATGACCAGGGAAGTTTATATGATGAAAATGGAAACTTATCAGATTGGTGGACAATTATAGACAGATCCAGATTTGTTGCAAGAACAAAATTAATAGTTGAGCAGTTTAACAATTATGTTGTTTTAGATAGTATGCATGTAAGAGGTGAAAACACACAAGGGGAAAACATTGCAGATTTAGGTGGTGTAATTATGGGATATGAAGCATTCAAAAAAACCAAACAAGGCCAGTCAAAGGAGTTGTATAATGGCTACACATCCGACCAGCGTTATTTCCTTGCGTATGCATATGCCTGGATGGTAAACAGAACGGATGCTTCTTTGGCAAAACAAATAATGAGTGATGTGCATTCACCGGCTGAGTTCCGCATCAACGGTCCGCTTTCAGATGTAGATGAGTTCTATACGGCATTCAATATTAAGCAAGGAGATAAGATGTACCGGGATAAGAAAATCAGGGTAAAAATCTGGTAAACTTAATGTAGATTTCAAAAATAAAATTACGAAGCATATCCCCCTCTCCGAGGGGGCAGGGGGAGAATACGGAGAACATGCCAGCAAGTAAATCAAATAAATATTCATACAACAAAGCTCTAAGACCAAGAGCTTCTAATCTGAGAAACACAATGACCAAAGCAGAAGTCTGTCTTTGGAAATATGCTCTAAAATCGAGGACAATGAAAGGCTACACTTTCAATCGACAACGCCAGGTCTTAAATTACATTGCAGATTTTATGTGTAAGCAACTTCTGTTGATTATTGAAGTAGATGGGATATCACATTACAATGAAGATGCTTATCATAAAGATGTAAAGCGTCAACAAATTCTTGAGAATAATGGGTTTAAAGTTATTCGGTTTCTGGATCATGAAGTATTAAAAGATATTCAGAATGTGATTAGATGTTTAGAAATAACTATTGAAGAACGAGAAACAGAGTTAGAAATAACAGAACCTCCTGTTCGTTCTAAACGAAAAACCTATTCACTCAAACGAACTTTAGAGAAATAACTATACTGTTCTTCCTTTTATAGCAATAGCCTCCCCCTGCCCCCTCGGAGAGGGGGATAGCCCTCTAAAAAAGAACGCTATAAGTACAATAATTTTTCTTTCTCAATTACTTAATAAATTGTACTTTAGCACTCGTTAAAAAAACTAAACTAATCTATAAATAAACAATAGCATAAATGGGATATTTATTTACATCCGAATCAGTTTCGGAAGGACATCCGGATAAAGTAGCAGATCAAATTTCTGATGCATTAATTGATAATTTTTTGGCTTTCGATGCTCAATCAAAAGTTGCTTGTGAAACGCTTGTTACTACAGGTCAAGTTATTCTTGCCGGAGAAGTAAAATCAAAAGCGTATTTAGATGTTCAGGAAATTGCGCGGGAAGTAATTCGTAAAATTGGTTATACAAAAAGTGAATACATGTTTGAGGCAAATTCATGCGGCATATTATCAGCTATCCATGAACAATCTGCAGATATTAACCAAGGAGTAGACAGAAAGAAAAAAGAAGAACAAGGAGCAGGTGACCAAGGAATGATGTTTGGTTATGCTACTAACGAGACAGCTAACTACATGCCTCTTGCTTTAGATTTAGCTCACGGAATTTTATTGGAATTAGCCGCATTGAGAAGAGAGAATAAAGAAATAAAATATCTTCGCCCAGATGCAAAATCTCAAGTAACTTTAGAATACAACGACAACAATGTTCCTGTTCGAATTGATGCAATTGTTGTTTCTACACAACACGATGATTTTGATGCAGAAGCTAAAATGCTTGCAAAAATCAAGAAAGATATTATCGACATTTTAATTCCAAGAGTAAAAAAGAAATATCCTAAATACGCACACTTATTTAACAATAAAATCAACTATCATATCAATCCAACCGGAAAATTTGTAATTGGTGGTCCACACGGAGATACTGGTTTAACTGGCCGTAAAATCATTGTTGACACTTACGGTGGAAAAGGTGCTCATGGTGGTGGTGCATTTTCAGGGAAAGACCCATCTAAAGTAGATCGTTCTGCTGCATATGCTACACGTCATATTGCTAAAAATTTAGTTGCTGCAGGAGTTTGCACCGAAGTTTTGGTTCAGGTTTCATACGCAATTGGAGTTGCTCAACCAATGGGTATTTTTATTGATACTTATGGCACTTCAAAAGTAAAAATGACAGATGGACAAATTGCAAAAGTGGTTGAAAGTGTTTTTGATATGCGCCCTTACTTCATTGAACAACGTTTTAAATTACGTACTCCAATGTACAGCGAAACTGCTGCATACGGACACATGG
>SXIH01000066.1 GCA_005772895.1 Bacteroidota bacterium | reverse complement strand
GATAGGATGGAAGGGGCTATTAAGTGGCTCATCGTTTATTGATTATTTAATGAGCCGTAAAAGTACGAAAAAATGTGTTTGTTTACCTGGGTTTTTTGAACAGGAAAAATACATTTAATAGACTATTTGTTATTTTATTTTAAAAATTTCAAATGTCAGTTTGAAATCAAAAACATTGCAAGAGGTAGTTTGAATGTAAGAATGTTCTTTCACTTGAGTTATTGTAACTGTCAATACCATATTTTTAGGAAGAGAAGGGCTTTTTTTTAGGGTTTTTTCAGTTGGTGTTAATGTATACGTGCAATCATCAATCCATTTTACCATCAATTCAGAAGAACCTCTTTTTCCTTCTGTTTTTTCTTTTTGAATGTCTCCTTTTCTGACAATTGTAGTTACGGGAGCGCCATCTTGTGGTAGCGTTTTAAATGTTCCATCTTTGAATTTTTTGCAATCCATACCTTGTCCCCAAAGACAAGTAGATAATAATGTAAAGAAAATTAAGGTGAATAGATTTTTCATGATATGTTTATCTAAATATTTGTACAAATCCATATGCTGTGAGTGTTGGAGGATTCAATAAACAAGCTTGTGAATACGAAGCCATCCAATAATATACTCCTTCAGCAGCATTGCTTCCATTTATTTTGCCATCCCATCTGTCGCTCAATTCATCTGCTTCAAATACCTTTGTTCCCCATCTGTTGAACACTTGTATGTGAAGATCTTTAATATACCGGTATGAATTTTCATTCAAAAGAAACAAATCGTTCACACCATCTCCATTCGGAGTAAACACATTTGTACTTGTGATGAAGCCCGGTATAGCAGGAGGAGGAGAGTAATCTAAATTCACTTTCAGAATAATATTGCAATCACCGATATTCGGATTCGGCATAAAAACAGTATACGGTGCGCCAAAAACCGGAGGAGAAACTATCAAAGAATCAAAAGTAGAAAGTACAGGACCTGTTGCATTTTGGTTGGCATACCAAGCGTAAGTGTTATATCCAAGTGGAGCATGCAAAACAATCATTTCATCATCAGGGCAATATTTCATTGTTATTTTTAGTGTATCAAAAGTATTTGGCAATTCAATAACAATTATTGTATCTGATACAGAACATCCGGCAGCAGAAGTGGTAGTTACATAATACGTTCCCGCAAATATATTATTCAATGAATCTGTTATCGATATAACGGATGATGATCCTGAATAGGTCCAGCTAAAAGTAAATGGTCCTGCTGCACCAATTGGATTTGAAGTAGGTACTGTTGTAAATGCAGCTCCATCATTATAACCAAAACAAGTTACATTACTTACTCCGGATGGAGCTTGATTTAACTGATATAAATAAAAAGAATCCACATTTGTAATGTCGCATCCTGATGGTGGTGAATAATTCACCGAATACGTTTGTCCAACGGCAGGAGTTATTGCAGCATAAGTGGAAGTAGTTGCACCAGAAATTAAATTGCCAATTGGATCATACCATTGAAAATTTGAACCAATTGGTGATGTTAATGTAACAGATGTTTCGTTAGGACAAATAGGAATGCCCGAATATGTTATGATTGGTGGTGGTTGAATAATTTGAAATGTATCTTTGCTCATACATCCGTTAGCAGATTGAACAATCAGATAGTATTCTCCTGGAGGAATATTTTGCAGACTATCAGAGCTTCCACTTGGTGTAATTATTATTCCATCAGAATTTATCCATGTATAAATGAACGGACCTCCACCGCCTAGTTGATTGACATAAGCATAACCACCGTTGTCTTCATAACAAATAGGATTGCTGACAATGTTATTGAACAGAACAGAACTTGAATCAATGACAATAGTTGTTGTTAATGAATGGCTGCAACCTGAAGAAGAATACATTGCTACTGTATAAGTTGAACCATTTACCGGATTTGTGATATTCAATGAAGTTGCGTTGGCTCCTAAAATTGGATTTCCAGAACTGTCGAACCACTGATAAGCATTATAACCCTCAGGTGCGGTTAGTGTTCCAATGGAATCATTCTGACAGAAAGGAAGAGTACTTTGCATTTGAAGACAAGTGGCGTCAATGTAAGCATATCCGAAATGTCCGCTCAATGTACAATCCTGAGTAATAAACTCTATTACTACTGTTTGTCCTATGTATGAAGTTAGATCAACAATCATTGTTGCCCATTTTTTGTAATAGCCTTGAACATTTCCATAAGAATCAAAAAAAGGTTTAAAAGTGGTATCTGCAGATGCCGCATCGCCATCAATAGAATAACTCATACATGGTCCGGGAATAGCAACACCAGAGCCATCATAAACATTAACTATAAAACGAGGTTGTTCTGAAGGAAGATGCCCGGGAGGATCTTCTAACACAATGGCATATTGATAGGAAAAAGTATTGTTGCTGGCAGTTACTGCTAATGAATATTTTAAAAATTCGGTTCCTTGGTAGATATGACTGTTGCCTAACCGAACAGATACTGCTCCACTGCCAGGTGCTACGTATGGGATATTTGGAATACCGCCTGTAAGTCCTGCATTCAAATCGTACGCACCCGCATTGTTCAAAATCGTATGTTGTGAATATCCATCACTTTCATTTGTATTAAAAGGGCCGGAAATAAAACCCGGGTTCCAAACTGTCGGCATTGGATAATTGGTGCAATCACCTGTTCCTCCGGTCCAATATGAAAAGTTATAATCTTCAAAATCTGCATTGAGACAACCAGGAGGATTGCTGATTTTTGTTGTATTTGATAATGGAAAATAAGGATTGGTTTTTTTGCTTTCTTTTTGTGCAGCTACGTATTTGTGTTTTCTTCCATGAATGATTTCTGCGAAGTTTTTTTTCGAAACACCTTTTTGTTTTAACTCATCTCTGATTGCTTTTTCATCAAAGCCAACTAAATATTTTTCATCTCCCATAAATTCATTCTTTATTTTAACAGGAGTCTGCGCAACTGTTGTGTCTAAAAAAAAGATTATGGAAAATAAAAAGAAAAAAAGTAGGGGAGTAGTTTTTTTGATCTTCATTTCTTTTTTAAAGATACAAAAAAAATAGTAGACAGTCAACAGTAAACAGTAGCAAGTTTTGATTTGTTGCATTTTTATGCTCTTAACTGCTTTAATTGTCTATTTTTTATTTGTCTATTGTCGATTTCTTTATGTTTGCCATCTCGATAGCTCGGAGCCAACTGTAAAATTACCTTCTTTTTATTTTCTTTTTTAATTGCCTATTGCCAACTGCCTAATTGCCTACTGCTTCCCTTCCTTTTTCTTCTTCGCTTTTTTTCTCAATGAGAAGCATCCTCTCTGCCAGCATTCCCTACAGAAGAAGCGGCCTTCCACATGACTTCTTCTTATTTTTTTTCTTTTACGGATTGCTCCGCTAACGTCTAGCACACTGTTGAAAGATAATAAATATTGTCTCTGTTTATCTGTAGTTGCTTTGTTGATGGTGCGTTGAGAAATTTTCTGTAGATTTTCCATCGACTCAATATCCACATTTCTGGATGCAACATATTTATTGATGTCTAGTTTTAATTTTTTTATTCTGGCACCGGTCAATTGTTCTGTTTCACTGCTATCTTTCCAAATCACAATGCTGTTTAAATATTTTATATGACCGGCAATGTATTTAAAACAGGAATCAACCGTGTATCCCATCTCTGCATACTCAGTTGAATTGTGTACAAAATAAATACTGGGATATGTCATTTTCAATTCTCCTTCCAATAGTTTTTCTACCTCAGGATTTTGGGCGGAGAGGGTAGTGGTGAGGAAGAGGAGTGAAATAATTTTTAAAGTGATTTGAGACATTTGTTCCTAAAGATAAGGAAAAGATTAAGGCTCAACGAACGATAAGGGCAAGTATAATAATTGGTCCGAATAAGAATAAAATCCAAGTTAATAAAAACAAAATTTTTGCCAATACTGATAAATCGTATGTTGGTGATTTTTCCACGAGGGATTTTATATAATCAATAATTTGCTTTTCACGTTTTGATACAACGTATTCTTTTGCATTAATTCTGCTAAAACCTGCTACATTGTAAACCACATGATCCCGAATTTTCCAATACTCCTCATTCGTCAAGTCATCAAATGGTTTGTTGTAATCAATTTTATCGTTTCTCAGATATTCTTTTATCCTTTTGCTTTCATATTTCTGTATAATACCTGTTATTAGTAAGCCTGGAACAATAATAAGTATATATGATTCAGAATAAATGGCTACTGCTCCAAACACACAAGCAGAAACAATTCCGAAGATGAGCTGGATTGTTTCTTTTTTGTCGAAAAATAAAACACCGATTAAATTACCGCCATCCAAAGGTTTGAAAGGCAAAAGATTGAATATATTCAAAAAAATGAAAATGTTCGCAGCAGACATCAAACTTTGTTGGGTATTTATAAACCCTATATAATATAAAACGAGCCCGATGATAATTCCCGGGACTGGACCAGCTAACAAAATAATAGCTTTTTGTCTTTGCGAAATATCTTCTTTGTTGCCTGATACCAATGCTCCTAATAAAGGGATGAAAAACATTTTTACATCTGTATAATTGAAGTATTTCATTGCAAGGAAGTGACCTAGTTCGTGAATGAATAAAACTAGGACTAAAACTAAAATATGATTGATGTCTTTGTCGAAAAACATATAGTAAGCAACTATAAATAAAACCACACTGCCAAATGATTTCCACATGGAGCTACTATCTGCTTCATCAATTGTTGGTTTGTCGGGATAAGTGTATGCTTCGGTGGTAGTTGGTTCTTCCATTTTGAGTTTAGTTTCTGAGTAAAGGTAGGATTATGGATTGATATTCGAAATTGTTTTGTTAATAATAGATAGTCTATAAGTTAACTGTGAAGCTAACGCAACACTATTCTATATTCTACTTTACGCAATAATTATTTAGCATTCTAATAGCAAGGGCTACATTTGCATTAACATATTTCATAATCTCTGAATATTGAGCTTCTGTAAAACTCTTTTTCACTTTTTCATTCCATATCAGAGGTATTATTCCGACAGACCCAAACTTGGAATTTGATTGAATATGCTCAAAGTCATAAATATTATATTCGATTGTTCTGTTCTTTATAATGTATTCATATTTGAATTTTATTTCTCCTGCAAAAACGGTATCCTGCACATAGTATGTGTATGAATAGGCTCCTTTAACAAAAAATGTGTCCACCTTATTTTCAATTGATTCTGAAGTAGACTCTACGCCAACGAAAATGAATGTTTTTACACATTTGAAAATATCAAAATTTGGTCTGTTTTTTATTTCAATTTTTCCTGTAGAAATTATATTTCCATTTTTATCCGCTGTTAAGAAGAGTGGTTTGCTTTGTCCAAAAGAATTTAAAATAGTTATAAGTATTATAGCAATAGTTAAGAGTTTTTTCATAAAAGTAAATGTACGATGTTTGTAGCAAAAAAAAGAGTCCCATTCAGGACTCTCTTCTTAAAATTTTAATCAATCACATTATCATTTAGCTTTTTCGGGAACAAAAAAATTGTCTGTAAATGTTATTAAATCTCTGCTGTTAAAAGGTTTCATAAACATTCCTACAATGGTTAGTTCTTTACATACTTCTTGTGTTTCAAAATCGCTTTTTGTTCCTATGCAAATGATGGGCGTTTTGTTTTCAATAAAAGCTGTTCTTATTTTATCAAAACCTGGCATTTGTCGCATATCAGAATAAGCAACAATTAAATCGGGAATTGTATCTAATTGCTTTTCGTTGTTTACAAAAGAGTTTACGTGAAAAGCAGTATATCCGGCATTTTCCAATTTCATTTTTAAATCCAATGAAGTGATGCGGTCTTGCTCAATAATAAAAACTGTTTTTGTTTTCAATTTATCCTAAGTAGGTTTTAAGAATTTTACTTCTAGAAGTATGTTTCAATCTACGAATTGCTTTTTCTTTGATTTGGCGAACACGTTCGCGGGTCAAATCAAATTTTTCACCAATCTCTTCTAGAGTCATTGCATGTTCACCGCTTAATCCGAAGTACAAACGAACAACATCTGCCTCACGAGAAGTAAGTGTATGCAAAGCGCGTTCAATTTCTCTGCGTAAAGATTCGTTTAATAAACCGTTTTCCGGACTTGGACTGTCATCTGCCTGCATTACATCGTACATGCTACCAGCATTGTCGTCACCGGTTGTTAAAGGCGCATCCATAGAAACGTGACGGCCTGTATTTTTCATAGATTCTTTTACTTCTTGTTCGGTAATTTCTAACATTCCTGCAATTTCGGCCGGACTAGGCTCACGCTCAAATTCCTGCTCTAATTTTGAAAATGTTTTGTTGATTTTATTGATAGAACCGATTTTATTCAATGGTAAACGAACGATACGGGATTGTTCGGCCAAAGCCTGAAGAATGGATTGACGAATCCACCAAACGGCATAAGAAATAAATTTAAAACCACGTGTTTCATCAAAACGTTGTGCGGCCTTGATCAAACCTAAGTTTCCTTCGTTAATTAAATCGGGTAAACTTAAACCTTGATTTTGGTATTGTTTAGATACGGATACTACGAAACGTAAATTGGCTTTTGTAAGTTTTTCAAGTGCAGCTTGGTCTCCGGCACGGATTTTTCGTGCCAGTTCAACTTCTTCATCTGCTGTAATTAAATCTACTTTCCCTATCTCTTGTAAATATTTGTCTAAGGATGCTGTTTCACGGTTGGTAACCTGTTTGGATATCTTGAGTTGTCTCATAAATTGGGGTATAATTTTAAACCTATAACTATACGCTTAAGTTTCCTAAAAGTTTCAACGAAATTACATTTTTTTTAGGATAAATAAGGTTTTTTTGCCGATGGATGAGATTTTGGGTGGAAGGCTTATTGGTGGCAGTTTCCGTGGAAGTGATAAGGTGATAGAGTGGTGGGTCATCGTAAAAAAATATTCTTTCCACAATTAAAAAATCCCCCTAGCCCCCTTTTCCAAAGGGGGAATGGATTGCACTGAAATGAAGAGCAACCTCAAAATATAAATCTAATGCTACCTTATCACTTCATCACTCCATCACTTCATCACCCTCGATAATGCCCATAAAAAAACTCCCATCTTTCAATGAGAGTTCTTTCATAATTAGAAATTCAAAACTAGTTAGCTGCAGCTTCTGGCTTAGGCAATAATACTTTGCGAGATAATTTGAATTTTCCTGTTTTAGGATCAACTCCAATTAACTTCACTTGTATTTTTTCTCCTTCTTTTAATACGCCATCCATACTTTCTAAACGTGTATGGTTAACTTCGGAGATATGCAACAAGCCATCTTTACCAGGCATAAATTCAACGAAAGCACCAAATGCCATAATTGATTTTACTTTTCCTTCGTATACTTCACCCACTTCTGGTTGAGCAACGATACCTTTGATTTTCGCTAAAACTGCATCAATTTTTTCTTTATCCACAGCAACGATATCAATGTGACCCATTCCATCTTTTTCTTCAATAACAATGGTAGCACCTGTTTCGCGCTGCATTTCCTGAATGATTTTTCCTCCTGGTCCGATTACCGCACCAATAAATTCTTTAGGAATTGTCATTTTTACAATGCGTGGAGCGTGTGATTTATAATCTTCACGAGTAGCTGTAATGGTTTTTGCCATTTCAGCTAGGATGTGTAAACGTCCTTTTTTAGCTTGTTCTAGCGCTTCAGCCATTACTTCGTAAGGTAAACCATCTACTTTCAAATCCAT
>SXIH01000065.1 GCA_005772895.1 Bacteroidota bacterium | reverse complement strand
GAGCTGAGCAAAGAGTAAGAAAACGTTTGACCGAATACAAAAAAGCAAAAAAAACTAATCCCGATTTAATTGTAGGTGTGTTAGGCTGTATGGCAGAGCGTTTAAAATCGCAATTGTTGGAACAAGAAAAATTGGTGGATATAGTTGTCGGTCCGGATGCTTATAGAAGCTTGCCTGAACTAATTGAAATTGCGGAGACGGGGCAGAAGGCAGTAAACGTACTTTTATCAAAAGAAGAAACTTATGCTGATATTGCGCCTGTTCGTTTAGGTTCAAACGGAGTAACAGCATTCATTAGCATTACTCGCGGTTGCGATAACATGTGCGCATTTTGCGTTGTACCATTTACACGCGGTAGAGAAAGAAGTCGCGACCCTGAAACAATTGTGAAAGAAGCGCAAGATTTATTTGAACAAGGATATAGAGAGGTTACCTTACTCGGACAAAATGTAGATTCGTATTTGTGGACTGGCGGAGGATTGAAGAAAGAAAATATTTCTGAAGAAGAATTAAAAAACGCAACTACATTTTCTCAATTGCTTGAAAAAGTTGCTCTTGTAAATCCCGATTTACGTGTACGTTTCAGCACATCTCATCCGAAAGACATGAATGATGAAGTGTTATACACGATTGCGAAACATGATAACATTTGCAGTTATATTCACTTACCGGTACAATCAGGAAATTCCAGAATTTTAGAAATGATGAACCGTGGCTATACACGCGAATGGTATTTGAGCAGAATTGATTCTATCCGTAGAATAATTCCTGATGCTGGCATTTCCATGGATATTATTTCCGGATTTTGTTCGGAGACAGAAGAAGAACACCTGGATACTTTATCTTTAATGGAAGCTGTCAAATATGATTTTGGCTACATGTTTGCGTATAGTGAACGTCCAAAAACATTGGCAGAAAGAAAATATCCGGACGATGTTCCTGCAGAAGTAAAAAGCAGAAGGCTTGCTGAGATTGTAGAATTGCAGTTGAAACATTCGGCATTCAGAACAAAAGCAGGAGTTGGAAAAGTGCACAGAGTTTTAGTGGAAGGCACTTCTAAAAAATCGAAAGATGAATTATTCGGAAGAAACTCGCAAAATTGTGTGGTTGTTTTTCCGAAAGAAAATTATAAAAAAGGAGATTATGTAAATGTGTTGGCGGAAAGTTGTACAGGCGGAACATTAATCGGTAAAGCAGTTTAAAAATGACAGTACAAGAAATAAAAAATCGTTTTGGGATTATTGGTAGTTCATCTTTATTGGACAGAGCTATTGATATTGCAATGCAAGTGGCACCAACCGATTTAACGGTTTTAATTACCGGAGAAAGCGGAACTGGTAAGGAAGTTTTTCCACAGATTATTCATTCTTTGAGTTCTCGCAAACATGGACAATACATTGCAGTAAACTGTGGTGCTATTCCTGAAGGAACAATTGATTCAGAATTATTTGGTCACGAAAAAGGATCTTTCACCGGTGCTCATGAAGCACGTAAAGGTTATTTTGAAGTGGCGAATGGCGGAACTATTTTTTTAGATGAAGTAGCTGAAATGCCAATTGCAACACAAGCACGTTTGTTGAGAGTATTAGAAAGCGGAGAATTTATCAAAGTAGGTTCATCAAAAGTTTTAAAAACGGATGTCCGAGTAGTTGCTGCAACAAATGTGAACATACAGCAAGCAATCGAAAAAGGAAAATTCAGAGAAGATTTATTTTATCGTTTAAATACTGTTCCGATTGTTGTTCCCCCATTGCGTGAACGCAGACAAGACATTCACTTATTATTCAGAAAATTTGCTTCTGATTTTTCGGCAAAATACAGAATGCCAACAATCAAATTAGATGCATCAGCTGAACAAGTTCTTACGAATTATTATTGGCAAGGGAACATTCGTCAGTTAAAAAATATCACAGAACAAATTTCAGTTATTGAAAAAAACAGAGACATTACTGCTGATGTGATGATAAAATATTTACCGATTCATCAGACTGCTCAACTGCCTGTGTTGGCGAGCACTTCAACCGCAGGAAACGATTTTAGTGAACGTGATATTTTGTACAAAGTGTTGTTCGATTTGAAAAAAGATATGATGGATCTGAAAAAAGTTGTTGTCGATTTAATTGAAAACGACAATCAATTGAATCAGGATTTTCCACCAGAGAATGCCCAATTGATTAAAAAATTATTTCAGGATGTAGGAACACCGGAAACTGCAATTCAGCTAGGTTACAACACCACTACTCCAATTATTCAAAATCAAATTCCGGCTACAGAAGCTGTAGAAGAAACATTATCACTTCAAGAAATTGAGGAAGATATGATTAAAAAAGCGTTGACAAAACACAAAGGCAAACGCAAGAATGCTGCAAAAGAGTTGGGAATTTCGGAACGGACGTTGTACAGGAAGATTAATGAGTACGGGATAAAATAAGTGACCAGGTGACTAAGTGAGGTGATAAGGTGATGGAGTAATAAGGTTATAAAGAGAAAAAAGAATTGGGTAAATCGAATTACATATTTCAAACAAAAATTGTCTTGATACTTGTGTCTTGCATCTTGATTCTTTTTTCGAGTTGCAAAATTCATTATTCGTTTACCGGAGGCAGTGTTCCACCAGAAGCGAAAACCGTTTCTGTTCAATATTTTCAAAACAATGCATCTTTGGCTCCTCCAACTTTAAGTCAGACTTTTACAGAGGCATTACGTGATAAATTAAGTTCTCAAACTCGTTTATCTTTAATTAATAAAGGTGGTGACTTAGGTTTTGAAGGAAGTGTAACAGGATATACAACAGGACCAATAGCCATACAAAGCACCGATCAAGCAGCATTAAACAGATTAACAATTACTGTTAATGTAAAATATACATGCATGTTTGACGAGAAGAAAAATTTTGATCAATCTTTCACCCGTTATGCAGATTATACAAGTGACCAAAACATTGCTTCAATTGAAGATCAATTAACAAGAGAAATTAATGAGCAATTGGTACAAGATATTTTTAATAGAGCATTAAATAATTGGTAGGTAGAAGAGCGGAGTTGGGAGAATGGAGAAATATATTTAGAAAACAAAAATGAACAAAGTACAATTCATATCCTACGTTGAAACTCCCGAAAAAATGTCGGGAAACGACAGCGTTTTGCTTAGTGAATTGTTAAAGAACTTTCCTTATTTTCAAACGGCTCATTTGCTTTATGCAAAAAGCTTACACAACATCAACAGCATTCATTATAATAATCAATTACGAATTACTGCTGCATATGCAACTGACAGAAAAATATTACATCGGTTAATCACTAAACAACAAGAAATTGAAGCTGTAAAAGTTCCAGAAGTTATTACTCAAGTTGAAGAAAAGAAAATTGAAGAAGCTGTAATAAATTTAATTAAAGAAGAAGTTGCCGAACACAATATTCAACCTACAATTATTGAAGAGGTTGTTTCTCCTGAAGTAAAGGAAGAAGTTATTGAAACGCTTATTATTTCAGAAATTAAAGAAGCTATTGAAGAGCAAAAAATTGACACGACAATTGAATCTGAAAAAGAAGAAACCTTAGAAGTAAGAGATCAATTAGAAACAGAATATTTAAATGAAATTATAGATGCAAGTGTAGAAATTGAAATTTTATCTACGCCACTTATTGACAAATCTGAAGAAAAACAAGAGACTATTGAATCCAATTTTGTATTAAATATTCAAGAGCCGATTGTGGAACAAAAAGAGGATATTGATATTGATTCTCTATCCTTTACAGATTGGTTAAAACATATAAATACAGGAACAACAATTTATGACGAGACAAAGGAAGAAACCGAATCAGAAAATGCTGATAATCAGCTTAGTCCATTCGAATTAATCGACAAATTTATCCGTGATGAACCTAAGCTTAGCCGACCAAAAACCGAGTTTTTCAGTCCGGTAAACATGGCTAAACAAAGTGTGGCTGAGGATATCACTTTTGTGAGTGAAACATTGGCTAAAATATACGTATTACAAGGGAATTATGCCAAGGCAATTAAGGCTTATGAAAATTTACGTTTGAAATATCCAGAAAAAAGGCTTTACTTTGCATCCCAAATTAAAAATTTAAGAAAATTAATTAATCAAGAAAAGCAATAATTTACAATGGGCTCAGTTATTTCAGTTTTAATTATAGTAGTTTGTATTCTTCTAATCTTAGTGGTTTTAGTACAAAATTCAAAAGGTGGCGGATTAGCTTCTTCCTTCGCATCATCAAATCAGGTAATGGGTGTTCGTAAAACAGCCGACTTTTTAGAAAAAGCTACATGGACTTTAGCAGCAGCTTTAGTGGTATTAAGTATAATTTCTACATCTTTTACAAAAACATCTGATGGTGTAACTAAAGGAACGGGAACTGAGTCAGTAACCCGTACGAAAGCAGCTGAAGATGTTTCAACTGATGCACCGGCAAGCAACACAGCTCCTATTACTCCGGCTCCTGCACCAACTCCAAGCCCGAAATAATTATGTAATATATATTTTTAAAATGTCAGAAACCTATTCACATTTCTGACATTTTTTATTGATACACATATGAAATCTGCAAAATTGTCGCAATTCAACAACAATAAGCAATTGGTATAATTTCTGACAATGCAGAAACGCAAAATTTAAAAATAAGTCAAACTAATAAATAGAATAAAATGGCAAAGACAAGTTCAAAAGTAAACATCAAGCCAGTTGCGGGAACACAAAACAGAGTAGTTGTTGAAGCAGCTGCTGCAGAAGAAAAAACAGCTAGTGGAATTATTATTCCTGATACTGCAAAAGAAAAACCTCAGAGAGGAATTGTAATTGCAGTAAGTGAGAAAGATGATAAAGGAAACAAACCAGAAGTAAAAGTTGGCGATACTGTATTGTATGGAAAATATGCCGGGACAGAAGTTCAGGTCGAAGGCAAAGATTTATTAATCATGAGAGAGAGCGATATTTTCGCAATCGTATAGTACAGATAACGAATCGTTACGCTTCTCGATGTGTCTGCTACAACGCAGAATGCTCGAAGTGACAATAAAAAAGAATTAACTAATAAACTAAAAACAAAATGGCAAAAGATATATTTTTCAATGTAGATGCACGCGACAAATTAAAAAAAGGAGTTGATGCATTAGCAAACGCAGTAAAAGTAACATTATGACAAAAAGGAAGAAATGTTATTATCTATAAAAAATTTTGTGCACCCAGCATTACAAAAGATGGTGTTACTGTAGCAAAAGAAATTGAGTTAAAGGATGCAGTAGAAAACATGGGAGCACAAATGTTGAAAGAAGTTGCTTCTAAAACTGCTGATGCGGCAGGTGATGGAACAACAACTGCAACAGTACTTGCTCAAGCAATTGTTACTGCAGGATTAAAAAACGTTGCCGCAGGAGCTAACCCAATGGATTTAAAACGCGGAATTGATAAAGCTGTTTTAGCTGTTGTAGAAAATCTACAAAAACAATCTCAAGAAGTTGGTAACGACAATAAAAAAATCGAACAAGTAGCAACTATTTCTGCTAACAACGATAATGCAATTGGAAAATTAATTGCAGAGGCGATGAAGCGTGTAAAGAAAGAAGGAGTTATCACTGTAGAAGAAGCAAAAGGAACTGAAACGACAGTTGAAGTAGTTGAAGGTATGCAATTCGACAGAGGTTATATCTCTGCTTATTTTGTTACAGATGTAGATAAGATGGAAACTGTTTTAGACAATCCACTTGTTTTGATAACAGATAAAAAGATTTCTATTATGAAAGAATTGCTTCCTGTTTTGGAAAAAGCAGTTCAAACAGGAAGACCAATTTTAATTATTGCTGAAGATGTGGATAGCGAAGCATTATCAACTTTAGTTGTAAATAAAATTCGTGGTTCATTAAAAATTGCTGCGGTGAAAGCTCCAGGATTTGGTGACAGAAGAAAAGCAATGTTGGAAGATTTAGCAATATTAACAGGTGGAACTTTAATTTCGGAAGAAAGAGGTTACAAGTTAGAAAATGCTGAATTAAATATGTTAGGAAGTGCTGAAAAAATTACTATCGACAAAGACAATACAACTATTGTTGGAGGGAAAGGGAAAAAAGCAGATATCGCTTCTCGTGTAAATCAAATTAAAGCTCAAATAGAAACTACAACTTCTGATTACGATAGAGAAAAATTGCAAGAGCGTTTAGCTAAATTAGCTGGTGGAGTTGCAGTTTTATATGTTGGTGCTGCTACAGAAGTTGAAATGAAAGAAAAGACAGATCGTGTTGATGATGCTTTAGCAGCAACACGTGCAGCAGTTGAAGAAGGAATTGTACCGGGAGGTGGAGTTGCATACATCAGAGCAATTGATGGTTTAGAAAAACTTAAAGGAATCAACCAAGATGAAACAACTGGAATTCAAATTGTAATTCGTGCAATTGAAGAACCTTTACGTCAGATTGTTGCAAACGCAGGATTAGAAGGTGCAGTTATTGTTCAAAAAGTTCGCGAAGGAAAAGGAGATTATGGTTACAACGCTCGCACTGATAAATATGAAAATTTATATGCTGCAGGAGTAATTGATCCAACTAAAGTTTCACGTGTTGCATTAGAAAATGCAGCTTCTATTGCTGCTATGCTTTTAACAACTGAATGTGTTTTAGCTGAGCAAAAAGAAGAAAATCCAGCTCCAATGGGTAACCCAGGAATGGGTGGCATGGGCGGAATGATGTAATCATCTAATTCCTTATAAATAAAAAAACCTTTCCAGTTATTGGAGAGGTTTTTTTATTTTTTGGATTTTACTATTTTGAAAGAAATAAGCTCTTTGATGTCTACTTCTATTAAGTAATTGTTGTATTAAATTCAAACCCCTTTATGCTTTATTGCGTAAAGGGCTTTATCTTTGTATCTAATGAAAAAATATACATTTTTCATATACTATTTTTTGATTCAGAACATGTCATTGATAGGTCAGACTAATTTGGTTCCAAATCCAGGTTTTGAAACAATTGTTAGTTGCCCTACATTACAAGGACAATTATACTTTGCTACTCCTTGGTTTCAACCAAATTATTATTTTGGAACAGTAACTACTGCTTCTAGTTCAGATTTATACAATTTATGCTCTCCTGCATCTAGCGGAGTGAGTGTTCCAGTAAACAATACATCAGGGCATCAAGCAGCAAAATCTGGGAATGGATATGCTGGTATCGTATTTAGATTGTCCGGACCAACAACCTCTTGCGAATACCTTGAAACTTCTTTAATATCTCCCATGATACAAGGAAAAACTTACTGTGTAGAATTTTATGTTTCTCTTGCAGACACATGTGTTTATGCGGTTAGTAATTTTGGTGCATTTTTTTCAGTTGATAGTTTACTTTATAATAGTTCTACCTACTCTAATATTCCTGTTATTCCCCAGATAGAGAATCCAAGTTCAAATATCGTTACTGATAAAGATAATTGGACTTTAATTTCAGGGCAATTTATTGCATCAGGAGGGGAAGATCATATGACCATTGGTAATTTTAGAGATTTACCTTCTACAACATCACAAAATGTTGGTGGCTGGTTCCCAGGTGCTTACTATTTTTTTGACGATATCTCAGTTGTTTGTTGCGATTGCGATACCATCATCCCGACAAATATTTCTATTCCCAATATTTTCACTCCTAATAATGATAATGTAAACGATTTGTTTAAAATCAGCTGTACAGGTATAACCTCACTTAATTGCAAAATTTATGACCGCTGGGGAATTTTGGTAGGAGAATTAGAAAATGTTAATGATACATGGGATGGACGAACTACAGCTGCAGTTGAATGTTCAGATGGTGTATATTTTTATGTTCTTATAGCAAAAGGAATTGATGAAAAAGAATTTAATGAAAAAGGATTTTTTCAATTAATAAGATGATAAAAATCATCTTCCTAAAATCGACAAAAACCATACCTTTGCAAACAATAAACCTAAGTTGAGCAGATTAATTAAAATAGGATTAATAGGAATGCTAGTAACAACTATCATTGCATTGCTGTTGTTTTTTATTGCTTCTGTTTCAATCAAAGCACTCAGTCCGTTTTATATGCCATGGGCTGTACTTTTGCTTATTGGTTTTACGAATAAACAAAATAAGAATAAATGAAAAGAATTGTCTATTTAACATTTTTATTCCTGCTTACATTTTCTTTTGCAAAAAGTCAAGATACATTATTGCATTTAACACCTCCTGCTAAAAAAACGAAAGGCACTTTTTACTTTTCCTGGGGATATAACAGATGTTGGTTTTCTAAAAGCGACATTCATTTCAAAAATACAACAACAACAGTTGATGTAAGCAAAGGAGGAGTTCAATCTTACGACTTTACAATTTATGATGTAACTGCCAGAGATCGCCCGGGCATCAAAGATATTTTCAGAACTGATTTAACAATTCCTCAGTACAATTATCGCATTGGCTATTTTTTCAACAACAAATATGATTTGGGAATTGAAATTAATTTCGACCATACGAAATACATTATGGAAGATTTTCAAACAAGACGAGTTAAAGGAACAATTCATGGACAAACTATTGATCAAGATACACTCATAGATCCACAAACATTTTTACATTTTGAACATTCAGACGGAGCTAATTTTTTAATGTTGAATTTTGTTAAACGTCAAAAATTATTCAATTCAAAAAACAGCAAACATTTAATTTCTGGAGTTGCGAAGTTTGGTGTTGGACCAGTAATTCCGAGAACTGAAGTGACTTTATTCGGAGAAAATTTAAACAATAGATTTCACGTTGCTGGTTACTGTATGGGCCTTGAAGCAGGATTTAGATACGAAGCCTTTAAACATATTTATTTAGAATATACTGCCAAAGGAACTTTTGCAAACTATACTGATGTATTGGTTTTAGGGGAAGGAAAAGCGAAACACCATTTTTGGACTTTTGAGAATATCCTAGTTTTGGGATACCAGTTTTCTTTGTAAATATTCTTCACCAAGAATATTTCCTGGTGAAGAATACAATTATTTACTTGGAAAGTAATTCTTTTACAATAGTAGAAATAATCTTACCATCCGCTTTTCCGGCTAACTGTTTAGAAGCAACACCCATTACTTTTCCCATATCAGCAGGAGAGCTGGCTCCAACAGAAGTAATAATTTTTGCAACTTCTGCTTTTATGTCTTCTTCGCTCATTTGTTTAGGCAGATATGCTTCAATAACTGCTGCTTGAGCCAATTCAACATCCGCTAAATCTTTACGATTTTGAGTGTTGTATAAATCAGCTGTTTCTTTACGCTGTTTCACCATTTTCAAAAGTGCCTTCATCTCAGTATCATCATTCAGGCCTTCGGGGGAAGTTTTTAATAATAATATTGCTGATTTAATTGCTCTTAATGCTTCTAATTTGGAAGCTTCTTTCGCTAACATCGCTGATTTAATGTCTGCATTTATTTTTTCCTCTAAAGCCATTTTCAAAAAAATTATGAATTATTAATTTATTTACAACAAAGTTAACAATTCAAAATTAATGGTAAATTTGATATAGTCAATTAATTCCAAAACTTGTTATCATGAAACCAGATTTCAGAATTGAAATACCTAAACCTTGTCGTGCTGGCTGGGAAAATATGGAACAAGCAGAAAAAGGACGATTCTGCGGTGAATGTTCGAAGATTGTGATTGACTTTACTGCTATGTCTACCGATGAGATTAAGACTTATTTCCTTCAGCATAAAGACCAAAGAATCTGCGGACATTTTATTTCTTCACAGATAAGTAAAAAGACTACCAAAACAGAAGAAGTCTTGACGGGACTTCACAATAAGGCTGAAAAAATAAAATATAGAATTCCTAGAATTGCTGCTTGTCTTATAATTGTCGCTTTAATGACACTAAGCGGTTGCGGTCCAACAACAGGAGAAATAATAGACAACACTACAGATGGAGACAGCATGTATGTTTCAGAAGAGATGCAAAAAGAATACGATTCTATTGCACACTATGAAGAAAAAGTTGCAGACAGCATAGCGAAACAAGCAAACCATTAATCCCTGACAAAAAAAATCCCCTCAAAAACTCGAGGGGATTTTTTCGTATTAACTAATCCTTACTATAAATTAATCAACATTATCGTGTAAAAAAGAATTGTTTGGTTTAATCTCTACTTTCTTTTCATCATTTTCTGATAAAGTGTAACGGGATACTTGTGATTCAGATGAATGAGGAGTAGAATCTAAATTAATATTTCTTCTTTTGTATGCAGGCTCATTCTCTAATTCTGACAAACCATTCGGAGATTTTAATTTAAAACTTAACTCTTTCAATTTAGCAACACGGTCTTGAGCCTTTTTCAATTGCTCATCGCTTTGAACTTTTGCAACAATTGTGTTTTCTTCTTTGCTTTCTACAACAGGCTCAACTTTAGCAACAGGCTCTTCTATTTTATTTTCTATTGTAGACTCTTCAACTGCTACTCTGCTCTTAATTTCGAATTCATAAGTAACAGGTTTTTTCACTTCTTCGATTTCAAAAATAGGCTCTACTACTTCTTCTTTCACTTCACTTACAATTGGAGCAACTTCTTCTGCAACAACCTCATTTACAATGATTGGTGTTTCTTCAGCCACAACCTCGTTAACAATAATTGGTGTTTCCTCAGCTACAACTTCATTTACAATGATTGGTGTTTCTTCTATAACAACCTCGTTAACAATCACAGGTGTTTCTTCAGCTACTACCTCTGCAACAATTTCGTTTACAATGATTGGATTTTCATCTACAAAAGTTTCTTCTGTTTCATTCACGAACATTGGAGTTTCTTCAGCAACCACTTCATTAACTATGATTGGAGTTTCCTCAGCAACTATTTCGTTTACTATAACCGGAGTTTCTTCTGCTACTATTTCGTTAACAATAATAGGTGTTTCTTCCGCTTTTACTTCTTCTACAACTTCTGTTGTTACAAGAGGGAAAATTTCTGCTTCCGGAGCAACTACTTCAGGAACAACTTCAACAACAACTGGTGTTGTCACACTTTGTACTTCGACTTCGCTCTGTATAAACTCCGTCTTAGTATCTTCTTTCTTCACTTCTTCTTTGAAGTATGAAGTCATTTCCATCGGTTTCAATGTAATTTCTTCTACTTGTGGAGTAACTTCAGCAACAGGAGTAACTTCTGTTTTAATATCATCCATTAAAGAAAATACTTTTTTAGCAGGAGCTTTTTCAATTTGAATTCCGATATCCGCTTTTGAATTGAATCCGGTAGCGATAATTGTAACATTTACTTTATCACCTAAAGAAGAATCAACACCGTATCCTTTGATAACCTCTGCAGACATACCAGCAGCATCCTGGATATAATCAGTAATTTCTCCGAATTCATCCATTGTGATTTCATCTTCACCACAAGTAACATTCACCAATACATAACGAGCACCTTTGATATTGCTATCGTTTAATAATGGAGAAGACATTGCCTGTTCAACAGCACGTAACGAACGTTGTTCACCACTTGCCATTGCAGAACCCATAATCGCAACACCACTTTCTTTCATTACCGTTTTCACATCGTTGATATCGGTATTGATTTGTAATGTTGTGGTAATAATATCAGCAATTCCTTTTGCAGCAGTTGCCAAAATATCATCTGCATGACCGAAAGCTTCTGTTACTTTTAAATTACCATAAATCTCACGTAATTTATCGTTGCTGATAACAAGCAACGTATCAACATTTGCTTTTAATGCTTCTAAACCAGCATCTGCTTGTGCTTTACGTTTTTTTCCTTCAAATCCGAAAGGGATAGTAACAATACCGACCGTTAAAATTCCCATATCTTTTGCTGCTTTAGCTATGATAGGAGCTGCACCAGTTCCTGTTCCACCACCTAATCCTGCAGTAATAAATACCATTTCGGTATTATTTGCTAAAAGTGCCTTTACTTCTTCTATATTTTCGATAGCTGCATTTTTACCAACTTCCGGTAAAGATCCAGCACCACGACCTTTTGTTAAACTAGCTCCTAATACAATTCTCAAAGGAACCGGACTCATATCCAGCGCCTGTTGATCGGTATTACACACAATAAAATCAACACCTTTGATGCCTTGTTTGTACATATGGTTTACAGCGTTACTTCCGCCTCCACCTACTCCGATTACCTTAATAATTGAGGAGTTTTCTTTTGGTAAATCAAATTTCATCATGTTGTTTTTGTTTAAAACGTTTGATAATATTGGGTTTTAACCCGTGTTAATTTTATACTGCCATAAAATTGGGCTTTTTTTTAATGTAGATTTAACGCCCGGCTTCATAGTTACTAACTATGAAGTGTTAATTTCCACCCCCTTTTCGCCCTACTTTTGAGCCGCATCCTCATCAAAGAAACTTTTCAGTTTATCAAAAAATCCGGATGTTTTTTCTTTAGAATGCCCTTTAATTCCGCCTTTTTCAGTAGTTGACGACAACATTTTTTTGTTTTGCTTATCCAAGGTCTGCAACCCTTTCATTACTAAACCTACAGAAGTGGCAAATAACGGACTTGTTACATCTTCACTTCCTTTTGCCAGATGTTCGTTTGGATAACCAACTCTCGTATCCATTCCTGTGATATATTCAATCAATTGGGACACATGTTTTAATTGTGCTCCACCACCTGTAACTACGATACCAGCAATTAATTTTTTCTCGTATCCAGAATGTTTGATTTCATAATATACGTGCTCTACAATCTCTTCCATACGGGCTTGAATAATTGCCGAAAGATTGCGAACTGAAATTTCTTTATGCGCTCTTCCTCTTAAACCGGGTATAGAAACAATTTCGTTTTCCTGATTTTCACTTGCTAATGCAGAACCGAATTTAATTTTCAAAAGCTCGGCCTGACTTTTAATAATTGTACAACCCTCTTTCACATCTTCTGTAATTACATTTCCACCAAAAGGAATAACAGCAGTATGACGAATGATTCCATCTTGAAAAATTGCCACATCTGTTGTTCCACCACCAATATCTACCAAAACAACTCCTGCTTCTTTTTCTTCATTGCTCAAAACAGCATCAGCTGAAGCAAGAGGTTCTAAGGTCAATTCAGAAACTTCCAATCCTGCTTTTTGAACACATTTATAAATATTACGAGCTGCAGCAATTTGCCCGGTGATAATATGAAAATTCGCTTCTAAACGAATTCCAGACATTCCGATTGGATTTTTAATTCCTGATTCATTATCGATGATATACTCTTGCGGTAACACATGAATAATTTCTTCACCTGGTGCCATCATCAATTTATACATGTCATCAATCAAAGCATCGATATCATTTTGAGAAATTTCCTGCTCAATACTTGCTCGGGTTTTTATTCCGCGATGCTGCATACTTCTGATATGCTGACCGGCAATACCAACGTTTACAACTTTAATGTCAACGCCTGATTTTGCTTCTGCTTCTTCTACAGCAGTTCTAATCGACTGTACAGTTTGGTCGATGTTTTGAACTACTCCTCTGGCAACTCCGAAGGATTCGGATTTACCCATTCCAAGAATTTCAATTTTTCCGAATTCATTTCTGCGACCTACTATCGCTACGATTTTTGTTGTCCCGATATCTAATCCTACTACAATTTCTGATGGTTCCATGTTATAATAATTATAATTTATTTTTTAGTACAAACAATTTGATTTTTAAATTTTAGATTGATAGTTGAATATTTATCCCACCAACCTGTTGTATTTAAGCCTTGCTGATAGAACGTTAAAAGTTTTTTAAATTTTTCATCCATAAATGTTGTGTCACCAAAAATTATTTTTTGATCGCCAACTATCGGAACAATTTCCAAGTCTCTATCTTTATTTATATAAATCTGCTGAATTTGAGAACTCCAAAATTTGTCAGCATTTATATAATTTGCCATCGCATATATTTCATCCAACATACTTGTAGCATTTAACAAACTATCCTTTCCGATATCGGCAATTGAATATGTATATCGTTTAATAAAAGGTTCTGACATCATTCCGTTTGCAATTAACACTTTTGCTGTATACTTTGTAGATAAGGGCATAAACGTTCCTTCATTATCAATGTAATAACTATCTCCATCCAAATTAATCACCCGTACAACAGGTTTACGTTGTTTCACTTCTACTTTTACTTCTCCATTAATCGACATATATACTTCTGCGTTTGCAATATCTGCATGACTATTCAATGCCTTTTCAATTTCAGAAACATTTACAGATGCTTTTGGCTGACCAACTATTGAGTCTCCTCTGTCATTGATCAACTGAACAATGTCCAACTTATCTAAAAAGTACAAATCATCATCTTGATTAACCGAAACATTTAACGCATTACACAACAATGCATCTTGCTGTTTATTTACAAAACCCATAGTTATGAGCAAACCAACAATTAAGCTGACCCAAAGTGAAACAAATAATATTTTTTTTAATTTTTTCAATGTTTATTTAATTCATTTTTTATTGGCTCAACAAATGTGTCTATATCACCTGCACCCATTGTCATTAATATTTCTATCTCTCTTTTTCCCACTTCTTGTATCAAATCAGTTTTCTGGCAAATACTTTTATTGGTAGATTTCATTTTATTCAAAAGCATTTGTTAAGAAACGCCCTCGATGGGTAATTCACGTGCTGGATAAATCTCCATTAAAATACATTCATCTAATAAATCTAAACTTCTTGCAAAGTCATCTGCAAAATCACGTGTCCGAGAAAATAAATGAGGCTGAAATATTCCTGTAATTTTTTTTCCGGGATACATTTCTTTTGCTGAGCTGATTGTTGCTTTTAATTCTTCCGGATGATGTGCATAGTCATCAATAAAAACCAATTTATCAGTTTTAATATGATAATCAAATCTACGTTTCACACCTTTAAATGAAGCCAAGGACTTACGAATGATTTCTTCCGAAATATTTAACTGACAAGCTATAGCGACAGCCGCTACAGAATTTTCGACATTGTGTAAACCCGGCAGTCCCATTACAATACTTTCAAAAACAGATGTTGGAGTTACAATTGTATAACGATAAAATCCATTTTCAATTTTAATGTCTTTAGCAAAATAATCAGCCGACTCATCATTTACTGCATAAGTAATTGCTTTCATTTCAGCATTCACTTTTCCAACAATACTTTTTTTCAAAATCAATTTTGATTTCACTTGTTTTGCAAACAATGAAAAAGATTCCTCAACATGACTCTTGTCACCATAAATATCGAGATGGTCAGCATCTACAGAAGTAATAACTGCAATTTCCGGATGAAGCGTTAAAAAAGAACGATCATATTCATCTGCTTCTACCACTATTAGCCGGGAATCGGGAGTCGGGAGCCTGCCTGACCGGTAGGCAGGTTCGGAGTTTTTTAGTTTTGAGCTAAGAAGTAAATTAGTATTATAATTTTGAGTTATTCCTCCTAAAAATGCAGATGGATCCAGTCCTGCTGACTTTAAAATGTGTGCTGTCAATGATGAAGTGGTTGTTTTACCATGCGTTCCGGCCACAGCGATAGTATGCGCAGATTCTGTAATCATCCCTAAAACTTCAGCTCTTTTTTTAATGTTAAACCCATTTAAATTAAAAAAAACATACTCGCTGTGGTCAAGTGGAACGGCAGGTGTAAAAACTATTAATATATTATCGGTATCAAAAGGAAGTTCTTTAATGTATTTAGGAATATTTCTGATATGGTCTTCAAAATGAATTTCAATTCCTTCAGCAATTAATTCATCCGTAAGCTTGGTTGAAGTTTTATCATAGCCTGCGACTCTTTTCCCCATAGCATTGAAATAACGGGCAAGGGCACTCATGCCGATACCGCCAATTCCAAGGAAATACACACTATGCATTTTATTCAAATTCATTTAATCTTTTTATTTATCAAACTCAACACTTCATTTGCAATGACAATTGCCGAATCCTGAAACGCTAATTTTCCAATGTTCTCCGAAAGCTTAAAACACTTTTCTGCATCTTTTATCAACTCCAATGTATCGGCACATAATTTTTCTCTGGCGTCCACATCTTTTAAAATGACAGCTGCATTGTATGTTACTAATGCCATTGCATTTTTTGTTTGATGATCTTCTGCTACGTTGGGTGAAGGAATTAAAATACAAGGTTTTTTAACCAAACATAATTCCGAAACCGAACTGGCTCCTGCTCTTGAAATCACCAAATCTGCAACTGCATAAGCATAATCCATTTTTTGAATGAAATCGTATGCTTTTATTCCTTTTGCATCGTATTGCGACACAGAAATTTTTGCGGTTTCGTAAAATCCTTTGCCTGTCTGCCAAACCAACTGGATATTATTTTTTGCAAATGTTTCTAAACATTTAATGATGCTTTCATTTATTGTTCTTGCACCCAAACTTCCTCCAATCACTAGAATGACTTTTTTATCAGCACTCAATCCAAAATATTCTAACCCTCTTTCTTTTTTTCCATCAAGAATTAAAATGTCTTGTCGGACAGGATTCCCTGTCAATAAAATTTTTTCTTTCGGAAAATACTTTTCCATTCCTGCATAAGCCACACAAATTCTGTCTACTTTTTTAGAAAGTATTTTATTTGTGATTCCCGGATAGGAGTTTTGCTCTTGAACCAATGTTGCCACACCATTTTTTGCTGCAACTTGTAACATTGGACCGCTTGCAAATCCACCGGTACCAATAACTGCATCCGGCTTAAAGGATTTCAATATTTTTTTTGCTTTCATCAAACTGCTGATAACTTTAAAAGGAAAAGCTAAATTCGACATCGACAATTTTCTTTGAAAACCTGAAATCCAAAGCCCTTCAATATTGTATCCTGCAGCCGGTACTTTTTCCATTTCCATTTTCCCTTCTGCACCAACAAATAAAAATTCAGTATCCGGGCGTAAACTTTTAATAGCGTTTGCAATAGCGATGGCCGGAAAAATATGTCCGCCTGTTCCTCCTCCACTAACTATAATCTTAAGCGGTTGCAAGTTCGCCTCCTTCCTGTGAAATTTCTGTTTCTCTGCTCACGCTCAAAATAATTCCAATTGAAATACTGGTAAACCAAATGGATGTTCCACCCATACTAATTAAGGGAAGTGGTTGTCCGGTTACCGGAAATAAATTCACTGCAACGGCCATATTAATCATTGCTTGAAACACCAAACTAAAGGTTAAGCCAATTGCGAGTAAACTTCCAAAGGTTCGTTCACTCTTATTAGCAATTCGTACTCCCCGGAAGAGCAATACGATATATAAAAAAACTATGATGACCGCAGTTATCAGTCCCCACTCTTCAATCAGAATTGCAAAAATAAAATCGGAAGATGCTTGCGGTAAAAAATTTCTTGAAATACTATTTCCCGGACCTTGTGGAACAATCCCTCTGGCAATAGCAATCTTAGCCTGTTCAGCTTGAAAATTACTTTCGCTGTCTCCTGTTTTAAAATTCTCGATACGTGCTTTCCAAGTTGTTCCCCGAGGAATTGCATTCGGAAAATTCCATATAATTAAAACCAGTAAAGCGATAAATACTACACCGGAACCAATTAACAACCACAAATGTTTTGCATTCATCCGCCCGACAAACATCAAAACTAAACAGGTTAAAAACAATAAGGCTGCAGTGGAAAAATTTGCCGGAAAAATTAAAGCGCAAATAACAACAACAGGAATAACAATTGGTAAAAAACCTTGCTTGAAGTCTTTTATAACATCTTGTTTAATGGATAGCATTCTTCCTACATAAACAATCAAGGCAAGTTTTGCAAAATCGGAAGTTTGAAATGTTAATGAAGTTCCAGGAATAGCTAACCAACGCGATGCTTCACCCGCACTTACTCCATTTAATAGTGTATATAATAATAAAGGTGCGGCAAGAATTACTGCGATCTGTGAAATTCGGGAAAAATAAGAATACTTTACTTTATGAATCAGATACATTAAAAAGATTCCTGAACCAACAATAAAAATATGTTTTATTAAATATGAACCGGTGTCGCCATTTTTATAACGGTATGCCAATGCAACAACTGAACTATACACAACCAAAATAGATAATAAGGACAGCAGAACAACTACAGTCCAAATAACCTTATCACCTTTTATGTATTTAAATAAATTCATGCTCCTCCAACCTCCCCATTTAGGGAGAATAGATTTTTATTTTTTTAAATTCTTAACAACATCTTTAAACTCATTCCCTCTGTTCTTGTAATTATCATACGCGTGATAGCTCGGACAAGCAGGAGAGAATAACACAACATCTCCTGACAATGAATAAGCAGCAGCTATTTGAACAGCCTCCTTAATTGTTGACGCTTTACCAAAAAGCATTTTATGTGACGAATAATATTTTAAAATTTTATCACTGTAATGTCCGAGATAAACAACAGCAACTACTTTTTGTTTTACCTGCTGGGCAATTACCGAATAATCATTGTCGCGATCATCACCACCAACAATTAACACAACAGAAGTTTCTATAGCTTCTAATGCATTCCTGGTTGCGGTTAAGCGAATGGATTTGGAGTCGTTAATAAAGGCTACGCCATTTATTTCTTCCACAAATTCCAATTGATGATCGTCTTCAGAAGACCGAACACGGTTGCGAGTCAACAATGTTTGATTTAACTTATCGTGATAATTTCTTATTTTTTCTGTCATCTTTTTTTAATTTTAAATAACACAATCAATTAATTTTAAAGTGCACGAACAGCTTGTTTAAACTGAGTTCCGCGGTCTTCGTAATTTTCAAACATATCAAAACTTGCACATGCAGGCGACAACAAAACGGTATCTCCCTTTTTACCGATTTTGTATGATTGAGCAACTGCTTCTTTTGCAGATTTTGCTTCTAAAATGGTTTCAACCATTCCACCAAAAGCTTTGATAATTTTTTTATTGTCTGTTCCCAAACAAATGATTGCTTTTACTTTCGCTTTTACCAAATCGTTAAGCATTGAGTAATCATTTCCTTTATCAACTCCTCCAAGAATAAGTATAACAGGATTGTTCATACTTTCTAAGGCATACCATGTAGAGTTCACATTGGTCGCTTTTGAGTCGTTAATAAATTCTATTCCATGAACATTTCCTACCAACTCAAGTCGGTGATCGATGTTGTGAAAATCAGAAAGACTCTCGCGAATAGTTTCTTTTCTGATTTCTACTAGTTTGCCGGTAACACCTGCAGCCATTGAGTTGTAGATGTTGTGTTTTCCTTGTAATGCTAGTTCTTGAATTGTCATAAATAAGGGATTAGTGTTATTTGTATTTATTATTAATTGATTGTTTTCTTTTAAGTATGCTCCTATTTCCAATTCTTGTTTAATTGAAATAGGATATTGTTTTGCTTTAATATTTTTTGTTGTTATAGTTTTCATTGTTACTTCATCATCGATGCAATAAATAAATGCATCCAATTCTGTTTGATTTTGTATTATTCTGAATTTTGAATCCGCATAATTTTCTAATTTGTAATCGTATCTATCCAAGTGATCCGGAGTGATGTTTAAAAGAATCGCGATGTCTGCTTTAAACTCAAACATTCCATCCAATTGAAAACTGCTCAACTCCAACACATAAAAATCAAAGTCATTCTCTGCCACCTGCATTGCGAAACTTTTTCCAACATTTCCTGCTAATCCTACATTCAATCCTGCTTTCTGCATCATGTGATAAGTCAGCAATGTTGTTGTTGTTTTTCCATTGCTTCCTGTAATACAAATCTTTTTTGCATTTGTATATCTTCCAGCGAATTCAATTTCTGATATCACCGGTATTCCTTTTTTGTTCAAAGCTTTTATTAAATCAGCTTTATCAGGAATACCCGGACTCTTCACCACTTCATCAGCATTTAATATCAAGTCTTCAGAATGTTTTTCTTCTTCCCACTTAATTCCGGTTTTTGAAAGAACGTTTTTGTACTTCTCTTTTAATTTTCCTTTATCTGATAGGAAAACTTCAAATCCTTTTTTTTGTGCAAGTACCGCAGTACCTACACCACTCTCTCCACCGCCAAGTATCACCAAGCGTTTCATCTATCTTAACTTTAGTGTAACAATTGTTAACACTGCCAACATGATTCCGATAATCCAAAAGCGTGAAACAATTTTTGATTCATGCATTCCCAATTTTTGATAGTGATGATGCAATGGAGCCATTTTAAAAAGTCGGTTCTCACGCGCATATTCAATTCCGAATTTTTTCTTCATTCGTTTGAAGTATGCTACTTGCATCATTACTGAAAGATTTTCTACTAAGAATACTCCGCATAATATTGGAATAAGAAGTTCTTTACGAATGGCAATTGCAAATACAGCAATGATTCCGCCCAATGCTAAACTTCCTGTATCACCCATAAATACTTGTGCTGGGAAAGAGTTGTACCACAAGAAACCAACACATGCTCCAACAAATGCTGCAATAAAAATTACCAGCTCACCCGAATTTGGTATGTACATAATGTTCAAATAATCTGCAAAAACAGTGTTACCAGAAACATATGCGAGGATTCCTAAAACCACTCCGATAATTGCAGAAGTTCCTGTTGCAAGCCCATCAATTCCATCTGTAATATTTGCTCCGTTAGAAACTGCAGTGACAATAATTATTACAAAAGGGATAAAAATTATCCAAGCCCATTTTTGATAATCATCTCCTAAAAAGGAAAGCACTTTTGAATAATCCAATTCGTTATTTTTCACAAAAGGAATTGTCGTTTTCATCGACTTAGTAGGCTCTTCAGCATACACTGCTATTTGAGTATTTTGCTGCGAAGTGCTAACCACATCCATAGTTGGAATTTTTCCAGCAAATATTTTTTCTTTCACAACTACTTCATCATTACAATAAAGTGTTATCCCAACTATTAATCCTATTCCAATTTGTCCGAGCACTTTAAATTTTCCTGCTAGTCCTGCTTTATTTTTTTTGAAGACTTTGATATAATCATCTAAAAATCCAATTGCACCCAACCAAACAGTTGAAAGCAACATTAAAATGATGTATACATTATGAAGTTTTGCAAACAATAAAGTTGGAACCAGAATAGCAGAAAGAATAATTAGTCCACCCATTGTAGGTGTTCCTTTTTTCTCTAATTGTCCTGTTAATCCTAAATCACGAACTGTTTCGCCAACTTGTTTTCTGTGTAATAAATTGATAATGCGTTTACCAAACACTAATGAAATCAAAAGTGAACCAATCAATGCCATTGCAGCACGGAAAGAGATGTATTGAAATACTCCTGCTCCGGGAACATCAAATTGTTTGTCTAAAAAATCGAATAAGTAGTAGAACATATATTATTTCTCAAATAATTTTAAGTTTTCCTGTAGCACTTGCATGTCGTCAAAATCATGCTTTACTCCTTTTATTTCCTGATACTTTTCATGTCCTTTTCCTGCAATCAGAATAATGTCTCCCGGTTTTGCATAAGAACATGCTGTTTTAATTGCTTCACTTCTATCGGTGATAGAAATTGTTTTTTTATTATTCACAGCATCAACACCTTTTTGCATCTGCTTAATAATCTCTTCAGGATTTTCACTTCTAGGATTATCAGAAGTAAGAATTACTTTATTACTTAAATCACAAGCAATTTTTGCCATCATCGGGCGCTTAGCTGCATCTCTGTCTCCACCACACCCAACGACAGTTATAACTTGTTCATTTCCTGTGCGGATATCCATGATTGTTTTCAAAACATTTACCAATGCATCCGGAGTATGAGCATAATCTACAATTCCAATAACACCTTCATCGGTGCGGATGTATTGAAAGCGACCTTCAACAGATGTTAATGAGCTTAAAGTTGTTAGGACATTTGTTTTATCTTCTTTCAATAAAAGTGCAGTTGCATACACCGCTAATAAATTGTAAGCATTAAAACTTCCGATAAGTTTGCTCCACACTTCCTGATTATCAATATTCAAAAGCAATCCGCTGAATTGATTTTCCACCACTTTACATTTGTAATCTGCCATCGAACGAAGCGAGTATGTTTTTTTAGTTGCTTTGGTATTTTGCAACATCACATCTCCATTCGCATCATCTTTGTTTGTGAGTGCAAAAGCATTATTTCCTAACAAATCGAAGAAGCGTTTTTTTGCTTTGATGTATTCGTCAAATGTTTTGTGATAATCTAAATGATCATGAGTGATATTTGTAAAAACTCCACCAGTGAAAACTACTCCTGCTATACGATTTTGAACAACTGCATGAGAACTCACTTCCATAAAACAGTGCGTACAACCTTTGTCTACCATCTGTTTCAAGAGCGCATTCAATTGAATAGCATCCGGAGTAGTATGTGTTGCAACTTGTACATCGTTGTTGATTTGATTTTTTACAGTCGACAACAAGCCAACTTTATAACCTAATTTTTTAAAGAGATTAAACAGTAAAGAAACAGTTGTAGTTTTTCCATTTGTTCCGGTAACGCCAACCAATTTTAATTTCTCAGATGGATTATCATAAAAATTAGAAGCAATAATTCCTAATGCAGCAGAAGTATCTTTTACTTTTACATAGGTTACTTTATCATTTATTTCAGAAGGAAACTCTTCACACAAAATACCAATAGCGCCTTTTGAAATCACATCGTTGATATATGCGTGTCCGTCATTCTGAGTTCCTTTAACAGCAATAAACAAACTATCTTTTTCAATTTTGCGTGAATCAAAAGTCAAAGCAGTAATCGCCACATTGGTTGAACCAACTACTTCAATGATTCCTGCTTTATATAATATGTCTTTTAGCAACTTCATAATTATATCAACTGTAATACTATTTGTGATCCTTTAATAAATGGTGTTCCGGCAGTTAATGATTGTGATGCTACTGCTCCGCTGCCAATTAATTTTACTCTCATTCCATTGTTTTCTAATAAATACAAAACATCTCTTGCAGTCATTCCAATTAAATTTGGAACAATTCCTTTTTTCAATATTTCTTCATGGTCTCTTGTAGAAAGAGAAACAGAAAGTGAATCGTTGGATGAAGCAACCCAATCTGAATTTTCATCATCCGAATTATTTCTCACTTTTAATGTTGAAAGAACATTTTCAATATCCGGTTGATATCCGCATTTTACTTTCGGTGCTTTCAAAGCAAATTGTGGTTGAACATGATTGATCTCTTTGTGGATTTCCAAACTCGTTGAATAAACTTTATCAGCCACATCTTTGAAAACCGGACCAGCTACTGCTCCGCCATAATAAGAATCTCCACTAGGAGCACTTACAACAACTATACATGCATATTTAGGATTGTCAGCAGGAAAATATCCTACGAAAGATGCTTGATATGTCATCTTACCATTCACCATTCCCATTTGGGCTGTTCCTGTTTTTCCAGCAATTTGATAATCTGCTGCAGCTAAACTTTTTGCTGTTCCATTTAACACAACTCCTTCCATCATCGTTCTAGCTTTTGCAACAGTTGCTTTCGAACAGATTGCAGGATTGATTACTTCCGGTTCAAAAACTTTAATTGCTTTTCCACGTTTGCGAATTTCTTTTACAAACATTGGCCGCATCATTTTTCCATCGTTTGCAACTGCTGCATAAAAATTTAAAATTTGCAAAGGAGTAATTCTTGTTTCATATCCATAACTTATCCATTGCAATGAAATTTGCGACCAGCTATTATCCTCTGTATTTTTAATGTATGGCTTACCTTCTCCCGGAATTGGAATGTTCAAAGGCTCATTCAAATTCATCTTGTATAATCTGTCGATGTATTTTTGTGGCTCTTTTGAATAGTAGCGTGAAATCACTTTTGTAACACCTACATTAGATGATAATTCAAAAACTTCCTGAACAGTGATTTTACTTTTTTCTGGTGGATGAGAATCTGCAACTCGTTCATTGCTATAATAACAAACACCATTTCCGATATCAACTACTTCGTTCAGACTCACATTAAAATCTTCCATCACAGCAACTAAAGAAGGAAGTTTGAATGTTGAACCAGGTACAGTAGCTACACCAACTGCATAATTCAAATTCTCAGCATACGTAGAATCTTTTGTGCGTTTTAAATTTGCTATTGCTTTTACTTCCCCTGTTTTTATTTCCATCAACACCAAACAACCATGATCTGCACCGTGTTTTTTCAAAGAATTCATCAAAGAGTTTTCTGCAACATCCTGCACATTGATATCAATCGTAGAAACAATATCATTTCCATCTTCCGGATCAATCTCGTTGTCATCATTAATCGGACGCCAAACATTTCCAGCTATTTTTTGCATCCAACGCTGACCGCTCTTTCCTTGAAGAACACTGTCAAAAGCTACTTCCAGACCATAAGATTTTCCTGTTCCGTTTTCATTTACTTTTCCAATAGTACGCGCTGCTAAAAACTGGAAAGGACGTTCACGTTTATTTGTTTGCAGATAAACAAATCCTCCACGATTTTTTCCTCTGCGGAGAATCGGGAACTTTTTCATTTTCTGTAAATCGGTATAGGAAACATTGCGGTGAAGCACAACCCATCTGTCGCCACCTTTGCGTGCTTTCACCAATGATTTTCTATAATCTTTGTAGGATTTGTCTTTAAACAAATTTGCCAGACACAAGGAAAGTGAATCAACATTGTCGTAGAAAAAGTCTTTTGAAATAGCTTCAGTATTTACATCCATTCCTACTTCGAAATAAGGCAAGGAAGTAGCCAATAAACTTCCGTTGGCATCATAGATGTTGCCACGTACTGCTTCTATATCAAAAAACTTGGTTGAGAAACGTTCCGCTTGAGCTCTAAGCTCTTCTCCTTCAGAAAATTGTATGATAAAAATTTTGGAAATAATAGCGACACCAAAGAGGCATATAAAAAAATATATGAGATATACACGCCACAGTATGTCTTTTTTAACTTCCAACGATCTTAATCTACTTTTGAGTTTGTTTTAACTGTTTGTACTAAAATTTTTTTAGGAGGCACCACCGACTCCTTTATTCCTGTAGCTTTTTCAGCCAATGCTTTTGCAACTTCTGTTTGTTTGCTTTTTATTACTAATGAATCTTTTACAACTATATATTGTGTTTGTAATTCTTTTAGTTCATTTGTCAAGCGATTTAATTTTCTTACTTGATCATCATCATAATATCCTTTAGCGATATAACACACTGCTAGAAATGACAAAAAGAATATGAACGGCAACTTCTTCAGAGTAGCTTCTTTAGAAAGAAAACTTCCGCTTACAACATTCGCTACAGAGCGCACCATCTTATTTTCCTTTACAGGCTTTTGAGATTTTGGCTCTTCTGCTTTTGGTTGTTCTTTGAACTTGTTTGTCATTTTATTTTTTTTCTGCTATTCTCAACTTTGCACTTCTGGCTCTGCTGTTTATTTCATTCTCTTCTGCACTTGGCACAATCGGTTTTCTTGTTATTTGTTTGAAAGGCGTCAATTGATTTCCATAAAAATCTTTTTCTACTTCACCTTCAAACTTTCCACTTCTCATAATGTTCTTTACCAATCTATCTTCCAATGAGTGATAAGAAATCACTACTAATCTTCCTCCCGGTTTTAACACTTCTAAACTTTGTGTTAATAGTTCTTGCAACACATCTAACTCTTTGTTCACTTCAATTCTTAAAGCCTGAAACACCTGAGCGTAATATTGATTCTCTCTTCCCTTCTTCACACATTTTGTAATCATCACTTTCAGATCGTTTACAGTATCAATGTGTTTTTCTTTTCTGTTGTGAAAAATGATGGATGCCAGATATCCGGCATTATCAACTTCTCCGTACAGTTTGAAAATCCGTTTCAACTCTTCTTCACTGTAAGTATTTAAAACATCAGCAGCTGTTTGTTTTCCGTTTTGATCCATCCGCATATCCAACTTTGCATTAAAGCGGGTAGAGAATCCTCTTTCTGCTTCGTCAAACTGGTGCGATGAAACACCTAAGTCGGCCAGCAAACCATCAATTGGAAGTGCATTGTACATTTTCAAAAAATTTTTCAGATACCTGAAATTTTGTTTGATGAGTACAAATCGTTCGTCATCGATTTTGTTTTTCACTGCATCATCATCCTGATCAAAAGCATACAACTTTCCGGTTGTTAAATGCTTCAAGATTTCCCGGGAATGCCCTCCTCCACCAAATGTCACATCCACATATATTCCCCCAGGATTGATGTTTAAACCTTCAATACATTCTTTTAAAAGAACTGGATTATGATACTCCATCTTTGTTATCGTTGTTTGATGGGGTGATTCCACCCATTACATCTTCAGCAAGTTTTTCAAAGTTTGCAGTACCGCTATTAATAAATTTCTCGTAACCTTTTTTATCCCAGATTTCAATTCGATCTCCAGCTGCTGCCATCACAATATTTTTGTTCATCCCCGCAAACGACATCATATCTTTTGAAATCAACAATCGCCCTGAAGCATCTAATTCAACAGGCACAACACCATAGTTGAACATCCGGATGAACTCTACATTTTTCTTTACAAACTTGTTCAGCTTATTTACCTCTTTCACCATTTCCTTCCAAGTGCCCATTGGATAAAGCTCTAGCGACTTGCTAAAAATGCTTCGTTTCATCACAAAACCAGCCTTCAACTCCTTTGTGAGCTGCTTCTTGAAGGCAACAGGAAGCATTACGCGTCCTTTCGCATCAGCATTGCACTCATATACTCCAAACAGGCTATTCATTATGGTTTTATCCTTTAAGCTGTAAAAATAAAAACAATTTTCCCACTTTTTACCACAATTTACCACTTTGTTGAAAACTTTCTGTTTTTAAACAAATTTCTATGTCGAATTTTCATAAACTATTTGCGAAATAAAAATGAAATAAATGCCTTAAAACATCTATAAATAAAGAGATACAAGAAATATGAATTTTAAATAAAAAAGACATTTTGGGCTGGTGGAAGAAAAATTAGCCTCTAAGAACTTCCTGAAATTTGTCAAAAATGATATTCGCAGGAATGAAATTGAAAAACTATCTTTACGCGTGCTAAAAAAACAGTCGTATACACTTCCTCTTATCTCTCAAACTATCAATATTGATGGGCTTAGTGAGCAATATGACAGAGTGTGTATTTTTGATTCGAATGAAAATAATAACGACAAAAAACACATCTTATCTTCCAAACTAGTTGCTATTGGCTCAACTCAGGAATTATGCATCTACAATTCTCAAAATGCATTAACTGAACTGCAGCATTTTTATGATCAAAAAAAGGGTTGGTTATTCGGTTACATTACTTATGATCTGAAAAACGAAATTGAAAACCTTAGCTCTGAAAACATAGATAAATTAGGCTTTCCAATACTTCAGTTTTTTTCTCCTCAAGTAGTTTTACAAGTAGAAAATGAAACTGTTTCTGTTTTTTATAACGATGAATTTGTCTCCGAAAATGAAGCAAAAAAAGCATTTGAAATTACTTTTTCTCAAAAAACTCAAAAAGAGACTAAAAGTTCAGTGAAAATTGAAATTCAGTCGAAAATCACAAAAACAGATTACCTGCATTCGGTAGAAAAATTAAAAACTCATATTCGTAAAGGAGATATTTATGAAGTAAATTTTTGTCAGGAATTTTTTGCAGAAAATGTTGCATTGAATACTACAGCTATTTACACAAAATTAAATGCTATTTCCGGAGCTCCGTTTTCGGCATACTGCAAATTTGGAAAGCATTATTTAATGAGTGCTAGTCCTGAACGGTTTTTACAAAAACGCTCGAATAAGCTTATTTCTCAGCCTATTAAAGGAACTATTAAACGTTCTGAAAATAAAAAAGAGGACGAGCAATTAAAAACAGAGTTGCTGAATAATACAAAAGAGAGAAGTGAAAATGTAATGATTGTGGACTTAGTGAGAAATGATTTTTCCAGAATCGCAAAAAGAGGTAGTGTGAGTGTAGATGAATTGTTTGGAATTTATTCTTTCAAACAAGTGCATCAAATGATTTCTACTGTTAGCTGCGAAATTGATTCCTCTGTTTCTTTTACAGAAATTTTAAAAGCTATGTTTCCTATGGGATCTATGACAGGCGCACCGAAAATTAGTGCCATGAAACTTATTGAAGAACACGAAAGCACCAAGCGAGGTTTATATTCGGGAGCAGTTGGATACATTTCTCCTGATGGTGATTTTGATTTTAATGTGGTTATCAGAAGTATTTTATACAACTCAGACAACAAGTATGTATCATTTATGGTTGGAAGTGCGATTACTGACAAATCTCAAGCAGAATTAGAATACGAAGAGTGCTTGTTGAAGGCGAAAGCGATGTTCGAAACCCTACGAATTACGAATTAAAACGAATTACGAATTGCTATATATTAAGCTTATCATAAGCGAAATCCATTCCCCTCTAGAGAGGGGTTAGGGGTGTGTAGAAATGTAAATAGATAGCTATAAAAATTTAACTTTGTCGAATGCTTAATTTATTCACAACATACATTAAAAAAGAAAAACTGTTTTCAAAAACGGATACGATTTTATTGACTGTAAGTGGTGGAATTGATTCTGTTGTAATGTGTGAATTGTTTAAACAGGCAGGATATAAATTCGGAATTGCACATTGCAATTTTCAATTACGAGGAGATGAAAGTGAAGGAGATGAAAATTTTGTTGAAGAATTAGCAGAAAAATACGGAGTTAAATTTCATTCAGTTTCTTTTGACACCTCCACATTTGCAAAAAAAAATAAATTATCCATTCAAGTTGCTGCAAGAAAATTACGTTATGAATGGTTTGAAGAAATCAGAACACAATTTGATTATTCATTTATTGCAACAGCACACCACCAAGACGATTCCATTGAAACTTTTTTTATCAATTTAATAAGAGGGACTGGGATTGCAGGATTGCATGGGATTTTACCGAAACAAAATAATATTATTCGGCCTCTGCTTTTTACAAACAAAAATCAAATTGAAATTTTTGCAAAAAAGAATAAACTAAAACACAGAGAAGACAGTAGCAATGCTTCAGATAAATATTTGAGAAATAAAATCAGACATCAACTGATTCCACTTTTGAAAGAATTGAATCCGGATATTTCTAAAACGATTTCGGAAGACATTCAACGACTAAGTGGCACCGAAAAAGTTTACAAAAAAGAGATTGAAAACAAGCGTTCCAAAATTATCAAACAAGATAAAAACGAAATTCTGATCTCTATTAAGGAATTAAAAAAACTAAACCCGATTGAATCTTATTTGTTTGAATTTTTATATCCCTTTGGATTTAATTCAACTATGGTAGATGAAATTATTGAAAGTTTAAACGGGCAATCAGGGAAGCAGTTTTTTTCTGCAACACATCGGTTGATTAAGGATAGAGATTTTCTTTTAATAGAATCAAGGCGTAAGACTCAAGAATCAAGACAACAAAACGAAGAAAGTCATCGCATCAAAAAAAATCAGAAAAATTTAACTATTGATGGGCTGAAATTAAAATTCAAAATAATCGCAAAAACTCCTAACCTGCCTACCGGTCAGGCAGGCTCCAAACTCCAAACTCCAAACTCAAAAACGAATATCGATTTCGATAAACTTCAGTTTCCATTAGAAATCCGTAAGTGGGAAAAAGGAGACAGTTTCCACCCTTTAGGAATGAATGGCAAAAAAAAGTTAAGCGATTTTTTTATCGACAAGAAAATTTCCATTTCTGAAAAAGAAAATACCTGGTTGCTGACTTCAAAAAATCAAATTGTTTGGGTAATTGGATTGAGATTGGATGATCGTTTTAAAGTTACAGATAAAACGAAGAAAATATATTTTGTAGAACGGGTTTAGTTCTTAACTTTGAAGCACAATGCAGGAAGAAATCCTTTTTGAAGAAAAACAATACATCGGCTATAATAAATGGTCGATTCTTTGGCGTACCGTTTTGGCTATGTTTTGTTTCGTGCTTTATTATTGGAGCGAAAACCCAAAACCGGTTGATGTTGCAATGGTAGAAATCCCAGCTTCTCCAGTAGACGAAAATTCTGGACAACTTTTCTTTTTAATGGGCATTATATTAATGGCCCTGTCTCTGATTTTAATCTTTGTTTTGCATATTCATACTAAAATTATAGGAAACAGTTTGATTTTGGATGGATTGTGGACATCCAGAAAAGTTAAGATTGACCTTAGTAATATAGTAGAGGCAAAAAAAGTGAAATACAGCAAATATTTGCTCAACCGACCTGTTTATAACCTTCATTTTAAGAACAAAATCCGCTTTTTTACACAGGGTAATGACGCCTTAGAATTGACTGATAAAGATGGCTTGAAATACCGCATTGGCAGTCAGAAATCCGATGAATTTTTGAAGGTCTTAATTGACCTGACTCCTAATAACAAGTCATAAAAAGATTTGCACAATTTGTAACGCAATCTTAATTTGCTCGTAGAATTACATTGTCTTTGATTTAATTTAACTAATTAAACGCTCTCGCCATGACAAACGCTACCAAACCAACTCCAGTTTTGATTGAAAAAGAGAATATCAGCGGATTAAAGTTTCCGGATACTGATGTTCTAACATCAAAAGAAGAAATACAAATGCGATTTTCCAATCTTGAAAGAGCTTTAAAATTGGGAAACCTCGAACACAATAAGATCAAAATAATTTTCGAAGATTCGGAAGGTATAAAACAAGTGAATACCACCGTTTGGGGTGTTACCGATAAACGTGTAATACTAAAGCAAGGAGTGGTTATTCCAATTCACCGGATACACGAAGCCATCTAATGCGCTGATTTTTATACTTTTTTTAACACTATTTGGCTATCAATTACTAATAATATTTTGAAAATAGCCCCGATGTTTCGGGGCTATTTTTTTATCTTTACCTCGGTTCAAATAAAAAGTAAATTTCAAAAACTCCTGCATGAAAAATATTATTAGAATTTTTTTATTGTTTTGCATATCTCTTTTATGCACCAATTCAATAGCTCAGATTGAAAAACCTGTCACCTGGAAGTTATCAAGTAAAAAAATAAATAACTGTGATTATGAATTACAATTCACAGGAACCATTAAAGAACATTGGCATGTTTATTCTCTTATCAAAACTGGTGAAGATGGTCCAATGCCTTCTAATGTATTTACAGACAAAAGCAGTGATTACGAAATTTTAGGAAAACCCACTGAAGGAAAGCCTATCAAAATCATGGACAAAGTTTTTGATATGGAGGTTTTATATTTTGAGAATACAGTAACATTTAAACAAAAAATCAGACTAAAAGCGAATAAAGAAGTTATCGTTAAAGGAACCTATGAATACCAGACATGTACTGAAGAAAAATGCGTTTTTGATCCACCTACTCCATTCGAGTTTAAATTAAAAGGAAGTGCTGAATGTGAAAAAAGCATTACTGAAACAAAAGATACAAATACACCTTGCGTGATTGACTCTGCAGCTGTTGCAAAAGCATTTCAATTAGAAAGCAATGTATCCTCAACAGACACCTCATCAAAATCAACTACTGAAATTAATTCAGAACCAATTACTACAACAACAGCAAATGCCGAAGATCCTTGGTGGATTATCTTTTTATTAGGTTGCTTGGCGGGATTCTCTGCATTACTTACACCTTGTGTGTTTCCTATGATTCCAATGACAGTTAGCTTTTTTACAAAAAGAAGCAAAACAAAAAAAGAAGGAATAAAAAATGCACTTATTTATTCATTATCTATTATTGCCATCTATACAACTATTGGAATTTTATTTACAGTAATTTTTGGAGTAGATGCACTTCATGCAATGTCTACTAATGTATGGTTCAATCTCTTTTTCTTTTTAATGCTACTTGTTTTTGCAATCTCCTTTTTAGGAGGATTTGAAATTGTGCTTCCTTCAGCATTTGTAAATAAAATGGATGCAAAGAGTGATAAAGGCGGATTGATTGGAATTTTCTTCATGGCATTTACATTGGCTTTAGTTTCTTTTTCTTGTACAAGTGCTTTTATTGGACCTTTGCTTTTTAGTGCAGGAGCTACGGGTAATTTGTCAGGACCATTTTGGGGTATGCTTGGTTTTTCTTCAGCACTTGCATTACCATTTGGATTATTTGCTGCTTTTCCAGGTTGGCTAAACTCTTTACCAAAATCTGGTGGTTGGTTAAATTCAGTTAAGGTTACCTTGGGATTTTTAGAACTAGCACTTGCATTTAAATTTGCTTCCAATGCAGATTTAGTTGTGCAAGCGGGAATACTAACTCGTGAAGTATTTATTACAATATGGATAGTAATATTTGGTTTACTTGGCATATACTTAATGGGATGGTTTAAACTTTCACATGATAGCGATCTAAAACATCTTTCTGTGACAAGATTGTTTTTTGCAATTACTGCATTATCATTTACCATTTATTTAATTCCAGGGTTATGGGGTGCTCCGCTAAAAATAATTAGCGGTTTTCCACCACCTGATTTTTATAGCGAATCGCCTAATGGTTTTGGAGGTTCTCAAAATGCTCTGCCTGTAACTATAGGAACTACAGAAACTCATGCAAAAAATAAAAAAGGACACTGCCCTAATAACTTGCCTTGTTTCCATGATTATGATGAAGCATTAGCTTACGCAAAAAAAGTTGGAAAACCTTTAATGATTGACTTTACTGGTTGGGCATGTGTAAATTGTCGGAAAATGGAATCGCAAGTTTGGCCAGATCCAGAAGTTGATAAACGCATTCGAAATGAAGTTGTTTTAGTTTCATTATATGTAGATGACAAAACTAAACTTCCTACTGAACAACAATCAGTTAAAAAATTGGGGAATTCAGACTTTACTGTTAATACAATTGGAACGAAATGGGCATACATGCAAGCCTTAAAGTATGAAACCAATTCTCAGCCGCAATATATTTTAGTTGATCACAATGAACAAATGCTAACGAAAGCTACTGCACATTACGACCCAGACATAAGCAAATATGTTAATTGGTTAGATGAAGGCATAAATGAATTCAAAAAGCGTACAGGTAAATAAACCTCACCCCAACCCCTCTCCAAAATGGAGAGGGGCTTTATGATTTATCTCAGTATTCCCAACACTTATCGATATTCCTTTTAATTGTAATCATTAATGCATATATTTGTTTATCAAACTTATATTGCATGAGCATCAAAAAAATTACTATACTTTTTATTATTATAGGATTTGCTGCAGGATTTAAATTTATGAATTCGGCTTCCTCAAAAAGTCCTGCTTTAAAATTCCACACGCAATCACAATTAGATGCTTATAAAGGAATTCCAACGAGAGCGCCAATTGCACCCGGAGAATATTTTTTGCCATCGTTCAGCTGCAGAGGTTGTCATGGATACGATTCAGCACAAGTAGCAAATATTAACGAAGCGGGCGAAGATGTAAATTTAGTTGATCGTTGGGAAAGCTCTATGATGGCATTATCAGCAAAAGACCCTTTTTGGAGAGCAAAAGTTAGTCATGAAATAACGCTTAATCCTGCTCATGCCGGTCCCTTACAAAATAAATGTTTGGATTGTCATGCTCCAATGGGAGCGTACACTTCTCAATTTAAAGGAAATCCATTTTATGGCTTAACAGATTTAGTAACTGATTCACTTGGATTAGATGGTGTGTCCTGCGGTGCTTGTCATGCGATTGCACCTAGTGTTGGTTATACCTATTCCGGAATAATTCCATACGATACCAACGATGTTGAATATGGTCCGTTTACTGCGCCATTTGTTGCACCAATGCAATTATATGAAGGACTTACCCCTGTTTACAGTCCGCATATGGACGATGCTAAAGTTTGTTCTTCTTGTCATACACTTATAACTGAGTCAGTTGATTTAGCCGGTAATTATACCGGAGGATATTTTGTTGAGCAAGCTACTTTTCATGAATATAAAAATTCTGATTATCCTGGTAACAGTATAAAATGTCAGACTTGTCACATGCCTCAGTTAATTGATCCGATTCATATTGCGAACGGCAATACAAGTTTACCACAACGTTTTCCATTCAATCAACACGTTTTTGCCGGAGCAAATTTGTTCATGCTTAATTTGATCAAAACCAACAGAGGTCCATTGGGAGTTTATGTTCCTGATAAAAGTTTTGATTCTACCATTGTTGCAACAACTGCTATGCTTCAACAACAAACATTGGATTTTGATTTACAAATGGTAAGTGTTACGAGTGATACTGCATTTTTTAAGGTAATGTTGAAAAACAAAGCGGGACATAAATTTCCTTCGGGTTATCCTTCCCGCAGAGCGGTTTTACAATTTGTCGTGATTGATGGTGCAGGCGATACTGTTTTCCAAACGGGTATTTTCAATAATCAATATCGTGTGATTGGTGAAAGTTCAAATTTCGAAATACATCACAATACACTAAATCAATCCCATGTTCCTCAAATTTATGAATTGGTTCCCGGTGATGTTGGAGGCAATTTCACATCCGTTTTAGAAAGAGCTGCAATACTCTTAAAAGACAATAGAATTCCGCCATTGGGCTTTAACTCATTATCATCTGTTTATGATACAGTTACTGTTTCGGCTGATGCTAATGCTGATGCTGACTTTAACAAAGTAGCTTCTGTTGAAGGAAGCGGTGTTGATTGGGTACATTTTGCAGTTCCTTTGGCCGGAGCGGTAGGAAATATTAATATTAAATCAAAAGTTTATTATCAGTCGGTGCCGCCAAAATGGGTGGATGAAATGTTTACCTACAGCACACCAGAAATAAACACTTTTCAAACCATGTATAATGCAGCGGACCAAACACCTGTTTTGGTGGCTCAGGATAGCTTAAACAATGTACTTATTCCTCTTGGAGTAAATACTTATTCCCCAAAACAGGATGTGACTGCCTGGCCAACTATATCAATGGATGGAAGGGTTTTTGTGACTTCAGAATATGGTGTTTTAATAAAAAACATCGAAATATTTGATGCAAACGGAAAATTGCAGTCGCAGCACCCTAACATGGGCTTTCAATCAAGCATGAGCCTTTATTTACCGGCTTCTTCGGGGATATATTATTTAAAAATAACTACCGGAACTAAAATAGTCTATAAAAAAGTTGTAAAATCATAATAAAAAGCTTTACTTTATTCATCTCTAAACTAAATTTAATAACCTTTTTAAACAAAAACAGTAACCATGATAAAAACTACTTTCCACAAGTCGTTAGTTATTACGTCAGCTTGTATTTTGGGGGCACTTAGCACCAATGCACAATTTGGCTTTACTAATTCGAACAGCTTAACTCCCATCGCAACGCATAGTGGTTGTGCAATTTCAGTTGTTGACGTTAATAACGATGGTCTTGACGATATCGTTAAAATGGATCAATCAGATGTTTTAATAGTTGATTTACAAAGTCAAGGCGGAACCTATACCCGCTATAATTTAGGTACAATCACAGGCGGCACAAACGTTTGGGGAATGGCACTTGCTGATGTGGATCACAATGGTTGGAAAGATGTTGCTACAGGAACAAATGGTACTATGTACTTAGTGAAATTATCTTGGTCAGGCAGTACTATCACAAAAACTCAAACAACTTTAGCTGGTTCATACTTCGTTCAAAGTATCACTTTTGGTGATTTTGATAATGATGGTTGGGCTGATTTAGCTGTATGTGATGACAATGATTACATGAAAATTTATAAAAACAATTCTGGTACAATGGCATTAACAACTACCTTAATTGATACTGAAATTAATCCGGGTATGACATACAGTGGCGACCCTTACGATTCAGGAAATTATGGTTGCGTTTGGTTAGACATTGATAATGATGGAGATTTAGATCTTTATACTGCTCATTGCCGTCAAAGTACTTCAAGTTATACTGACCAAAGAAGAAGAGACCGTTTGTTCGTTAACAATGCAGGGGTGTTTACTGAAAATGCTGCATCTACCGGACTTGAACTTCCAGGAAACTTTAAACAAACATGGACAACCAGTTTTGGGGATTTAGATAATGATGGTGATCAAGATGTTGTTATGACAAATCATGATGAGAACAGCCAAATTTATATGAACAACGGATCTGGCGTTTTCACTGATGCTACAGCTGGTTCTGGTTTTTCTACTACCTTCAATGCAATCGAATCAATTGTGGAAGATTTTGATAACGATGGATATTTGGATATTTTAATTTCAGGTCCAAATTTAGTTATGTATAAAAATAACGGAAACGGAACTTACACTGCTCTTTCTGGAGTATTCGGTGGCGCAATGACCGATTTCTTATCTTTTGCAACAGGAGATTTAAATCACGATGGATTTGTTGATTTAGTTGCTTCTTACGGAAACGTATACAATACACCTTCTACAACAGATGATGTATTGTGGTTAAACAATAAAAACTCAAATCACTTTATCAATTTTAATTTAACAGGTACTGTTAGTAATCAAAATGCTATTGGTGCAAAAGTTACTATTACAGGTTCTTTTGGAACACAAGTACGTGAAGTAAGAGCCGGAGAAACTTATGGAACTGCAAACTCAATGCAGTTACACTTTGGATTAGGTTCTGCAACAACAATTACATCTGCTGTAATTGAATGGCCTGCTGGTGGAACAACAACATTTGGAACGTTAAGTGCTGATCAATTTGTAACTGTTGTGGAAAGCGGTTGCTCTATCACAAATAACGTAATCCCTGGTCCGTATGCATTTTGTACTGCTGGTTCTGTTACATTAACTGCTCCTGCAGGATACACTTCATATTTGTGGTCAAATGGTGCTACTACTTCTTCAATTGTTGTTAGTACAACCGGAAACTACAATGTTAAAGTTACAAATGCAGCAGGCTGTACAAACCTTTCACCAACTGTAACAACTGTATTAAATCCAAACGAAACTCCAGTAGTTACTTCATCCGGAGCAAACACATGTGCTGGAACATTAACGTTATCAAGTACAACTGCTTCGGCTTATAGCTGGACTGGTCCTTCGGGATTTACAGCTTCAACACAAACTATTAATCCTCCAACATCAGGAACATATTCATTAACAACAACAGGTTTATGTCAAAACTGGACAGCAACACCAACTGTTGTTTCTGTTCTTGCTGCTCCTAGTCCAACAGGAACAGGTGCAACAGGTCCCGGCCCTGCAACATTTAATTTAAGTGCTGCCGGTTCAGGTGGAACTATAAATTGGTATGCAGCTTCAACAGGTGGTTCTTCACTTGCAACCGGAACTGCTTATACAACTCCTACAATTAGCACTACAACTACTTATTATATTGATGAAACAACAAACTATCCTGGCTCTATCAATAATGGTGGAAGACCAAATGGTTCCGGTTCAGGAACAAGTGGTGTGAATGGGGGACTTGATTTTGATGTACTTGCTGCTTGTACATTAACTTCAGTAAAAGTTTATGCTACTACAACTGGAGCTCGTACAATTCAATTACGCGATAACACAGGAACTGTAATTAATACTTTTACAACTGCAAGTTTACCTATTGACTCTTCAGTTATTACTTTGAATTTCCCATTAACTCCTGGAACAGGATACCGCTTAACTCAACCATCTTCTCCTTCATTAAGAAGAAACAATTCCGGTGTAAGTTATCCTTATACAACTCCAGGTTATGTTACTGTAACAAATGGATGGACAGGTACAACAACTAGTTCAACTGCTTATTATTACTATTACGATTGGAAAATTACAACTCCTAACTTTGATTGCGTGAGCTCTCCAAGAGTACCGGTTACTGCAACAGTATCAACTACAACAGGAATTACCGCTGCTGCTGAAAACAATGGTGTTGCAATTTATCCAAATCCTGCAAGCTCTACTGTGAATGTAGAATTTGGTTACAACATGAATTCATTAACGGTTGTTGAAATAACAGATGTAACAGGAAGATTAGTTAAAACACATTCAATCTCAAATCCTATTCAAGGACAAGTAGTGAATGTTGATGTAGCTGATTTAAATTCTGGTTCATACATGATTACCATTAAAAATGATACTCAAAAATTAGTTCAAAAATTAGTTTTGGCTAAGTAAGAGGATTAGAATAATTTTAAAAAGGCTTTCTCAGAAATGAGGAAGCCTTTTTTGTTTTTAATAAATAAAAGGAAACAAGAAAAAGTAAAAACTTCCTCCTATATTAGCATAACCTAAATATAGGAAGAAGTTTTTGAAAACGAATAACCGACAAATAGAAGAGAAATGACAAAACTAAATTTTTCAATTCCAGAAAAAATAAATTTAAAAACTAACTCTGACTTTAATGAAGTTTGGTTACAAAACAGAATTGCCGAGAACCCGCAAATATTGGGCCTTGGTGAACTTGAGCTAATAGACAGAGAAAGAAAACAGCACAAAGCTGGGCGACTAGATTTGCTTTTGGCGGACTTCGACAATAATGCAAGATATGAAGTTGAAATTCAACTTGGACAAACAGACGAAAGCCACATAATCAGATGCATTGAATATTGGGACATTGAAAAAAGACGCTACCCACAGTATGATCATTGTGCAGTTTTAATTGCAGAGGACATTACAAGCCGATTCTTAAATGTTTTAAGTCTGTTCAATGGACAAATTCCTTTAATAATTATACAAATCAATGCTTTGAAAGTTGGGGACAACATTGTTTTGCATTTTGTTAAAGTAATGGACAGATTTGCTCTAAGAAATGATGACATAATTGAAAGTAAATTAGTAGAAACGGATAGAAATTATTGGAACGCTCGCTCGACACCAAAAAATGTTGAAATAGTGGACAATCTTTTGGAAATAATTAATGAGAAAGCAGAGCCAAAACAAAATCTCAATTACAATAAATACTATATCGGACTATCGGACGGAACAAAATCACGAAATTTTATTCACTTTAAGCCAAAGAAAAAATTTACAAATGTGTTATAGGAAATAGACAATCATAATGACTGGACCCAAAAATTAGAGGACGAAGGAATAGCCGCTGTTACCAGAGACAAATGGTTGCGAATGACTTTAACTCCATCAAATCTTGACAAGAATAAAAATTTAATAACAGAAATTATTCAGTCAACTGTAGACCTTTATAACAAAGAATAAAAACCTAACACTAACAGCGGCTTAGCGTTATGCAGGCATTCAAGAAAATGGAGTGCGGATTTCCAAATAAGCATTTGTCTTGCCGACCAATACTTCTCCGAAAATCCGCACTACGCCAAGTCACAAACCGTTTATAACAAAAAAGCCTCTTAGTTTCACTAAGGGGCTTTCTATTTATAATTATTATTTCCTAATCATCTGTAGGTTCTGCAGCTTTTACAAATCCTGCTTTTTTCGGTTTTATCTTTTTTACGAAAAGAACATTTATTAAATCGCTTTCCATAGTTAAAAGTGGACTCGACATTCCGTTTGTGATAATTAAAGGCACATTTTCGTAACGTGCTTTTCTTTTGATTTGTTCAAATGTGCCATCTTCCAATTTGATGTACATTGTAGTAACTTTTCCGTCTTTCACATCACATTTTCCATTATAGCATTCAGCATCCGAACCACTTCTTATAGAAATAATTACATCTGCATAAGTTCCATCCGCCACATCTTCGGCTCCACGGTCTTGAAATTTTTGTGCCCATTTAGTATAACAATTATTGTCATCTGTAGCAGGCTTAGTAGGTGCTTGAGCTGTTCCGACAGCTGCCAAAGCTATTATTAGTGTTAGAGTAGTAAAGATTTTTTTCATAGATCCCGATTTGGTTTGGTTCAAAAGTTTGATAAATATATAAATTCCTCGCAATAATTTCAAATGTTATGCCAAAAGACTTAATTTTATGCTTCGAAAACCATAAGTACTATGAGCAAATCATTGATAGAAAACAACCTGAACGAAGCCCAAAAGGTATTACAAGCTTTTATTTCAGAGTCAAAAAATATTGAAGCCATTGAAAAAGCGGGGAAATTACTTTCTGAGGCTTTCAAAAAAGGCAACAAAGTAATTTCCTGTGGCAATGGAGGTTCAATGTGTGATGCCATGCATTTTGCAGAAGAATTAAGCGGCCGTTTTCGGGATGACAGAAAAGCTTTACCTGCAATTTCTATTTCAGATCCATCTCATATTTCCTGTGTAGGAAATGATTATGGTTATGATAAAGTATTTTCTAGATACATAGAAGCATTGGGGAATAAAGGAGATATTTTATTGGCGATAAGCACCAGCGGAAATTCCAAGAATGTAATTAATGCTATCACGGCAGCAAAAGAAAAAGGAATGTTGGTTATTGGATTAACAGGAAAAGATGGAGGAAAAATAGCAGGATGGTGTGATGTAGAGATTCGTGCTCCACATAGTGAATATGCTGACAGAGCTCAAGAGATTCACATTAAGGTGATTCATTCTCTAATACATTATGTAGAGGCTTCTTTATAAAAAACCAAAATCATTTAAATAAAAAATCCCCCACGCATATCGCATGGGGGATTTTTAGTATCAACTAATTTTGAATTATTGTCTTACGAATTTCAATACCGAAGTATTTCCATCAATAGTAACATTTACAAAATAAATTCCGGCTGTATATGGAGTCATGTCAACAGGCAATAACATTGCACCGTTTAACTGTCCGTATGATTTTGTTCCAACCAATGAACCATCAACTGCATAAATAGCAACCTGAACATCAGATTCTTTAGCAAGGTTCAAAGAAATTGAAGCAGTACCAGAAGAAGGGTTAGGATAAATACTCACTTGCGCATCCGGTGCATCAGCGATATCATTTATTCCAACACCAAAACCAGCAACATAACCATTTGTAACCGCTTCAGCAATTGTAGTATAATCAGCGTTCTCAATTTTACCAGTTGGGTCAAGCAACATACCTACGATATGAATTTGTGAATCATCATAAGATGCAGGAAGTGTAAAAGAGAAATTCCAAGTAAATACTCCACCAACTCCTGTAGTAGTTCCTTGAGCATTTGGAATTCCTGTAAAGTCAGGACTTTGGAAACGAGCTACGAAATCATAAACCATTTGAGAAGCAGGAACTGGATTAGCCAATAATTCGAATCCACCCATTGGACCTGCACCACCACCAGAATAAGCGTTTGATTGAGCATATCCAGTTGTTCCGGTAACATCATTTTCAGTAATTACACACATCGCTTTGTAGTTTCCTGTTAATGTAGCTTGATTTGTATAAGTTACAGAAACATTTAAAACACGAGTAGTAGTATTATAAGTTGCACCGTTTACAACAAATGCTTTTGGAGCAACAACAATACGAGTTAAGAAATCTGTTTCAATAGCACTTGGATCAACTTCCGGTAAACGATCAACCAAAGCACTTGGGTATCCACCAATTAAAGCACCCATACCTGCATCATAAGCAGTAACTGTCATTGGGTCACCATTGTGAACTGCAATTGGAGCAAAGAATCCTGAATATTTTACATCCATCATATCCATATAAACTGCACCTCTTGGGCACCACTGACACCATGTACCAGTACCTTCTTCAGCAACTACCATTTTACCAGGAGCTGGAGTAACAGGATTTACAACTACTGTAAGTGTATCATCCGTTGCATCACCATCTGCACCACCACCATTTACGTTACTAATGATACATACAAATGTATTTGTACCAGCAACTAAAGTAAAAGGAGTTGTATACGTTTGAATTGTGTTTGCCAATGAAGCTAATGTTAATCCAGTAACGTTTTTCACAACTGGTGCTCCACCGTTTTGAGTAACAGTCAAATCAAATGAATTGATTACACCAGTACCTAAATTACGAACAGTAACAGCAGGGAATCTAGTTGAACCAACCAATCCGTTATCAATATCCAATAAGTTTCCTGCAGCATTTAATGCTGGTAAAACATAAGGAATAACGTCATAAGAAACATCATCAATCCAGAAACTTGCTTGCGCATCAGCTGGATAATAATCGATACCCCAAACTTGGTTACTTGCATTTGACCATGTTCCTTGAGAAACACCATCAATTAATAATTCCCAAGCATTTGAGTTAAAGTTAGCTTTGATTTCTAATTCAAACCATGTTCCTGTTGGAAAAGTACCATTGGCAACAATAGTTCCAGTGTTTTGAACTTGAATAGTCCCACCAGCATTCATCCAGCAATCCAATACATACATTCCACCCATTGTAGAAGTACCTTGAAAATTGAAGTATCCTGTTTTAGCTGCTGGTACTTTAAACCAAGTTTTGAAAGAAAACTGACCAGTATTTAAAGGAGCTCCAGCTGTGAATGGCAAAACAACGTCTTGCGGTCCGCCAGTTGAACTTGTAGAAGAAAAGTAGATCGATTTTGTACCACCTGTTGTATGGTTATCCGTTGTAACAACGTTAGCATCATCAGCGCCACCACCTGCTCCACCCCATGTTCTCCAATCAGGAGACTGTGGCCCTAAAGCAATACCAGCGGTATAAGATTCAAAATCATCAGAGAATGTTTGTGCCTGAACAGCTGTTAAGCTTAGCAAACATCCCAATGTAAGTGTAGCAATTTTTTTCATTGTATTTGGGTTTGATTTGTTGATTTATTTTTGAATAGCTAAAATACAACCAAAAAGCAGAATAAAAAAATTTAAAAGCAAATAATTCTTAGTAATTGATAGGCCAAAAACAGTCGTGTATACCCGGCTATTTTTAGAGGACTTTTGTACATTTGCCACCTACTCCCGAAATTTTATTATTCAATATTTATGCTAGTGAAGACGTATGGCAGTGCCGTTTACGGTATTAATGCCACAACAGTGACGGTGGAGACAAACATCAATCCCGGAGTAAATTTTTTAATGGTTGGACTGCCCGACAGTGCCGTAAAGGAAAGTCAGCAACGCATTGCTGCAGCTCTTAAAAACAATGGGTACAAAATCCCGGGAAAAAGCATAGTCATAAATATGGCTCCAGCCGATATCCGCAAAGAAGGTTCGGCTTATGATTTAACCATTGCAGTTGGAATTTTGGCTGCATCCGAACAAATACTTCCTGAAAAAGTAAGTGAGTATTTGATAATGGGAGAATTGTCTCTCGATGGCGGACTACAACCTATCAAAGGTGTTTTGCCAATCACCATTCAAGCCAGAAAAGAAAATTTCAAAGGCATTATTCTTCCAAAACAAAATGCAGAAGAAGCAGGAATTGTGGATGGAATTGAAGTATACGGAGTAGAAAACATTAAAGAAGTTATTGATTTTTTTAATGGAGATATTGAGCTTGTTCAAACCATCATCAATACAGAAGATGAATTCTTTTCCAAATTAAAAGACACTGAGTTCGATTTTTCGGATGTGAAAGGACAAGAAAATATAAAACGTGCGTTAGAAATTGCAGCATCGGGCGGACACAATTTAATTTTGATTGGACCTCCGGGAGCAGGAAAAACAATGCTTGCGAAGCGGTTGCCAACAATTTTACCTCCAATGAATTTACAGGAAGCTTTGGAAACTACAAAAATTCATAGCGTAGCTGGAAAGATGGGGAAGAACAATGGTTTGGTTTCTATTCGTCCTTTTCGTTCACCTCATCATACTATTTCGGATGTGGCATTAGTAGGTGGAGGTGGCGTTCCTCAACCAGGAGAAATTTCATTGTCGCACAACGGGGTTTTGTTTTTAGATGAATTGCCTGAATTCAAAAGAACTGTTTTGGAAGTAATGCGGCAACCGTTGGAAGACAGAGTGGTAACTATTTCCAGAGCGAAATTTTCTGTAGAATATCCTGCGAGTTTTATGTTGGTTGCATCTATGAATCCTTGTCCATGCGGCTATTACAACCATCCCGAAAAGGAATGTGTTTGTCCTCCGGGAACAGTACAAAAATATTTGAATAAAATATCAGGACCATTATTGGACAGAATAGATATACATGTGGAGGTGACTCCCGTTTCATATAATGAATTAGCAGAAGAACGCAAATCAGAAAAAAGCGAAAAGGTTAGAACTCGCGTAATAAAAGCTAGAGAGGTTCAGGAAAAACGATTTAAAGAAAACAATGGAGTTCATTGCAATGCTCAAATTGGTTCAAAACAATTACGTGAAGTTTGTAAAATAGATGAAGCAGGCAATCAGCTTTTGAAAACCGCTATGGAAAAATTAGGATTGTCAGCCAGAGCTTATGATAGAATATTAAAAGTAGCTCGCACCATTGCTGATTTGGATGAAAGCGAAAACATAGAAACCAACCATTTGGCTGAAGCCATTCAATACAGGAGTTTGGACAGAGAAGGATGGGCAGGATGATAGTTTGGAGTCGGGAGTTCGTAGAATTTTAGAATTAAAAATGGTTCGAAAAAATACTAGTATTATTTTTTACTAATTTAGCTTGCTTTTAAAAACTCAACTAAGTAAAAATTAATTTTCATGCAAAGATATTTTATCGTCCTCTTACTTTTTTTATTCTGTACATATGGAAATGCTCAGAGCAAAAAAAATCCTAAAGAAATAAAAAGAGCTGCAAAGAATTTTTTGGGTTATGAAGATTATAACCGTGCTCTTGTTGAATTGCTTAAACTTTACAAACAAAACAAAAGGGATATACAAACCAATTTAAATATTGGAATTTGTTACCTCAATGTAAATGACGATCGGTCAAAAGCAATTCCTTATTTCGAATTTGTTTTAAATAACGGGGAATATAAAAACGAAGTACTTCTTTATACAGGAATGGCTTATGCCTACCATTATGAATTTGAAAAAGCAATTTCATACTACTATAAATACAGAGAAAAATGTACACCAGAAGAAACAGGATTGGTAGATCATTTTATTGAAAATTGCGAAAACGCAAAAGAGCTTATTAAAAAACCAGTAAATGTTTCCTTCCAAAATCTAGGAAAAGATATTAACACCAAAGCTCCTGATTATTATCCTTTTGTTTCAGGCGATGAAGGAACCTTATATTTTACAACCAGAAGAAGCGCGACAAAAGGTGAAGTTGAAAGTGAAACAGGATATTTTACTTCCGACATTTATGTTTCAAAAGTTGATAAAGGAGAATGGACTAAAGCAAAAAATGCAGGTGCATTAATCAACACAGAAGAAGATGAACAATGTGTGTACATGACTCCCAGTGGAAAAACCATTGTTATTTATATGTTTCATGAAGCGGATTCCGATGAATTGTTTATTTCATCGCTTGCAGGAAAAAAGCAAACTTTACCCGCTCCAACTTTACTTGATGGACCAATAAACAAAGGAGCTCATTTTGATTTGGAAGCATGTATTACAGAGGATGAAAGCATGTTAATTTTTTCAAGTGATCGACCAGGAGGATTTGGTGGTTGTGATTTATATTCAATAAAAAAACTTCCAAATGGCAAGTGGGCTGACCCTGTTAATTTAGGTTCGAAAGTAAATACAAAATACGATGAGAACTTCCCCATGTTTGATGAAAAAACAAACATGCTGTATTTTGCATCTCAAGGTCATACAGGAATGGGAGGATATGATATTTTTAAAACGAAATTTACTCCTAGTACAAATACTTTCGGCTCGCCAATAAACATTGGTTATCCAATAAATACACCGGAAGACAATATGCAAATTTCTCTCGCAAAAAATAAACGCGATGCATACGTTTCTGCATACAGAAAAGAAGGTTTTGGAGATTTAGATATTTATAAAGTAACCTTCAACGATGTTGAAAGTAATTTATCTGTTATAAAAGGAATTGTTTCAACTGGAGACACAACAAAAAAAGAAATTGAAGCTGTTATAAGTATAATAGATAAAAAAACAAATGAAGAAATTGATTTGAAAGATGTGAATCCACAATCGGGTAAATATATTTTTGCTGTTGTACCGGGAAAATATATTGTTAAAGTAACAAGTTCAGGATTTGCAGATTATACTCAGGAAATAAATGTATATGATAAAGCAAATTATATTTTCGAGATAGAAAAAAATATTGTTTTACAAAAGCCACCTCCACCTAAGGCAGTAACGAAATAAAAAAAGGAGTTCCCAATTATAAGGAACTCCTTTTTTATGAAATAAATATTATCTATTTAATAAATACTTTCTTAGTATAAACTTGTCCTTTCACAACCACCTTAACAAAATAAACTCCCGAAGGTTGTGATTCCATATTAATAGTATTGTTTTCTAATGAACAAGTAATTGTTCTTCCTAACACATCATACACACCTTGTAATTGAACCGCATCTGTAGATTTAACAATAACGTTACTGCCGGTTGCAAAAACTTCTAATGATGCTGAAGTTAAATCCGCAATCCCAACTGTAGGAGTTGATAATGTTATATCATCCACTGCAAAAGAAGGATCAGTTCCGGCACCATCATCATTGTTTGTCCAGTTAAATCCAATCTTTACATTTGGATTATTGTTTGCAGTTGAGGGTAAAGCAAAAGAATAGGCTGTCCATATTCCCTGAGGAGAACATGTTAATGCAGTTTTTATCATATTATTTAAAAGTAACCAAGTTGCACCCCCATCAACAGAATACCATAAACTTGCATCATCCAAAGTATTTTGCCCGTTTTCCATGTACCCAAATGCAACTGTTATGGATGTTTTTCCTGAACAATTAATAATTGGTGATTCAGCTCTTCTGTTGGTGATTACACAAATATTGAATGGAGGTCCGCAAGCCCCACCGCTAACATAAGAAGCACCATTGTCAGCAGAAAGTCCAATTGCAGGAATAGCAATATTTCCTAAATGCAAGGTAGCATCAATTGTTCCTGTACAGGCTGTTCCGCAAGTTCCAATAGGCCCACCTGCTTCCTGAGCACCTACATAAAAAGTATTTGCATACGGGTCATTTGTTCCTGTTGAAGCAATTGTCCACGCTCCGTTTGTGCCTGTATAAGCACTTGCCAATTGCCCTTGATTACATCCTGTTCCAAAATCCTCGGTCCAGAATACCTGTGCGTTTGCAATAAATGCCGATGCACATATTGTTATTATTAAGTAGATTTTCTTCATTGGGTTTTTTGTTTAGTTTAACCAAAGATAAAAAATTAATGATAGGAATACAATAATGCATTTCAATAAAACATTACTAGCTTTGATTGAAAATAAAATCCAATCCAACTGAATGTGATATTCGTATATGCTATAAAATAAATATCATGAAAAATATAGTTCTGTTATTCATCTCATTCAGTTTGGTTGCCTGTAATGGAACCGGACAAACAAATCCTAAACCTAAAAGTACCATGAGCGATGCAAACAAAATTGTAAAAACAGAGGACGAATGGAAAAAAATCCTTAGCCCTGAACAGTATAATATATTACGTGAAAAAGGAACAGAAATGCCCTTTTCGGGAAAATACTATTTACATACCGACAAAGGAATGTACGTTTGCGCGGGTTGTAATTCCGAATTATTTAAGTCGGATACAAAATTTGATGCAGGTTGTGGTTGGCCTAGCTTTTCGGATGTGGTAGATTCAACAAAAGTGGTTTATACTAAAGATAAATCTCATGGAATGATCCGTACCGAAATTACCTGTGCAAAATGTGGCGGACATCTGGGACATGTTTTTGATGACGGTCCCGCACCTACCGGTTTACGTTATTGCATTAACTCTGCTTCTATAGAGTTTAAGAAATAGTCCCTCGGCTTCGCTCGGGATGACAATTAGAACTGTCATTTCGAGCGAAGTCGAGAAATCTTTCATCTTTAGAACCATTCTCACCTTTTTCCTGGCACATTTCGGCTATTATAATTACCAGACCAACGATTTTTCAAACTTTTGTGGCCTATTGTTTGGTAAATTAGATAGCGGAATAAAGAATTTTGCAAAAATATGTTAAAACATTATATGTATATACATATAATTTATATATTTGTATCGTTAAACTATAAAAACCTAAAAAAATGATTAGAAAAATGACATTCGGCTTAATTGCAATAGTTGCAATTGGAGCATTTGCTTTTACAAACCCAAAAGCATCTAACGTAAATTATACAATTGATACAAAAACTACAACGGCAAAATGGATAGGAAAAAAAGTAACCGGTCAACACGAAGGCGGTATTACAATTTCTAAAGGGAATATTGTATCTGATGGAAAAACTGTAACTGGTGGCTCATTCGAAATTGATATGACATCCATTACTTGTACCGACTTAACAGACAAAGAATGGAACGGTAAATTGGTGGGACATTTAAAAGCAGATGATTTTTTTGGAGTTGATAAACATCCAACGGCAAAATTTGAAATCACAAAAGCTACACTTAAGTCTGGTAACGATTATGATATAACAGGAAAATTAACCATCAAAGGAATTACAAACGAAATTACTTTTCCCGCAATGATAAAAATGGATGCTAAAACATTTGTAACTGTTGCAAAAATTATGGTAAACCGTACAAAATTTGATATCAAATACGGTTCAGCAAGTTTCTTCGAAGGAATTGGAGATAAAGCTATCAACGATGAATTTGAATTAAACATCAACGTTGTTGCTTCTGCAAAATAAGAATTTGGGTTAGATTAAAATTTGAAAATCCCCTTCCGATAAATTGGAAGGGGATTTTTTTAGCTTACTAATGTTGATTCTTTTCCTCATCTTGAAAGATTGCCACATCATCCCGAAGGCTCGGGATGACTCGCAATGACGGTTCTAACTAACAATCACTCCATCACATTATCACCTAATTACCTAATCACTTCTTAATAGCTAAGTCCCCACTGACAAATGATACCACCCATAATACCAAGGCAAAGTATCCAGTAGCCACAATTCACCGCTATATATTTAAATCCTTTTCGTTCAAAGAGCGCATTAGTTCCCATCACCGGAAGAACAAGGAATATCCCAAGCAAAATACCATGAAACATACCATGCTTGAAAGTGCGGAAATTAGTTCCATACTTTGACATGAAGTCTTTGAAATATTTTGCGCCTTCTGAGTTAACAGGATCGGCCATCGTATCGGGAGTAGCTAGTGTTGAGAATACTCCCATTTGATGAATAGTGATAGGCATCAGCGACATTGCCAATAGAAAACTAAGTACGAATGACACTCCGAAGATTACAGCCATGTTGGCTCCTTTCATCTTGTCTTCAGTCATACCAGCAGCATTCATCCATGCTTTCCCGAAAACTTTAGGGTTATACCAAATAAAGCCGAGAATCATCGGGACAAGAGCTGCTAAAAAAACATACAGAAAATTAATTTTTAAATCCATGAGTTAGAAGTTTTGGTTTAATCAAAAATAAACCATTTGACTCTAAAATAATTTGAGTCAATCAAAACTTATGAAATTGAGGGTGTTTATAAAACAAAAATGCCCCTTTAATTTCTTAAAGAGGCATTTCACAATTTTATTTTTTACTTACCGTGACAAGCTTTATACTTTTTGCCGCTGCCACATGGACAAGGGTCATTTCGTCCAATCTTCTGCTCTACTCTCACCGGTTGAGCTTTTACCTTATGTTGCTCTTCGTTCGGATTGTTTGTATTTGCTCCAACTTCTGTTCTGCTTGTTTGAGTTTGCTGTTGCTGACGTTGTGGAGCCTGAGCTCTTGACAACTGAACATTGTTCTCAACCTGGTTTGGTAAATTCGCACGCATCAAGAAAGAAACTATTTCCTTGTTTACGTTCGTTACCATTTGTTTGAATAATTGGAACGATTCAAATTTATAAATCAACAACGGATCTTTTTGTTCGTAAACCGCATTTTGAACGGATTGCTTCAAATCATCCATTTCTCTCAAATGTTCTTTCCATGAATCATCAATCATTGACAAAGCTGTTCCTTTTTCTAAACCTAAAACCAATTCAGCGCCTTTTGTTTCGTACGAACGTTTTAGGTTTGCTACCACTTGCAATGTTTTTATTCCATCACTCAATGGTGTAACAATGTTTTCGTAAGATGCTGCCTGATTTTCATAAACATCTTTTATTATCGGGAATGATTTTGTTTTAATGTGATTGTTTTTTGCAATGTAATGAGTTTCTGCTTTTTCATACAATGCATCCACAATTTCATTTTGCTTTAATTCAGAAAATGCAACATCATCAACCGGTGATTCTATCGATAATACTCGCAACACTTCAATATTAAATCCTTCAAAATCTTTTACTTCATGGTATTCTGTAACAATAGACTCACAAGTATCATAAATAGAGTTTGCAATATCAATTGCTAAACGTTCACCAAACAATGCATGTCTGCGTTTTTTATAAATTACTTCACGTTGAGAATTCATCACATCGTCATACTCGATCAACCGCTTACGTGTTCCAAAGTTGTTTTCTTCTACTTTCTTTTGTGCACGCTCGATGGATTTAGTAATCATGGAATGTTGAATGACTTCACCTTCTTTAATTCCCATTCTGTCCATCAACTTTGCAATTCGCTCCGAACCAAACAATCGCATCAAGTCATCTTCCAAAGAAGCAAAAAATTGAGAAGAACCTGGATCACCTTGACGACCGGCACGACCACGCAACTGTCTGTCCACTCGTCTGGATTCGTGACGTTCTGTTCCTATAATTGCTAATCCGCCTGCTTCTTTAACTCCCGGCCCTAATTTAATATCCGTTCCACGACCTGCCATGTTTGTTGCAATGGTCACCGTTCCTGCTTGTCCTGCTTCCTGAACAATTTCTGCTTCACGCTGATGCATTTTTGCGTTCAACACATTGTGTTTGATTCCACGCAACTTTAACATTCGGCTTAACAATTCAGAAATCTCAACAGAAGTTGTACCAACCAAAACCGGACGACCTTGCTCTACACATTTTCCAACTTCTTCAATAACGGCATTGTATTTTTCACGCTTGGTTTTGAAAACCAAATCTTCGTGATCTTTACGTGCAATTGGTCTGTTTGTAGGAATTGCAACCACATCCAATTTATAAATATCCCAAAATTCACCTGCTTCTGTTTCTGCAGTTCCCGTCATACCAGATAATTTGGTATACATACGGAAATAATTTTGCAAAGTAACAGTTGCATACGTTTGTGTAGCCGCTTCTACTTTTACATTTTCTTTCGCTTCAATTGCCTGATGCAAACCATCAGAATATCTACGGCCTTCCATGATACGACCGGTTTGTTCATCTACAATTTTAATTTTTCCATCAATAATAACATACTCCACATCCAATTCGAAAAGCGTATATGCTTTTAATAATTGGTTGATGGTATGAACACGTTCTGATTTGATAGAATAATCACGAATTAATTCTTCTTTGCGTTTTGCTTTTTCATCCAAGGATGCTGTTGATTTTTCTAATGCTGCAATTTCACTTCCAACATCAGGCAACACAAAGAATTTTGAATCCTCAGAAGAAGTTGAAATTAATTCCAATCCTTTTTCGGTTAATTCTATGGAGTTGTTTTTTTCATCAATCACAAAAAACAGTTCGGCATCCACCTTATGCATATCACGCGATTGATCTTGTAAATAAAAATTTTCTGTTTTTTGCAATTGTTGTCTCATTCCCGGCTCTGATAAAAATTTAATCAAAGCTTTGTTTTTGGGTAATCCTCTGTAAGCACGTAATAATGCAACGCCTCCTTCTTTCTCTTTTCCTTCTGCCAATAATTTTCTGGCATCAATCAAAGCAGAGTTCACATAATTTTTTTGTGCATTTACAATTTTTTCGATACGGGGTTTTAAAGGAGCGAACTCCTGGTTATCGCCTTTTGGAGTCGGACCTGAAATAATTAATGGAGTACGAGCATCATCAATTAATACACTATCCACCTCATCCACAATTGCGTAATTGTGTTTGCGTTGTACTAAATCTTCAGGGATGCGAGACATATTATCACGCAAATAATCGAATCCAAATTCGTTGTTTGTTCCAAAAGTAATGTCTGCTAAATAAGCTTTTCTACGATCTTCTGAATTTGGTTCATGCTTATCGATACAATCAACCGTTAAACCATGAAATTCAAAAAGCGGTCCGTTCCATTCCGAATCTCGTTTCGCCAAATAGTTGTTTACAGTAACAACGTGAACTCCTAAGCCTGTAAGTGCATTTAAATAAACAGGAAGTGTTCCAACTAAGGTTTTTCCTTCTCCAGTTCCCATCTCCGAAATTTTTCCTTGATGCAAAACAATACCACCAAAAAGTTGAACATCGTAATGTACCATGTCCCAAGTCACTTCATTTCCTGCAGCAATCCAAGTGTTCGACCACAATGCTTTATCACCATTAATTACAACTGAATCACGCTTTGCTGCATAATCACGGTCCATTTGCGTTGCAGTAACCTCAAGTGTTTTATTTTCTTTTAAACGTTTAGCCGTTTCTTTTACAACAGCAAACGCTTCAGGTAAAATTTCATCTAAAATTTCTTTGTTATTTTTTACAATCGTTTTTTCCAGTTCATCAATCTCCTCATATAATTTTTCTTTTGAATCCACTTCCATATCCGGATTCTCTTCCATTTTTTTACGCAAATCCGAAATTTGTCCGTTTTCTTTTGAAGAACGGTCCGCAATACGTTTTTTGAATTCTATGGTTTTAGCACGCAATTGATCATTGCTTAAAGAAGCTAGTTTTGAATACTCAGCTAAAACCTGGTTAACAATTGGTTGTACTTCTTTTAAATCTCTGTCGGATTTGGTTCCGAAAAATTTAGAAATGCTTTTTGTAAAAATATCTAACATAGGGTAATCGTTTTTATAGTCTCATTCTCCAAAGGAGTCCTTCGGACCGAAATTTAATCGGGATGTAAAAATAGCTAATTTTTAGCTTTATTTATCGAAAAATCTTGTTCCTCTGAATAGCCCATCAATATTGATTAAATGACTAAAAAGGAGGAATAAAACTTCGCAAGCTAATAGTCAAAAGTTGTTCCGTTTCGCAAAAGCATGACAAATTAACAGCAATCGGGCTAAACAGCCTTTCTACTATGGAATAGCTTAATCAGAATTACTACAGAATTTAGTACTAAATTCGCTTAAGAAATTAAAGAAATTTGAAAATCCTCCTCATAGAAGACGAAAAAGATTTACTTGATTCGATGAAAATGTATCTAGAATCGGAGGGATATATCTGTGAAACTGCCAATGATTATCAAAAAGCATCTGAAAAGGTAAATGTTTACGATTACGACTGTATTGTGGTTGATATTACTTTGCCCAAAGGAAGTGGTTTACAAATTATAGAGGAATTAAAAGAAAAAAAATCGGAGGCTGGGATTATCATAGTATCAGCTAAAAATTCATTGGATGATAAATTGAGGGGATTGGAATTGGGTTCAGACGATTACCTGACAAAACCGTTTCACCTTTCGGAATTAAATGCCAGAATAAAAGCAGTTATCCGGAGAAAAAATTTTGATGGAAAAAATGAAATTTCTTTGAACGAAATAAAAATTGATTTGCCTTCTCGGACAGTTTATATAAAAAATAATTTATTGACGCTTACAACAAAAGAATACGAACTACTACTTTTTTTTATTTCCGCAAAAAACAAAGTGATCACAAAAAATGCGATTGCAGAGCACTTATGGGGCGATGATATGGACCAAAGTGATTCCTACGATTTTATTTACACGCACATTAAAAATTTAAGAAAAAAAATGTTGGAGAAAGGTTGTGAAGATTATATTAAAACAGTTTACGGAATAGGATATAATTTTTCGGTACAATAAAAATGAAACTATTAAACAAAACCAGTATTTATTATTTACTGTTTGCATTACCTGTTTTTGCAATATGTTCCGCATTTCTATATTATCTTATTTCTTCAGAAATTATTGACAATCTGGATGAATCCTTATTGAAAGAAAAAACAGAGCTGGAACAAAAATTGAAATCCGGAATTGATTATACAGCTCTTCAGGATGATGAAATTCACTTTAGATTATTCAATGGAATTATAAAAGAATCCTCCATTCGTTTTTTTGACACGACTATTTATGACAAGACAGAGCAGGAAATTTTGCCATTCAGAGGATTGACAACCATTATAAATAATGGAGACACGAATCTCGAAGTTTTTGTACTCAGGTCATATATCGAATCGGATGATTTAATATCCAGTATTCTCTACCCGGTAATTATTTTGTTTGTGATTTTATTAGCAGGATTTTTTCTGATTAATTGGTATGTTTCAAAAAAATTATGGAAGCCATTTTATCAAACATTGGAACAACTAACGAATTATAAGATTACTGAAGAAACAGAAAAATTTGCTAACGTTAATATAAAGGAGTTTTCAGAGTTGAATACCACTTTAACAGCAATGACAAAAAAAATGCACGAGGATTTTATTAATCAAAAACAATTCATTGAAAATGCATCGCATGAAATTCAAACACCATTAGCGGTTATAAAATCTAAAATTGAACTTTTGATTCAATCAAAAAACTTGAATGAAAGTGACATACAAATTATTCAAGCTGCATACAATGCTAGCAACAAACTATCTGCTTTAAACAAAGCATTGCTATTGCTTTCTAAAATTGAGAACAATCAGTTTAAGGAGATTGAAACAATTGGATTTATGTCATTTATTGAAAAGACATTGGAACATTTTGAAGGCCTGGCAGAAATAAAGAATATTAAAATTGAAAAAAACTATTCTTCCGAATTAAAAATAAAAATGAATCCGATTTTGGCAGAAATCTTAATCAGCAATTTGATTCAAAATGCAATCAGACACAATGTGAAAGATGGCACGATAAAAATTGATTTATCGCAACATTTGTTTTCCATTTCAAATACAAGTGATAGCAATATAGAAAACACGCAAGCATTATTTAATCGTTTTCATAAAAACGAAGCTTCGGCTGAATCAATTGGATTGGGTTTAGCAATTGTAAAAGAAATTTGCGATAAATACTCAATTAAAATTGAATATAAATGTGAACAGAAGGTGCATACTATAGAATTATACTTTTAATCGAGCAGAAAACAAAAGGTAAAAAACTAACAACATCCCAATAAAAAACCCCGAGACAAGCGTTCGGGGTTTTTTTATTAATATTCATCTTCGTTGAAGAAGAAATCTTCTTTAGTAGGATAATCAGGCCATATCTCTTCAATGGATTCATAAATCTCCCCTTCATCTTCAATCTCCTGAAGATTTTCAATCACTTCCATTGGTGCTCCGGAACGGATTGCAAAGTCAATTAATTCATCTTTAGATGCCGGCCAAGGTGCATCTTCTAGGTTTTTTGCTAATTCGAGTGTCCAGTACATTTTGTTCGTTTTAAAGGTAGAACGCAAAAACTTTTTAGTTGTTACATTCTGAAATAAATTTTTATTCTTTTTTTATTATCAGTCGATATTTCTGCAAAAGTAAAAATTAATTCCACTAATCAAAGGAACAAAGTATATTTTTTAATAAACACCTGTTAATAAAGGGTTTTAGAAGGGTGAAGGAGGGTTATTTGCGGGTATAAACTTTAAAATTTCTAACATGTAGATCCCGCCCATTCGACTACGCTCAGGGTGACAGCACGGGATGACGCTTACGCATCACATTCTTGGTTTCCAAGGAATTTCCTTAGCATTCAAATCCTGGCTAAGTTTTCGGGAAAGAACAAATAAATAATCGCTTAATCTGTTGAGGTATTTTATTACTAAATCGGCAACAAAACTATCTTCCGAAAGATGGATTGTCAATCGCTCGGCTCTGCGACAAACACAACGGGCAAGGTGACAATAAGAAACTGTTGTATGTCCTCCCGGCAATACAAACGATTTCATTTCAGGCAAGGTTTTATCCATTTCATCCATTTCTTTTTCCAACAATTCGATATCCGATTCTTTTAAATCAGGGATTTTCATCTTGGATTTTTCGGGGTCCGAAGCCAATGAAGAACCAATAGTAAACAGGCGGTCTTGAATTTCAATTAAAATAGTTTTTGAATGTTCGTCAATTTGTTGATCACGAATCAATCCGATATAGGAATTTAATTCATCCACCGTTCCATACGATTCAATACGAATATGATGCTTAGGAACACGCGTTCCGCCTATCAAAGAAGTTTGACCTTTGTCGCCTGTTTTTGTATAGATTTTCATTGTCATCTTATGCAGTTGTTCTACTTAAAACAGTTGTAATATTTTCATTTTTATAATCTCTCTCCACTACTCCATCTTTTAATCTTACAATACGATGTGCATGTTGAGCAATATCTTCTTCGTGTGTTACTACAATAATCGTATTTCCATTTTTATGAATTTCTTCAAACAAACCCATAATTTCTACAGATGTTTTTGAATCCAAATTTCCGGTTGGCTCATCGGCTAATATGATTGCCGGATTATTTACCAATGCCCGCGCAATTGCAACTCGCTGACGTTGTCCACCAGAAAGTTCATTCGGACGATGCATAATTCTATCTCCTAATCCAACTTGCTCCAATACTTCTTTTCCTCTTTTTATTCTTTCAGCTTTACTGTATCCCGCATAAATCAAAGGAAGAATCACATTATCCAAAGCAGTTGATCGTGGCAACAAATTAAATGACTGAAACACAAATCCAATTTCTTTATTACGGACTTCTGCTAAATCATTGTCCAACATTTTTGCTACGGCTATATTATTTAAAATATATTCTCCGCTGGATGGACTATCCAAACATCCCAAAATATTCATCAATGTAGATTTTCCACTACCCGATGGACCCATCAATGCAACATATTCATTTTTGTAGATTTCCAATGAAACAGAAACCAAGGCATGAATTTCTTCCGACCCAATTTTATAGGCTTTAGCAATATTTGATAATTCTATTATAGATTTCATGCAAATTAATGACTTTTGTTCCTACGAATTACGAATAAAAAACGAATTACGAAATTTGACATAAAAAAGATTAGCTATTACTATTGACAACAAAATTACAAATAATAAACAGCCAAAACGCAAATTATCAAATTGTGTATACATATTCGTAATTCGCTAAAATTCGTAATTCGTAGTGCTAATATCGGATTATAAAATTTTGTTTTACTTGTTCTTTCCTAAAAAAAACAATTCCTAAAAAAAACAAATCAAGAGTAACAGTTACTTTTTCATTATTTTTTATTTCTTCCCAAGCTTCCTTCATCTCGGTCGACCAATAAATATCATCGAAAACAAAAACACTTTTTTCGTTTGCTTTTTCCAAGCATTGTGAAAAATACTTAAGAGTAGGAGCCTTCCGGTGGTTTCCATCGAAAAAAACAAAATCGAGTTGATTGATATTTTTCAAAACACCGGGTAACACCTCATCAAAATTTCCTACCACTTGTTCGATATTTTTTAATTCTAATTTTTGAAAACTCTCTTTCGCAACTTTTGCAACTTCCTCACAACCTTCAATAGTTATTAGTTTTGATTTAGAATTGGCTGCTGCCATGTATGCCGAACTTATTCCCAATGAAGTTCCTAATTCTAAAATTGTAGCAGGCTGGAAATGATTCACCAATCGAAATAATAGCTGAGCATATTTGGGAGATTTGGCAGCCGAACTTAAGATTGTTTGAACAGATTTTTTTGAACTGTTATTTACTTTTGAACCAGCACCCAAATCAACACATACTACCTTTTGATTCGACAGTGAAAGTGTAGTTCTTAATTTCTCTATCTGTAAATAAACGTAGAAGTTTTTCTTATTGTAAATTGTACTTAAAAGCAAATCGTAAACAAAAGGAGAATGCACACCATGCTCGTTCTTAGATTTTAACCTATAAATCAGATAGTTACATATCAACTGGAGTTTTTTCACAGTGTAAATTTAATCCAAAATAAATGAATCGAAAATAGTTCCATTTGATGCAACCTAAATCTAAAAAAGAACATCTAATAAGAGCAAGGTTTATCGAATATAAAAATAGTTTTGTCGATAAAAATAAGGCAACAAGTACTAATTTTGTCGTAATTTTGCACCTCGATTACTCTAAATAAGATATTAATTTTGAAATAGTTGAAACACATTCTCTCTTAATTTTTGAAAGATGTTTAAAAAAATAATCGCTTTTGCCGTAATTACAACCCTTTTGAGCATTGCTCCTAAGAATACAAACGCATCACACATTGCGGGAGGAGAAATTACTTACACTTGTTTAGGAGGAAATCAATATCAAATCAATTTGAATTTATTTGTCGACTGTTTAGGATTTAATCCCGGAGCCTCACAAATAATTAATTTCACCAGTACTTGCGGAGGAAGCGCTACACTTACCGCTCCAGTTACCGCAGCCACTACAAGCGGATTAGAAATTTCACAACTTTGTCCGGCATCTTTACCAAATAGTACATGTAATGGCGGAACATTACCCGGTATGTGGTTGTTCAGTTATACAGGAATTGTGACACTTGCACCTCCATGTGATACGTGGACAATGAGCTGGTCGACTTGCTGCAGAAACAGTGCAATTACTAATGTTACAAGTTTCAATTACTATATTGAGGCAACATTAAATAGTGGAACTGCTCTTTGCAACAGCTCTCCGCAATTTACTGCACAACCTATTCCATATGTATGTTTAGGACAAACAGTAAATTACAGTTACGGAGTTGTTGAACCAGATGGCGATTCTCTTTTTTATTCTTTGATTCCTGCATTAGATGCAGCTGGTGTTCCTGTTACTTATGCAGCAGGTTATTCTGGAACCTCTCCAATCCCCGGAATTACAATTGACCCGGTTACTGGTTTAGTAACTTTTACTCCGGGAATGTTAGGAAATTTTGTGGTAGCCATTTTAGTTCAGGAATACGATGCAGCCGGAAACCTTGTTGGAACTGTAATGCGCGACATTCAGTTTGTTGTGCAAAATTGTACTAACGTTGTGCCTGCTCCTACCGGTGGTGCTATCACCAGCTTTAGCGGAAATGCAGTTCAAACCGGACCGTATAGCATTGAAATGTGTGCAGGAAATTGTTTCAATTTTACAGCAACATATACTGATGCCGATGCAGCAGATATTTTAACTTATATATCAAACATTGCTACAGCATTACCTGGAGCGACAATCACCTCAACAGGAACAAACCCATTGACATTGGATGTTAGTTGGTGTTCGCCTGCAGGAACGATGGGACAAAACTTAACATTCACCATCACCATTCAAGATGGCGCTTGTCCTATTCAAGGTCAACAAGTATTTGTATACAACGTAAATATTTTAGATGCTACAACTGCTAGTCCGGATATAACGATATGCGGAACACAAACTGCAGCATTAAACGCTTATGGAGGAAGTATTTTTAATTGGTCGGTTGTATCGGGGCCGCCAATGACTCCTGGAAATTTTTCTTGTAATCCTTGTGCTAATCCTGTTGCATCACCTACTTCTACTACAACTTATGAAGTAGTAAGTAACTTAAGTGGAACCTGCGATAACATAGATACCGTTACAGTATTTGTTGTTCCAAGTTTTACTTACAACGTAACCCAAAGTTCAACCAACTCATGCTTACAAGATCCTGTTCAATTAGATGTAAATACATTAGTACCGGCAGGAGCTTATACTTTTTTATGGACACCTGCAACAAATTTAAGCAGTGCAACAATTGCTAATCCAATTGCAACATTTATCGCTCCGGGAACTTATACTTATACAGTTACAGTTACCAGTCCTTTTGGATGTGTGCAGCAAACAACCGTTTCTATTTTTGCAGCACCTGCATTTTCTCCGCAAATTACAGCTTACAACGATACTTCTTTTTGTGCTGGTGGTGTAGCAAATTTAACAACCGTATTTGACGGAGGTTCAACTCCACCTACATGCGGATTAAGTTCAACAGGTGGTTGTTCTGGAGCTTCTATTGCCGGAGTTGTTGGAACAGGGACAGGAACAAATACTTCTACAACCTGGCCGGCAATTTTTGGAAACTGGTATACTTCTACAAAACATCAAATGTTATTTACTGCTGCTGAATTAAATGCTGCCGGAATAACAGGAGGAAAAATTGATCAACTCGATTTTAATGTTCAAACAATAAGTGGAATTACTGTTTACCATCAGTTCACTATTAAGATGGGTTGTACCAACTTAACTGCATTGGGAACAACATGGGAACTTGGTTTGGTACAAGTATTTAATCCATCAACTGTAAACGTTGTTGTTGGTTGGAACACCATGGTGCTAAGCAATGCTTTTGAATGGGATGGAATTTCAAATATCATTGTAGAAGTTTGTAGCACTGAAGGACCACCATATTCAAATTATACTACAAGTTGTATTTCACAATACACTACTACAGGATTTACATCATGCTTGTATAGTTATACCGATTCGTTTGATATGTGTCCGGATTTAACAAACTGGATTACTCAAACAAACAATCGTCCGAACATTCAGTTTCATTATTGCTCTATTGTTCCAAATCCTGCAAACTATACATATTTGTGGACTACAGGAAGCGGAACAATTGCTAGTCCGACATCTCAAAACACAACCGGAACTCCAGCTGCAACAACCGATTATATTGTAACAGTAACGGATATTTTAGGAGGTTGTTTTGATACTGATACAATTACAGTAACTGTAATCAACATCAGTACATTAACAATTACACCTGCCGGACCATATTGTGTAAATGGTAGTACAGATACTTTACAGGTTTCAGTTCCACTTGGAACAGGATTATTTTCCGGACCTGGAATTACCAATACTACATTGGGAATATTTGATCCTGCAACTGCGGGCGTTGGAACACATCAAATTATTTACGCTGTGAGTGGTGCTTGTGGAACAGGTGCCGACACCATTAATATTGTTGTTATCCCTCAACCAGATCCAACAATTACTCCTGTTGGAAGTCAGTGTGCCAGCGGTGCTCCGATAACTTTAAATGCAGTAACTGCAGGAGGAACTTGGTCAGGTCCCGGAATAACAAGTGCTTCAGGCGGAACATTTGATCCTGCTACAGCAGGTGTAGGAAATCACATGATTACTTATGACATTACAACTCCTTGTACAGCGCAGGATACAGTAATGATTGTTGTTACCTCACAATTAAATGCAACCATTACAAGTATGGTAGGACCGTTTTGTACAACTGCTGCTGCTGTTACTTTAACTGCTGTTGACCCTGGTGGAACATGGACAGGAACAGGAATTACCAATGCTACAACCGGAGTATTTGATCCGGCTACAGCGGGGCCTGGTTCTCACATTATTACTTATACCATTACCGGATTGTGTGGTGCAGTGGATACTACATTAATTGTTGTTGCGGCAACACCTATTATTTCTTTTGTGTCGGATTTAACAGAAGGTTGTGAGCCAACTACGATTACATTTACCAGCACAGTAGATCAACCCGGAGGAACATATCTATGGACTTTTGGTGATGGTGGAACTTCTAGTGCTGCAAATCCTGCTTATACTTATTTGGTAGATGGCGGTCCTTACGATGTTACTTTAACTTATACGAACGCAACAGGTTGTACAGCAGTGTCAACGCAACTTGCATTGATAACGATACATTCACAGCCAATTGCACTTTATTCAGCAGGTCCTCAACCAACCAGCATTACAAATCCGGTTATCACTTTTACTGATAATTCATTGGGACAAATTGATAATTGGGAATGGACATTTGGAACATTAGGAACATCAAATAATCAAAACACTTATTTTGTTTATGCTGATACAGGTATTTATCCGGTACAATTAATTGTAACAAATAATTTTGGTTGTAGCGATACAGTAAACGGCAATATAGTTATTGACCCAATTGTCACATTCTATGCACCAAATGCATTTTCACCGAACCACAACGGCCTGAATGATGAGTTCCTGGTTTATGCTACAGGCATAGATTATTCAACATTTGAAATGAGAATTTACGACCGTTGGGGAGAAAACGTTTTCAGATCGGATGACATTACTAAAGGCTGGAACGGAAGACGCAACAACAATCCTGATTTGGAAGTTGTGCAAGTAGAAGTATACGTTTGGAAAGTTAATTTCACAGATTTCCAAGGTGTTGGAAGGCAGTATTTGGGTACTGTGACGATAGTGAAGTAAATTAAATTTCTGCAAATGAAAAAGCTAATCATATGGCTTATTTGTTTTCTGACCTTCAATTCAGCTTGTAAAAAAGAAAAGCCAGCAACACCTGTCAGTGATACGGAATATACTGACGTAACAAATGCTCTTGCTGGAAAATGGTACTGGGAAAAAACAGAACATTACGAAGGCGGAATTATAGACTCAGTTCACGACAGTTTATCAGATCCTGATCTAGCTGGCGGTTATATAGATTTTAAGTCAGATTTTTATGGCATTCTAACAGAACCATACAACCCTTATCACGGCCCTTTGTATTATCTGTATTATGGAAATAATCTATCTCCATCAAATCCACCAACCTATTGGGGAGTGCAATGTATTGAGACATCATCCGGTCAATCTCTAAAATACTTATACGGTTTTAATTGTTATATCAAAACATTAAATTCTTCAAGCTTAGTATTTTCACAGGTATCGGAAGACACTCCAACTTTTGGCATGAAATACTATTATCACAGATAGCCACTTCCCTTCTATTTTCAGGTAAATAAGTGTGAAACCCTCAAGTTTATTAGCTTGGGTCTTTTTTATACCTTATTTATTTCCAAAAAAAAGAATAAAACCTTTTGTCCTTTCTAAAAAGTATTTATATTTGCACCCCATTTAGAAATAAATGGCTTTCGGGAGCTTAGCTCAGCTGGTTCAGAGCATCTGCCTTACAAGCAGAGGGT
>SXIH01000064.1 GCA_005772895.1 Bacteroidota bacterium | reverse complement strand
TTTCAACACACAGTCATCAAATGAATATTCTTTTCAGTTGGACTACAACAGATATTGGACAAGGAAAACCATCGAAATATCGGGGAATGGAAATGACCAAGTCGAAGAAAAGCAAAGAATGAACAAGTAATTATTGTTGCACACCATCCAATATATTCAAACGGACAACATGCAAAATCAAAACAACCTTTCCGTTTTTTAATTAATTGTACTCCTTTTCAAGTGTTTGGATTGATGGGAATAAACAGATTATATTCTCAGGATTTATCCCAACCACGTTATAAAAAGATGCGCAAACAAATGTTAAACATTTTAAATAAGTATGATAACATAGTGTTTGCATCTGGCCACGATCATAACTTGCAGTGTTTTAAAGAGGGAAGTAATCGTTATTTAGTAAGTGGTTCTGGAAGCAAACGTTCACATTTAAAAAAGCGTAAACGTTTTGATTCTGTTTTTCAAGATGATAAAACAACAGGGTTTGTTAAATTGGAATATTCAGATGGAAAATATAAGTCGACAACAATTTATAGAGTGGGTGAGAAGGAGAAAGTTTTGGAAGGATATTAATTATTTCCTCCCATCATTACAATATTGCTCAAGCAGGTCAGCAGCTTTTTCGTTATTTAATGCGTCCGCTTTTTCCAAATCTTTACAAGCTCCTTTTTTATCGTGGTTAGCGTACTTTACCAATGCTCTGTTAATGTAGGCAGACGAATAATCAAATTTTAATTTAATTGCTAAATCCAAATCTTCCAATGCTCCAGCATAGTTTTTCATGGCTCCTTTAGCCGTTCCTCTGTTCATTAATGCAATTACATTTTTGGGTTCAATTTTTATCGCATCATCATAATCTTTTACAGCTCCGGAATAGTTAGCCAGATTAATTCTTGTTGCTCCTCTTGTAATTAATGCTTCCACATTATCGGGTTCCATATCAATATATCTGCTCAAATCTTTTTCTGCACTTTTGTAAGCTCCTCCTTGATAATTTGTTTTTCCTCTCAACAAATATGTTTCAATTCTGTCGGGATCCATTTCAATATATTTGTTAAAATCGTTTAAGGCTAAAACGTAGTCTTTCACTTTTTCTAAATAAATTTTTCCCCTGGTGAAATAAGCATCTTTGTAATCAGGTTTGGATTCAATGGCATGCGTAAAATCTTCCAATGCTGGCTGTGGATTTCGGCCTTTTAATTTTATCAGGGCACGATAATAGTAAGCTTCGTAATCGTCATAATTTTTATCGATGGCTTTGTTAAAATCCTTTATTGCTAGGGAGTCGACACCCAATCCCATTTGTGCTACTCCTCGTTCACGAAAAATATCTCCTCTTTCAGGTTCAACAGCTAGTGCTCTGTCGAAATTTTGAATAGCGTTTTTATAATCTTTTGTTTTTGTTTGTGTGAGTGCCAAACGATAATTGGCATCAACCAATGTGGGATTTAACTTTTGAGCTTTTTTATAATCTTTTATAGCTTCTGCATAAAATTTATTACAGCCTTTTAGATTGTTTCGTTTGAAATTTACTACAGCCGAATCACATTTAATATTTCCACTTTTGATAAATGCATAACTAGCATCACTCGTATCGATAGTTGCTTTTACTTCCTCTTGAGCTGAAGCTGCAACAGAGTATAGAATAAAAAGTAAAAAGGATAGTGCTCGATTCATATTTTAAGGGGAACGCAGTCCCGATAGCTATCGGGATTATGATTGTTATGATAAAAAATGATTTTGTTATAAGCGGTTTGATTTTTTTATGATTTATAAGTTTCGTTTATTATGTTTTATTTATTTTTTTATTTGTCTATTGTCTACTGATTTATTGTCTATTGTTTTTCTTATCCTACATTATGTTCCTTGAAAATCTTATTCAGCCATTTTAACATCAAGAACAATAATAATGCCGCAGCACCTAATAAACACAAATTCACGATAAAGAAATTGGCTTTGTTTTCATAACCATCCCACAAGCTGCTTAACACTCCAGATAATTTATTTCCAATAGAAGTTGATAAAAACCAACCTCCCATCATTAAGGCTGTTAAGCGTGGCGGACTCAATTTTGAAACCAATGATAATCCCATCGGGCTTAAAAACAATTCTCCGATTGTGATAACTCCATAGGATGAAATAAACCACCAGGCTGAAGATTTAATTGCTCCGTTTTCGCTGGCAATAACTCCGGCATACATTACTAAACATGAAAGTGCTGAGATTACCAATCCGAATGCAATTTTTGCCGGTGTTGTAGGTTCTTTACCTTTTCTTCGCAGAAAAGCAAAAAATGCCAATACAAGTGGAGTAAGAAGAATTACCCAGCCAGGGTTTACAGATTGAAATAAGTTTGTATTAAATAGTTTTACCTCTGCTCCTTCAGCCGGCAAATTTTCAGGTTTCATATTTTTGAAATACGGAGGATAGGACATTTCAGTTTTTGATTTATCAGGTATTCTGAATTGATTATCCATTACAACTCTGTCAGCTTTTTCGTATTTAACTGTTGCAACAAGCTCCAAAGAACTCAATGGAGCGACCAATGCTGCGGGAATTTCTCTATCTGTGTAACGATCAGCCCAAGTATTTAAGGTTGAACCATTTTGTTTGAATACTGCCCAAAATGCAATTACTACAGCAAAGATGGCAAGCATAGCAGCAATTGGACGTTTTTCTTCTGCAGGCGATTTGACCAATAATCTTCCATAAAAAAAGATGATTGGAATACAGCCTAATAAAAATGCATCCGTTGTATCAGAGCCAACAAAATTTCCATGAGGATTTGTTGGTGATGTTATTCCACCTAGAAAATAACCAATGAATCCAAAAATGACTGATGGTAAAAGAATTATTGCGAATATTTTTCCTAATGGCATATCACCGTTTTGAACAGGTTTGATTACATCCACATGTTTGTAGTGTTTTGTTCCAATCCAAAAAATAATAATACCTATAAACATTCCAATTCCAGCAGCAATGAAAGCTGCTCCCCATCCAAGCATGTTGTATAACGCAGCGCCAAAGAAATTGCAGACAAACGCGCCAATATTTATTCCCATATAAAAGATACTGTAACCGGCATCTTTTTTTGCTTTGAATTTGTCTTCATTGTATAGGTTTCCAAGGAGTGTAGAGATATTTGGTTTGAAAAATCCATTTCCCATAATTACCAATAACATGGACGTGTAAAGCATTGGCAGACTGTGAACCGACATTAAACAATATCCTGCTCCCATCATCAAACCTCCAATAGTGATGGATTTGCGATAACCTAAAACTCTATCTGCCAATAAACCTCCCACAAATGGTGTTAAAAACACAAAAGCGATAAAAGTTCCGTATAAGTCAGATGCTTCTGCTTCAGTCATGCTGAAACCATCCACTGTATCTTTCAGATAGAGTGTAAAAATTCCAATCATTAAATAATAACCAAAGCGTTCCCACATTTCTGCGAAGAATAAGAATGGTAGTCCTTTTGGGTGTTTTCTTTCCGACATAATATTGATTTTAGTTCTTTTTCAAATATACTTAAAAAAAATTAGCGATACCTATTTATGTTTTGCTTTTACTATTTCAACAAACGATTTGTTTTCTATCTTACTATCAAGCCAAGATACAAAATTGAAGTACCTTGTTACTTTATCTTCATTTGGGTTTTTTTCTAGTTCTGCAAATTCAGTTCTTAAAACCATAAAATGTGGAATAATATCAGCCCGTGCATTCGTTTTCGGTAATTGATGAATAAATTTTAAAATTGTTTTTTCAAAAAGATGAAGATGTTCCATTTTTAGTAAATACTTATAAGTTGATTTTAAAATATACTCTAACAAATCGAAATTTTTTAGTTCATAATGAATAATTAAGTTTAAAATTTTAGAGAATGATTTTAAGTCTTCTCTTGAGCCGGTTGAGTTATCACTCATGATTTTATTATTCCACTTTAATGCACTTTTGAAATCATTTTTCATAAAAAAGCAGAGTGTTAACAAATAACTCATTGTTAATTCTACCTCTTTAGATAATTTATTTTTTAATTTTTCCATTTCTTGAATCGATTCGTTTACAAATTCATCACTTTCTAATGAAAATGTATTAATCTGATAAACAAGTTTTAATTGGTAGTATGTATTAAAAATGGATAATTTAACTGATTCAGATTGAGACTTTATGCTTTTTAACTTTTCAATTGTGACAATAAACTCCTCATATTTTTGCGCATCTAATTGAATATTTAACACTTGTTTGATGGCTTGAATATAACCGGATGGATCTTCTTTTGTAAAATGTTCTTGCTTTTCCCACTGCTTTAGTAATTCAATCCGTGCAATAGAACTTTTTTCTGTTTCTCCAATCAAGCGATAATAATAGGCTTTGATTTGATAAAAATATATTTTCGATTGAAAAGTATGAGCATTTTCTTCATTCAGCATAAGGGGGTGTTCAATTATTGTTCTTACCTCCGCCCTTTCTTTCTCAGTTCTAAGGTGAATGTATTTCACCATCAGCATAGATATTTTTCTGAAAAGAATCCAATATTCATTTATGTTTTCAAGTTTTTGGGAAATATTTTTTTGTTCTTCTAAAAGAACCAAAGCAGCGTTATAAGTATTAATATCATTTGTTTCAGATGTGTTTAATTTCTTTTCAATTTTTATAATATCGGTTAGAATCTCAAATTTCTCATATTTATATGCGAGTTTTTTTGCTTTCAGAATAAGCGTGTTACATTCATTAAAATGAGTTTTTTCAAAAAGAAAATGGGCGGAAGAAAGCATTTCCCGAAGAATAATTTCTATAGAATGTTCTGAATGATATTGCGCCATACTTTTTAATATCAATTGATAAAGCATGTGCTTTGTAACGGCAAATTGATTTGTAAAGGATTCGTTTTTGAAATGCTCTTTTATTTTTCTTTCATCATAATTTTCATGTTTATTGATAAAATCAAACAACTTCAAATAGGAGCTTGATTCCTGATGAGTTGAAGCAAAGAGATTGAAATACCTCTTTTCTGGTTTGGAAAGTGATTTTATCAGCCTGAAAAGTTGCTCAGAAGCCTTCATAGAAAATTAATAATAAAATACAATAAATATAGTAAATATAGTAAAAAAATTATAATATGTATATTTAGAAAATTAATATTAACTGACAATTAGGTTTGAAATCTCTTTATTATGAGATTAAGTTTGAGGTAAAATAATTAATGACATGAAAGAACGAATCTCTCTCTTAATATTTCTTGCTCTGATTGTGGTCCACTTCTCTTTTGGACAAAATAAGCAGCAAACACCTGTAAATACAGTTAATTCAGCAGAAGCTAAGTGGACGACAAATGCATTTGAAAATCTTGACTTTGTTCAAAATGTCGGTCAGTTTGATGAACAGATTTTAGCTGTTTCTGAAGAAAAGCCTTTCTATATGGCTGATTTAGGGATGATTCATGCATTTTTTACTAAAACCGGTGTTGTTTACAGATCGGAAGTTTTTTTTAGAAAGAAAAATGCCGATGGAACAGAAATCAAATTAGAAAGAAGAGCAAAAGGAACAACTTGTTTTTTTGTTCAAGAGTGGGAAAATGTTTCTGAGCAATTATCAATTTTAGCAGAAGAGGAAACTTCAAATTTTTATTCCTATGCAAATGGTGATAAGCAAACTTTCAAAGCAAAAGCATTTAAGAAAATTACATACAAAAATTTATATCAGGGAATTGATGCTGAATATATTTTTCCAAAAGGAAAACCCGGAATAAAGTATAATTTAATTATTCATCCGGGAGCTGATGTGTCACAAATAAAAATGGAATATAAAAATGCAACCAGTGTGTCATTGAATAAAAACGGAGATGTTGTTATTCAAACTTTATTGGGAGAATTTACTGATCATGCTCCGGAAACATTTTATGATGATGGAAATAAAATTAATTCAAATTATATCATTTCAGAAAACAAAATGTCATTTCAATTAAAAAATGTTGATTCTAAAAAAACAATCATTATAGATCCTTGGACAACCAATCCTAATATGGCTAATCCCGGTTGGGGACCCAATACAAACTCTGCCTACGATGTAGATTATGATATGAATGGGAATGTTTATGTTTATGGATCCTATTATCCTTTTCAATTAGTAAAATTAAATAGCGCAGGTGTTATTCAATGGACATTTACTGTTCCATTTTTTCTTTCTCTTCCAGCAGGAACGTTTTCAAGTAATTATGGTGATTTTGCAGTTGACAGAGTTACCGGAACTTGCTATTTAGTTGAAGGTGTTGGAACAGGAACGGGGGGTGGAGCACGTGCAATAAAAGTTAATTCATCCGGCTCACTGGTTGGAATTTTTTCTGGTGACCCTCAGCTTCTTGAAATGTGGAGAGTAGCTTATGATCAATGTTCCAATACAATCATTGTTGCAGGTGGTGGAAATACAGTTACCAATCAAGCTTGTGTATTGGATACAAATATGACAAGCATTGTTCCTGTCAATGTTTTAGGCGCAACTCAAGGTTTTCATGATATGTCACTTGTAGCCGTTGACCCTGCAGGTGGAACTTGTTATATGGCTTCCAATAAATCAAATGTATATGGCAGCTCTCACGACAATGTATTATTAAAATTACCTGTTCCTGCTTTATCTCCCACTGCTTATCAGGTATACGATGGTTATCCAATGAAAGAAGCTTACATCAATGCTTACGTATTAGGTGTGGGTTCTATTGCAAATCCAAATTCTTTTACAAACGGATTTAATGGAATGGTAGCCAGTCCAAACTGGTTATACATGTCGAATGGAACCTACATGACTAAGTTTAATAAAAATACCGGTGCATCTGTTTCAAGCACGGCTATTTATTCTTGGCCATTTTTTCTTTCTCAGGATTCTATCCGTTGGGGAGGATTAGATGTTGATGAATGCGAAACAATTTATGCTGCTGTAGCAAATTCAATAAAAGTGTATGATGCAGGTTTTTCACTTTTGCAAACAATAAATACTACAGATACAATTTATGATTTGAAATTAGGTGGAAATAATATTTTGTATGCTTGCGGAAAAAATTTCGTTTCATCTATTGATGTTACAACAGGAAATGTTGTTAATTTTTCTGTTTCACATGTTAATCCGGCACCGTGCACTTGTGATGGCATAGCAACTGCAAATTTTTCGATGACTTGTGGAGATACAACTAATATCCAATATTCCTGGAGTACTGTTCCTGTTCAAACTACTCAAACAGCAACTGGTTTATGTGCAGGAACATATACTGTTACTGTGAGTTTTCCATCCAATTGCAATAAATTTTATATTGATACGGTAACATTATTTTCCGCATCGGGTGGATTAACTGTTACTGCAACCGCACTTACGAATAATAATTGCGGAGGAGGAACAAATGGTTCGGCTGTCGCAAATGTTACAGGTGGAAGCGGACCATATATATATTTATGGAGTAACGGACAAATTGGTTCTTCTGCAACTGGTTTAGCTTCTAATAGCTATACAGTAACTGTAACGGATGGAACAGGTTGTTCTAGTTCTTCAACTGTTACAATTACCAGCTCTGTTGGTCCTTCGGTAGTAATCACTTCTCAGACAAATGTTACTTGTAATGGAGGAAATGATGGGTCAGCAATTGCTCTCGCTTCTGGTGGAAGCGGACTGTTAAATTATATTTGGTCAACAGTTCCTGTACAAACATCTTCCAATGCAATAAATTTAACTGCAACAAATTATTCAGTAACAGTTACCGATTCTGCAGGTTGTACCGCAACAACATCCGTCATAATAACTGAACCACCAGTTTTAGTATTAGCTATTAATAATGGAACTGGTGGATTGTGTGCAGGACAAAGTATTCTTCTTCAGTCGAATGTAAGTGGAGGAACTAGTCCTTATTTTTATGCATGGGATGGTGGACAAATTACAGATAACATTACCGTTTCTCCAATTACAAATACAACATATACTTTAATAGTAACTGATGCCAATGGTTGCACAATTACATCTAATACTTTAGTAACTGTTGGTACTTCACCTAGCGTTTCTTTTATTGCGGATAATACTGCCTTTTGTGGAAATGCTTGTGTTAATTTTTTAAGTACTTCAATTGGTGCTGTTTCTTACAATTGGAATTTTGGTGATGGAGGAACAAGCACACTAGCGAATCCCAATTATTGCTATTCATCGCAGGGAGATTATACTGTGAGTGTAACTGTTACTAGTGCAGGGGGCTGTACCTCTGTATATAGTTTACCAAATTATATTCATGTGTATCCTATTCCTGTTGCTGACTTTTCAGCCAGTACAACCCAAGCTACTATGTTTAATTCAACTATTTATTTCACTGATGAAAGCATTGGAGCAAACAGTTGGAGTTGGAATTTTGGAGATGGAATGAATGGAACATCTTCTAATCAAAATCCTTCTTATACTTATCCTGATATTGGAACATATACTACTTTATTAATCGTATCAAATATTTACGGTTGTTTAGACACAGCATCGATACAAATTTCAATAACAGATGAATTTCAGTTTTATGTTCCAAATGCGTTTACTCCGAATGGAGATGGAACAAATAATACTTTTCAGGGCTACGGAGTTGGGATTGCTGAATACCAAATGGAAATTTACGATCGTTGGGGAATGATGATTTATACAACTGATGATTATAACAGGCCTTGGGATGGAACAACCAGGTGGAGTAGCACCATTGTTCAGCAAGATGTATACGTTTACAAAATAAATGTATTAGATATTTTTGATAAAAAACATTTTTATTTAGGAAGTGTAACGGTGGTGAAGTAATTACTTTTTCGAGTTCAGATAATAAGCCATTGCAAATCGAATCTCTGAGTAAGAGTATTCGTCACCCAAGGATTGTTTGATAGGTCCAAACAGAGTTGTGTCCAATGTTTTGGAAACGGTAATAATATTTTTCATTTTCTCTGCGTCAACAAATTGTTTTACATCTACCATTCCCAATCCGGCATAATGTGCAAGATGTCCTTCAATGGTCATGGTTACCATTTTTCTTTCTGCAGCAATTTCCTCTACAGTTTTGCCTGATTTATATAAATCAAAAGAAACTTTTTTTGTATCAATTTTTTTGGCGAGGCTTGGCTCGCCATCGCGAGTGGAACCTCGCGACTTTCTTTCTCTTTTAACTTTTATATTAACTGTACTCAACTCTTGAACACGTTCTTTGTTTTCTTCCGTAGTATTAATTTTATCCTTTGAAAATTCAGAATTCTCAGTAGCGGTTTTCACCATTGCTTCTGCCTTATGAATAAGTTGCAATTGCTTAAAAAACAAAGCATCCAATTCAGAAAGCTCCTCTAAATATGTTTTTACTTTTTTCTCCGATTTTATATTTTCGATTTGTTTAATTATCGTTTTTGAAAATTGTTTTAAGATAGGAGAGAAGTGATTCTTTGCTGCTTCTACTCTTGCTTTTAGCTGCTCTTTGTAATCGGGTTGTTTGGATTGAAAAATTTGTTTTAGCTGATTCAGGAACTTGTCGGAGACGGATTTAGCAACATCAACTTCTTTCTTTAATTCAAATGCCCAATAGAAATGTTTTTGTTTTGCTGATTTTTGTTCGTCTTTCTGATAACTTTCAATATGTGTTGTTAATGCATGATTGAGCGTTGAAAAATTAAAGCATTGTACTACATAATTCTGAAAAAATAAAAACGATTCAGTCTCAAATAAGTTTGTTAATGTTTCATCACTTTCTTTTAAATTGGAATATTCCGTAATGCTTGTGTCAATATTTAAACTATTGGTATTAATTGGAGATGAAAGTACGAGTCCTTCCAGACTCGTTAACCTTGAAAGAGCAACATATACTTGTCCGGGAGCAAATGCCTGACCGATATCTATAATTGCTTTTGAAAAAGTTAATCCTTGACTTTTATGTACGGTAATTGCCCAAGCGAGCTTAATCGGATAATGTGTATATGTCCCGTTTATTTTTTCTTCAATTTCGTTTGTCGTTTCATTAATGGCATATTTAATATTTTGCCATTCATATTTTTCGATATTTACAGATTTGCTTCCATCGCTAAAACTTACTTCAATGTTTTTGTCGCTGATGTCGGAAATGATTCCGATTTTTCCATTGAAAAAACGTTGAGCTCCTGTCGGATCATTTTTAATAAACATGATTTGTGCTCCTTTTTTAAGTTCCATGTTTTCTTCAACGGGGTAGGAGTATTCATTAAAATCACCGGTAATTTCTGCTTTGAAAAAGAAAGACTTGCTTTCAAGCTTTTGTAAGGATTCGCGATTGAGTGAGTCGGCTTTGTTATTATGCGTAGTGAGATGAATATAATTTTCTTTCACATCCGGTTTAAAATCGGGTTTGTAATGCGAATTTAGGATATCAATATCTTGTTTTGTAACTTGATTACTTCTTAAATTATTCAGTATAGAAATGAATGTGTTGTCAGCCTGACGATATATTTTATCCAACTCAATGTATATAGGTTTGTTTTGTTGTAACACTTGTGCATCAAAAAAGAAAGCACTTTTGTAATACCCTTTCAAATATCTCCACTCATCATCTTTTACAACAGGAGGTAATTGTAATAAATCTCCAATGAATAAAACCTGTATACCACCAAAAGGCAAATTATTTTTTCTTCTCACACTTTTTAAAACAGTATCAATTGCATCCAGCAAATCGGAGCGAAGCATACTTACTTCATCTATTATTAGTAGTTCCAGTTCTTGCAGTAATTTACGTTTGCTGGCATTCAGTTGAAATCCTTTGAAGATAGTGCTTGGAGTATTTATTTTAATATTTTCGTTAAATTCAATGTTTGCGTCTCTCACAGGAATAAATGCTCCAAATGGTAATTGAAAAAGGGAATGGATGGTTACGCCTCCGGCATTGATTGCTGCTATTCCGGTTGGTGCAACAATTACTGCATTTTTATAAGTGTGTTTGATGATGTGTTTCAGGAAAGTAGTTTTCCCTGTTCCGGCTTTACCGGTTAAAAACACATTTTTATTGGTGTTGTTAATAAATTTGGATGCAATGCTTGCAACTGAATTTCCCGCACTAATCTCTGTCATAATACTGTTTAATTATGCTCCGAAATTAGTGATTTTTATACTTATTTAAGAATAAGTTTTCCAACACTAACTTCACTGTCGCCAACAATTCTATAAAAATATATGCCCTTCTCCTTATTGCTTATATTTATCTTTTGTGTTGAGGAACTGGAAAGTGCATTCAATATGCATTTTCCTGAGACATCATAAATTTCAAGTTTGTTACCTATTTCTAAATTCTTAAAATAAAATTCTCCAGTGGATGGATTTGGATAAACAGAAGCTTCCAATGATGCAGCTGTATAGATTGTTGAATTAGTTGAAGTAATAATTGGTGGCGGAACCAATTTAACCACCCACCAATCGTCTGAACCATAATTGGACGAAATATCACCATTTGAAGAGTTGGATAAACCAATAGCGGTGTAGGAACTGTCTGCATTTTGTACAATATAAAAAGCCTGATCGTTTCCATCTCCTCCAACACATTTTTGCCATTCTAATGTTCCAGCTGTATCCATTTTTACTATCCAAAAATCTGCTTCTCCTCCAGGGTGCTGTCCTGTAACATCTCCATCGACTGAATAGGAATATCCAGCAATAATATATTTATTATCCAAAGTTTTTCTCATTGTATAATTTGCGTCAGAATAGCTACCACCAAAACATTTATCCCATTGAATTACTCCGACTGCATTTAATTTAACTACCCATGATTCAAAATCACCGTGTGTAAAAGTTATGTCCATGTCTGTTGATGCGGTATATCCGGAAAAATATATCCTCCATCAGGAGTAGAATAAGCTGTTGTCCCGTATTCAAGATAGCTTCCTCCGTAACATTGTTCCCACTCAATTGTTCCTATATTATTAGTTTTAATAATCCAAATATCTGACGTGCCACCGTGATAACCTGTTACATCACCATCATTGGAGTCGGAGTTGGCCGTAATAATATATCCTCCGTCAGTTGTTTCAGAAATATGATAGCCATAATCATATCCTGTTCCGCCATAACATTTTTGCCATTGTAAGGTTCCTGCGCTGTCCATTTTTACAATCCAAACATCTGCAGCTCCATTGTTAAAAGTAACATCGTTATTATTCGATTCGGTATATCCGGATAATATGTATCCACCATCAACGGTTTGAGTTGAATAATAGGCACGTTCATCATTTGTGCCACCAAAAGTATTTTCCCACTGAATGGTTCCTAATGCATTTGTTTTTACTACCCAAATATCTTTAGCTCCAAAATTGGAAGCAACATGAATATCATTGGATCTAGTATAGCCTGTAATAAAATAGCCTCCATCTATTGTTTGATAAACGGAATAACCTTCTTCCAAATCCGTTCCTCCTAAATTTTTAATCCAAACAATATTTCCTGATGAATCCAATTTTGTTAGTAGTACATCCGCAATCCCGAAATTACCTGGTACAACACCATCGGCCGAAACGGTAGTTCCAACAGTTATATATCCGCCATCGGATGTCGTTTCAATGAAATAACCGTAATCATCGCTTGTTCCACCAATGCTTTTTTCCCATTGTATAATTGGAGCTTGTGCAGATATAGAAAATACACTTAAAGACAAAATGGAGTAGAATAGTAGTCGTTTCATAAAAATAGATTTTCTCTAAGATAATAATATTTTCATTAATTATTAAATGATAGGGTGTTTTAGTCATTTCTGACTTATTTTAGATTCAGATTAAACCATTCTTTCTTTCTGCTGTCTGAGAAAAGTACATGTAACAAACTTATAAGAATGAAAAAAGCGCTACTCCTATTAATTGCAATCTTTGCATTTCCTTCAGCAAAATTATCAGCACAGAATTTCTATGCGATTGATACTATTCAACAAATTGAGATTTCTTTTTCTCAGGCAAATTGGGACTATATTTTAGACACAGCCAAACAAGGATTTGACACCTATACAATGGCATTATGGGTGAAAATAAATGGGATTCAATTTGACAGTGCAGGAGTAAAATACAAAGGAAACAGTTCTTATAATCCAATGAATGCAAAAAATCCTTTGCATATTGAATTGGATCATTTCAAAAATCAAGATTATTTTGGCTTAAAAGATATTAAACTTAGTAACGGTTATCATGAACCATCTTCGGTAAGAGAAGTATTGTTGTATAAAATGGCGCGACAATATATGCCAGCGTCTAATTCCAATTATGCTCAGGTAATTATTAATGATACAATGCGTGGACTTTACACAAATGTTGAAGCAGTTACAAAAACTTATCTGAATGATAAATTTTATTCAGATAACAATACGTTTGTGTTTGGAGACAATGGAGGATGCAATTTGGTTTATAAAGGAACAGATACAACTTTATATTATAATCCATATACATTAAAATCAGATTATGGTTGGCCTGATTTAGCTAATCTGTGTGGTACTTTGAGAAATAATATTTCTTCAATTGAAAGTGTTTTGGACGTTGACAGAGCACTTTGGATGATGGCATTTACAAATGCTACTGTTACACTGGATAGTTATATTGGACAGTCGGCACACAATTATTATATCTATGAAGATCATAATAATAGATTCAATACTATTCTTTGGGATTTGAATGGTGGAATGGGCGTTTTTAATAAAGCTACAATTGGTCCGAGTTTAACTACAGCACAAATGCAAACCATGTCGCCCACATTACACATTACTGATACTTTGTGGCCATTGGTGCAAAAGATTTTAGCCGTTCCAATGTATAAACGAATGTATATCGCACACATGAAAACCATTGTGAATGAAAATTTTGTTGATTCATCTTACTATTTTGATGCACAATATTTACAATCATTAATTGATACAGCTATAACATCCGATCCTTATGGTTTTTATACGCATACTGAATTTATAACCAACTTAAATTCAACAATTGTAGACGGACCTAAAAGTATTCCTGGATTAACAGAACTTATAGAAGCCAGAACGACATTTCTGAATTCTACTCCCGAATTTTTACAAGTAGCTCCGATAATAACTTCAGTTATTCCTTCCGACACTATGCCATTGTTAAATGCATCGTTTTTTATTACAGCTAATGTTACCGGAGCAACTACTGTTTATTTAGGTTATAGAGGTTCCATTATGGATAAGTTTACGCGAGTGCAAATGTTTGACGATGGCTTGAATGGAGATGGTGCTGCAGGTGATAATATTTTTGGAAAAGCAGTTACAATGGACGAAAGCATCTTTCAATATTATATTTATGCAGAGAATGCCAACGCAGGAATATTTTCGCCAGTGCGTGCCGAATACGAATATTATTTAATTAATGCCTACAAAGGAGTTGTGATAAATGAGTTGATGGCAGACAATGTTGCAACTCAAATGGATCCTTATTTCGAATACAACGATTGGATTGAATTTTATAATAACTCATCTTCTTCCATTGACATGACAGGATATTATTTAAGCGATGATGCCGGACAACTAACTAAATGGTCGTTTCCTGCCGGAACAATTATTAATGCAAATAGTTTTTTAATTGTGTGGGCCGATGATGATTCATTGCAAGTAACAGGATTGCATGCCAATTTTAAATTATCTGCAACCGGAGAAAAGGTGATTTTAACCAATACAACTATGCAAACAATTGATGAAGTGGTTTTCCCTGGTTTACTACCTGATATGACCTATGGAAGATATCCTAACGGAACAGGAACATTTGGTATTTTAAATCCTACCTACAATGCAACAAATTCTCCTCCAGTATCTGTTGCAGATTTGCAAAGAACTACGGTTGAATTTAGTGTTTATCCAAATCCTGCTAGTGATGTCTTAACAATTGAGTTTGATGAAAACGAAAATAATTCACTTCTGATTTATAATATGCTAGGAAAGGTTGTGTATAAAGGAAACATAAATCAAAAAGCACAAGTGGATGTTAGCGCATTAGGAAAGGGAATGTATTTTATAAAGATTAAGGACCAAACGAAGAAGTTTGTGGTATTGAAGTAAAAAATACTATATGAAAAATTACTGCAATGAAATTTTTCCGTTCTCGATAAAATTGTTTTTTCCTGTAATACGATAAAAATAAACGCCTGTTGATTGTTTACTTAAGTCTATTATTGTTTTTTCTTCCGATGTATTTGTAGTATAAATGGTATTTCCTAATACATCATAAATTTCAATTACACATTCGTTTTGTAATCCTGAAAATGTAAAGGATGAAGTTGAAGGATTTGGAAAAATAGAAACCGAATTACTAGAATTTTCTTCAATACCACCAAAAAAAGTAACACAACCCAATTCAGAAATAAAAGGAGGGCTGCTAAAAGTTATTGGCGTTCTATAATTTAAAGCACTTGCAGATGTTATTGAAGGAGAAATACTAGTTGCAATTAAACTAATAGAAGTTGAACCCGAGGGATAAGGATTAATACAATTTATTCCAATTCCAAGTGAATCTGTTTTAATAATTCCTATTTGATCATTTGAGCCTGGAGATGGACTTCTTACCCCAAATATTGGACCTGTAGATAAGATTGTATAACCACTATCTTTTGCTTCTATAATCATAATTGGGTCAGAGTTTAATATGTGTTCCCAAATTACATTTCCACTAGTATCTACTTTCATAACATCTCCAAATGTATGTGAGTTACTCGCCCCTGTTGCAAGAATGTAATTTCCATCTAAGGTTTTGATTAGTTTTGATACGACTTGATTATCCCAAGCCCCTAAAACATAATGATAATATGAGGTGTCCGAAATTACTGTGCCAGCAGTATCTAGTTTCATAAAAACAACCATTTGATTATTTGTTGAATAACAGAAAATACCACTAGGAGTAATATCCATATCTATAGCTCTATTGCTAGGTGCTGTTGTTCCGTCATCATATTTATTCGCCCACTGAAAAACTCCTGTTGAATTAAATTTCAAAATTGCAGCACCCTCTTCCCACGGAAGATTGTTTGTAAACGACATAAATATAGCATATCCTCCATCATTAGTAAGTTTAACAGAAGAGCAATAATTTGAATAATTTCCTACAACAATTTTTTGATTCCATTGTACAGTTCCAATGCTATCGGTTTTAGTTAGAAAAACTGTAGTCAAAGGAGTTGTGGAATTTTGAATATATCCTGTTATGACAAATCCACTATCTGCAGTCTGTTGAATATCATAAGCAAAGGAATCATCTGTATGACTAATCTCTCTTGTCCACAATGTGTCACCAACAGCATTTATTTTTACTAAGAAAACATCTTGTTTTCCACTTAATGAATTATTTAAGCTACCAGCAATAATAAAACAGGAATCATTTGTAGGTTTTATAACATTGAATGTGCTATTGAATCCAGATATTGTGATTTGTTTGCTCCATAGAACATTTGCTGCGGAGTCTATTTTTAACAAAATCGGATAGTTAAAATCAAACGAACCTACAATATAGGTACTATTATCATGAGCATTGCAAATACTATTGCCATTTATTCCTGTAGTTAGATGGTAAATAACTTTCGAAAAAATATTTGTTTGTGCAATATGTTTTGTGCTAAAAAACAAAAAAATAAATAGGATAATATAGTTGTATGTTTTTTTCATGCTAGTTTGTTTTGCTATACTAAAGATAGTAATTTTTATTTAGCTTTGTATGCATGACATTTCTATCTCATCTTTCTTCCATTATTACTGTTTCAAAAAAATTGGAAACAGAACTCAATGCAATCACCAAACAAATTACTATTTCTAAAAATGAGTCAATAGTTGATATTGATAACCGCTGTAACGATATGTACTTTGTAGAAAAAGGTTTATTGAGAGGTTATTATTTGGATGATGGAAAAGAAATCACCAATTGGTTTGCACAAGAAGGGGAATTCGCAACTTGCTTTTATGCCTTTGTTGCTGTAAAACCTTCCTTCGAAACAATAGAAGCATTGGAAGATTGTACTCTAACGCAAATATCTTATTCGGGATTACAAAGTTTGTATTTAAAATTTCCGGAAACTGAAAGACTAGGGAGAATAATAACAGAAAACTATTATATAAAGCTTGAAGAACGTTTGTTGAGTTTGCAATTTAAAACTGCAAAAGAAAGGTATCAGAGTTTTGTTTTATCAAAGCCTTCATTATTGCAAAGAACTTCCTTAGGGCAAATTGCTTCTTATTTAGGCATTACTCAAGAAACTTTGAGTAGAATCAGGGCTGAGGTTTGATTGAGATTTTTAGCTCGGTAAGGGGCGTTTTGGGTATGGTCTAGAAAATAGCATTTTTCTAATTAGAATGCTTTTATCTCCGTCTGCTTGCTTTGTTCTTTTCTGCTTGATCAGAAAAGAACCAAAAGAATCAAGACAGGGCGATTGCTTCCCGCCTCTCACCATTTCCCTGAAAATCTAAATCAAAACACTAAAGGTTTTGATAAGATTTTCTAGTGAAATGGCGTTCACCCCTTGGCGGCATCGCGCCCCGTCAGGCCTCACGCGCGACTCCGAAAAGTTAATTCGTCTTGAAATTCATTGTTAATCATATAACCTATTGGGGTGGCAATTTGAGATTGTGCAGCAATAGCGGTAATGATCGCCAGAAAAATCTTTTCTTTCGGAGCAACAAATCTCATGCGATCAATTATCCGTGGTTGTTTTTTCCTGGTAAGGAAAAAACAAATTGCCTTTGCAATCTCAAAAAGGTTTTTGTTACTTTTTGCCTTCAAAAAGTAAAGAGTTCTACTGAAACACTAAAATGCTATAGGTTTGACCAACCACTCATAGTAAGACAACCCCCAAAAGCTCCTTACGTAGCAAACCACTTTTTGACATTTGTCAAAAATCCCCTCATTTCTCCTTCCTAATTTTGTCCCATAATCAAAAACTAAAAAAATGAAAAGACCATCAAATGCGTTTATTGCTGCCTCATGGTTAGCATTATTCACCGGAGCTGTTGCTTACATCATCGGATTGTGGAACGCTCAAATGCAGTTAAATGAAAAAGGTTATTATTTCACTGTTTTAATGTTCGGATTGTTCTCTGCAGTATCATTACAAAAAGCAGTTCGGGATCAGTTGGAGGGAATTCCTGTTACCGGAATTTATTATGGAATAAGTTGGTTTTCCACTTTACTCAGTATTTTATTGCTGATTATTGGTTTGTGGAATGCCACTTTATTACTTAGCGAAAAAGGATTTTATGGAATGTCGTTTATGTTAGCATTGTTTGGTTCCATAGCTGTGCAGAAAAATATTCGTGATTGTCAGGTAAGTGATGTTGAAGAAGTTAAATCCGATAATCAAGAGCAATTATGAAAGAGATAAATAAGAAAAAAGAAAAAGTAACGGCACTTGTGCTGTTACTTTTTATTGGTTGCATTGCAATGACATTTGTAAATCCAGTTTGTCAGGATATGGATTATCATCGGTTTGCTGATAGAAATGAATATTTTTCTATTCCTAATTTTTGGAATGTAGTTTCTAATTTACCTTTTTTAATAATCGGAGGATTGGGAATGTTGTTTGTTGCTTTTAAAGGGAATAACAGAGTCACAAAAATTCTTCAACTTAATTATTTCATTTTCTTTTTTGGGATTTTGCTGACAGGATTCGGTTCTTCGTATTATCATTGGAATCCTAATAACCAGACTTTAGTTTGGGATCGGCTCCCTATGACGATTTCTTTTATGTCTGTTTTCTCAATTATTATAGGAGAATATATCGGAACAAAATATGCACGGGTTATTTTACTCTCATTTTTGACTTTAGGAATCTGTTCTGTGTTTTATTGGAATTATACCGAATCCATTGGTTGTGGTGATTTGCGTATGTATATGGCGGTTCAGTTTTTTCCAATGATCTTGATTCCAATTATAATGATTTTGTTTAAACCTGGAAATTATCCTGCGAAGTATTTGTGGTTTGTTTTGTTAGCATACATAGTTGCAAAGGTTTTTGAAAGATTCGATTTGGAAATTGCTTATTTACTTCCAATAAGCGGACATACAATAAAACATCTTTTTGCTGCTCTTGCACCTTTGATATTTTTGATGGGTTTGAAGAACAAATAAATTCAATATCTTTATGACCCATGAAAAAACTCCTCAAAATCTTCATATTGACTCTAATTGTTTCTTCCTGTTCTACAGAAACAAAACAACAAACAATTCTAAAACCAACCGACTTCTGTTCTAGTATTCATTGCGAAAAACAAATTGGCCTTACAGCTACTGATTCTCTCACTAATTTTTATAAAAACAAAACAGGTGTATGTACTTTAGAAGATGGTGGTGGTTCTATGATTGCACGTGCCTGGCTTTGTGAAAATGCTCAATCAACAATAGATGTTCAGTATTTTATTTTTTCGACCGATAATGTAGGATTAATTGCAGTTGATTATTTGGTTCGTGCTGCCGACAGAGGTGTGAAAGTGAGAATACTCATTGACGATATTATGGTTGAAGCAGATGAAGAACAATTGTTGACTTTAGATTCACACGAAAATATTTCTATTAAAATTTACAATCCAAGTATTAATATTGGTAAAAATGTTTTGGAAAAAATAGGGAGTCTAGATGCTAATTTCAGGGGTGCTAATCAACGAATGCACAACAAAACATTTACTGTTGATGGTAAAGTGGTAATTACAGGTGGAAGGAATATAGCAGATGAATATTTTGATTTTGATCATGAATATAATTTTCGTGACAGAGATGTCTTGTTAATTGGCGGAGTGGTAAAGAATGTAGCAAGCTCTTTTGAACAATTTTGGAACAGTGGAATTTGTAAAGATGTTTTGTCGATTATAGATGCTACAAAATACAAATTAAAAACTTCAGAGCAATTTAAAGTGCTTCATGAGTATGCCTGTGATTCAAATAATTTTTGGCCACAAGTTCGAAATGAAATAAAAAACATTCCACAAACATTTGAAGCAATACAAAAGTCAGGAAGATTACAATGGGTGGACAGTGTAAATTTTGTAAGCGATTTGCCTGGAAAGAATGATGGTACTCAAGGATTGGAAGGAGGCGGAGCAACCACCAATGCTTTAATGGAATTAGTTAAAAATGCAAAGCATTCCATTGTTATTCAAACTCCTTACTTGATAACAACCAATTTAGGAAAAAACCTTTTCAAAGAGGCAACAGCTCGTGGAGTAGAGATTAAAATAATGACAAATAGTTTATCTTCAACTGATAATGTGGAAGCATTTAGCGGATATCAGCGCGACAGAATGGAACTTTTGAAAACTGGAGTTAGGGTATTTGAATACAAGCCTGATGCAGCAATTCGTAAAAGTATTATGACAGGAACACTGCAAAAGAAAATAGATTTCACACCCATTTTTGGATTGCATGCAAAATCAATGGTGATAGATGGAGAAATAACAGTGATAGGAACATTTAATTTAGATCCACGTTCTGCAAATTTGAATACGGAATGTGTCACTATTATTTATTCTCCTGAAATTACAAAAGGTGTTCTTAAAGGAATGGAAGAAGAGCTGAAACCAGAGAACTGTTGGGAAACCACCTATAACTTTAATCCCGATAATGAAGCTGGAATAAAGAAGAATTTGAAAACAGGGGTAATGAAGATGATTCCTAAAGGGATTTTATAGTATAGTTGCTCCAATATTTTAACTTCCCTCCAAATCTAGTTCATTTTAAATATAGATATGTTGTTTATTATTTCTATATTTAGAATATCAAACTACTCCTTTACATATTATTCTTCCTGTTTTCTTTCGGTGGAGTTGCACAAACTTTTGCCCCAAAGGATTATTATTTAGTTGATAGTCTCCATTTGGATAAGCTTGCAGAAAGCGACAGTGCACTTTTAGAAGATTGTTTAAAGCTTTTTCATTCTTCTGATAATGATACTAGTAAAATAAATGCTCTTACAGCCATCTGTGAGATTATGGTGGATGAAACTTGGGAAAAATATCAGTTTTATCAGGTTGATCTCATCAAAAAAGTTGTTCAAAAGAAATTAAATCTCAAAGAGCTTACCAGTTTAAAAATCACATTAGCTAATGCTTTTAATAATATCGGAGTTATTCATGTTCTTCATGGAAAAACTACTTTAGGTCTCAATAATTTTCAAACAAGTTTAAAATTAAAAGAAGAATTAAATGATAGAATTGGAGTGTCTGACGGACTAAGCAATCTCGGAATATTCTATTACCGACAAGGAAATATTCCATTGGCAATGGAGTATTATGAAAAGAGTTTGAAAGTAAAAGAAGAGCTTGGAGATAAAAAGGGGAAAGCAGTAGTTTATGAAAGTATTGGTATTATTCATAAAGAGCAAGGTGATATTTCACCGGCTTTATATTACTACAAAAAAAGCTTGGCTTTGTATGAAGAATTAAATTTTAAACAAGGAATTTCACAATTATGTAACAATATCGGAACACTTTATAAGAGCAAAGGAGATTTTCCATTAGCGATGGATTGTTTCAGAAAAAGTTTAGAAATAAGAGAAAAAATTGGCGATAAAAAAGGAATTGCTGAATCGTTAAATAATATTGGTCAATCCTATCAGGATCAAGGCGATTTTAAATTAGCCATGGAGTATTGTCAAAAAAGTATGTTATTGAGAAAAGAATTGGGTGATAAAGCAGGACTCGTATTTTCTTACCATGATATGGGTGAAATTTATTTGCGAAATGGAAATCTAAAAACGGCACAGGAAATGGCTGAAACAGGATTGAGTATGGCAAATGAAATTAGCATGCCAGTGGCAATTAACAGACATGCAAATTTGCTTTGTAATATATATGAAGCGCAAGGTGATGGATTAAAAGCATTAAAAATGCATAGACTTTCTGTTCAAATGAAAGATAGTTTAAATAATGAAGAAACACAGAGGGCGGCAATCCGACAACAGACAAAATATGAATTTGAAAAAGTTCGAGCTATTAGTGAAGCAGAACACCAAAATCAGTTAACAATTGAAAAAGAAGCAAAAGCTAAACAAAGTATTATTACCTATTTCACTGCTGGCACATTAGGTTTGGTGGGAGTTTTTTTAATTGTTGTCTTTAATAGATTAAAAGTAACAAGAAAACAAAAAGGAATAATTGAAGTTGCTCATCAAGTATTAGAAGAAAAAAATCGTGAAATAACTGATTCGATTAATTACGCTAAAAGAATTCAATCAGCTATATTGCCGCCTACTAAGTTATTTAAGGAATATCTACCAAATTCTTTTATTTTATATAAACCTAAAGATATTGTTGCAGGAGATTTTTATTGGTTGGAGTATAAAAATGGAAAAATATTATTTGCAGTAGCCGACTGTACGGGTCATGGAGTTCCAGGTGCAATGGTTTCTGTAATATGTAATAATGGCTTGAACAGAAGTGTGAGAGAACATGGGCTTACTGATCCCGGACAAATATTAGATAGAACAAGAGAAATAGTTATTGAAGAATTTGAAAAATCAGAAGAAGAAGTAAAGGATGGAATGGATATAGCATTATGTAGTTTGGCAAGTGGAAAATTGCAGTTTGCAGGAGCAAATAATCCTTTGTGGATTATTAGAAACGGAGAGGTAATTGAAATTAAAGCGGATAAACAACCAATTGGTAAAACCAGAGAAATTGAACCTTTTACAACTCGTGCTTTTAATTTAGAGCATGGTGATGCTATTTATGTTTTTTCAGATGGTTATGTAGATCAGTTTGGAGGAGGGAAAGGCAAAAAGTTTAAAGCTAAAGCTTTGAAAGAATTGTTGTTGAGTATACAAGATAAAACAATGGAAGACCAAAAGAGAATAATTGATGAAGCGTTTGAAAAGTGGAAAGGTAAACTCGAACAAATTGATGATGTTTGTGTTGTAGGAATAAAATTTTAACGTAACATTAATAATTCCCAACCAACTCATTTCTCTTCTGACTTCTTGCTTTATTTTCTATATGCGTTTCATACAACCTGTCTTCAGTTACTAAATAATATAAAGGACTGTAATATTCCGATTCATATCTTTTTCCGTTGTACACATTTCTATTGGCCCAGGTAACATCAATAAATAACCACTCTCCGTTTATTTGCACTTTGTTCCAGGAGTGCATTGTGGGACAAACATTTCTTTTTTTATAATTTTCCACCACTTTTACATCATAGTCGGCATAACCGTTTACCATTTCACATTCTATGCCTGATGCTTTGCATAGTTCATAAAACAATGTAGAATAGCCTTCGCAAATTCCTCTTCTTTTTCTCAATACTTTAGTTGCATATTTATAATAGTGTTTCTGATATTTTTTTGTTATATCAGCTTCGCTATCTCTGTTCGAAATATAAATGTTGTATTTGCCTTTATGTTTTCTGTTTCTTTCCAGCTCAATTTCGTCATACGCTAAGTTGTGTACAACCCACATAAAAATGCTTCTTACTTTTTCTTCTTCTTTTTCATAAGGATCGGTAAGAGCTTTGGCAAGGGCAGGAATGTTTCTGTATTTTTTGGTCAGATTAAGAGAGTAATTATCTATTTTGGAAAAATCAGCATCGTATAAAGTATCTGTCCAGCGCCATGCAGCTTCTTCTTGGGCAATGCTTTTTGCTAAACCAACGGTATCTTGGTCAGCATAAACTAAACTGTCGATGTTTTGCGCGCTTATTGATGTTGTACCAATGAATGCGCTGATAAGGATGAACCTTTTCATGAGATTGAACTTTGTATATAACGAGGGATGTTCTTTGTTTATTATACAGTCTTTCCATATAGTGTGCCATTTCCTGCTTATACGTAGCAATTCCCATAAGGGTTTGAGGCAAATGAGTCATTTTTTGAGGTATTGAATACTTTTTTGTATTTTCGGTTTAATGTCCACTCAAATTTTGTCTCATGTTTTTATTAAGATTATAAAATATAATTTGTATCGGATGAAAAACCTGCTGCTCTTTCCTTTACTTTTTATATCAAGCATTTCCCTTGCTCAATACGATACTCTTTTTTTTGACATCGACTGGAAAGTTTGTTCGAAATCTAACGCCTCGTTTTATAGGATTGCAGAGGTACAAGAAGGTGGTGGTTATTTGATAAAAGATACCTATATAAAAACAAATATCCCCCAAATGGTTGGATTTACTACCACTATAGAACCTACTAATATGTATGGGAAATGCACCTACTATTATCCAAGCGGAAAAAAAGAAAGTGAAGGCTATTATTACAATGATGCAAAAACCGGAATGTGGATTAATTGGTCGAAGAGTGGAAAAGATTCCACTTTTAAGAATTACGGATTGGTAAAAAAGAAGGTAGCCTTCGAGCCACAAGAACTTACAAAAGCTCAAAAGATACAAGATTCCATTTTTAGAAGAAACGCTATTGCTACTTCTGCCTGGGATTCGTCCATTGTTGATCTATTGGCAGAAAAGGAAGGGTTTTCATTTGCACTAAGGGGAAAAGTGGCCAGCTTTTTCATTATCGAAGATGTGTATTTTCTGACTTATTCGATAGGAACAGAATTCAGTTTTAATAAACATAGTTTGGGTGTGGATTATACATGGTTCAGGTGGCGCTATGAAGAAGATAATAGTGATGATGTTGGAATGTACAGTCAGTATGAACTGAGAACATATTTCCTTGCAGATTATAAATATACTTTTTGGGAATTTCCAAAACATGAATTTGATCTGTATGTGAACGTGTACGATAAAATAGGAGACTATAAAATGTGGTACAATAAATATGCAGAATATGATTTTGGAAACAGAGACATGACATTTTTAGAATCAAAATCAAAAGGGACATTTAATGAACCGGGTTTAGGAATTGGAGTAAGAAAATATGCAGAACAAACCGGATTTGGAGTCGACTGTAGTATGAACGTTGGTCTTAGGATGATGAATAATGATGAAGAAACTTATTTAAGCGCAACCGAAACAGATTTTAAAGAAAATGTGAAATCGGAGAGAACCTTGTTTTACATGAGGTTAAATTGTTTTTATGTTTTTGGTAGGTAATGAAATTCCTCAATTTCTCTATATTTGAATAAATATTCTAAATATGAAAAATTTATTTCTTCTCTCAATTATTTTCCTTTTTAGTTGTAATCCTTCTTTTGAAAAAGATGGCGGAACACGTGTTGTTTTGGAAGCAAAAGATGCAGATAAAATGCAGATGGAAAGAATAATGCTAATCCTAGCTCAGCGAATTGATTTATTTGGTGTTATAAAACCAAACATCCGGATAGGAGATTCCCCGAATAGAATTATTGTTGAGTTGCCCGGAAAGTTTGATAATCAACGTATGCGAAGAGTGTTGCAAAGTTCAGCTAAGTTGGAGTTTTGGGAAACGTTTGAAAATAAGGAGATGTATGAAAAGATTGCTAGGCTTAATACTAATTTAAGTGAAGACCTTTTTCCTGAGTTGAAAGATACAGTTGCTGAGCAAGCAAAACCAAATTTAGAAGGTGCTTCTATGGATGATCAATTTGCTGCACAGAAATCAACAAAAGAAATAGAAGCAGAGAACTTGGCTAAAATTAAAAAACAGAATCCTTTGTTTGCATTGTTGAATCCTGCATTAAGAAATGATGGTCGTAGCTATGAATTGACTGAAGGTCCGGTTGTAGGTTATGCATTGGCAAAAGATACTGCACAAGTTAATGGTTATCTTAATTCGCCAACGGCAAAAAAAATATTTGGTCGCTCAGTTAAATTTTTATGGACAATGCAGCCGATGGATCAAGAACAAAAAGTTTATCAGTTAGTTGCCATAAAAGTAAATCGTTCTGGTAAAGCTGCATTGTGGGAAAATGTAGTGGATGATGCAAAAGTAATTTATGATGATCAATCAGGATCGCCACAAATTTCAATGACTATGACAAGAATTGCAGGAATGGATTGGCAAAAAATAACCAGAGATAATGTAGGAAAAGCAATTGCAATAGTAATTGATGATCAAGTGTATTCGTATCCAATAGTAATGAGTGAAATTGCCGGAGGTTTAGCATCTATTTCAGGAAATTTTACGAAAGAAGAAGCACAGGATTTTGCAAGTGTTTTGAAAGCTGGTTGTTTACCTGTTCCAATAAGGATTGTAGCGGAGGAAGAGGTTGCTCCTGTGAAGTGATCAGGTAACAAAGTAATTAAGTAATTAAGTGATTAGGTGATTGGGAAATATTTCATCTTTACTCTGGGTTGAGTAGCTATCATATTCTAATACCAATAATCAAAATATCATCAACCTGATCCAATTCCCCTTTCCATTCTTCTATTACTTTATCTAAAATAGAATGTTGTTCATTAAAATTAGATTTGGAATTTTGCAACAAAATTTCTTGGAGTTTTTTATACTTGAATTTTTTTCCTTTTTCTCCACCAAATTGATCAGCATAACCATCAGTAAAGGAATATACTAAATCACCTTTTTGTAATTGAAAGGTTTGTAAAGTAAATGTTTTCCGTTCTCCTTCATACATACCTATTGGTTGTTTGTCAGGCTTAAATTCCATACACTCATTTCCTCTGATAATCCATATTGGGTTGTTTGCACAAGCGAATTCCAATAGATTGTTCTCGAAATCAAAGCTACATAATACAGCATCCATTCCGTCTTTTCCTTCATCCAAAGTTCCTGCAGGATTCAATACTTTGATAATATCGTCTCTTAAGTGGTTAAAAATTAAATCAGGACGTGTGATTTTTCTTTCAATCACTATTTCATTTAAAAAGCTCACTCCAAGTAGACTCATAAACGCTCCGGGAACCCCATGTCCGGTACAATCACCAGTACATAATAAAAATTTATTTCCAAGCTGTTCTCCCCAATAGAAATCCCCACTTACTATGTCTTTAGGTTTGTACAAAACAAAATGTTCGGGAAGATTTTTTTTTAAGAGTGAATCTGAAGCAAGTAGTGCAGTTTGAATTCGCTTTGCATAATGGATACTGCTTACAATATCTTTATTCTTTTCTTCAATTTCATCTCTTTGTTTATTTATCTCTTTTGAATAAATAAGGTTTTCAAATTTAAATACACGAACAGCCAAATATAAAAGTGCTGCAGTCATAATGATATTTAAAAAGCCTAAATATTTATTTGCTTCCAGCGGAGGATAATAAGGTTCAAAATTCAGAAAAAACAATTTTGCACCAATGATAACAATAACGGTGACAATAAAATAAAAGAAACAGATTTTTAAATTATCGAAAAGGACAATTGCAGCAACAGGAAGAAAAAGAAAAAATACATAGGTTAAAGTTTCCTCTCCATAAAGGAGTGAAAATGTAAATAGAAAAAATATTCCCAATATAGCAGTAATGTGATATGCCCATTCGTATTTACGAATCGTCATCAAATACAAGCAGCATGCACTTATGGCCCAGGCTGTAAAAGTTAAAAGAGCAGCCAGATAATCACCTCTGAGGAAACCTATGAGAGTGTAAAATAAATACAGGCAGCCAATTACAAAAATGGAAGAGTTAAAAATCCGAATTTTGTTTTTTATGTTAAACTCAAGATTTTCAGTAACTCCACGGTTTTTTATTTTATACCAGAAATTTTTAAACATACAGTTTGGAATAGAGTGCCAATATTATTCGAATATACGATAAAGATTCAAGCAAAAAAAAACGGGCATTACGCCCGTTTTTAAAATTATGAAAATTACATTGCTTGTCCTTCATCGTAACTAACCATCCACTGAATACCAAATTGATCTTCCAACATTCCAAAATAAGAACCCCAGAAGGTTTTATTCATTGGCATAGTCTGCTTTCCACCATTTGATAAACCACTATAAAGTTTATCGGCTTCGTTTTGGCTGGTAGCATTAATAGAAATAGAGAAATTATTGCCTTGTACGTTAGCATGACCGAAAGCATCTGAACTATCACTTCCCATTAAAATTGAATTGTTTCCAATTGGTAAAGATACGTGCATGATTTTATTTTTTTCAGAATCAGGAACGGGCATGCCATCCATTGGAGGCATTTCACCAAATCGACCTATGTAAGGGAAGCTTCCGCCAAATACTGATTTATAAAAATTGAATGCATCTTCGCAATTTCCGTTAAAAGTTAAATAAGGATTTATTCCAACTGATTTTTTTACAGGTGCTGGAGCTGCCTTTTTAGCTGCTGCTTTTTTTGGTGCTGCTTTTTTTACAACTTTCTTAGTAACTTTTTTCGGAGCTGCTTTCTTTGCAGATTTTTTTGCAGGCTTCTTAGCTGCTTTCTTTTTAGCAACTTTTTTAGTCGCTTTCTTCACTGCTTTTTTAGCAGGTTTCTTTTTTGTTTTCTTTGCCATGTGGATTTGGGTTTATAGTATAAAGATAAAAAAATGTTGATTATAGACAAATAAGAAGAAGGTTATTTATATATCAAATTATTTCTTCATCAACCTCTTTAAATGCTTTTCAATGTAATTTTCATTGGTAATTAAGGCGTTTTGTATTCGTTTGGCATATTTAATTGAGTCGGTTATTTCCTGGTTTTTATCTGCCAATAAATGGTTGGCCTTTTCTACAAATGCTTTTTGCTCTTCGATGATTTTATTTTGCTTACGCGTCAGGCGCAAACGATTAAATATAAATAATAAGAAAACACCAACTAGCCCCAAACCTCCGGCAGTTGCGTAGGTTAATATTTTTTGTTTCTGCTCCCTTTCGCTTGATATTTGTAATTCTTGCTTATGCTGTTCATTTGCTATGAGTTCTTTTTGTGAATACTCATATTGCATACGTTGTCGAAGTGAGGCTCTTTCTGAATCTACGGTTCGCATACTGTCTTTTATCTGAACCCATAAATCAGTAAAATATAAGGCTTTTTGATACTCTGAAGTTTTCCTATATACATCTTTAAGGAGCCCTGCTACCTCAAAAGTTCGTATGCCAAGATTTAAAACACTGGTAATTTTGTAAGACCTCTCACCATATTCTTTTGCCTTTTTATACTCCCCTTTTTCATAATAAACTTTCCCAATATTAGTATTGGATAGAGCAATTCCTGACTCATTTTTTAATTGGGTGTAAAGCTCTAAATCCTTCTGGTGATAATATAAAGCGGAATCCAGTATCTTCAGTTTTAAATAATAATTCCCCAGATTTTTTAAAGTGTAAGCCAATCCCGATTTACTTTCAACATTTTTATCGTTGATGAGAGCAAGTCTGAAAAGCATAAGTGCTCTATTGTAATTTCCTTTTCTTAGGTAAATGTTTCCCAAATTATTTATGTCCCACATTAGTTGTTCGTAGTTCTGCATCTTTTGATTCAATGCAATACTCCTTTCTATATAATCTATTGCTATTGATGTATCTCCTTGTCCATAATAAATAGTTCCCAAATTATTTAATGATAGAGCAATTCCACTAGTATCATTTAATTTTTCAAACAATTGTTGTGCTTTACTGTAATTAAGTAAAGCTTCTTTGTTTTTTGTTTGATAATCTAATACAGAGCCAAGCCCCATAAAAGCATTTGCTAACTTTCTTTCTCTATTGTTCTTTTCATATGTGAGAATAGCTTTTTCAAAATAGTATACTGAAGAATCCATTATTCCTTTATAAGAATACATTTCAGCCAAAAGCGAAAATGCATCTGCCTCAAGATTTTGTTTTAGTGGATTTGAAACCTCTTTGGAAGTATTTGACTTTAGAATATTTAAAGCTTTGTTGGTATAATAAAATCCAATGTCAACATCTGAATGATAAGCTTGGCTGGCAATTTCAATACAAGCCTTAATGTGAACGGTATCGTGCTTTTTAGAATCCTCTACAATGCTTTTTAATGAATCAATCGTTTTGTTTTGTCCAGATAAATTACAGGGAGTAATAAACGTGATTGTGAAATATAATATGCTTGGTATGTAAATTGATTTAATCAAGATGTAAATATTTTATATATAAAATATTAAAAATATTCTTCATCAATCTTATAATTTGAAATTACAATAACAGGTACATCATTTACTTTGTATGTATAATAATATGCTTGATTTTTGGTAAATGTATTCACCTCCGTTTTATATTTTTTACTTTGAAAAGATGCAGTTTTATTTAGCATGGAAGACATTTGATTGAATATTTCACCAAAATTTTTTGCATAATCATGTTTGCCGCCTTTCAGAAAGGAGATTTCAACTATTTTTTTTGTTCCGTTTATAACTGACAACACGTCAATTTCGGCATAACCCAATTCTCTTTCTTTTTCATTGCAATAGAAGGTAGCTCCTTCCATTAGTTTGTTTTTTGCCTTTGTTGTTGCCTCTTCCAAAACATAAAATTTCTTTTTTGTCATATCCTCTGTGAATGCAGCTCTTTCAAATGTGATACAATTTTTAACAAAAGTGTAAGGAAGTGTTTGTGCAACTAGTTTATCTGTTGCCCAAAAAGAAATGAGAGCGAAAAAAAGAATTTTTGTTTTCATAAGCGTGTTTGTTATTTATTTTTTATTTGTCAATTTTTTACTGACTAATGTCTATCGTCTACTTTACTTCCCGATACAGAAGCGCGAAAAAATATTCGTTAAAAGATCATCGCTCGAAATTTCACCTGTAATCGTACCCAAATAATGCAAAGCTTGGCGGATATCCATCGCTAAAAAGTCTCCTGTTACATTTTGATTCAATCCGTCCAACACTTTTATCAATGCAACGTTAGTGTGTCTCAGAGCTTCAACGTGTCTGGCATTTGTTACAATAGTTTCGGTAACGTTAATGGTTTTGCTGTCAAACAATGTAACCATGTACTTTTTAAATTCTTCTATACCTGTTTTTTCTTTTGCAGAAATAAATAGCATTTCTGGAAATTCAGCAAACTCTTTTCTGGTATAACCTTCATCTTCTTTGTCAATTTTATTTGCAACTAAAACCAATTGCGAATTGTGCAAATGAGGTTTAATGTCTTCTACAATTAGTTTTAATTCACTTGGCGTAATTTCATGTGCATCAAATAAATAAATAGCGATAGATGAAAGTTTGATTTGTTCGTAAGCTTTTTCAACTCCAATACTTTCGATAATATCATTTGTTTCACGCAATCCGGCAGTATCAATAAACCTGAATTGTACCCCATCAATATTCATTTCGTCTTCAATCACATCACGTGTAGTTCCGGGAATATCCGAAACAATAGCACGTTCTTCTTCTAAGAGAGCATTCAGTAATGTAGATTTTCCGGCATTAGGCTTTCCTACAATAGCAACCGGAATTCCGTTTTTGATAACATTACCTACTTCAAATGAATCGATCAAGCGTTGAACAATTCGTTGAATGGTATTTACCAGCGTTTTTAAATCACTTCTGTCGGCAAATTCTACATCTTCTTCCGAAAAATCCAATTCCAATTCTATTAGTGAAGCAAAGTCAATTAAATTTTGTCGTAATGTTTTTATTTGATTTGAAAATCCTCCCCGCATTTGCTGCATTGCCACTTGATGTGAAACGGAAGATTTTGTTGCAATCAAATCGGCTACAGCTTCGGCTTGTGATAAATCCAATTTGCCATTTAAAAAAGCACGCAAAGTAAATTCACCAGGATTAGCTAATCTTGCTCCTTTTTTTATGAATAAATGAATAAGATGCTGTTGAATAAATTGTGAGCCATGACAAGATATTTCCACAGTATTTTCACCAGTATATGAATGAGGAGTTTTAAATAAACTAACAAGTACTTCATCCAAAATAACATCACCTTCGTGGATAACACCAAAATGAATTGTATGGGTGTTTTTGCTTTCCAGACCCTTTTTTTTAAGGTTTTTATCTGCAAATACACTTTCGCATATTGAAATAGCCTTAGCACCTGACAATCGGATAATACCAATGGCGCCAACCCCTTGCGGTGTAGCTAAAGCAACAATTGTGTCGGTATGGTTATTTGAAGTCAAAATGTAGTTTTATCCAACTATAATATTACAAAAAAAAGGCATAACCTCCTGTATTTATTCACTCTTTATCAACTTATCCACAAAAGTACCAAAATGCTTTGCAATAACGTCCTAAAACTTTACTTTAGCAATCTCAAAAATCTAGAATCTTATATTTAAAATCTAACATCAAAAATGAGTGTATTAGTAAATAAACAATCAAGAGTAATTGTACAAGGGTTTACAGGAACTGAAGGAACGTTTCATGCTGGTCAAATGATTGAGTATGGAACGAATGTAGTAGGAGGAGTAACTCCTGGTAAAGGTGGAACTACACATTTGGAACGCCCTGTGTTTAATACTGTTAAAGAAGCGGTAGAAAAAGTAGGAGCAGATGTTTCCATCATTTTTGTGCCACCACCATTTGGAGCTGATGCAATAATGGAATCTGCGGAAGCTGGAATTAAAGTGATTATCTGTATTACTGAAGGTATTCCAGTTAAAGATATGATTGCGGTGAAAGAATATTTAAAAGAGAAAGATTGCCGTTTAATCGGACCAAATTGTCCAGGAGTTATATCGGCAGACGAAGCAAAAGTAGGCATTATGCCTGGTTTTGTATTCAAAAAAGGAACAGTTGGAATTGTTTCTAAGTCAGGAACATTAACATATGAAGCATCTGACCAAACAGTGAAAGCAGGTTTGGGAGTTACTACAGCTATTGGTATTGGAGGCGATCCGATTATTGGAACTACTACAAAACAAGCAGTTGAATTATTAATGAACGATGTGGATACTCATGGTATTATAATGATTGGTGAAATTGGCGGAAACTTAGAAGCAGATGCGGCACGCTGGATTAAAGCAGATGGAAACCGCAAGCCTGTAGTAGGATTTATAGCAGGAGAAACAGCACCAAAAGGAAGAACAATGGGTCACGCAGGAGCAATTGTTGGCGGAGCAGATGATACAGCAGCAGCTAAAAAGAAAATATTATGCGAGTGTGGAATTATTGTAGTGGATTCTCCTGCAGATATCGGAAAAGCAATGGCGAAAGCTTTGGCTGATGATGTTAGAAAAGAAAGCCCTCATCACCACGCTAATCGCGTTGACTAGCGTCACGCAATTATAAATGAAATAAAAACCGCTAGAATTTTCTAGCGGTTTTTTATTTATGATATATTATTTATTTCTGATTGAAACATAAATTCGACCAGCAAAACCAATTCATAAATTATAATTCACAATTTATAATTTCCTTTAATCTTTCTTCTTCTCTTTCTCTCCAAACGTATAAACAACACCCAACATCAATCCTGCTGTTGCTCCTGTAGTTTTAGCTGGTCCTTCTTTATACACAAATGGATTTACAAATTCTCTTCCAAGGGCATCAACACCCATGATATCAGAAAATGCATATTGTAATCGCGCTCCTCCTAATATTGAAAAACTTGATTTTGCAACTGGAATTTTAAATCCAAATCCTACTACAGCAGAGAAATAAGATTTTGCAAAACTGCTTGTCATAACAGAATCGTATTGAACACCGCTAGCAGTGTAATGAAAATCAGCTTGAGAAATTAAATTGTATTGAGGACCAATTTCAAGATAACCGCCAATTTCACTTTTTAATTTGAAGAAAACGGGAATCTGCATAATTTTTAAATTAATGTTGGAACTGTAGTCAGTTGTACTGGTAACATTTCCAGCTGCATCTTTAGTAACGAACGAACCTGCATAAGCAGCTCTGTGGTTACCCATTAAACCTTCAACTGCGAAACCAACTTTTCCGAAATACATAGAAACACCCGCTCCGTAATTAAAACTCCAGGCAGCAGCATAATCCTGATCGCCACCAGAGTCAGAGATATTGTTGTTGAATAAAAAAGTGGAGTTAGCCGAACCTTTTGCGTGAATTTCTAATGTGTTCTTTTTTTCATCGTCTGCAAAGCATACAGACAAAATACTGCACATTGCTGAAAATAAAATTACTTTTTTCATAGTTTTTAGTTTGAGAGATTTGTATTTCAAATGTAATGAATATTGTTATAGTTCCCAAATGAATATAAGATTTCCATATTGCTTAGTAATACCTTTACCTTTTTTGAAGAAAAAAACCTTCCAAAACTGCAGTTTTTCATTTATCTTTGAAACTGCTAGCTTGTCATTTCGAGCTTGCCGAGAAATTATGAAATTATTAGAAGGAAAAGTTGCTCTGATTACTGGTGCCTCTAGAGGTATCGGAAGAGGCATAGCACTGAAATTTGCTGAACAAGGAGCAAATATAGCATTCACCTATTTATCATCCGTTGAAAAAGGAGAAGCACTTGCTAAAGAACTGGAAGCTTTTGGAATAAAAGCTATAGGTTATCGCTCAGATGCCGCTGATTTTAAAGCATCTGAAGAATTAGTAAACAATGTTGTTACGGATTTTGGAACTGTAGATGTTTT
>SXIH01000063.1 GCA_005772895.1 Bacteroidota bacterium | reverse complement strand
TCAGCACTTTGAATGGCTGCAGCTTGTCCTAAAATAGGATGATATTCAATTGTATCCAGTTTGTTTTCCATCCTAACCTTGTTTAAAACTCTTACAAGGGCTTGTTCAGCTTCTTTTGTGTTAAAATCAGACGAAGGAGCAGGCTTTTCACCTTTCTTTTGTCCGAAACCATTGATAGCATTAATTGCGATAAATAAAATGAGGGTAATTTTTTTAAGCATAATCGTTTTTTAGGGATGATAATTTGTTGATATTGAAATTCAAATATTCCGGCTCAATAAAAACTTTTTTATTAGGTTTGTACTACTCCAAAAAGGAGTATTCACCTTTCACAAATATATTTTTTTGAAGGGTAAAGCATTGATTTATTAATCAACATTTTATGAACAAAATATTAGTTGCCAACAGAGGAGAAATTGCTTTACGTGTGATGCGTTCCTGCCGTGAAATGGGTATTCAAACTGTTGCCATTTATTCGGAAGCGGATAGAAATGCTCCTTTTGTGAAATATGCGGATGAAGCTGTTTGTATAGGACCGCCACCATCCAATCAATCTTATTTATTGGGAGATAAAATTATTGATGTCTGCAAACAATTGAAAGTAGATGGAATTCATCCGGGATATGGCTTTCTTTCAGAAAATGCCGACTTTGCTGCAAAAGTGAAAAAAGCAGGAATTACGTTTATTGGACCTTCTCCGGAAGCGATGAACATCATGGGCGATAAGTTATCTGCGAAAGCGGCAGCAAAAAAAAATAAAATTCCAATGGTTCCCGGTTCTGAAGGAGCAATCACCAGTGTAAAGGAAGGGAAAGAAGTAGCATTGGCAACAGGATTTCCATTATTGATTAAAGCGAGTGCAGGCGGTGGTGGAAAAGGAATGCGCATTGTTGAAAAAATTGAAGAGTTTGAAGAACAAATGAAATTGGCTGTAAGTGAGGCTACATCAGCTTTTGGCGATGGTTCTGTTTTTATTGAAAGATACGTTGCCGGACCGCGTCACATCGAAATTCAGATTTTAGGTGATACGCACGGAAATATTGTGTATTTATTCGAACGCGAATGTTCTATCCAAAGACGCCACCAGAAAGTGATTGAAGAAGCACCATCATCGGTATTGACTCCTGAAATCCGTAAAGCGATGGGTGAATGTGCTGTGAATGTTGGTAAAGCTTGTGATTATGTCGGAGCCGGGACAGTAGAATTTTTATTGGATGAAAATAAAAACTTCTATTTCCTGGAAATGAATACCCGTTTGCAAGTGGAACACCCCGTTACAGAAATGATAACCGGGTTGGATTTGGTGAAAGAGCAAATCAAAGTGGCAAGAGGAGAAAAATTATCCTTCAAACAAGAAGATCTAAAAATTACCGGTCATAGCGTGGAAGTCCGCGTATATGCTGAAGACCCAACCAACAATTTTTTACCGGATATCGGAAAGTTAGTTACGTATAAACGTCCACAAGGTTTAGGAGTGCGTGTAGATGATGGTTTTGAAGAAGGAATGGATATTCCTATTTATTACGATCCAATGATTGCAAAATTGGTAACGTTTGGAAAAGACAGGGAAGAAGCTATAAATCGTATGATTCGTGCAATTGACGATTATCAGATAGTTGGTGTTGAAACAACTCTTAGTTTTTGTAAATTTGTATTGAAACACAAAGCATTTACATCCGGGAATTTTGATACTCATTTTATCAAACATCATTATTCACCTGAAATGTTATCTGTAACAAAAGAAGACGAAGCCATTGTAGCAGCATTATTCGGAGCGAAGTTGATGAGTTCAGCAAAAGCAGTAACTCAAAAGCCGGATGAAGGAAAGAGTGTTTCAAAGTGGAAGACTAATAGGTAGTTTATCCGCAGAGAACATAGAGACGCAAGCTCATCGCAGAGGGCACAAAGAAAAATGTTGTAACGGAGACTATCCCCCTCTTCGAGGGGGCAGGGGGAGAATAGTTAACAAATATTCACAATATACGAGCAACTTTTACTCTATTAACACGTTATACTAGTAAATACAGGCCAAATGGCAACAAGAATTTTCATATTCTTATTTTCTCTCATCATTCCGTTTAACGGGATGGCTCAGAATTCTACAACAAGACCAACAACTCCCGATATTAAAGGAATTTTAGTTGAAACAGTTTATTACCAAGGTGACACTATTCCATATGCAAAACTAAGCACTGTAACGTGTGCTGCCGACCGCGTTTTTAAATCCTACAAACAAAGAGCAGCTTGGGACAGATTAAAATACAATGTAAAGAAAGTTTATCCTTACGCTATTTTAGCTTCAGCTAAATTGAAAGAATATGATAGAGTTTTAGCAACAATTCCTTCTGAAAAAGGAAAAAAGGCATTTACAAAAGAGGCTGAAAAGCAATTAAAAGCTGAGTTTGGTGATGAATTAAAAAACTTAACAGTAACACAAGGAAGAATTTTAATAAAACTCATCGACAGAGAAACAGGAAAAACAACCTACGATGTTGTAAAATGTATGAGAGGTTCTTTCTCAGCTGCAATGTGGCAAGGTGTTGCAATCGTATTCAACTCAAGTCTAAAATCAGATTATGATGCAGAGGGCGATGAAAAAAATATTGAGTATGCTATTAAGTTGATTGAGGATGGGCAGTTTTAAGATGGAACGCAGATGATGCGGATAAAACGGATTTGCACTAATTTTATTTTTTTGAGAACGACCTCTATTTAAATAGAGGTTTTTTATTTATTACCAAGCAATCTTTTTACTGTAAATAGTTTCATTGGCTTTGTTTTTCACCAAAAGGATGTAAACTTGTCGACTCAATAAACTAAAATCAATTTCTTCATTTGTTCCCGAACTTTTCTTTGAAATAATCAGTCGCCCAGGAACATCATAAATTTCAATAAAATCATCCGAAATTAAGTTTTCAATACTCAACGTATTGTTTGAAAAAATTGTTTTGATTTCTTGTTGATTCGTTTGGTTTATTGAAGTTGTTACAGGTGGTAAAATGGAACAAACCAATGCTACTGGCCCACAAGATGCAGCAATATAACATGGAAGCGAGCATAGCGGAATATATAATGTATCTGCAACAATTGAATCACATGTTGGAACACTTGGAGTGCAACCAAAAGGAGTTGGAAACATATAAGTGCAACCACCAGTAAAACATGGCCAAGTAGTAGCATCAATTGCCCAAATGCCATTACAACCAGAAGTTGGAGGAACAACATACCAAGTGGTGACAGTTATCGTTTGAGAATAAATCTTAGTTGCAAAAAATAAAGCGATTAAGATTACTAAGAACTTTTTCATTGACATGTTTTTCTTTGAAAGATGTTAATTGCTTGATGAAAGTTGCATCACTTCACACCCAATTGTTGAGATTGCCACATCCCGCCAAGGTGCGGGACTCGCAATGACGTACAAGAAAAAAAGAGCTCCGTAAAAACGAAACTCCTTTAATTCATAATTTATAATCTCTAATTTATAATTTCCTTAAGCCATTTCCTTTTTCTTAAATCCATCTGCAACAATCAAATCTTTTGTGCCGTGTCCCCAAGAATAAAAACCTTGTCCGGATTTCACTCCTAAATGTCCTGCAGTTACCATGTTTACTAACAAAGGACAAGGAGCATATTTTGGATTTCCGTAACCATCTTGCAATACTTTTAAAATAGAAAGACAAACATCTAATCCGATAAAATCAGCTAACTGCAATGGACCCATTGGATGCGCCATTCCTAATTTCATAACGGTATCAATTTCTTCAACACCAGCAGTGCCTTCATGAAGTGTGATGATGGCTTCGTTAATCATCGGCATTAATATTTTGTTGGCAACAAAACCAGGATAATCGTTTACTTCAGTTGGAACTTTATTTAATTTCTTAGATGTCTCCATGATAAGGCTAGTCACTGCATCAGAAGTAGAATAACCGCGAATCACCTCAACTAATTTCATTACAGGAACGGGATTCATAAAATGCATTCCTATCACTTTATCAGCACGTTTTGTAACTGCTCCAATTTTTGTAATGGAAATAGAAGATGTATTACTAGCTAAAATCGTATTTGGAGGACAAACTTTATCTAGTTCTCTAAAGATATTTAATTTGATTTCAACATTTTCGGTAGCAGCTTCCACAACTAAATCAGCGCTCTTCACGCCATCCGCCATTACTGTGAATGTAGTGATGTTTTTTAATGTGTTTGCTTTATCAGCTTCTGTGATAGTTCCTTTTGCAACAATTCTATCTAAGTTCTTAGCGATAGTTGCCAGTGCCTTATCCAAAGCAGGTTGTGAAATATCAATCAATGCTACATTGTAGCCAAATTGTGCAAATGTGTGAGCAATCCCGTTGCCCATTGTTCCTGATCCTATTACTGCGATGTTCTTCATATTTTTTAGTTTAAAGTTCAAAGTTATAAAGTTTAAAGATAAAACAAAGCCCAACTTTGAACATTGAACTTTTACACTTTAAACTTACTTACCACGACCTTGTATAACAATCAGCGCTGTGTAAATCAAGATTTTTACATCAACTGCTAAAGACATGTTTTCTATGTAAATGATATCGTATTTTAAACGTTGAACCATTTCATCCACATTCTCGGCATAACCATATTTAACTTGTCCCCACGAAGTAATTCCCGGGCGAACTTTATGCAAATGTTTATAGTGAGGTGCTTTTAGTACTATTTGATCAATAAAGAACTGTCTTTCCGGTCTTGGACCAACTATGCTCATTTCTCCAATTAATACGTTGTAGAATTGAGGGATTTCATCCAAACGTACTTTTCTAAGGAATCTTCCCAATGGCGTAATACGAGGATCTTGTTTGCTGGAAAGTGCAGGACCAGATTTTTCTGCATCCACACTCATGGAACGGAATTTATGAATAAAGAAAGGTTTACCATGCCACCCAATGCGTTCGTGGCTATAAAAAATCGGACCTTTTGATGTCATTTTAACGGCAATGGCCACAATTACATATACCCAGCTAAAAAGTGTCAGTACCATTAATGAAATAGCAATATCCATAATGCGTTTCAGAGACTGTTCCCAAGTCGGCATAATTTCTCTGGAAATCTCTATTAATGGTGCTCCAAAGATGGAAGTCATTTTTACTGAGCCGGAAAGAATATCATACATATCGGGAATCACCTTGATTATGAGTCCCCGATAATCCAATTCATTTACAATTTTACCGATATTTTCATGTTCAAAGGATTCAATCGCAATGATTACTTCTTCGATTTTATGAGTAGTTATAAGATTCTTTAAATCAGATAGTTCACCTAAGTGAGGTAAAGTCTTTTTTAACTCTTGTGAGAACCCGTTCTTATTATCAATATGCACAAAACCAACAAATTTATAGCCTGAGGATTTTGTTTGACTTTGCATCTCATTAAATAGCTTCAAAGCATTTTCATTGCTTCCTACCAAAAGGGTGTTAAATCCCATTACTCTGTTATGAATTCGGGAATTAGTAATACTTGAAAGAATAACTCTGAAAAAAGCTGTAAACCCAAAGTGTAAAAGGAAGAGTGTGATAATACTTTGATAATAATTTTTATACGAAACAATTGCATCATCTAGCAAAAGCGCAAAAAATATGATTAAAACACCAATTATAGAAAGTAAAAATGTTTGTCCGATTTCCTTTAAACGCGATTTTCTATAAATATCTTTATAAGTTCCTGTAAGATAATACATTAACACCCAGAAGATTGGAATAAAAAGTAGTCCCCAATAATACTGCTCATCATAAACAACTGGAACGGGTTTCCCGAATTTTGCAGGTTCAATATATATTTTTCGGAAAGTAAAAAACAGGCCCCAAGCCAGCATTGCAGCTGAAATATCGGCAATAAGATATTTTACGACTTGTAGCTTTTTGTTCATAAAACTTCTTCTTTGGGAATTCTTCGGTCTTCTTTAATAAACTAGTTTTATGTTATCAAGCATGAGGGCAGCGCTATCAAGCGGGATTGTATTGTGAAAGCCCCAAACCATTTTATAATCGAGTGCAGTAAACGTCCCACTTACATTTGGAGTTAAATAGATATACGCTTTATTCCAATTGTTGTATGTTGGGTTTAAATAAAGACAAACAAATTGAGATGAAGTTGTTGTTCCTCGAGCAATAATACTTACTGCAGTAGTGTAATTACATCTGTAATTAAATTCAAGAAATACATGCGCTCCTCCATGAGGTAAAGCAAATGAGTCTGCTGTAGCACATTCAAAACGAAATCTGGTAGGATCAGCGTATCCAATTATGCTTTTTGTACCCTCAAACACCGGGTCAGGCCAAGTAAGCTCTTCTATAATAGTATCACAAAATGCTGTTGTTTCAATTGTCACTCCTGGCACTTCAAAATCTTCCTTAAAAGCAAAAGTTGTACTTGATTTATATGTTACAGTAGGACTTAAGGTAATCTTCTTACCAACCTCAAAATTAACAATTTGCTCATATGGATTGTAAAAAGGGTACTGACCTCTGTTAGATGCAATTCCGTTTACTTTAATACCTGCTACAATTTTTACTTTGTGAGTTCCTTCAGTGATAACAGGAAAGGTTGCAGGTAGTTCAAAACAACCTATTAGTTGATCATCCACATATACCCAGGCATCAGTAATTTTATGAGAATTACTTCCTTGTGTTGCATAGTCGGTTGTTAAATTAAATTTTTCGATATGAATATAAGCTGGAATGGGCTCTGAAGGATTATAGAGTTCACACGAACTAAATAATAGAGTCGCAAAAAATCCAAAAGAAAATAAAAACTTGTAAATTGTATTCATGTTAGTTGTTAGATAATCCTTGTTCTTCAGCAAAATTGGATGTAACTTTCATTTTTTCAATTATTTTATAAGCTACATCCAGGGCTTTATAACCATCATCAATACTAACTAAAGGAGTAGAGTTGCTGATTATTGAATCAGCAAACGTTTCAAGCTCCATTTTTATTGCGTTGGTAGGTAAAATAGTTGGATTTTCGAAATAAATCTGCTTGGATCCTTTGCCATTGCCCAAGTCGATAGTAACTGCTAACGGATCAACTTCTCCTTTTACATCGTTTAAGCGTATCAATTCCACCTTTTTATCCAGAAAATCGACTGAAATATACGCATCTTTCTGGAAAAAGCGGGATTTACGCATATTTTTCATAGATATTCTGCTTGAAGTAAGGTTGGCAACACAGCCATTATCAAATTCTATGCGGGCGTTGGCAATATCCGGACTCTCACTCACAACCGCCACACCGCTTGCACTAATACGTTTGATATTGGATTTTACAACACTCAAAATAATATCAATATCATGAATCATTAAATCCAAGACTACCGAAACATCTGTTCCTCTTGGATTAAATTGTGCCAATCGATGCGTTTCAATAAACATTGGATTAGAACAATAATCACGGGCAGCAATAAATGCAGGGTTGAATCTTTCAACATGTCCGACTTGAACATGCACATTCGCTTCTTTTGATAAACCTTTTAAACTTTTTGCTTCTTCAATGGTATTGGTAACAGGCTTTTCGACAAATATGTGTTTTGAGTTTTTTATAGCTTTTGATGCACAATCATAATGAGTAATTGTTGGAGTAACAATGTCAACAGCATCTACAAGAGCAATAAGACTTTCAATCGAATCAAATGCTTTTACACCAAATTCTTTTTCCACTTCTTTTGCTGCTTCAGGATTTGCATCATAAAAACCAATGAGTTCGTATTTATCAATCTCTTTTAATAAACGGATGTGAATTTTTCCGAGGTGACCTGCTCCTAAAACGCCTATTTTAATCATATAATTAAGTGATTTGTCACAAAAATACTTTTTTCCACAATCGCTTCTTGAAAAATTACTCTTAATTATAAGTATAGTATTGTTAATTTCGTGCCCTAGATAATATTATGGTAACGGATACATATCGACATAAAGGTTTACGGAGACAACTTGCTGGTCTGTTAAAGGAGAAAGGAATTGAAGATGCGGAAGTATTGAAAGCAATAGAAACAGTTCCCCGTCATTTATTCCTGAACAGTTCTTTTATAGAAAGAGCTTATGAGGACATTGCATTTCCCATTGGTTCGGGACAAACGATTTCACGTCCACATACAGTTGCTTTTCAGACAGAGTTGCTGGATTTAAAAAAAGGAGAGAAGGTTTTGGAAATTGGAACCGGTTCGGGATACCAAACCAGTGTTTTGCTGGAAATGGGGGTAAAGGTTTATACAATTGAACGGCAAAAAGCACTTTTTGACCAAACAAAGGCTTTTTTGCCAACAATTGGTTATAATCCCAAGTTTTTTTACGGGGATGGTTATAAGGGATTGCCAATTTTTGCGCCTTTTGACAAGATTATCATAACGGCAGGGGCTCCTGTTATTCCAGATGCCTTGCTTGATCAGCTTAAAATAGGTGGTATTTTGGTTATTCCTTTAGGAGATAAGGTTCAAATAATGACTTTTATTAAGAAAACTGGTCCAAAAGCCTTCGAAAAGGTGGAATATGGGGAGTTTAAGTTTGTTCCGCTACTAGAGGACAAGGAGTGGGGAGATTAGGGGGTTATTAACAATAAAGTGTTAAAAACAAAGATATTGTTAATAAGTTGTTGAATTGAAAATAATGTTTACCTTTGTATCACTGAATTTTAAAATTGATTACTAAAAATTAAATTTAATTTAAACTAAACAACAAAAACTATGAAAAAATCAGTACTAGTGATTGCTTTAGCATTTGGCGTAACAGGTGCTTTTGCGCAAGACTTAACATCAAAAAAAGGTGAGCCAATTTTGCCAGAGGCAGAAGATTGGGCTATCTCTTTGGATGCTGATCCTATGTTTCAATTTGTAGGAAATGCATTTAACGGAAACACTTCTAACAGTGCTCCATCTGTAGGTTGGTTAAACAGTAACCAAACTATCATCGGAAAAAAATTCATCGATGAGAAAAATGCTTACAGAGTATTAGTTCGTTTGGGTTTCACAAACCAAACTTACAAGAACATGGTAGTAGATAACTCTATCGTTACTCCAGCTGTGTTCCCTGCTCAGGATGCTGAAGTAGAAGATAAATTTAAAATGAAAAATACTAGCATCGCTATTGGTGTTGGTAAAGAAATGAGAAGAGGAAAAACTCGTTTGCAAGGTTACTACGGTGCTGATGCGATGATTTGGATTTCTAGCTCTGGAAGCAAATATGAGTATGGAAACACAATGTCTCCACTTTTAGCTGCTGGAACAACTCCAACTCCAACTTCAACTTCTTGGGATCCTGCAACAGGTGCTGTACTTGGTGAAGCTCCTATGGGTTCTCGTACTTTATCTACTAAATCTGGTATGACTTTAGGTATCGGAGTTCGTGGATTTATTGGTGCTGAGTATTTCATTTTCCCAAAAATTGCAATTGGTGCAGAATATGGTTGGGGAATTGGTTACCAAATGTCAGGAAAAGGAAAAACAACTTATGAAACTACTGGTGGTGCTGGTCCAACTGTTGCTGAACAAGAGTCTATTTCTTCTGGTTCTTCTAAATTTGGATTTGACACAGACTTAAACCAAGGAAACATTTTTGGTTTCAAAGGTTCTAACTCTGGAACTGGTTCATTAAAAGTTACTTTCCACTTCTAGTAAGTAGAAAATATAAAAACAAAAAGACCTCGAGCAATCGAGGTCTTTTTGTTTTTAGCAATACTTGATTTAAGTATTCCGAAAACATAATCTGCTTATCCCGACAAATCCCGATAGCTATCGGGACGGGATTTTTTATAATGAAGTATTTTCAAAGTAATTGTAAAAACAAATCATTCACTTCTTCTTCCGTTAATTCACGCCACTCACCAACTTTTAGTTTGCCTAATTTTATATTCATAATCCGTACTCTCTGCAACTTTATAACCTGATAGCCGAACACATTGCACATCCTTCGGATTTGTCTGTTTAAGCCCTGTTTAAGTACTATTCTAAAAACTCTTTTTGTGTTAGGTTCAGCTTTTATTTTGCAAGGTTTTGTAATTGCATCTCCAATATTTACTCCTTCAGCCATTTGTTTTAAAAATTGATTTCGCAGTGGAAGATTTAAGGTAACGGCATATTCTTTTTCGTGTTCGAAATCGGGATGAATAATTTTATGGATGATTGTGCCATTATTTGTTAGCAATATTAATCCCTCAGAATCTTTGTCCAGCCTTCCAACAGGAAGAATGTTCTCTTTATGTTTAATTGCATCCAGAATGTTTCCTTCTGTTTTTTCTGTAGTACAAACAATTCCTGCAGGTTTATTGTAAGCGATATATATAAAGTTGTTGTCCATAATTTTATGCAAAGTTATTTTAATTAAACACATCATTTAGACCTAGCTACCGCAGGCAGATTTGTAAAATTCGTAACAATTCGTTATCCGTACCAATTATTTTTTACATTTGCATTGCTTTTGGTTTCAGACGAATAGTCTGGATTAAAAGGGAACCTTGTTAAAATCAAGGACTGTTCCCGCAACTGTAAGCTCTTTCCGAAAGGAAAATGTGTTCTGCAAACCACTATTCGTTTAATCGGATGGGAAGGTACACAAGAGTGAGTCAGGAGACCTGCCAAAAAGTAAATAACATTTGTAGCTTTCGGAGAAAAGGCGAAGAATAGACGAATAATTTCACATTTATCTATCCTTACAATTTTACCGTTTGTTGCCAATGATTGAGCCTAATGCTAAATCGTTTGTAATGAATTTGTTTAAGAGTAGTATTTTTTTATTCCTGATTCTGTATTCCGTAATTGGATATACACAAGAAATCTCTGTGGATTCTTCCAAACAATTAAAAGTAGTGGAGGTGTCAGCATCTCGCTTAAATGTTTTTTCAAATTCAAGTAAAACAGAAATTTTTGATAGTACTTTTTTAAGCAGATATTCTACAAGTAATTTAGCTGATATATTAGCCAATGAAAGCCAGGTTTTTGTTAAATCGTACGGGCAAGGTAGTTTGGCTACAACATCTTTCAGAGGTTCAGGAGCAAGCCATACAGCACTTTTGTGGAACGGATTTAATTTGCAAAGTCCCATGAATGGCTTAGTAGATATGTCGCTGGTTCCTGCAAATTTTATGTCGGATATAAAAATTCAATATGGCGGAGCAGGAGCACTGTGGGGAACAGGAGCGGTTGGTGGAAGTATTCATTTGAGTAATAATGCAAAATTTAACAGAGGAATAACGATTGGAACTACAACTTCATTTGGTAGTTTTTCTGATAAACAACAACAGGCAAATGTCGAAATAAGTAAAAAACGTTTTATCACTTCTCTCAAATTATTTAATCACGATTCAAAAAACGATTTCCCTTTTATAAATACTGCTCAATATGGTAAACCTGAGCAAAAACAAAGCAATGCAGAGCTTAAAGAATATGGTTTATTACAGGAAAATTATTTTTTAATAAATGAGAAGCAAAAATTAAGTACTCATTTCTGGTATCAGAATAACGATAGAAATATTCCACCATCCATGACACAAAACATAAACGTGTCGAATCAGAAAGATGAATTCTATAGAGCTACTGCTGATTGGCAAAGGACTACAGAAAAGTTAACCATCATTGCCAGAGCTGCATATTTTGACGAATATTTATTTTTTACAGACACGTTAGTTGATATAGATTCCCGAAGCAGAACAAAAGTTTTTATTTCTGAAGCAGAAAGCAGATTTAGTGTCACAAAGTTTGATTTAGTAAACATTGGTGTAAACAATACTTACAGTGAAGCAGAAAGTGAAAGTTTTATTTTTACTCAGCATCAAAACAGAACAGCATTGTTTGCAAATTATAAAATCCAAACGCGTAAAAATAATTTGACTGGGGTTGTAAGTGGGCGACAGGAGTTTGTGGAAGGAAAATCTGTTCCTTTTTCGGGGTCGCTTAGTTTAGAAGCTAAATTTTTAAAATGTTTTATTATAAGAGGAAATGCTGCCCAACATTATCGTCTTCCTACATTTAATGATTTGTTTTATAAAGGAGAAGGAGGCTTGGGAGTTGTTGATTTAAAACCGGAAACAGGTTGGAGCGAAGAGCTCAGTTTAATAAATAAATATTCCATTGGTATATTTTCCTGGGAGTTGGGAGCTACTGTTTTTAATAAAGACATAAACAATTGGATTATCTGGCAGCCGGTTTCTTCTAGCATCTGGTCTCCAAAAAATCTGATGAAAGTTTGGTCGCGGGGAGTTGAATACAAAGTGAACATTGGAATCAAAAAAAATAAATTTAATTTTCTATTGACAGGATTGTACAATTATGTTTTGTCAACAAATGAAAAATCAGCTTTGGCAAACGATGCTACAATTGGAAAACAGTTGATATATGTTCCAATTCAGAATGCACAAGGAACAGCCACTTTGAGCTATAAAGGAACTTCTTTAAGTTATACTCAAATGTATGTTGGTTATCGTTATACTTTATCCGATAATTCAGATTATTTGAAACCTTATACCATTGGAAATATTTCTATTGCTCAAACATTTTCTCTTTCCACATATAAAATAAAAGTGTTTGCACAATTAAATAATATTTGGCAGGAAACTTATCAGGTAATGGAATATAGGGCCATGCCATTATTCAACTATCAAGTAGGATTATCATTACAATTTAATCAATCAAATAAATAAAAATAAAAAATGAAGACAAATCAATTATTTTATCTAAGTGCATTTGCATTTGCAATCACTTTTACCAGTTGTAAAAAAGATGATCCTGAACCAGCTCCGGGTGGTGGTTCTGCTGCAAATTATAGTTCGGGAGTGTTTGTAACCAATGAAGGACCGTTTGGTAGCGGAACAGGAACTATTAGTTTTTATGACAGAACCAGCGGAACTGTTTCCAGCGATATTTTTGAAGCAAAAAATGGTTATCCATTAGGTAATATTGTTCAGTCGATGGAAATTTATAATAACAAAGCCTACATCGTTGTAAACAATGCAGGCAAGATTGAAGTTGCTGACCCAACTTATTTTACAAGTAATGGAGTTATCACAGGATTTACTTATCCCCGTTATTTTTTAGGAATTAATTCTTCAAAAGGATACGTTTCTGAATGGGGAGCAGGTGGAGTAGCAGGTGCAATCAAAATTGTAGACTTGTCAACAAAAACTATTATAGGAACAATTACAACAGGAAAAGGTGCTGAAGGAATGGTGTTAGCAGGTTCAAAAGTATATGTTGCTTGCGGAGGAGGATTTGATAACGACAGTATTGTCACAGTTATCAATTCAACAACAAATTCAGCAATTACAAATATTAATGTGGGAGCCAATCCAAAAAGTATTAAAATGGATGCGAATGGAAAAGTTTGGGTGTTGTGCAGTGGACAATGGGATCCAACTTATACTTTTTTAATTAGTCCGGGAAAATTAGTTAGAATAGATACTGCAACAAACGCTGTGGATTTATCTTTGCCATTTGCTTCAACTTTTTCTCAGCCGTCCAACTTGGTTATAAACAGCTCTAAAACTACTTTGTATTATTCTTATAGTGGAGGAGTTTATTCACATTCATACTCTGCTTCGGTTTTAAGTGGGGCTTCCATCATTAACAGAAATTTTTACGGATTAGGTGTTGATCCAACTAATGATTATATCTACGGTTCGGATGCTGTTGATTTTTCAAGTAATGGTAAAGTTATTCGTTACAATGCTTCAGCTACTTTGGTTGATAGCTTTGCTGTAGGCGTAATTCCAGGTGGATTTTATTTCAAGTAAGAAATTGGACTGTTTTGTACAGAAAAAGCTTTAAATATTGCTTGTTAGTTTTGTCAAATGTTATAAATTTGGCTTAAACTAAAATGGAACTATTTATGAAAAAAAATCTACTTAAAGCAATTATTGCTTTTTGTGTAATTTCTAACGTGAATTACCTGAAGGCACAAACTGTTCCCAACAACAGTTTTGAAAACTGGGGAATGTCTGGAACTTTTGAACATCCGGTTGTTGCACCGGCTCCTGTTTTTGAAAGTTCGAATTTTGAAACGTTTTATCAATATGGTTTAGTGAATGTAACGGAAGTTGCAGGAGTAACAGGTAGTGCAATCCGTGTTGAAAATATTCTTTCTCCATCTGGAGATACATTAAATGGATATTGTTCATGGGGAAGTGCAAACGGAGGTTCTATGACAGATGGAATTCCCTTGACTTCGATGCTTACGGGTTGTAATGTAAGTGTACGTTATAATATTAATGCATCAACTCCAGGATTTATCGCTTTCATTCCAATGACAGCTGGAGCACCTTCAGGAGCTGGTAATGGTTTGTATCCTGGAGCATATGTTTATCAGATAAGCGGAAGTCAACCAACTTTTACAGGAATGAATTTTACTTTCACTCCTGCATTAACATTGGTACCAGATTCATGTATTTTGTTTGTTACTTCATCAGATCAAATTGTTTCAAACTTGGGTACTCCGGGAGATTTTTTAGAAGTAGATAATTTTTCCTGGACAGGAACAACAGATGTTTTTCCATCTGGAAATTTAGATGTCTGGCAACCTTTACCTTCGGTTGAAATTCCTATGGACTGGACCGTTGAGGTTAGACCAGACTTTTTAACCTTTGCTAAATCAATGGATGCAGCTGCAGGAAATTATTCTTTATTACTTAAAAATATTGTAACAGGTTCTGACACAAGAATAGGAAGAGCAACTTTGGGTTCTTGGGATTGTCCTTCTGGTGGTGGTCCGTGTGATATGGTACCAGGTATGAGTGTTGCGTCAACTCCAAAAAGTTTTGGATTTTATTACAAGTATTCTACTCCGGGTGTAGATACTGCATCAGCCTATGTGAATTTGATGGCCTCTGGTGTTGGTGTTTCAGGTGGTTGGGCTGCTTTATTTCCTACTGCTACCTGGACTTTTCAATCTATGATGATGCCAACTCCGGGAACTCCTCCTGACAGTGCTTTCATTTCTTTTGAATCAGGACGTTGGATGACAGCAGTGAACAACAGTACTTTATTAATTGACGATGTTAAATTTCATTACTGTAATGAAGTAGCAACTATTAACGGACCGACTTCTGTTTGTGTGAATTCAAGTGGTGTAGTTTTTTCAATCAATAATGAATTTGCTACAGGCTATTCATGGTCAACTACAACAGGAACAATTAATGGTAGCTCTACAATGCAATCGGTGATGATCGATAATATTGCTGCTAATGGAACTATAACTGTTATTAAAACATACGGAGATGGATGTCCTCCAATGACTTTTAATTTACCAATTACTGTTTCTGCAGCATCTAGTGCAAACGCAGGAACTAACCAAACTGTTTGTTCAGCAAATCCATCAGTGAATGTTTCAGGAAGCGTTGTTGGAGCAACCGGTGGAAACTGGACTACTAGCGGAACAGGTATGTTCATGAATCCAACGAATTTAAATACTACTTATATGCCAACGCCTGCTGATATTTCATCAGGAAGTGTTATTTTAACTTTAACTCCGACAGGAACAGGAATTTGTCCATTTACAACCGGACAGATCACAGTAACTTTTATTACTTCTCCAACTGTTAGTGCCGGTGCTGATCAAACAGTTTGTTTTGGTACAATGGTAACATTGAGTGGTTCAGGTGGTTCAATAAGTTATACATGGGACGGTAGTGTAGCTGATGGAACTCCGTTTGCTTCTCCTATAGGAACAGTTGTTTATACTGTTACCGGAACAGCTGCAAATTCTTGTACAAATACAGATATGGTAAGTGTTACAACAAATCCTTTACCATCTGTTTCATTTAGTTTAGCTACTGATACCGTTTGTGATAACGCTTCATCTTTTGCATTGTCAGGCGGATTGCCAACAGGAGGTGTGTATTCAGGTACAGGAGTTTCTGCTGGTAACTTTAATCCTGCAACATCAGGTGCCGGAACTTTTTCAATTACTTACACTTATACAGATGTAAATAGTTGTCAAGGCAGTATGGCTCAGAATATTGTTGTAGAAGTTTGTACATCAGTTGATAATGCAAATAATGAAATGATTACTAAAATGTTCCCGAATCCTACAACAGGAGTATTGAACATTGAAGTGAACAATGGAAACAAGAATTATGATCTGTATTTAACAGATGTTACAGGAGGAGAACTTTTCAAAACTACTTCTGATAAAAAGACATTTGCTTTAAATATGGAAGAGTATTCTAACGGTGTTTATTTTATCCGTTTAGTATCTGAAGGATCAACAATAAACAAACGCATTGTAAAGGAATAGTATCTTAATTAAAATTTTAAGCGGCATATGCGAAATGTATATGCCGCTTTTTTTTGCTATGAAAGAAAAAGCAATATTCTGTTGGAGTGGAGGAAAAGATTCCGCACTTGCATTGCATAAAATTATGTTGGAAGACAAACTTGAAATTGTTGCCTTGCTTACAACACTCAATGCAACTTTCAAAAGAATTTCTATGCATGGAGTGAGGGAAGAGCTGTTGGAGCAACAAGTTCATTCAATAGGTTTGCCTTTGATAAAAATGTATGTGAATGAAGGCACAAATGCTGAATATGAAAAAGAAATGGAAAAATTACTTTTGGAATACAAAACAAAAGGTGTAACTAAAGTTGTTTTCGGAGACATATTTTTAGAAGACTTGAGATTGTACAGAGAAAATAATTTATCCAAAGTAGGATTAAAAGCAGAGTTTCCTTTGTGGAAGAAAAATACGACAGACTTGATAAATGAATTTTTAAAACTCAATTTTAAAACAATTACTTGTTGTGTAAATGATGCCTATCTAAATGAAGATAAAGTAGGAGAGGAGATTGATGTTGAATTTATCAAATCACTTCCTAAAAATGTTGACCCCTGTGGAGAAAATGGTGAGTACCATACGTTTTGTTATGCAGGACCAATATTTAAAAAACCAATAAAATTTACAGTTGGAGAAAAAGTTTATAAACCGTTAGAAATAAAAAAATCGGATTGTGATTTTAAAAGTTCAGAAACAAAAGGATTTTGGTTTTGCGATCTAGTGCATGTTAATTAAAACTCGCTCCTGCTTTCTTTTGAAATAAATATGCAGCAGGATTAAAGAAGCGTAAAGTCACTTCAACACCACCTTGGCCGGTAGTAGCTTTTTTTAATCCGGATAAATTTACATCGTAAGAAACTCCAATAGCGTATCTTGCTAATTCGTATTGTAAATAAGGAATTAAAGCATCTCTGAATCTGTAAGAACAACCTAATGAAACAGCCATTCCTTTTTTGATCCCCGTATATTTTGATTCATCTTTCATTTTGTATTTTAAAAGCATTCCCATTGTTACTTCCTTTTGCGGACCTTGAAACATGGCTATAGCAGAAGCGCCAACACTAATGGAAGTGTTTTTTACTCCAAGCAATGTTTGTCCGTGAACAGTATATTTCATATAACTTTTTGAATCTATGGTAGTGATGTATGATTGTTCCGGACGAGAAAGGTGATCAAAAGCAATTCCTATTTTTAATGTTTTATTGTCATTCGATTCCATGTATTTATTATCAGAACCAAAACTGTAGCAGAGACCGGCAGTATAATCGCTGTAACTGATATTGTTTGTCTGGTAGTTTTCACCCGATTGCATAAACTGATCGTAAACTCCGGCATAATCGTACTGACTGTTAAACCGTAATCCACTTGGGTCGATGCTGCTTTGTTTACTTGATGCTAAAAAACCTCCGGAAATTCTGTTGTTTTCATCCAATAATAAATGATAAGCTATTGAAAAAGTAGCAGCTGTTTTTTTCATATTTCCATCTCCTGCTTTATCTGAAAGTAAACTTAAACCCAGTGCTAATCCTTTTTGCTTTTTCTTTTTATAGATGGCAGTTCTGTTCTTAACTTTAATCCAATTGGTTGGATCAAACCTGAATTCAAAAGAAAGCTCATCGGTTCTGTAACCCTTTATTGATCTCCATTGTTCTTTATGATGAGCAACAATTTGATAATTTTTATCTACTGCAGTTAATGCAGGATTTATGGTTAAAGGAGAATGATCGTATTGAGAAAAATGACTGTCCTGTGCATCAGCTGTAATGCAAAGTACACAGGCAATAAATAAAAATGATATGTAATTTTTCATTCTCATTATCTGATTAATGAAATATTTCCTTTTCCTTCTCCTCTTGTTCCATCTCTGAATTCTACAGTGAAATAATAAGCAAAAACAGCAGGGTCTAATTTCTTTCCTTTGAATTGTCCATCCCAACATTGATCAAGAGATTTTCCTTCATACACTTGTTCGCCCCATCTGTCGTAAATGTTCAATGTAAGTTTTACTATACAAGGATTTAAAGGAACACACAACTGGTCATTTACTCCATCATCATTAGGAGAAAACGCATTTGGAATAAGTGTTTTTAAATCTACAGAGGCACCACCGCAAGGAGGAAGATCAACAAAAACAGTTACAACATCAGAAGCGGTACAACCATTTGCATTTGTAACTGTAACAGTATAGCTGGTTGTTTGTAATGGTGATGCAACTGTACTTGCTGTGGATACACTACTCAACCCGGTTGCAGGCGACCAGGAATAACTTATTCCTCCGGAAGCTAATAAAGTTGTACTGCTTCCGTAATCAATAATATCATCAATCCCTGCAAACGCAACAGCAGAAATAACACTTAAGTTTACATTAACAATACTGTCACATCCGCCTCCGGCAGAAACTGTATCACTGTAAAGTCCGGGATTTCCAACTATTGCTCCCGAAGGAAGTGTATAATTTTGTCCGGAACAAATAACTGCATTGATTGTTCCTACAGGTGGAGGAGTTACTGTTAATGTAGTAACAATAATACTGTCACATCCTAAAGAATTACTTAAAGTATCGTTATAAACTCCGGAGCTTGAAACTATTGTTCCGGATGGTAATGAATAAGTATTTCCCTGACAAATTGTAGCGCTTGCATTTGTTGAAGTTGGAGGAGTTACTACTACAGTCATAGTTGCCGTTGCAGTACAACCTCCATTGTTTGCAGTAACAGTATAAGTTGTGGTCACCAACGGACTAACAACTACAGATGCAGTTGTTGCTCCGGTATTCCATGAATAAGTTGTTCCGCCTGTTGCAGTCAATGTAGAACTTGCTCCCGAACAAATGGGTGAATTACCAATAATTGCAGGAGTAGGAACTGAATTGATCGTAATGGTTGCAGTAGCAGTTGCGGCAGGACAACTTCCTGAAGCAGCAATATCATTTGTAACAGTATATGTTCCGGGAGTACTTGCACTTAAATCAACAACACCTGTACTTGCATTAATTGATAAGCCTGCAGTGGAAGTAAATGTTCCAGCTGTAGCACCTGCTCCGAAAGCAGGAGAAGGATCAACTCCGTTTTGACAATACGGTCCGGCATAACTAAATGTAGCCACTGAAGCTGCAGTAATTGTTACTGATGCAGTAGCCGTTGCAGGACAAGCTCCTGCGGTTGTATATGTTACAGTATAAGTTCCGGGAGTACTTCCGATTAAATTTATTGTTCCTGTACTTCCGTTTATAGATAATCCGGCAGTTGATGTAAATGTTCCTCCGGCTGTTCCGGTAATTGTCGGACTTGGATCTGTTCCGCTCTGACAAAAAGAAGAAGGAGTATAATTAAAAGCAGCAACATCAATTGCATTCACAGTTATGAAAGTTGTTTGAGTTAATGTATCAGCTCCCGATGCATTTGTTGATGTAAGGGTTACCGGATAAGTTCCGGCAGTTGCATAACAAATAGAACTTGGATTCTGAACTGTAGATGTTGAAGGTGTTCCTCCTGTAAACGTCCAGCTCCAGCTGGTTGGTGTGTTTGTACTTAAATCAGTAAAAGAAATACAATCTGCTTCACAAATAGTACTGTCTGATGCACCAAAGTTTGTAACCGGTGGAGTTGGAGTAGTAGTTACAAAAGTAAAATTATCTACTTGTGTCCAATCACCTAATCCTCCTGCTGGTAATTGAACAGTAATAAAAGCCCCTGCAACAGGTGCAGTAAAAGTGAACGTACGATTAACCCAAACTCCATTGGTTGGAAGCGGAGCAACATACACAGGTGTTCCAAACGCTCCAGCAACTGTACTAACTCCAATTTCAACAGCAGGCGAGCTAGTAGCAAATGTTCCCCAGCAACCTTTATCCCAAAATGAAATTGTATAACTCGTTCCTACAGTAAGAGGAGCAGACAATCCCATCGTTATAGCATCTGTTCCCGAACCTGTAAATGCAACATACCACAACCCGTTTTGTGCCAACCCGCAATAAGTGGCTGATGTAATAATATCCATATCACCAAACGAACCAAATGCAATGGTATTCGACATAAAGCCATTGAATGCTGCATTACCCAGATTGATCTGATCAACACCTGCTGTATTGATTTCAAAATCACCGTTCAGAAATGTTTGCGCGTGTCCATTCCTTATCGTAGAAAAAGATAGAATAGCATAACAGAAAATTATTTTGACAAACAGTTTCATTTTTGTCTAAATGAGCATACCAAATTTACGATAAATTATTGATATTTAGTATTGTTATAGATTTTAATGTAATTTTTCTATTTTTACATAGGATGAAATTAAAAACCAATTTTTTTCTTTTTATTATTTGCTTTGCTATCACCTTTCATAATGGTTTCGGTCAGCAATATAATTTTCGTCAATACAATGTGCAGGATGGTTTAGCCCATTCACAAGTATCTCCAATTGTTCAGGATGCAAAAGGTTTTATTTGGATTCCTACGTTGGGTGGAGGAATTAGTAAGTTTGACGGAAAGATATTTGTTAATTATACTGAAAAGGAAGGATTAAGCAGCAATTTGATCAGGTGTTCATTAGTAGATAAAAAAGGTAATATTTGGTTGGGAACTGCTGGAGGAGGGGTTTCTATGTTCGATGGAAAAGTTTTTAAAAGGGTAGATGATAGCACTTCTAAAGTTGACGATGTAGTTTATTCTCTTATTGAAGATGCAGAAGGACTTATTTGGATTGCTTCAAACAAAGGCGTTTTTACCTATGATGCAAATCTAGCTAAAAGTCAAGAAGTAAAATTTACGCACATAAATAAAAAATATAACTTACCTGAGCTTCCTGTAAAAACTATTTTTCAAGACAGCAAAAAAAGAATTTGGTTTAGTGTGTGGGACAGTGGCTTGTATTGCATTTCAGAAAATAAAGTAAGCCACTTTACCGAAAAGGATGGATTGACAAGTCCATGCGTTACTATTATTGAAGATGAAAAAGGTGAAATTTGGTTTGGATTAAAAAACGGAGTAATAAAAGTAAATTCAAAAAATGAGAAAATAGAATTACTTCGTTTTGACAATATCCATTTGAATGAAATAATGATTTATTCTTTGCTGGAAGATAAATTTGGTAACATCTGGTTCGGAACTCAAAGCGCTGGATTAATTAAATACAATCCTAAGACAAAAATTTCAGAAAAAATTACAACTAAGAATGGTCTTCCGACCAATGATGTTTTAGGATTAATGGAAGATTTTGAAGGCAATATTTGGATGAGTTGTTGGGGATATGGAGCTGTAAAGTATTCGGGTTCCATGTTTGTGCATTATATAACTAAGGATGGACTATTAGGAAATTACGGAGGAGCACTTATACAATTATCCAATAACGATTTGCTTGTAAACTCAGGAACTGAAATCAGCAGAGTAAAGCCAAACGGGACAATTTTACCATTCGAACAAAAAGTTTCTTCAAAAATTTATGCTCTTCACAAAAGTAAGTCGGATATAGTTTATGTAGCTACTGACGATGGTTTAATAAGCTTTGAAAACGGGAAGAAAAAAATTTATTCCGAGAAAGATAATTTATTAACATTCCCGCCAACAACTTTGGTTGAAGATAAAACCGGAAAAATATGGTGTTCATCTCTTTTTGGAAAACTATCAAGTTTTGACGGAGAAAATTTTGTGAATTATTCAGAAAAGGATGGTTTAAAGCCGGATTATATTTATTCGATTTATGTTGACAGCAAAGACAATGTGTGGATATGTACTTGGGCAGCGGGTTTGTGTAAATTCGATGGCAAAAAATTTACCTACTATACAAAAAAGGATGGTTTAGCAAGTGATAACATTATGACTTTATTAGAAGATGATAAAGGGTTATTGTGGATAGGAACTTACGGAGGCGGATTGAGTGTTTATGATGGCAAAGAATTCAAAACTATTTCCAGTAAAGATGGTATGTCAGACGATGCAGTAGTAGCTATGGTTTTTGATAAAGCAAATGATTTGTGGATAGCAACTACAAAAGGATTGAATAGATTAAACAGTAACGAATATCGTTCTACCGGAAAAATTATATTTCGTGTTTATGGAAAAAGCGAAGGATTAGCTGAAATAGAGTGTAACAGAAATGCTGCTTTTAAAAGTGTAGATGGAAATATTTGGTTTGGCACAAAAACTGGCTTAACAAAATATACTTCAGATGATGACCACATGAATAAGATAGAACCGTTTACTCACATTACTAACATTCAATTATTTTTTGAAAATGCAGATTGGACAAAGTTGTGTGACAGTATAAATGAAACGACTAATTTACCTTATCAGCTTTCTCTTGATTATACAAATAATCATCTCACATTTAATTTTATAGGTATCAGCACAACAGTTCCTGAAAAAGTTTTGTATAAATATATGCTCGAAGGAGTTGATAAAAGCTGGTCACCTCCAACTGATAAAACAAGTGCTACTTATTCCGGATTATCTCACGGCTCTTATGTTTTTAAAGTAATGGCTTGTAATAATGAAGGAATTTACAATCAGAACGCAACCACTTTTGAATTTGTAATAACACCGCCTTTTTGGAAAAGAACCTGGTTTTATGTTTTGTGTGTTATTGTTGTAATTGGTGGATTTTATATATATGTAAAACTGCAGACAAAAAAATTAGCAAGAGAAAATAAAATATTAGAAGAAAAAGTAGAAGAACGTACTGCTGAAGTTGTAAAGAAAAAAGATGAATTGGAATATGCTTATCACGAAATAGAAGAAAAAAACCGTGATATCATGGATAGTATCAACTATGCAAAGCGGATACAATATACCATTCTCGCAAATGAAGAATTGTTGAAAGAGAATATACCTAACCATTTTATTTTATTTCAGCCAAAAGATATTGTAAGCGGTGATTTTTATTGGGCAACTAAAAAAGATAATAAATTTTATTTGGCTGTCTGTGATTCAACCGGACATGGGGTTCCGGGTGCTTTCATGAGTTTGCTGAATATTTCTTTTTTGAATGAAGCTATTTCCGAAAAAAATATTTCAGAGCCTAACGAAATTTTGAATTATGTAAGAGAACGTTTGATCACAAGTGTATCAAAAGATGGTGCTCAAGATGGAATGGATGGAATTTTACTTTGTATTGATAAAGAAAACAATGAGATAACTTATGCTGCGGCCTTGAATGCTCCTGTTTTAGTTTCAGATGGTAAGCTAATTCAGCTTAGTGCCGATAAAATGCCAATTGGAAAAGGTGAGCGGATGAATTCTTTTACACTCTTTAATATTGAAATGAAAGCTGAAGATGTTTTGTATTTATATACGGATGGTTATGCCGATCAGTTTGGCGGAGCAAGCGGGAAAAAGTTTAAGTATAAACAACTGCATCAACTTCTTTTGACTAATAATACTAAGTCCTTAAACGAGCAAAATAATATTTATTTAAAAACAATTAATGACTGGAAAGGGAACCTTGAACAGGTAGATGACATCTTAGTTATTGGCATAAAGATTTAAAGGCTTTCAGAAACCATTTCAGCAACTTCTTCGCCTACTAAACTCCCAATTGCCACACCCATTCCGCCCATTCTCACTGCACAAAAAATATTGTCGCTCGTTGCTCTGATAATACTTTTCTTTTGTGGACCAACTCCCATAATTCCGCTCCAACGCATATCAATAGAATATTTTGCATAAGGAATGATCATTGTGCTCAATAAATGCTCTAATTTATTTTGCACCAGTTGAGTCAATCCAAATTCGGTTGTTTCTTCTGTTTTCAGATCTAAATTTCTTCCTCCACCAAATAAAACTCTGTTGTTTATGTTTCTGAAATAATAGTATCCATTATCGAAATGAAAAGTTCCTTTTAATTTTAAATTTTTGATGGGCTCAGTAATTATAACCTGTGCTCTTGCTGGTTCAACCTGATAGGATGGCAATAATTGTTTTGCAAATCCATTAGTAGCAATAACTACTCTGCTACAATTTATAATGGTTTTATCAGCAGAAATAATTGTCACATTTTTCCCATTGTCTTTTAATTCTTTCACTTCAAAGCCATTGATTACTTCAACTCCTAAATTGCGAACTTTAGAAATTAATGCAGATATCATTTTTCCTGTATCTATCTGAGCTTCGGCAGTATTAACAATCATATGCTTAATATTCTTAAAACCAAAGGGTTTAATTTTTTCATCCGCAGATTGATAGACATTTTTCTTACCAATTATAGAAGAAGTATGCTTATTAAGGTATTCGATCTTAGATTCGCAGGCAGCATATTGCTTTTTTGTTTCAAACACTTCATATCCTCCCCAATTATGGAAATCAATAGCTTTATCGCCCAAATTTTTTCTCAGCCTTAACAGACCTTTCCAGCGTTTTTCTACTAATGAAAATGTCTCGTTTTCTGAAGAGTTTTTTAAATCACTTAAAAGCTCACTTGGACTACCAAAACACGCAAAACCGGCATTTTTTGAACTGGCTCCCGAAGGTAGCATTCCTCTTTCAAGCACTACTATTTTTAGATTATTGTTCTGTTTTTTTAGATTTAAGGCTGCATTTAGGCCCACAATTCCACTCCCGATAATTGCAATATCGATATTGTTAAAATAAGTGGTTTGTTCCCAGTAGCTTAGGCTCATAAAGGTTAATAGTTATAGGCTTCTTCCATAAAAGTAGACAAAAATTATGGAATATAAAACTACTCTGAAAAACTGAAAAAACAGGCTATAAATTGGTTTATATTTTGTGGCAAAGTAATTGCCTATTTTGTGTGATTTTTTAAGCAATTTTTACGATATTTGTGAATTACAGAGTTGTAAGATATAAGTAATTGATAATTAAGCATTCAATATGATTTTTACTCCATTTAATAAAGCTATAAATACTTCTGCCAAAATTCTATTCGGAATTTTGTTTTTGCTAACGTTTCTTGCATTTACTTCTGAGAAAATAAGTGCTCAAAATTTATATGATGTAAAGGGAACTGTTAAAAAGAGCAGAAAAAAAACAGAAGGAGCAATCGTTACTCTTTATAAAGGTTCAACTCAGGTTTCGCAGCAAACTACCACTTCAAGCGGACGATTTAATGTGAAGATGGATATGAATGCCGAGTATACACTTACTATTACAAAAGCAGGTTGCATTACAAAAAAGTTTTATTTTAATACAAAAGGAATACCTGATGATAGAGCTAAGGAAGAATTTGGTGGGCAGGATATTGAAGTCAGTATTTTTGAAATGCCCAAAGACCCAGGTGTTGTGGCTCAAATCAATCAAATATTGAGTCAGCCCATGGCTAAATTTTATTACGATGATAAAATAAAGGAGATTGAATATGATAAAGGCTATTCACAGTCGATGCAAGATGAGTTAGCTAAATTAAATCAGGTTGAGCAGGAAGCAATAAAGAAAGCAGAGGAAGAAGCTAAAAATAAAACAGCAGCTGAAAGTGCAGCGGCAAGTAAATACGAAGCAGCAATTATCAAAGGTGATGCAGCTTTTGGTAAAAAAGATTATACTACAGCCCGTGCAGCTTATACAGATGCTTTGAGTATTAAGCCCGGAGAAGAATATCCTAAGAACAAGATCATTGAAATTGAAAAGCTAATTGCCGATGCAGCTAAAAATGCAGCTTTGGAAGCAGATTATAAAGCTGCCATTGCAAAAGCAGATGCTGCTTTCACCGGAAAAAATTATGATGTTGCAAAAGTTTCTTATACCGATGCTTTGAAATTAAAACCTGCAGAAGCTTATCCAAAAGGTAAATTAGACGAGATCGCAAAACTTTTAGCCGATGCAGCTAAAAATGCTGAGTTAGAAAATAAATATAAAACTGCCATTCAAAAAGGAGACGCAGCTTTCAACGGTAAGACCTACGAAAGCGCTAAGGCAGCTTACACAGAGGCCAGTGCTTTAAAACCTGCGGAAAAATATCCTAAAGATAAAATTACCGAAATCGATAAAATTTTAGCAGATATTTTAGCAAAAGAAAAAGCGAATAAAGAATTAGATGAAAAATATAAAACAGCAATTGCAAATGCTGATAAATCATTTAATTCGAAATTGTACACGTTCGCTAAACCTGGATACGAAGAAGCTTTAAAACTAAAGCCAAACGAAGCTTATCCCAAAACAAAAATTGCTGAAATCGATAAAATTTTAGCAGACCTTGCAGCCAAAGAAGGTGCTGAAAAAGCCTTAGCAGAAAAGTATGCCGCAGCAATTGCAAAAGGCGACAAAGCATTGGCAGCCAAAGATTATTCAAATGCAAAAACAGCATATAATGAAGCATTGAGTGTTAAGTCTGCTGAACAATATCCAAAAGACAAAATTGCTGAAATAGACAAAATACTTGCAGACGCAGCGGCTAAAGATGCAGCTGAAAAAGACAGACTGGCAAAAGAAAAAGCTTTGGAAGAAAAATACAAAGCTGCAATTGCAAAAGGCGATGGTGCTCTTGCCAAAAAAGATTACACAACAGCAAAAGCAGGATACAATGAAGCGTTGGCTTTAAAGTCGGCAGAGCAATATCCAAAAGACAAACTTTCTGAAATTGATAAGGCTTTGGCAGATGCAGCAAAAGGTGCTGAGATAGAAGCTAAGTACAAAGCAGCCATTGCAAAAGCGGACGCAGCTTTTAAAGCAAAAACGTATGATGCAGCAAAAACAGGATACAATGAAGCTTTAACTTTTAAATCATCAGAACAATATCCAAAAGATAAACTTTCTGAAATAGATGGATTGTTGGCAAAAGATGCTGCTGCAAAAGAACTGAATGAAAAGTATACAGCCGCAATTACCAAAGCAGATGCAGCTTTTAAATCACAATCTTACGATGCAGCAAAAGCTGGATACAATGAAGCCTTGGGTTTCAAACCGGCTGAAGCTTACCCCAAAGCACAATTAGCAGCAATTGATAAAGCATTAGCTGATGCTTCGGCTAAAGATGCAGCAGAGAAAGCACGTTTGGCAAAAGAAAAAGAACTGGCTGAAAAATATGCAGCTGCAATTGCAAAAGGAGATGCTTCTTTTGGTTCAAAAGATTATGCATCAGCAAAAACTTCTTATAATGAAGCTTTAACTTTAAAAGCAACTGAAAAATATCCTAAAGAAAAAATCGCTGAAATAGATGCCATTCTTGCAAAAGAAATGGGTGCAAAAGCTTTGGAAGAAAAATACAAAGCAGCCATTGCAAAAGGTGATGCAGCTCTTTCTGCTAAAACTTATGCAGCTGCTAAAACTGCTTATACCGATGCATTGGGTTTAAAACCGAATGAGCAATATCCAAAAGATAAATTATCGGAAGTTGAGAAAGCATTGGCTGCTGAAGCTGCAGAAAAGGACAGATTAGCAAAAGAAAAAGAATTAGACTCGAAATACAAAACAGCAATTGCAAAAGGTGATGCGGCTTTAAAAGCAAAAACTTATCCTGCTGCTAAAACTGCATACAACGAAGCGCTTGCTATAAAATCATCGGAACAATATCCTAAAGAAAAAATAGCAGAGATAGATGCACTCATTGCAAAAGAAATGGGAGCAAAAGAGTTGGATGAAAAATACAAAGCAGCTGTTGCAAAAGGTGATGCAGCATTTAAAACAAAATCTTACGATGATGCAAAAGCAGGATACAATGATGCATTGGGTTTCAAACCGGCAGAAGCATATCCAAAAGCACAGTTAGCTGCAATTGATAAAGCGATTGCTGATGCAGCTGCAAAAGATGCTGCCGAACAGGCACGTTTAGCAAAAGAAAAAGAACTTGCTGAAAAGTATGCTGCTGCTATCGCAAAAGGTGATGCTGCGTTTGGCGCAAAAGATTATGCAGGAGCAAAAACTTCTTATACGGAAGCATCAGCGTTAAAAGCGACAGAAAAATATCCGAAAGATAAAATCACTGAAATAAATGCCATTCTTGCAAAAGAAATGGG
>SXIH01000062.1 GCA_005772895.1 Bacteroidota bacterium | reverse complement strand
CGATATCACAATTTTAAAGATTTTATTTCATTTCCGAATGTAGGTCATCCCGATTTGAGTTATAAAAAAATAAAACCTCTAAAGCATCCCGACTTTAAAGATCAGACTTCATTAATTAAAGTTATTAAGAAGAAAGACGTTTTGCTTACTTATCCATATCAGTCGTTTGATCACATCATCGACTTTTTAAGAGAGGCGTCTATCGACCCGAAAGTGCAAAGCATTAAAATTACTTTGTATCGTGTTGCAAAAAATTCAAGTATTGTGCAAGCATTAATAAATGCACTAAAAAATGGGAAAACAGTTACAGCAGTAATTGAGTTGCAGGCACGGTTTGATGAAGAAGCAAATATTTATTGGTCGGATAAACTTAAAGAAGAAGGCGCAAATGTAATTTATGGTGTGCCTGGATTGAAGATACATTCAAAAATGTTTTTAATCACCAGAAAAGAATCCGGAACAATAAATCAGTATGCACATATCGGAACAGGAAACTTTAATGGTGATACGGCACGAGTTTATACCGACCATACACTGCTTACATCTGATAGTCAAATAACAGAAGAGGTTGAAAGGGTTTTTAATTTTTATTCGGATAATTATAAAGGTGGGAGCTACAAACATTTGTTAGTTTCTCCTTTTTATATGCGGAAACGATTGTATCAACTTATCAACAAAGAAATTCAACATGCACGTGCAAACAAGCCCGCATCTATTTTTTTGAAACTGAATAATTTAGTTGATCCACAAATGATTTATAAATTGTATGAGGCAAGTTCGGAAGGAGTGGAAATAAAATTAATTGTTCGGGGAATCTGCTCTCTGGTAGCAGGAATAAAGGGCTTAAGCGAAAATATAGAAGCAATAAGTATTGTGGATAAATATTTAGAACATAGCAGAGTGTTCATATTTCATAACAAAGGACATGAGAAATACTTTATATCTTCGGCAGATTGGATGACAAGAAATTTAGATCATCGCTCTGAAGTTGCCGTTCCCATTTATGATTCTGCTATTCAAAAACAGTTAAAAAATATTATGGATACGCTTTGGGCAGACAATACAAAAGCGCGAATGTTGGGAAGCACACAAAATAATGAGTATCGGAAAACGGATGAAAAAGTAAAAGTGCGTGCACAGGAAAAAATGGTTCAAGTATTAAAATCTAGAATAAAATAATTTGAAATTCGCAGCCATCGACATAGGTTCAAATGCCGTTCGTTTATTGTTTTGTAATGTTTATGAAGACAAAGGCAAGACGTATTACAAAAAAGCGGAATTAATTCGTGTGCCAATTCGCTTGGGAGAAGACTCGTTTCTCAACAAAAAAATTTCAACAAAAAAAGCAGACAAACTAGTTACTGCAATGAAAGCATTTAAATATTTGATTGATGTTTATGATGCGGTTGATTATCGTGCTTGCGCAACGGCTGCTATGCGCGATGCAGAAAACGGCTATGATGTTGTTACCCGTGTAAGAAAAGAAGCTGGAATAAAAATTGAAATTATAGATGGGAAAACAGAAGCTGATATTATTTTTTCAAATCACATTGAAGAACATTTAGACAAGGCAAATAATTATTTGTATGTTGATATTGGTGGAGGCAGTACAGAAATTACTTTGTTTTCAAAAAATAAAGTTGTCGTTTCTCAATCATTCAATATTGGAACAATCCGAATGTTGCACGAACAAATTGACAAAGAATATTGGGGTTATTTTAAAAATTGGGTAAAAGAGCAAACGGATGGATATAAGCCGCTTATTGCTATTGGCTCGGGTGGAAACATTAACAAGCTTTTTAAAATGATTGGTAGAAAACCAAACAAAACTATTTCGACTTTAAAGATTAAAAACCTATATGAAGTATTAGAATCTTATACATATGAAGAACGGATGCAAGTATTTGGTTTGAATCCCGATCGTGCCGATGTGATTATTCCTGCTTCAAAAATTTTACTTAGTGTTCTCAAAAAAGCGGAAATAGAAAAAGTGCTTGTTCCTCAAATTGGACTTTCTGATGGAATAGTACATTTATTGTACGAAAAGTATTTGGAAAAAAAGGCGGAGAAAGTCTAATTAGCTTTTATCGAATACTTTTATTTTTGACCCTTTTGCAAGCAAAACATTGTGTGGCTTTTCCGAATCTAAAAAAGCCCATTTTTTTCCGTAAATTTTTTCAAAACAAATTGTTGATTCAATATTTTTAACCGGATATATTTCCCAGATGGGATGCTCCACTTTGTATTCTATGGTGTTTTCGCTTTTGTCTTTCCCAAATCCTATTTCGTGTTCTTTAAAAAAGTGTTCTATGCTATCCTTTCCGGGAGTATACAGTTTATTTTCACCTGTTACCGAAATGTTAAACCACTTATCGTTTATACAAAACGAATGTTTCACACTTAATCCGTTTTCTGCTTCTTGAATGCTGTAATTCATCTTAATTGCGGAATATGGTTCGTTATAAATTTTATTTGCAATGAGTGCAACAAAATATTTCGGCACATATTCTTTGATAAAAACAACCCCTCGTTTTCCATTTTTGTTCACATAAAAACGCAAGTTGATTTCCGGAAATTTTCTGTGAAATGGAATTCGGAATCCTTTTACTTTTACATCGTTGAATTCGAAAGCAACAAAACTCACAAATGCTTTTCCATCAATAATATCCAGACTCAACCCTTTTGGAAGATGAGGCAACAAAACTTTGGGGTCAACCGCATAAGTAATGTTGATAAGGTAATTCCATTCAGCTGTTAAAAAAACACTCATTCTTGTAAATATTTTTTCCACTCCTCCGATTCAGCAACTCTTTTTATTATTTGATTTCTTTCCTGCAAAAAACGTCTCATATAATTTGTAAGAACTAAAAAATTAAATAGTCTCCCGTAAATTCCAAAAGGTGATTCGAAAACAAAAATATCTTTCATTATAGTTTTCCCGTTTTCATCTTCAAAAAGATGCTGATGCTGAATCTTTTTAAACGCCCCATCCAACATCCTATCTTCAAACATAAAAGGAGAATTCATTTCTGAAATTTCGGAAGAAAGTGTTTGAGTAATCCAAAAATGTTTTGCTTTCCAAGTAACTGTTTCGCCTTTATTAATCAACCCGGATCTCACTCCAGCAATTACTTCCTCTTTTGTTTTTGATGACGTATGCAAATGCAAATCAATGCTTCTTGCTAAATCGAAACAGCGTTTAATGGGAGCTTTTATAATTGTTGTCAATATTATTTCAGGCATCACACAAACTTATTAATGTTTGTTCAACTGTTGGAAATTTAAAAACAAATCCTTCTTTTAATAATTTTGTTGGAACAACTCTTCTGCTTTTTAAAATAAGTTCGGTTTCGGTTTTAATAAAAAACGCTCCTATCTCTAACATCCATTTCATTGCAGGCAACCCAATATTAACATTTAATTGTTTTCGCATTAACGCCATAAACTCTTTGTTTGGAATGGGCCCTGGTGCAGCAAAATTATAAGCCCCTGTTGCTTGCTCGTTTTGAATTAAAAATTCCATTGCATTTAAAAAATCTTCTTCGTGTATCCAGCTGATAAATTGTTTTCCGTTTCCCATTTTTCCACCCAAGCCGGCTTTTACTAATTTAGTCATAACTGGCAATACACCACCACCTTTTCCCATAACCATAGAAATACGCATAATAATTTTTCTGGTTTTTGGATTGTTGATTTCATTAAATGCTTTTTCCCATACTTTACAAACTCCTACCGAAAATCCCTCTCCAATTTCTCCGGTGAATTCGTCCATCGGCTTATCTTCTGCATGACGATAGATTGTTGCGGAGGCGGAATTCAACCAAACTTTAGGTGGATTGTTTGTTTTATTAATCGCTTCCCCTAAAATTTTTGTTGCATCTACTCTAGAAGAAATAATTTCTGCTTTGTTTTTTTCATTGTATCTGCAATCTACACTTTTTCCTGTGAGATTAATCAATACATCTGCGCCTTCCAATTCTTTTGTCCATTCACCAAATGTTTTCCCATCCCAATGAATGTAGTTTGTATTTCCAATTTTTCGATTTCCCCCTCTTGTGAACACAATAATTTGAGCTCCTTGTTTGCTGAATCTATCGATGATTGCTTGACCGAGAAATCCTGTTCCTCCAGCCAAAATGAGTTTGTTTATTTGCATTTTTATACTCCTTTAATCGCTAAATCTTTTGGTGGAATATAAGTTGTTTGTGTTCTTGGTTTTGAACCGCTTCTTAAAATTAGCAAAAGAAACAAGTTAATGAACAACATCATTCCTAAAATTAAAATAAAAGAACCCAACTTATAGCTTAAAACTTCTATCATGCTTTGTGTGTTGTTAATTTGTTCTTGAACATTTTGTCCGGTTACCTGATCGTATTTCCAACCTGGTACAATTTCCAATTTAATAATTGCAAATCCTAAGCTGATTAAATAAAATCCAACTTGTAAAAGTTTGTTTACTGAAACGGCCAGCTCATTTTGTCCGTGAAAAATATCCACTAAAAAAACTTTTCCGTTATTGTGAAGGGTGCGAGCCACCCAAATGGTCAGCGCAACTGCTATTGGCAGATAGATGCTGTAAGCGAGTACAATGTAGTCCATGATTTCTAGTTTTTATTGGTTAGTATTATTTAATTTTTTTCTTTTTCCTATTGCTACTAATGATATGATGTTTATAAAATGCATTATTCCAAGCGTTAAAACAATTGCTCCAACCTTTAGGCTTAACACATTTAATAATTGTATTGGCGATTCTACTCTTTCCCAAATTTTTAATGCTATTATAGTATAGCCAATGTTGGTGAGATAATAACCTGCTAATAAAAACTTGTTTACTGCGTCTGCCACAGTTTCATTTCCGGAAAAGGTATTGATTAAAAATGGGCGGCCACCTTTGTATAAAACCATTCCAACATATAAAACCACAAAAAGCAGAATCAAAAAATAAAACAGGTATGTGAGAACATTGTAATTCATTTTTTCAGAACTTTCAATAATTATTGAAATATATATGCAAATTTTTTTATCAGACTATTTCATTAATTTCATAAAAGAGCCAACCAACCAGTTTTCATCTGCTTTAATCATTGTTTCCAGGGTTCTGTCGGCTTTCTTTGTAAAGCGTTCAATGTCTTCAATGGCGTCTACAAATGCTTTAATGTTTTTGTCGCGTTTATCTCCATCCACTTTCTTCACCTCATCCAATACTTTAAAAATTGGTTCTAATTCACGTTTTCTACGTTCTTTGGCAATTTGTTTGAATACTTTCCAAATATCTTTTTCTGCAGTAAAAAATTCTTTGCGTTCACCTGATCGTGTTTCTTTGAAAACCAAACCCCAATCAATTAATGTTCTTACATTCATATTGGTATTGCCTCTGGAAATTGTAAGTTCTTCCATAATATCTTCTGCACTTAATGCATCGGGAGAAACTAATAACAAAGCGTGCACCTGAGCCATGGTGCGGTTAATTCCCCAACTGGTTCCTAATGTTCCCCAGGCGTTGATGAATTTTTCTTTGCTTTCTATAAGTTTCATATTATTAATTTACGATACAAATATACAACCATTTTCTAACTTTCAAAACTTTCTGAAACTTTATTTTGTATTTTTAATAAAAAACCCCGGTTTCTCGACTTCCTGCCTACCGGTAGGCAGGCGCTCGAAATGACAACCGGGGTTTATTTTGTATTTTGCTGGGGGCTATCTGCTTCTCAAAAGCTGTAAATAGCCTTTTGCATCGTATTTTTTGTCGTTGATGGATTCTGCAGTTACAATATAGAAGTATGTTCCATCATTTGAATCGCCTCCATCCCAGCTCTTGGTAATATCATCTGATTCAAACACTTTTGTCCCCCAACGATTATAAATTGTGATAGAGAATGTTTTTATTCCGTTTGATGATATCATGAAAAAATCATTCTTCCCATCGCCATTAGGAGTAAACACGTTTGGAATATCTAAATCACAATCTAATAATACGTCTACAACAACTGTATCTACAGTCATGTATCCACAAGCATCCATTACAGTAACCTGATAAATATTTGTGGATGGCATAGTAGGCATCACCTGAGCTGTTGAAGAATTTGCATTTTGAATACTGTCAGCGGCATATCCTGAAACAAATGTCCAAGTATAAGTGTTTCCGCCAAAGCCGCCACTGCTACTAGAATTAAGAGCATACGGAGAGCCAACACAAACTTCCTGATTAGCTCCTGCAGTAACATTGAGCGGTGAAACCACCGGAACAAAAACTGTTACACTATCAACACCTGCACCTGTTGCACATTGACTGGTTCCTGAAACAGTGTAGGTTGTTGTAACAGAAGGACTAGCAACTGGATTTGCAATTAAAGGATTGGAAAGTGTTCCGCCTGGTGTCCAAACAAATTGTGTTGCGCCAGTTGCATTTAAGTTAGTTGGTGTTCCCGGACAAATTGTATCATTAGCTCCTGCATCAACAGAAAGAGACGTTACGTTTGCTAAAACATCCACAAAGGCTGTATCCAAACATCCGCTTGTCGTATCTGTAACAATTACATAATATGTTGTTGTCCCATTTGGTGGCGTTGCTCCCGTTGTTTGAGTAGTAGGATTAAATACGGTTGGAGCCCAAGAATAGCTATATACACTAGAATCGGGTGCAGCTCCGCAATATTGAAAACGAATGTTAGGACGATTGCTTATCGCTGTCGCAAAACCTAAATCCGGACACATTGGAGATGAGTCACTAAAATTATACAAACATGAAACAAATGGTGTAACAGTATATGGTGATGTACAACTTTGAATATAATTTGGATATGGCGGGCCTTCGTTAAAACAAATTTCAACAATTAAGTTAGAAATTCCATCCCACTCATAAGCAACATCAAATGGGTGTGCGTTCCAGCCAACTACAACGTTGTAATTTTTTGGAGTATACACATTTGACAATCCAGTTACCCATGTAGTAAGTGCACTTAAACTTGTACAACCCATGTTGATTGTATATTGATGATATAAAGAAATACCGTTTATCGCTAAAACATTAAATTCTATCTGATCTATTTTCCCTCCTGTTATTCCAACTGCATTCAATTCAGTTGCTCTGAATAACATTTGATGTTTCCCGGATGTATACCAATTCGCATAAGGTGCTGGCCAGGTTGTTGGAGTATTTGTTGTTACACCTGTTCCAACTTGTGCAACTAAAGACGCTGCACATCCAACAGGATTTGTTCCACAAACAGATGGAACACTCGCTCCGAAAGTAACACCAAGGTTAACCGTGTCGCCAACACAAATAACAGAATCGGAAACATAAGAAACCGGATTTGGCGGATAACTCGCGTTAATTACGATTGTTGCAGTATCTACTTTTACACACCCAAGCGGACTGGTAATCTGGACATAGTAAGTATATGTTCCAGGGCTGGTAATTGTAGCGGTTGGATTTGAAATAGTTGGGTCATCCAAATATGTTGATGGTGACCAAGAATAAATATATGTTCCGCTTGGTGATGATGTTGCATTAAACTGTATTGGTTGCAACAAACAAGAAGCAGTTGCGCTTTGTGCTGTTGTTAAAGTAAAATCGGCTACAACAGTAATGGTAACTGTATCTCTGTTTACACAAGTTCCACTTAAATCACTTACCACTTCATATACTGTTGTTACAGATGGAGAAGCTATTGGATTATCGCAAGGATTGCAAGAAAAGTTTGTTCCAACAACCATTGGGTCACCGCTCAACACGCTCCAATTAAATACACTTCCACCAGTTCCGTTTAGTGTTGCTGTTTGAGTGCCACAAATAATTTGATCCCCGCCTCCCAATGTTCTGGGGTTTACGTTCACATCGTAAACAAAAGTTTGTTGTCCCATAACCGGGCAAGCACCATCGTTTACAGTAACACTAAAGTTTGTATTTGTTCCTGCACTTCCGCCTGGAGCTGTCCAGCTGATAGTAACAGTTAGAGGATTTGTTCCGGTAAAAGTAATTGTTGCTCCGGGCAATACTGTTAAAATATTTGAAACAATCGACAATGAATCTCCAGCATCCGAATCGGTATATACAGCATTAAAAGTAAAGGTTGCTCCTTCACACATTTCTAATTCATACGGTCCGGCAAGAACTGCTGTTCCTGTTAAACCTGTTATTGATCCCGCTGTTGGAGCTGGATCTGGAACTTGGTTGGCACATGTCTGTACAATAAATTGAATATCTCGCATAACTGTTCCAATAAGATTTCCTGCAGCGTCATACTCTTGTACCAATACAACAACCACAAAATTTCCGAGTGTCATTGGTGTAAATGTCAGCAGTCCCGTTGCCGGATCTATTGTTATTCCTGGAATTGGAGCTGATGCAGAATATCCTGGTGAGTATGCTAACATTGTAGCACCGGCTCCCATTGCATTGATTAGCGAATAATATAATGAGTCTCCGTCAGCTTCAATAACACCATAATTATAATTTACTAATTGTCCTTGACACACATAAGGAATTGGCTGAGATGTAAAATAAGGAGAGTTATTACAAGAATCAGTAACACTATTTAATGTTGCTTCAATATAAGATGACTGGCTTGCGGGTGTAACAAGATTGATGATTGCACCATTTCTGCAACACACATTCCAGCTCATATTCCAGGTATCACATGGGGGCGCAAGAGTAACAATTCCCGTATAATTAAACACCCACATCCCTGGCAATGTTCCGCCACTACATGTACTGTTTCCAATTTGTGCCGGACATAATTGAGAAATTTCTGTTCCTCCGGGATTTGTACAGTTTACTGTTGCCGTTACGCTTCCACCGCATGTACTTGTACAAGTTATTGTTTGCGCAACTCCTGGATCGAAACCAAGACAATCAACAAACAAGTTTAAGTTTAGTTGGTATTGATTTCCGCCCAAACAGGTATAGCTTAAATCTCCTCCGGCAATATGCGATGCTTTTGAAGAATTAATAAACAATAAACAGAATGAGAAAATAATTAGTAGTGTAATTTTTTTCATTGTAGGGATGAGTTTGAAATGTTTAGCAAAAATACAAAAAACAAAAACGGTATCAAAACCAGTATTTGGCTGAGATACCTTTTTGTTTTAATTCCTATTGGAGTAGCAACAGGTTTCAAAATATTTTAAAAAATTGGAGACACCGGCAACAAAAATCGTGTATGTAGTGGTGGTAGAGCTAAAAACAGGATTAATATTTTTGAATTTGTTTTGTTTGACGTTGGACCAAACAAAATTAAATTCTTCCCGATGCCCCAATTTTTATTATCTTTTTAAAGCAATTTTTCCTTTTTTCTCATATGTTTTCCCATCCTTACCAACTGCAGATACTAAATAATAATACGTTCCTTCTTTTGCGTCTTTCCCTTTTGGTGTTCTGCCATCCCACTTTCCATCTGTTCCAGAATAATCGTAAACAACATTTGCGTCTTTATCTACAATTGTAATATTATAGCTAGCAACATTCACGCGGGCAAATACAAATAAATCATTTTGTCCGTCACCGTTAGGTGTAAATTCTGATGGAGTTGAAATTGATGAATTTGCTAATGCTTCTACCTTAATACTATCTACTGCTGTTTTTCCGTCAGCACTGGTTGAAGTAAGCGTAATTGTATAAATACCCGGCTCATCAAAATATTTCACTGGCTCTGCACCTGTCATTGGTTTGCTTCCATCATTAAATGTCCACTTATTTATTTTTCCGCTTCCTAAATTTGAAAGGCTTATAATTAAAGGAACCGTTCCGCCAACACAGCTTGAAGAAATAGATGCAATACGATTATCAGAAATTAAAGCTTCAATTGCTTTTTTATCTTTCTTAACTGTTATGGCTCCATTTATGTTTTTAGGTTCAACTTCTTTCTTTTCTAAAGCCGGAGTTTCTTTCTTTTCTATTTTTTCCGGAGCTAAAAATGTTTTTATTTCATCAACACTAGGTTTCACTACTTCTGTAACAACTTTAGGCTGAGTTTCTTTTTTCGGTTCTGTTGTTTTTGTTTCTGTTTTTGTTCCATTCATCACAAATACTGTAGCAATAACTGCTGCTGCAGACGACACAATAGAAATAACCGCACTAGAACCTAGTTTGTTAAGCAACATTTTGCCCAACAAGCCTAAGCCAACCCCTTTCATTGCTGTCTGAACATTCTTCCAAACACTTGGATTAACGTCAGCCTCAAAGTTTTCAAAGGAGTCCTTAAATAAATCTTCTAAATTATCTTTCTTCATTTTGTTTATTCTCTTTCTATTGGTATAATCTTTTGTAAGTGTGCTTTTGCTCTTGAATATTGAGATTTTGAAGTGCCTTCCGAAATGTTTAGCATTTCTCCTATCTCTTTGTGTGAATAGCCCTCAATAGCATAAAGGTTAAAAACTGTTTTAAATCCAACAGGTAGTGATTGTATGATCTTTAAAAGATCCTTGGTCGCAAAACTGTCGTTTGTATGTATATTGGATGGAAGCATAAACTCTACACTATCCAACTCAATGTTTTGTTTTAATTTTTTGTTTTTTCTGATATTGGTTAGCGCTGTGTTTACCATTATCTTTCTTACCCAGCCTTCTAAAGAACCTGTCCCTTTAAAGGACTCTATATTTTCAAATACACTTATAAATCCATTTTGTACTACATCTTCCGCTTCTTCCGTACTGTCGCAATACCTTAGGCATACACCCATCATCTTGCGAGAGAATTTTTCGTACAAGTTCTTTTGAGCAATTGCATTCTTATCGATGCACCCTTTTACTATTTGCTCATCAGTCATAATCGATTTCTGTTGTATAGATGCAAAGTTGCATTATTTGGTTGCATGGATAAAGTTTTTTTTAGTTTTTATCAACAAATCTTTATTTATCCATAAATCAATAGCACTTTTGGGGTATGGCAAAGAAATTTCAAAGCAAAACGCAGGGAAAGAAAAAGAGCTTTTTTTTCGAAGAAATACTAAAAGTATTGTCTGCCAACCGAAATAAAGCGCTCAATTACAAGCAGATAGCTGCGGAATTAAAAATCACCGATTTTGGCCAAAGGCAATTAATCAATGTTATTTTAGAGGAATTGAAGAACAATGGCTCCGTTATAGAGCCCGAACGTGGCAAATTTAAAATCAAGCGTTCTGAAATATATATTACAGGAAAAGTGGACATGACATCCACAGGAAGCGCCTATATTATATCTGAAGACACTGAAAAAGATGTGATTGTTGCTCCTAAAAAGACGCTCAATGCCATGCACGGGGATCTTGTTAAAGTACGCGTATTTCCGCAGGGAAGAGGAAAACAAGAAGGTGAAATTGTAGAGGTGATCGAGCGCAACAAGACAGAATTTGTAGGAACAATACAGGTTTCTCCCAAATTTGCCTTTTTGGTTCCAAGCAATATTAAAGTACACGTAGATATTTATATCCCAATTGAAAAGCTAAACGGTGCAAAAGATGGACAAAAAGCAATTGCCAGAATTGTAGAATGGCCTAAAAATGGAGTAAATCCAATAGGTGAAATAAAAACAGTGTTGGGAGATGTTGGTGAAAACAACACCGAAATGCACGCAATTTTAGCGGAATACGGACTCCCAAATGAGTTTCCGAAAGATGTTGAGCGCGCTGCTGACCTCATTCCTATTAAAATTACAGCTGAAGAAATTTCTAAAAGACGGGATTTTAGAAAAACAACCACGTTTACTATCGATCCTGTTGATGCAAAAGATTTTGATGATGCGCTTTCCATTCAAAAATTAAAAAACGGAAACTGGGAAATTGGCGTCCACATTGCTGATGTGAGTCATTACGTAAAACCTGATTCGATGATTGACAAAGAAGCAATTTCGCGCGCTACTTCTGTTTACCTTGTGGATAGGGTCGTTCCGATGCTTCCGGAAGTTTTATCAAACAACGTTTGTTCTCTTCGTCCGAATGAAGAAAAACTGTGTTTCTCCTCTGTGTTTGAAATGGCGGACGATGCAGAGGTGGTGGCAGAATGGTTTGGAAGAACAATTATTAATTCCGACAGACGCTTTACTTATGAAGAAGCTCAAGAAGTAATTGAAACAGAAGAAGGAGATTTTAAAGAAGAGATTTTAACGTTAGATAGATTAGCCAAAATATTGCGTACGAATCGTTTTAAAAAAGGGAGCATTGCTTTTGAAAAAATGGAAGTGAAATTTCATTTGGATGAATCAGGAAATCCAACGGGCGTATTTTTTAAGACAGCGAAAGATTCCAATCAATTGATTGAAGATTTTATGCTTTTGGCGAACAGAAAAGTGGCGGAGTTTGTTGGGAAGAAAAAGCAAGACACAAGATACAAGACACAAGACCAAAAGGGAAATAGCAAAGAAAGTCAAAGACCGTTTGTATACCGTATTCACGACAAACCAAATCCGGATAAGTTGCAAAACTTCTCAGAGTTTGTGGCGAAGTTTGGTTATAAATTAAATGTAAAAAACATCAACACTGTTGCCGATTCAATGAATAATTTATTGAAAGAAGTAAACGAGAAAAAAGAATCGGGGATGATTGAAATGCTTGCTATCCGTACGATGGCGAAGGCTGTTTACACAACAAAAAATATTGGTCACTACGGATTAGGATTTGATTACTACACACACTTTACTTCTCCTATCAGAAGATATCCGGATGTAATGGTGCATCGTTTGCTGCAACATTATTTAGACGGAGGAAAAAATCCCGACATCGATAAATTAGAAGAACAATGCAAGCACTCCTCCGATATGGAGAAGCTGGCGGCCGATGCGGAACGCTCTTCCATTAAATACAAACAAGTTCAATACTTAACGGATAAAATCGGAGAAGAGTTTGATGGCGTGATTTCGGGTGTTACGGAATGGGGGATTTTTGTTGAGATCATTGAAAATCATTGTGAAGGAATGGTACGAATTCGTGAATTGCGTGACGACAATTATTATTTTGATGAAGACAATTATTGTTTGCGTGGAAGAAAGTTCGGAAAAGTATTAACCCTTGGAGATAATGTGAGAATTGAGATTAAGCGTGCCGACTTAGTAAAAAAACAATTGGATTTTGCATTGGTGGAGGTGTTGGAAGAAAAGCCAAAAGGAGAAAGTTATAAGTCAAAAGAACAGCAACGACCATTATCTAAGCGCGAGCAACATAAAGCGAAAAGTAAAAATTATAAAGAGGAAATGAAATCGGCAACGGAAAGGAACAAACAGAACAAAAATGTTTCCGATTCATTTGAAAGGCCTTCTGAACCTAAGCCACCAAAGCCTTCTACTGGCAATGCGTTTTTGGATGAATGGGGGTTTGAGGTGTAAAAGAAAAAAAGCCAGTAGACAAAATAAAAAGTAGACAACATGCTCAATTAAAAACATATGGGATACATTGCGACTTTCTTTGTTTACATTTTTTTCCCGAGTATAAAAATTCAAGGGATTGTTATTGACAAAAACAACAAGCCCATTCCTAATGCTAAAATATCTGTTGATTATCATGAATTTCAGATTGATTTAATGGAAAATGCTAATGTAGAAACTATATCCAAAACGGATGGCTCATTTCGTGCAAGACTGAAAAAATCCGGAACAGATTATCCTGTTAATGTGTTTGTAATCTCTGGCAACGACACGATTACTTCTAAAACTATTCCAGAAGGAAAAAGGAAATTAAACGTCACACTAATTGCTGATTAAAAAGAAAAACGCCACCGATGAGGTGGCGTTTTTAATAAATAATATATCAAAAAAATTATCTGCGAATCCCGATAGCTATCGGGACTGCGGTATCTGCGAGCAAAAACCTAGATCATATTCAATCTCTTAGCCAAATCATCTTTGTAAGAACCACCGATTGGAATTAATTTTTTGTCTTCTTCTAAAATTAAATTCGGTTGTTCAATCGCAACAATTTTATCAATGCGAACTATGAAAGAGCGGTGAACACGGATAAAATCGCTGGTTGGCAATTTTTTCTCAATGTCTTTCATCGTGCTGTGAATGGTATAACGTGCGCTGTTTGTATTAATAACAACGTAATCTTTTAATGCTTCTACAAAATAAATATCGCTGGTTTTTACTTTTACCAAACGTGAATTTGATTTTACGAAAATGATGTCTTTTGATTCTTTGTTTTCTACAATAGAGTATAAGAAATCTCTTTCTTTTTTAACATCTGTTTCTTTCTCGTGCTTGTAAATAGCCATTTCAATTGATGTGTGTAAATCAATTTCTTTGAATGGTTTGATAATATATCCGTAAGGTTCTGAAACTTTTGCTTTGCTTAAAGTACTTTCATCGGCATAAGCTGTCAAATAAATGATTGGTATATTGAACTTCTCACGGATTTGCCCGGCTGCGTCAATTCCACTCATATCACCTTTTAGCATGATGTCCATTAACACCAAATCCGGTTTGGTTTCTTCAGCAGTTTTAATTGCATCTTCACCTGTTGAATACATTCCAACAACTGTGTATCCGAGCTTTTTAAGGCTATGTTGAATATCTTTTGCTACAATGCTTTCGTCTTCAACTATAAGAATGTTTGTTTTTGACATTTTATATGCGGTTTTTTACTTGGTTATGTTTAAATATAATGGTGTAGTTTGTTCCTTTTGTTAAATCCAATTCTATTGTCCCACTCAATTGGTCGGTCAAAGTTACAACTAATTGTAATCCGAGCGACTCAGTATTTCTATAATCAATGTTTTCAGGCAAACCCTTGCCATTATCTCCTATTCTAAGCTCTAAATTGTCCCCTTTTATCTGCATTTTAATGCTTATCTCCCCTCCCTCGCTATTGTCGGCAAAAGCATACTTTAAAGCATTAGACACAATTTCGTTAATAATTAGCCCGCAAGGTATCGCCAGGTCTAAATTAAGAAAAACATTTTGAATGTCAAGATTTAATTTTACTTCATTATCAAAATTTGAATATGAATGAATCAGGTTTTGGGACAGATTTACAACATATTCGGTAAAATTAATACTTGAAAAATCCTTTGTTTGGTACAAACTTTCATGAATAAATGCCATTGACTTGATTCTATTCTGGCTTTCTTTTAAAATTTGTAGCGTCCCTTCGTCTTTTACATAAGACGATTGAAGATTTAAAATACTTGAAATTACTTGTAGGTTGTTTTTAACACGATGGTGAACCTCTTTTAACAATACTTCTTTTTCCTGAAGCGATAATCGGATTCGCTCTTCTGATATTTTTTTCTCAGTAATATCATGGCTTATTCCAGAAACTTCCATAACCGATCCATCTTCAGCAAGAATTGGATTTAAATAAATTTCTCTCCAATTTTCGGTTCCTTTTTTATCAAAAAAACTTATGTCAAAATATTGTGGTTCACCGGCAAATGCTCCTTCATACTTTTTTATTAAAAAATCATTATAGGTTTTTTCTGCGCCTTGACTAATAAAAACCATGGGGCTGCCAAGCTTTGGACTTTCACCATATCTTGCTTCTACTTCTTTATTAAAGTTTTGGTTGAAAGTTGTGAAACAATAGTTTTTATCAACGGTCCAGATAAAGTGAGAGCTACTTTCAATAATTGCATTGAACTTTGCTGATTGTGTTCGCAATGTTTCTTCCGCTCTTTTTAATTCGGAAATGTCTCTAGAAACACCCATTGCACCAATTACTTCTCCTGTTTCGTTTTTAAGTACAGATGCAGATAAATAGGCAATAAACTTTTCTCCATTTTTCCGCTTATTGACAACTTCGCCAGCATAAACTCCTTTTTTATATAATTCTTCGTCTGTTATTTTTACTCGCTGTTCTGGACTTTCATACAACATGCTAACATGTTTTCCAAGCACCTCCTCTAGTTTATATCCAAATGTTTTTTGTGCTGCTTCATTAAATTCGGTAATAAACCCTTTTCTGTCGGAAGCGCAAATCATATCAAGAGAGCCGTTGATAATTAGTCTGGTATATTTTTGCGACTCTTGTAATTCTAATTGAATTACTTTTCGTTTGGTAATTTCTTGCTCTAGCAATTCGTTTGTTTCTTCTGCAATTTGAGCTCTTGTTTGTTCTTTGGCTGATAATTTTTTTGCGGAAATATCATGAAACACCACCTGAATTGCCTCTTGGCCATTAAAACGAATGAGTGTTGGCTTTGTTTCTAAATCTACAATGTCGCCTTTTTTATTTTTTATTTTTATTTCAATAAAATCCAGGTTTGCTCCTTCTTTTGTTTTGCTTGTTCTTTCCAAAACATTTTGATGGTACTCGGGTAAAATGAAATCAAAAACAGGAGTGTTTTCTAGCTCATCATACCCATCTACACCAATCAATTTAAGCGCACTTGGGTTTGCAAATTTTACTATGCCATCAATGTGAATTATAACTCCATCTGGAGAATAATCAACCAAGCTTTTATAGTTTTCGCGGCTACGTTTTAATTCTTGTTCAAATTGTTTTTTGTCACCAATATCAGTAATAAACCCTTCCAAGAAAAGCAGTTTTCCGTCATCAGAAAAAACGCCTTCTCCTTTTTCCCAAACCCATTTAGCCTGTCCGGACGCGGTAATCAATCTATACTCAATTTCAAATGGAGTGTGAGTTTCGAGCGCTTTTTTAATTTCTTTTTTTCCTAAGTTTCTATCGTTAGGATGAATTATGTCTGCAAAAGATCTTTTGTTATTGTTAATAATGTCTTTCGGATTGTAACCTGTTAGTTCTTGAAATCCCTTACTAACAAATCGCATTGTCCATTTTTCATCATTGTTACAACGATATGCCATCCCCGGCAAATTGTTCATCAACGTTGATAACGTTCTTTCGCTTTCTCTTAAATTAAACTCGTACTTCTTTCGTTCTGTAATGTTATAAATTACTGTTGCACGAATTGTTTTTCCAAAATATGGAATGTTTTGTCCTTTTGTTTCAACAGTAATAATTGTTCCGTCCTTCTTAATTGTGTCTACCTCCCAAGGCTTAGCAACCGCTAGTCGAACAAATTTTCTAGCCAATGATTTTTGGTCCTCAACTACAAAATCATCAATTAAACTTTTTCCAATAATTTCTTCGGAAGATTTATATCCATACATTTGAACAAACTGATCGTTTGCGTCAATAATTTTTCCATTCTCTGAAAAAATTATTCCTTCGAAAGTAGCATTTGAAAGAATTTTAAATCGCTCTTCGCTATCCTTTAATTTTTCCTCGCTTGTTTTTTGTTTTGTAATGTCTCTTGATATTCCTTCAATAGCAATCAGTCTGTTTTTTTTGTCAAAAACGGGCTTGTTGCGTGTTTCTGTCCAAATAACAGAACCGTCTTTTTTTATCCATCTTACAATAACTTCCGGCCCTTTTACATTTCTTATTTTAGACTTCTTCTTTATTAAGTTTTCTGAATCTCCCAACAAATGAACATCGTCAGGATGAACGATTTTAAATCCTAGAAATGGTTGAGAATAAAAATCCTCTGCAGAATACCCTGTAATTGACTTAACTGATGGGCTGATATATTCATAGCGGAATTCCGGAAAAACTCTGCAGCGGTATATTAAATCCGTTGCGTTTTCTGTAAGCATCCTGAACTTTTGCTCGCTTTCCTTTAGCTGCAAATGCGATGAAACTTCTTTTGTAATTTCTGTTGCATCAACCACAACCGCTATTACTTTTTTGTTTTCAATTATGGCAGTGGCCTTGCTTTTATAATAATGCGTTGCGCCCTTTTCGTCTTGTCTCCAGCTGTTATATTCCTGTGATTTTTTTGTTTTAAAAACACTATCGATTGCTTTTTTTATTGTTTGGGCAGACTCCTTTTCAACGAAGGAATAAATTTTTTTACCAATAACATTTTCCCTTTTTGTTGCTTTAGAAACCCTGTTGATGTCAAGGATGTTCCCGTTTTTATCTACTACTAAAATGATATTAAGTGAATTTTTATAATAGGAGTCCCACTTTGAACAGTTTGAGCCAACTTGATTTTTCGGTGATTTTTGTTCTTGTTTTTTTTCTGCCAAATTCAGTTTCCTTTGAAGCTTTTTTACTTCAAGGATTAATTCTGATTTGGTTTTTGAGGAGAGCGTCATAAAATTAAATCGTCTTTTATTTTATACTGGGCTCTGATGATGATTCGGGCAAAACTTTAATTCCATCAAATCGAATTTCAATATCGTTTTTATATAAAATGGTAAGAAATAAAAATCCTGCTTCATCAAAATATTTCCACTCTCCTTCTTTTAATCCGCCAACATATTTTCCTGTTTGTCGTTCTTTACCATTTAAATAATAATATATCTGCATTCCATCCGGAATTCCATCAATAAACTTTCCGACAAACCGAAGTTTTCCGTTTTCTGTATAATAGTGTTTCCATTCACCATCTCTTTGATCGGCTTTAAAAACACCTTCTTCTTTATATTCTTGCAACTCAAGCATCCAAGGACCTTCCTTCTGCCCGTCAATATAATCTCCTTTGGTAATTACATTTCCCGAATCACCATATTCAATCATTGTTCCGTCTTGTAAATCGTTACGGTAAAGTTCTTCCCGCAATAAATTTCCGCTTTCGTAATACCATTTCCATGGACCTTGTGCTCTTCCTTTTTTATCGTACTTCCCTTTTTGTTCCAGTTTTTTATTAGAATGATAAAACGCCCAGTCGCCTATTCTTTTTCCATTTAAGTATTCTCCTTGAGATTTTAATTCTCCGTTAGAATGGTATTCTTTCCATGGGCCTTGCTGACGACCTGCTGTGTCCAATATTCCTTCTCCCGTTAAATATCCATCAACATAAACTTTTGCTGCAATAACTTTTCCTTCGGGAGAAAATTCTCTGTGAATTCCTTCTGCTACGCCATCTCTGTAAGTTCCTGTAAATTTTATTGTTCCTGTTTCATGGTAAGATGTTTTTACATCCAGCTTAGCAAGCTCAGGAGCGTTTGTTTGAATTACACCATTAATATATTTTGTGGTGTTCGACAAACTTCCATTAGCTGAATACTCTTTAAAATATCCATTCATTTTATCATCTAAGAAGCTTACTTCTGTTTTTACAATTCCAGATGGATAAAACGTTTTCCACATTCCTTGCTTCAACCCTGCTTCGTCTCTGCGATTTACTTTCTCTTCCTTCTGAATAAAGCCCATCTTATATCTGGTAATTGTTATAATTGTGCTGTCTTTAGAAAGTTCATAGCCTTGTCCTTCTTCTTTTCCGGCAATAAATGGAATAAGTTGTTTTACTTTTACGGGCGCCAATGTTGAATCAGGAAGTTTTTCTGGTTTGTAATAAATAATTGTATTCCCTTGCTTTGCATCGTTTTCAAAATTTTCGGCAACGGTTAGTGCGCCTGTTTTGGTGTCAAACGATTTTTTCAATCCGTTTTTTTTGCCCTCTTTATAATTGAATTCAAAAGCCAGTTTACCCTGTTCGCTATAAAACTTCCAAACGCTATCCAATTGAAAGTTTTTTCTGTTTCCTTCTGATTTTAAAACTCCGTTTAAAGAATACGTTTTCCAATATCCATCAGGCTTGCCATCACGCATTGGTCCTTCACTGGAAATTTTTCCATTGTCGTAATAAAATTTGTTGTATCCGTTCGGGTTAGTGTTTTGTTGCGGCTGGGCAATCAAAACAGCTGGAAATAACAAAAAAAGGATTTTAAAAAGTCTGCGCATAAAAAATAGTCGTCTCCAACAAAATTAAACAATTTAGGGGATTTTTAAAAGGAAAAAGAAGCTTCATTTTCGCTTAATGATCAATTAACAAAACGGAGAAAAAGCAGAAATGTTTTATTCTCTATTATCGGAAAAGGTAGAAATGGCAATAATCTGTATTTTCCGCTCCAGTGCTGCTACAGGATTGTATATGGAGTTTTTTGTGTCGTAATAATCATCACTCACATTTGGACGGGCTTTTAACTCTCCAATATCTTCATCAAAAAAGGTTATACTTCCTTCATCCGGATTTTTATTGTCGATATATTTTACAAAAATGCCGTTTTCATATTCTCTGAAATAGTTTCTCAAGCTGGAGATTCTGCGTTTTGCCAAATTAACGTTGTAATCTGTTGAGGCAAGCGGACTACAAAATCCTTTCATAGTAATGGTTACTTTTTCTTTGTCGGCTAACACTTTTTTCAAGAGCTGTGCAAACTTTTCTAAATCTTGCATTCCTGCATCTACCGAGTCGTCAAACAAATTATCAATGTCACCGATTGCTCTTTCTAAATCGGCATCTTTTGCTCCTTTTGAATATTCTTTTTTGTACAACTCACGCATAGCAGAATAATCTTCATACGTTTTTTTATAGTTTTTAGGAGTTGTAATTGCCAATGTTTTTTTGTCGGGTTCATCGTTGTGGAAATACAATGTGAGAGGAACCAACAATTTCATTTGTGTTACAAAAACCTTAGTGCTGTCAACCTTTTTAGGCGGCTCATCAATTTTTGGAAGTTTAATCATATAGATATCGTTGCAGCAGCTTTCTTTTTCTTCAAAGAAAGAACCAATACGATTAGATGAAATAAATGCTTCTGTGCGTTTAGAGTTTATCGAGAAATAAATATCGTTAAGGTTGCTATTAAAAGGCAATCCTAAATTTTTTGGTTCTCCTAATTCGTCATTCTTATATTCGCTTTTAAAAATATCAAATCCGCCCAAGCCTTTATGCCACGTTGAACTATAAAATAATTCCTGACAAGGTTTGCAATAGTAAGGAGTGATTTCATCGTCAATGGAATTTACTTTTTTCCCCGCATTTGTTGCCTTTCCATAGCTTCCGTCTTTATTGACTTTGCTGTACCAAATATCCATTTTGCCTTGCCCTCCGCTTCTGTCGGAAGCAAAAAACAACACCTCTTCTTCTCCTAAGTAACCAATAGCCGGCTGAGTGTTTGTTGCGCCTTTTGCATTTATTTCAGCCGGCAGTTTTTGTAGCGTTCCCCAGTGTCCGTTTTTATATTCGGTTGAATATATGTCACAATTAAATTCCATCGCGTTTTTGGGAACACATCGTGTAATATAAACTTTTGTGAAGTCGGCATTAAAAGCAGTGTTAGCATTATGAATTCCGCTTCGATTAAATAACGAATCTAATTCCACAGCCTTCTGCCATTTAACCGAATCGTTTTGAATGGCTGTATAAATTTTATTGTAGTTTACGCTGTTTTTTTTGTCGCGGTCTTTCCCATCACGTAAAGAAGAAAAATACAAAAGACTATCGACTTGAATTGGCGCATACTCCGAAACCTTACTATTCACGGTGCTGTCCAAATGAAATATGCTCACCGTTTTATCCGGGCTCGCCATTAATAATTGTGCGAAATCGCATGCAGCTACTTCCTGAAGGGCTTTCTTTACAAAATAATTGTCTTTCTTTTTTTTGTTTTTCTTCGCATACTTATCGAACATTTTTTTTGCATCCTTGTAATTGCCTTTGCTTTTTTTAAGTGTTGCTAGCCAAAAAGAACATTCCGGGTAAAGCTTTCCTTGCGCATCTTTTTTAAAAACTTTTGTATACCAATGCTCGGCAATGTCGTAATCGAAATTTAATCTGCTTGCATCTGCGTATTTATATTGAACTACAATATCGCTGGAATCTTGCATGATAGCCTTATTATAATATCCTGCCGCAGAAAAATAATCCTTATCTGCAAATGCTTTATCGCCATCGGCCAACAAGGTTTTTGTTTTCTGTGAGAAAATGGGAGAGGCAAAAAGCAAAAAGCAGGTGGCAAGAAAAAATATAATTTTTGCTTTCATAAAATCACGAAGTTTTTCTCTCTTCTCAAAAACCATACACTACATATAAATAGGGCAAGCACGTTTTTTAGCAATAAACGGAGCCACTTTTTTGAAAATATAAATTACCGAAATTTCAAATCCCCCTCTTCGGTTTGTTGCTGCAATTAATTTTGAAGTGTTTACATCATAACTCACTCCAACATTGAAATTTTTGTAATCCATATTAGCAACTAATATAAATGCATCTTTCATTCTGTAGAATCCACCAAGCGAAACAGCTGTTGTCATGCCGTTTATCGGCTTCAAATGATATTTACCAAATACACCTACGACTGTTTCTTGAAATTTTCCTTGTCGCTGATACATCACACTTGGTAAAATATCCAACTGAGCAGCAACAGGAAATTCTGCTATTCCGCTCACACACGTTTTCATATCTAAACGAATTTCATCGTTATTAAAGAACGATTGTTTTGGTCGGTTTAAGTGAAGTGTTGATACACCAATGTTAACCAAAGTGCGATGATTTTTTCTCCATAAATAACCAAGTCCTGCACCTAAATCTAAATAGGTAATTCTTGTTTTGGGAAAATTTTCACCACTTGCCAATGCAGGATTATAAGCATCGCCATCGTATTGATTATCGAATGTGAGTGCTGCAACATCAAAACTTTTTGTTGTAACTCCGGGCTGAAGACCAAGTGAAACAAAGTGTGTTGAGTCTTTATTTAATTTTTTAATGTATGCTCCTGAAACAAATATTTGAGTGGTAGAAAATTTTGAGTCTCCCGATTTGTCTGAATTTATTTGCACTCCAACAGCGGGAACATCGTTTTCTAATTTTGTTTTTAAGCGTGTTTCTGCAGCAATAGAAAATGTTCTGTAAGGAACAGGAATTACTGACCACTGACTTCTGTAATTTCCGGCAAAGCGCCAATCGCCATCAAATAAACCAGTTTGAGAAGGACTTAAATTTTGTGGCGATGCATTAAATTGAGAATAATGAATGTCTTGAGCCTGAGCGATGCTCATGCTAAACACAAATAAAAACAATATGAATTTATTTTTTCTCATTACCTTAATAAGGTTGTGTTTCCTTGTTTTTTAAGCTCTTCTCCGTTATAACATTTTGCTCTTAAATACCAGGCAAATACTGCCGGGTCGGCTTTCATTCCTTTGTATGTTCCATCCCATCCCACATTTTGTTTAGTTGTTTCAAACACCAATTCTCCCCAACGGTTGTAAACTGCAAAATACATTTCCGAAATCATGTTTCCTCTTACATATAAAATATCGTTTTCACTATCGCCATTCGGAGTAAATGCATTTGGAACAAAAACGTCTGTAGGATCACATTGTGTAGACAAAACATAAATTGTTATCGTAGCATATTTTGGACAACCTGAAGAATCAACTATTGTTACCGTATACGTTGTTGTAGTTGTTGGAGAAACTGTTGGATTAAAAGAACTTGGATCGCTTACTCCGGTAGAGGGCGTCCATATTATTGTAAGTGTTGTATCTGTAATAGCATGAATAACTGTTGAGCTTCCTGAAAAAATGCTATCGTTATCTGCTGTTGCTGTAATTGGAAATGAGCTTGGCGTAATTACAGTAACGGTTGTAGTCATACTAATGATACACGTATCGCCCAAAGAGTTTACCGTTGAAATATTTACTGTATACGTTGTTGTTGTTAATGGACTCGCAACTGGATTGGCAATATTCGGATTGCTTAAACTTCCTGATGGCGACCAGCTATATGCAAATCCTCCTGTTGCATTTAATGACGCATTGTCGCCTTCACAAATTATTGCATTCGGATTAATCGTTGTTCCACCTGAATTATCAAAACTCAAAGATGTTGTATCGGCACAACCATTTATTGTTGTTGCAATAAGTGTAACAACATAATTTCCAGCAGCGGAATACGTATAATTTGGGTTTTGAAGTGTTGATGTTCCTGTGCCATCACCAAAGTCCCAATCCCAAGAAGTTGGGCTGGTTGCCGATGAATCGGTTAGTGTAATTAAATTAGAACAAGGAGCGTTTGCTAATCCAAAATCAGCAACAATTCCGGGATACACAGTTATGAAAGTATAAGCAGTGTCGGCAATTTTACAAGCATCATTGTACAAAGTAAGCATTACCTGATATGTTCCGGGAGTTGGAAAAACATGCGTTGGATTATAAATTGTGGATGTAGTATCCCCTCCACCAAAATCCCAAAGGTATGTTCCTGTTGGTGAACTTTGGTTTGTAAACACAACGGTGAAAGGAGCACAACCAGCTGCTGTATCAATAGAAAAATCAGCGTCTACAGGAGGAACTTGAAAATCGAATTTGAATGTTCCGTTATTACAATTAGAATTCATATTAATTCCTGTTGATGGAACACCTGGCGTATATGGTGTATAAATTGGACTTGTATAAGGCCAAGAGCCTGGTGTTACAGGAAAATCATCATTGCCACCACATCCCGCACAAACCGATTGATAAATAATTCCTTTTTTGTCGAAACGGCTTGTCCCACCATCCACGTGTTCCCAACTGCTTGATCCACCAAAATAAGTTGCGTAAATAAGTGTTGTGGCATCTGCAGAAAGTACAAACAAATAAAAATTGTGTCCATCTGTTGTTGGCTGTATGGCGCCTGGTGTTATTGGCATTCCGGTTGTTGTTGTAATCGGAGCAACAATTTTTCCACCCCAACCTGATACATAAATATTTTTACAATCATCCACCAAAAAGGCAGAAGGCGAAATGTTTGGCGAGCTGCTGCCATTTCCAAAAACAGTTGAAAAACCAAGTGTTGTTAAAGTATAATTCATTCTGGTAATGAACTGACTGCTGTTTGCATTGCTATAAACACCTGGCGTAACCGGCATTAACCCTTCTGTTTGTCCTACAACATAAACGTTGCTGTCTTTATCAATCTGAATAAAATAACTTTGATCGTATGCGCCTGTTCCCCAATAAGTAGATGAAACCAGTGCTGTACCGTCATTTTTTATTTTAGAAATATATCCGTCTGCCTTCCCGCCCTGGTAGGTTGTTCGGAGAACTCCTGGTGTTGCAGGAAAATCATTGCTTCGTGTTCCACCGGTAATAAAAACATTTGAAGAGTCGTCCAATGCTAAAGCGTATCCTGCATCGTTATCTGTTCCACCTAAAAATGTGCTCCACATTAAAACAGAAAAATCGGGATTAAATTTAAACGCAATTGCATCTTGTTCACCACCCAAAACGTTGTCGAATCCGCTTGCTATTGGAAAGTCGCCCGAGCGGGTAGAGCTTGCTACATAAGCGTTTCCAAGTGCGTCAACATTTATTTCTCCTCTGTATTGATCTCCATAATTGTATTGCAATGAATCGGCAGGAAATTCATAAACTGCTGGCGGACCAGAAGAAAAAAGAGTGCTATCGTTGTTCACGTTAACTCCATCATTTAAACTTCCTCCAATAAATGTTGATGCCAAAAGCGCTGTTCCTGTCGGATTAAACTTTGCTACATAAATATCTGTTCCGTTATCAAAATAACTTCCGTTATAAACAAAACGAAGTAAAATTCCACCGTTGAAAGTAGTATCATATGCTGTTGGGGTTACAGGAAAATCGGGCGAACCAGTTGCACCATACAAAAGTAAATTGTCTGAACCGTCAACAACTAAGCTTGTAACAATTTCAGTACTTGATGCACCACCGATATATGTTGAGTATTGAAGAAACGTTCCAGATGAATCGTATTTTGTAATAACAACATCTGTTATGCCGTATGACGGAACGCCATTGAAAGTTGAGTCATAAACGCCAACAGTGGTTGGAAATCCAATATCAAAACAGGTTCCGCCCGAATATAAATTTCCATCTGCATCGTATGTTGCTGTCATCCCAAAATTATCCGCAAGAGATCCCGATGAACATGCGAAAACCAAAATCGGGTCGATTACCAACTCAACCGATTTGTCGTATCCTTTTGGAAAACGAAAAGCTACAGTGTTGTTTTTCAAAACAAACTCGCAAGGCACTTCTACCTCAAAACCATCAATGTATTGATATGCGTATGGTTTTTGTTCAACCATTTCATTCACAATAGTCTTGATAATAAGACTACCTTTTTCTAATTTAATTTTATTTAAGCCTTCGTAAAAAAAGGCGATTTTATTTGGGTCAGAATTAGGAGCAACAATCAAATTATACTTTATGCTGTTTTGTAAACCTAATACTTGTAAATCTATTCCTTCGTATAAATTTTTATAGTTTACTTCACGATAGTTTTTAACGTTACTCGCCCATTTTTGAGGGTCTTTCCCAATAAAATAGTTTACATAATCGTGGGTAATTTGCGTAGAAGAAGTTTCTACCTCTTGCAATGCATTTAAGAATGTCATTCGAAAAGAATGGGAACGAATAGGTTTTCCTGTGGCAGATTTGTTCTTTCCTATATGATTGTTCCGGAGCGTTTCTTTGTCATAGAAATTATAAACAAATGCGTTTTTTTCAAGAAACAAAACTCCTCCGTCAAGCTGTGCTCTGAACAAGACTTTTGGATCCCATTGTTTTTTATTCTCAGTAAATTTTATGTCGCTTTGTGAATCATTAATACGATTCTTTTGGGCATAGTTATATGAAACGAACAGGCACAAAAAAACAAGAAGAAAATATTTTTTACCTGTAAAAGACATTGTTATTGAGTAGTTTTATATCAACGTAAAATGTTATAACCAAAAATAAGAATAAAATTCCGTTTTTCAAACTATTGCGGAGGCAAAGCCCCCATTCCCTGTTGCGCTTGTGCGTGGTCGGGTTTTAGCTTTAACGTTTTTGTCCACGCTTTCCTTGCCTTATCAAAGTCTTTATTGGTGAAACACGCTCCGCCCAAATTGTACCAATATTCTACATTTGTAGAATCTATACTCACTGCTTTCTCAAGCCAAACAATTGCTTCGGGAATATTTTTCGCCCCAACAGCCATTCCTTCATTAAAATAGGTTGCTCCAAGTAAATCCATATTCCTTTTTATAAATGGATTGTTCGGATAAATCTTCTTTGCTGTTTCCCAATTAAATTTTGCTTTTTCGTAATCTTTCAATTTAAAATAAGCTACTCCTAAATTTAAATATCCGTTTACATATTTATTATGAATTTGTACCGAACGACTTAAATGATACACTCCTTTATTAATGAGTTCTGTTTCTTGTGCTTTGTTTTCCGGTTTTTCAGAAAGATCAATATAGGCCTTTCCTGCATTTCCGTTTACTAATGCACTATTTGGAACCGTTTGAGCGTCTGCAATAAATAGCGTTTGATCGTTTTTCCATTCAGCATTTCTAGCAATTGTTTTTGCTCCACACCATATAACCACAATACACCCAAAAGATACAGCAACAATTTTTCTTGTCTGCTCCGAAGAAATTTTTTGAAGCATCCAGGTAAAAAAAACAGCGAGCGCAACAGCAAATCCAAACGAAGAGTGGTAAACCATCCGCTCTCCCATTGTTGCTCCAACGTTAAACACAAAATTGGAAATCAAAAACAAATGCAATAAATAAAATGTGATTGCAAACGACAAAATGTTCCGCTTAAAAAACAAAATTACCGCTCCTACAAACAGGGAGATGTGGATTATAATAGACGCCCAAACAGCGCCACTGCTGAAGTTTGCAAACGGAATGGTGTTATAAGAATAATCGCTTGAAAGTGGATTGGGGTAAAAAAGCAACTTTAAATATCTAAGTAGTACATCTATTTTGGTAGCTAGTTTTTCCGGGGCTGTTGCATACAGATAAGGGTTATTTAACACGTCAGGGTTTTCAAACTTTGCTCCGGCTCCTACAATCTTATAGCGGATCAACAAATAAACAAGTGCAATAAAAACGAATGGAAGGGTTGTCAATATTGATTTTACAAATGATTCTTTTAAGACTATAAACAGCAAAATTGGAATTAAAATCAACAACGTAACCGCATATTCTTTTGATAATAGTGCTAAAAAATAAAAGAAGAGCCCAAGTAAAAGCTGCAATATGCTTTTGTTTTCACGATACCGGAACACCGAAATAAATGTTAGTACGATAAACAAAAACGATAAAATTTCATCCCTGCTTTTTGCGTTTGCAACAACCTCGGTATGCATTGGATGAATTAAAAAAATGAGACAGGCAACAAATGCAGCGAGATGATTTTCTTTAAAAATATAATTCCTCAACAAATAAAAAAGGAAAAATATCGACAAAAGATAATAGATCACATTCATAAAGTGTCGCACCGTGGCAACATCATCAAGCGGCTTCTCTTTGGCTCTACTTCCAAAAAATTGTTGTTCAATTGCAAATGTAACAACAGAAAGCGGGCGATATCTTCCACCTGCAAGCTGTTGTTTGGCGCCCATGTGTCTGTAAAAACTCTCGTAAGCATCGGTGGTTAATATTTTTGGAATGCCCCTGAAGCCTTCTTGCACATAATCGTTGTTTTGAATTACTATTCCGTCATCCAATGCATATTCATTGGAAAATGAGTTTGCATAAAAAACAAAACCAATAAACACCAGCACTATGGCCTGCATTTTAAAACTATAAAAATTGAAGCCTCCTGTTTTTTCTAGTGGCAAGGCCGGTGATTCTTTTTTTGTTTTTTGGCGACTCATACTGTTTGGTACAATTTCTGTGGCCGAATGTGCCTTGTTTATTTATTTTATTCGCACCTTTGTTTTAACGCACAACGCTTTTTCTTGAACTCTAAATGTATTAAAAATAATTTTCTTGGTAAAGTTTTTCAAAAATAAATATTCTCTCTTTCTTTTTGCATTTGTTTTTTTTGCAACAGGAACGCTTTTGTATTATACCTACTCGGGAGGAGCTGCGCCTACTATTGCAGGATTTGAAAGCGTTTTACACAAAAAAGAAATACGTTTAAACGAAGAAATGTTAGCGCTTGCCAAACGAGCCGAAACAGAAAACTACAACGATCTTTTTGCAAAAAGCCCTGCTTACTATAGCCGATTGATGAAAGACGAAGGGGTTGCTCTTCTCATATATGAAAACGACACATTAAAGTTTTGGAGCGACAATTCAATTGCTGTTGAAAATTGGGTGAAAGAAGTTTGTTTAGATCAAAAAATGGCAAAACTGCACAATGGCTGGTTTGAAGTTGTGCGCCCACACACCAACGCAACTACAACAAAAGCAATTGTTGGACTGGTGCTGGTAAAAAACGAATACCCTTATCAAAACAAATATTTGGTAAATGAATTTCAAAAAGATTTTGCTGTTCCATCTGAAACAAAATTAATTACCGACAATCCTAACGCCAGCAATGGTGTAAAAAACTACAACGGAGATTATTTGTTTTCGCTAGAGTTCAACCCTGCCAACAATTCTGTTTCTTTTGTTTCTTATTTTTCCGTTCTCCTTAATCTTTTAGGGTTTATTTTTTTAATTGCATTTCTAAAAGTTTTTTGTGCTGACTTTTTACTGAAGCAAGGAAAAAATTATTCTACGATTGCTTTTTTAGTTTTTGTTGTTGCAATAAGATATTTCTCTATCAAATTTGCTCTGCCTGAAAGTTTTTATTCCTTCGACTTGTTCAGTCCAACTATTTTCGCAAACGCAAATTCTATTTGGCTAACCTCGCTAGGCGACTTATTACTAAACGTTGGTTTATTATTTTATTTAACCTATGTTTTTTTTAATGATTGTGAATTTGACGCCCTGGTAAATCGCTTGCAGAAAATAAACAAGCTTATATTGTCCTTTTTGTTTTTTCTCGCATTCTTTTGGTTTTCTTGGATTATCAACGGTTTGTTTATTGGATTAATCAAAAACTCCAACATCCCTTTTGGGATTAACAACCTGTTTTCGCTTAATCAATATAGTTATGTCGGAATTATAATTATTGGTCTTTTACTCTTTGTTTATTTTTTATTTGCCGACAAATTGGTTTCTGTTTTAAAGCAACTAAAACTAAATAACAAACAATACCTGTTAGTTTTTGTTGTTTCGTCAAGTGTGCACACGCTTATTTCTCATTTGTTGGGAACGCTTGATTTAATAGTAATTTTCTGGCCTTTCTTGCTTGTTTTGTCAATTGCCATTATCAAACGCAAACAGATCATTTATCCATTTTCAAGCATCATCTTTTTAGTTTTCCTTTTCTCTTTATACTCGGTTCATATTTTTATCAAGCATTCCGGATTAAAAGAAGTAGAGAGCAGAAAAATTTACGCTGAAAAATTAGCGGCCGAACAAGATCCTGTTGCAGAGCTTTTATTTAAAGATGTTGAGAAAAAACTTCAAGCAGATTCTATTCTTTTGTCATTAGTAAATGGGTTAGAAAAACAACCGGAAGCTTTTGAAAAAAGAATTAAACAACAATATTTCAGTGGCTTTTGGGAAAAATACGATGTACACGTTGCTCTTTTCGATAGTGCTTGTGCGCCAATTATCCGTTCACAAAACCCGGTGTTTGACAACAACTTTTATTTTGATGAGTTGATTGAAAAACGCGGACAAGAAACTTCTTGCGAAGGATTTCATTTTATAAACAATTCTTCCGGAAAAATAAGTTATTTAGCAAAACTACCTTTGTATAAATCGGTTGGCTCCAATGCAAAATATGGTACAATGTACGTTGAGTTGGATGCGAAATTTATTTCAGACGAAGTTGGTTTTCCTGAATTATTGCTCGACAGAAACATTGGTTTGTCGCAAGAGCTGAGTAGTTATTCGTATGCAAAATACCGGCACAATCAATTATTAAATCAGTACGGAAAATATACTTATCACTTAACTTCTTTTGATTTTAAAATTTCTGCTGACGAATTTGTTTTTCAAAACAAAGATGGATTTAATCACTTGCTTTATCGTCCTAGTCCGGAAACACTTGTTGTGCTTAGCAAAAGAAACGATGGTTTGGTCGGGAAAGTAACAACCTTCTCGTATTTGTTTGCGTTTTTTAGTTTATTGTTGTTGTCTATTTTGTTTTTCCGTCAGGCTTCATCCGGAAGATTATTAGAGAATTTTAGTTTTAAATATCGTATACAAATTTTACTTGTTTTAATTGTTCTTGTCTCGCTTGCGTTATTTGGAGGTGGAACTATTTATTACATCAAACAGCAGTTTGAAGTAAAAAACAAAGAGAACATCAGCGAAAAAATTCATTCGGTATTAATTGATATTGAAAGCAAATTATCGACAGAACCAACATTAAATAAGGGCCTGACCGAATACGTTTCTTTTATTTTGAAAAAATCTTCGTCTGTTTTTTTTACTGATATTAATTTTTATGACGTGCAAGGAAACCTTTATGCCTCGTCTCGCTCAAAAGTTTTTGACGAAGGCTTGACTTCCAAAAAAATGAACCCGGAAGCATTTCTGCAAATTGCTCTTTTAGAAAAATCAGAATTTATTCATGATGAAAGAATCGGGAAGCTAGAATATTTGTCGGCATACATTCCGTTTAAAAACAAAGATGGTAAATTGCTGGCTTACCTTAATCTGCCTTATTTTGCAAAACAAAGTGAATTGGAAAAAGAAATTTCCGGCTTCTTGGTTGCTCTGATAAATATTTATGTTTTGCTTTTTGCTTTGTCGATTGTCACCGCTATTTTTATTTCCAACTATGTTACAAAACCTTTAAAATTAATTCAGGACAAGCTGAGTAAAATTAAACTCGGAACAACTAACGAACCGATTGAGTGGAAAGAAAACGATGAGATTGGAAACCTGGTTAGTGAATACAACCGAATGATTGCAGAGCTTTCAAAAAGTGCCGATTTGCTGGCAAAGTCAGAAAGAGAAAGCGCCTGGAGAGAAATGGCAAAACAAGTTGCTCACGAGATTAAAAATCCGTTAACGCCTATGAAATTGAGTGTGCAACATTTACAACGCACATGGAAAGATGACGGACCGGATATGGATCAAAAGATGGAGCGTTTAACAAAAACTATTATCGAACAAATTGATACGCTTTCTAGCATCGCAACCGAATTTTCCAACTTTGCAAAAATGCCAAAAGCAAATCTTGAAAAAATAAATATCAAAGAACTTGTCGGAAATACGATTGCCCTTTTTCATGATTCCGAAAATCTTGAAATTGTTTTTGAAACTAAAGTTGAAACAGATGCATTTGTAACCGCAGATAAAGAACAGCTTCTGAGAGTGTTTAATAATCTTATTAAGAATGCCGCACAAGCAATTCCGGAAGAAAGAAAAGGAAAAATTATTGTTGCGCTAAGCCATGAAAAAAATCACTTCTTGATTTCTGTTACTGACAACGGTAACGGAATTAAAGATGATGTATTAGATAAAATTTTTGTTCCAAACTTTACTACTAAAACTGGTGGAATGGGGCTTGGGTTAGCAATGGTAAAAAACATTGTTGAAACCATCAATGGAAGAATTTGGTTCGAAACAAAAACGGGAAAAGGAACCACCTTTTTTGTTTCTTTGCCTTGTTATTCTGAAGAATAGCCCTTTCATTTTCTCTTCTGCCTGTTACAAAAAAAGACCCTTTTCGTGCGATACATTTCGTATATTCGTATCCTATAATTGTTGTTTTTATGAACAGACCAATACGTGTTTTAGTTGCTAAAGTTGGGCTAGATGGACATGATCGTGGGGCCAAGGTAATTGCTTCTTTTTTGCGAGATGCAGGAATGGAGGTTATTTATACCGGTCTGCGCCAAACGCCTGAAATGGTTGTAAATGCTGCTTTGCAAGAAGATGTGGACGCCATTGGAGTAAGTATTTTATCGGGCGCTCACAATACCGTTTTTCCTAAAATAATGACTTTAATGAAAGAGAAAGGAATGACAGATGTGTTGTTAACCGGTGGTGGAATTATTCCCGATAAAGATATTCAAAGTCTTAATAAGATTGGCGTTGGAAAGCTTTTCCCTCCGGGAACCGACACCAAAGAAATCATCGAGTACATCACAAATTATGTTAAAGAACACAGAAATTTTTAATCCTTCCGTTATGACATTTGAAAACCTTTTAACAGCAATAGATAATAATGTTCTTACGATTACCATTAATCGTCCGGATAAACTAAATGCACTCAACAAAAAAACAGTTGAAGAAATTGGGCTTGCAGTAAAAAATGGAGAGTCGAACACAGAAGTGAAAGCAATTATTATTACCGGAGCGGGACCAAAATCTTTTGTTGCGGGTGCCGACATTGCTGAATTTGTTGGTCTTTCGGTAGAACAAGGAAAGGCGTTAGCAAAAGCCGGACAAGATGTTTTTAAACAAATCGAAAACTGTTCAAAGCCCGTGATTGCTGCCGTAAATGGTTTTGCGCTAGGTGGCGGATGCGAGTTGTCAATGGCTTGTCATCTGCGCATTGCAAGTGATAATGCAAAATTCGGTCAACCCGAAGTAAATCTTGGTTTGATTGCCGGATATGGAGGAACGCAACGATTGATTCAATATGTTGGAAAAACAAAAGCATTAGAATTACACATGACGGGAGATATGTTAAGTGCCGAACAAGCATTAAGTTTAGGATTAGTAAATTATGTTGTGCCGGCAGATCAGCTAATGGCAAAATGTTCAGAGGTAATCGAAAAAATAAAAACAAAATCACCAAAAGCAATTACAGGTGTTATTAATAGTGTAAATGCTTATTTCGAAAATGGTGTGGACGGATTTAATGCAGAAATAAATGAATTCGGAAAATGTTTTTCAACGGAAGATTTTAAAGAAGGAACGTCTGCATTTTTAGAAAAACGCAAAGCTAATTTTACTGGAAAATAAATTTGAATCCTTTAAAAAAACTCGCGTCACAAACAGCCATCTATGGCTTGCCTACTATTGTGGGGCGATTGCTGAATTATCTTTTAACTCCACTTTTTACTTACAACTTTTCTACTGAAGAATTTGGTGTTGTTACCTCTGCATACGCTTATGTTTCTTTCTTGTTGGTTTTTCTGACATACGGAATGGAAACTGCGTTGTTTAAATTTTCACAATCGGAAAACGACAAACAAAAAGTATACACCACTGCACTAATTTCTGTTTTCACCACAAGTGTTTTGTTTATTATTCTGGCAAGCGCTTTTTCTAATTCTATTTCCGAAAGCATTAAATTTACAGGTCATCCCGAATATGTTATTTGGTTCGCCATCATTATTGCAACCGATGCGCTAACAAGTATTCCTTTTGCAAAGCTCCGTGAACAGGGGAAAGCAAAACGATTCGCAATAGTTAAAGTAATTAATATCGCAACTTATATCGGATTAAATGTTTTCTTTATTCTGTTTTGCAAACCCGTTTATGAAGCAGAAGAATCGGCATACAAGGATTTTGTTGAAGCTGTTTACAATCCGGAAATTGGTGTTGGCTATATTTTTATTTCCAATTTAATTGCAACACTTGTAACACTTTTATTGCTTTCACCGGAAATTTTCAGAATGAGATATGTGTTTGATTCGCCACTTTGGAAAAGAATGATGGTTTATGCGCTTCCCTTGCTAATTGCCGGTTTAGCAGGAATGATTAACGAAACACTTGACCGGGTTTTACTTACTTATTTGCTCCCCGAAAACGAAGCTATGTCGCAAACGGGTATTTATGGTGCATGTTACAAAGTTTCAATCATCATGACCATTTTTATTCAGACTTTTCGTTTTGCTGCAGAGCCCTTCTTTTTTAGTCAGTCGAAAGACAAAGATTCTAAAGCAACAAACGCTGCCATCATGAAATATTTTGTAATTATTTGTTCTATCATTTTTTTAGGAACGATGATGAATATTGATTGGATAAAATATTTTGTCGGGGAAGATTTCAGAGAAGGAATGGGGGTTGTTCCGATTTTACTTTTGGCAAATTTGTTCCTGGGCGTGTTTATCAATCAGTCGATTTGGTATAAGCTAACCGGACAAACAGGTTATGGTGCTTTATTGACCATTTTTGGCGCCATCATTACAATAACATTAAATTTTTACTGGATTCCCCGCATTGGATATATGGGCTCAGCTTGGGCCACACTTATTTGTTACGCAAGCATGATGGTGGTTTCATACTTCCTGGGTAATAAACATTATCCTGTTAATTACGACCTGAAACGGATTTTTGCTTACTTAGGTTTATCATTAACTTTGTACTTTATCAGCGTTTTTATAAAAACGGGGTCCGGAGCAATAAATTTGATTTTAAACAATTTGCTGCTCATAGGATTTGTTTTGTTTACGTGGAAAATGGAGAAGACTAATTTTAGAAAACTGGCATGAAAATCAAAGTAATAAATAAATCAAAACACAAGCTTCCTAGCTATGCAACGGGTGCTGCAGCAGGAATGGATTTGCGCGCGAATATTGATGCTCCAATAGTTTTGAAGTCACTGGAAAGAACACTTGTTGCAACCGGTTTATTTATCGAATTGCCTGTTGGATACGAAGCACAAATTCGTCCACGCAGCGGATTGGCATTTAAAAACGGATTAACTGTTTTGAACTCTCCTGGCACTATTGATGCTGATTACAGAGGAGAAATAAAAGTGATACTTGTAAATCTTTCGAAAGAAGATTTTACAATTAACGATGGTGAGCGTGTTGCACAAATGGTAATTGCGAAACACGAACAAGCCGAATGGCAAGAGGTTCAAGTGCTTGAAGAAAGCACAAGAGGCGAAGGTGGATTTGGTAGTACGGGGAAAAAGTAGACAACAAATCAGTAGACAAAAGACAAAGAACTAAAACACTCCAAACAATAAACTTTAAATTGTTTTTATGAAAATTATTATCCCAATGGCTGGAATGGGCAAAAGAATGCGCCCACACACACTTACTACTCCAAAACCGCTTATTCCAATTGCAGGAAAACCAATGGTTCAACGCATTGTGGAAGACATTATAAAAGTTTGTGACGAAAAGGTTGATGAAATTGCGTTTGTGGTTGGTCGTTTTGGAAAAGAAGCAGAAGACAACCTGGTTAAAGTAGCAGAAAGTCTTGGAGCAAAAGGAAGTATTTTTTATCAAGACACTCCATTGGGAACAGCACACGCAATTATGTGTGCAGAAAGTTGCGTAACAGGAAAAGTTGTTGTTGCTTTTGCTGATACCTTATTTAAGGCGGATTTCAAAATGGACTCTTCACAAGAAGGCATTATTTGGGTACAAAAAGTAGAAGACCCAAAACCTTTTGGTGTAGTGAAAATAGATGCCAACAACGTAATTACAGACTTTGTAGAAAAACCACAAGAGTTTGTTTCTGATTTAGCAATTATTGGAATTTATTATTTTAAAGATGGCGATTATTTGAAGCGCGAATTAAAATATTTATTGGATAACGACATTAAAGAAAAAGGAGAATACCAACTTACTAACGCGCTAGAAAACATGAAAGCTAAAGGCACAAAGTTCTCTCCCGGAAAAGTAACAGAGTGGTTGGATTGCGGAAACAAAGACGCTACAGTATATACCAACCAACGCATTTTAGAGTTTATTAAAGGCACAGGAATTGTTTCTGCGTCACACAAAAACACCAACTCAAAAATTATAGAGCCGTGTTTTATTGGCGAAAATGTTCAATTGATTAATTCGGTTGTTGGCCCACACGCCTCCATTGGCGCAAATACAATTGTTGAAAATGCTACAGTAAAAAACAGCATTGTTCAAACTAACAGCAAAATTAAAAATGCTGAGCTCAGCAATTCAATGGTGGGAAATTTTTCGGAGTTTACAGGAAAGTCGAGCGATTTAAGCCTGGGCGATTATAGCACAATCAGATAAAAACAATATTTTGACAAATCTTCTGTCTAAATTATATTCTCTGCTTCTCAAAAACAAAACTTTTGCGGTTCTGTTGATTCTGCTTTTTTCTTTTGCGTGCAAAACACCAAAAACAAGTGCTGATAGTAATTCCGGCAAAAATGCAACTGGCAGTATTTCTGACAAAGACCTTATTTTGTTTAAACGCCTTTTTATTGATGCGAACAAAGAGCGCATATTAGGAAACTACGACATGGCTGAAACGCTTTTTTCTCAAGCCTTGAAAATAGACCCTAACAGCGCTCCTACTATGTATGAGTTAGCAAACATTTATTCTTTTCAGAACAATAAAAATCAAGCTCTTTTATATAGCAAGAGGGCTGCTGCAATTGATCCAAAAAATGTTTGGTACCAATTGTTGTATGCAAGTTGTTTGAAAGAAAACAAATTGCTAAACGAAGTAGCTGCTGTTTATGAGAGACTGATTAAAGACAATCCTGAAAACTATGATTTTTATTATGAGTTGGCGAACGTTTACATCTATTTAAACAAATTGAATGAGGCCATTAAAACTTATAACAAAATAGAAGCTGCTATTGGTGTAACCGAAGAGTCCTCCATGCAAAAATTAAAACTTTATAAAGTCAATAATAATTTTGAGAAAGCGGTTGACGAAGCAAAAAAATTAATTAAAACATTTCCAAAAGAAGCAAAATATTATGGGATTTTAGGAGAGCTTTATCAGGAAAAGGGAATGAATGAAAAAGCTTTTGAAGCGTACAATGAACTTATTAAAATTGATTCTACAAACGCTTATGTACACCTTTCGCTTGCTGATTATTATCGGAACTTAAAACAAAACGATAAAGCTTTTCAGGAAATTAAACTTGCTTTCAAAAGCAATCAGCTAGATATAGACACGAAAGTGAAAATCCTTTTGTCGTATTACGACATCACCGAAAGTTTTCCTGAATTAAAATCTGATGCTGATGAATTGTGTAAAATTATTGTTGAGGTTCATCCCGATGAAGCAAAGGCTTTTTCTGTTTATGGTGACTTTTTATTTCGAGATAAAAAATATGAATTGGCGAGAATTCAATTTAGGAAAGCAATTGCATTAGATAAAGAAAAGTATGCTATATGGAACCAATTGCTTTTTATTGAATCGGAGCTGAATGATTTTGTTGCATTACTAAAAGAAAGCAAAGAGGCAATGGAGCTTTTCCCTAATCAACCATTGCCCTATTTTTACAACGGGGCATCAAATTATCAATTAAGAAACTATACGGAGGCTCTTGCTTCATGGACAGAAGGAAAAGAGTTTGTTTTTGATAACAATCTTTTTTTGGCTGATTTTTATTCTGGGATTGGCGATGCGCAAAACCAATTAAAAAACAATGATGCTTCAGATGCTGCTTATGACAAGTCTCTTGAGTTAAATCCGGATAATGCCGGTGTGCTAAATAACTATTCCTACTATTTATCTCTGCGAAATAAAAATTTGGAAAAGGCAGAAGCAATGTCGAAAAGGTGTAACGCTCTTCAACCTAACATCAGCTCTTATCAAGACACCTATGGTTGGATTTTGTTTCAGATGAAAAAGTATGACGATGCAAAAGTTTGGATTGGCAAAGCAATTGATAATGGAGGAAAAACAAATGGCACTCTTCTTGAGCATTATGGCGATATTTTATTTCAATTGGGTGACACAGAAGAGGCAATAAAATATTGGAAGGATGCCAAAAAAAACGGAGGCAACTCTACTTTGTTGGACAAAAAAATAGCAGACAAAAAGTTGTATGAATAAATTCGTTCACACATTTTTCTTTTTTAAAACCAAACATCTTTTCCGGATTGTTTATGCTATCCTTTTTGTTTCGCTTATTTTTTCTTCGTGTAAAAGCCGTCAAAAAATTACGCTCAATAATGGGCGCTGTATTCTGGATTTTAAAAACGCCAGAACGCTTACCTCCAATTTAAAAGAAAAGGAATTTAAGTTCGAGCGCCTCAATGCAAAGTTGTCAGCCGATGCCGAAATTGATAGCTCATCGGCATCTTTTACCATAACATTGCGAATAAGAAGAGACAGTGTTATCTGGATGTCATTGTCGAAATTGGGAATAGAGGGTGCCCGCGTTTTGATTACAAAAGATTCTGTAAAATTTATTAAACGACCATTGGGTGATGACAATGGAAAGTTTTTTATTGGTGATTATGCATACATCAGCAAACTAGCAAGCACCGATTTGGACTTTGAAATGCTGCAATCGCTTTTAATAGGAAACAGTGTTGAGTTTTATGATGAGGATGAAAAAATAAAACCGGGAATCGATAATTGTCAGTATACACTCGGCACCATTCGCAAGAAAAAGCTTCACAAGGTAATGGAAAAGGGGAAAGAACTAAAAGAGCCCGCACAGAGTATTTACATGATCCCTGAAACGTTTAAAATAGCCAGAATATTGTTTTATGAGTTTGGTCCCGACAGAAGTTTTGATGCCAGATATAGCGAATATGAGCAAAAAGACTCTACCCAACTCTTTCCTATGAAGATGAATTATACTATTAAGGCACAAAAAAACGTTAAGATAGACTTGGCATACAGTAAAGTTGTTTTAAACGAAGAGCAAACGTTCCCTTTTAAGATTCCGGAAAACTATGAACCTGTACAGATCAAAGAAAAAAAGTAGTTCGCTTTCGATTGTTTTTCTTTTTTGTTTCGTGCTATTGAGCGCAGGGTCAGTCTTTTCTCAAAAACAAACCAAAAAAGATTTAGAGAACAAAAAGAAACAGCTTCAAAAAGAAATTGAGGCGACCAATCAATTGCTTGCAGAAACAAAAAAAAATAAAAAACTTTCTTTAAATCAACTTGTGATGCTGAACAAAAAAATCAGCGCACGTGAGGAGTTAATTGCAACAATCAATAATGAAATTGCTGTGCTTAATAAACAAATTAAAGAAAACAATGCTTCTATAAATGGTTTGCAAAAAGACCTTACCAAACTAAAAGCAGAGTATGCAAAAATGATTTACTATGCATATAAAAATCAGGATTCGTATAGCCGCTTAATGTTTGTTTTTGCTTCTGCAGATTTTGAGCAGGCTTATATGCGTTTAAAGTATTTGCAACAATACAGCGAATACAGACACAAGCAGGCAGGAAGAATTGTTAAGACAAAAAAAGAGTTGAACGAAAAAGTTCAGGAATTAGAAGCGAAAAAATCGGATCAACGTGTTTTGTTGGGCAGTGAAGAATCTGAAAAACAAAATTTAACTTCTGAAAAAACGGAGAAAGAACAAGTGTTTTCTGAGCTTCAACAACAAGAAAGCAAACTCAAAAAAGATCTGGAAAAAAAGAAAAAAGACGCACAAAAATTACAACAAGCTATTCAGCGAGTAATAGAAAAAGAATTGGAAAAAGCTCAAGCTCAAGCGGCCAAAGAAAATAAACCGAAACCGCAAAAGCTGGTGTTAACCCCTGAATCGCAACAGTTGTCTAATTCGTTTTCAAACAACAAAAGTAAATTACCTTGGCCGGTTGCAAAAGGTGTTATCAGCGAACGCTTTGGTGTTCATCCTCATCCATTAATGAAAGACATTGACATTAATAATAATGGTGTTGACATTACAACAAATAGTGGCGCATTGGCCCGTGCTGTTTTTGAGGGAGAAGTTAAAGCGGTTGTGAGCATGCCGGGTGCCGGACAGTTTGTTCTATTAAGACATGGTGAATTTTTGACGATTTACTCTAACCTGAAAGATGTATACGTAGCCGTTGGAGATAAAGTAACTACCAAACAAAATATTGGTTCTGTTTTATTGGACGATGACGATAACAAAACTGTGATGCATTTTGAGGTTTGGAAAGGACAAACAAAATTAAATCCGGAAGATTGGCTATATAAGAACAATTAAAATTTAGGGCAACTTACATACACCCTTTTTCTTTTGCTCTTCTTAGCTATTTCATAAATTATAGAAAGTTCTGCGGCACCAAAAGATCTGGACGCCAATCGCGAAAGCGTTACGTCATAACTAAATCCAATCCGCATATCGTAGTCTTTAATGTCTAATCCCACCAAAAAACTAAGTGCGTCCGTATTTGGATAGCCTGCATCATAATGTTTGAGTGGAAGTCCGCGATACCAAACACCAAAACTTATAGGAGAATAAAAATAATAGGCCCCCAAGTCCAATTCATCAAATTTATTTTGATGATGATAATTAATTGCAGGAGCAAAATATTTTTCCAAGAAATTTCCTTTTTTAGATATAATAAATTTGTATCCACCATGTACAGAAAATTTCATCGGCAAACGATTGTCGCCATCAACCAAGGTTGTATTTGGTCTATTGATATTGTGAAGCGCAAAGCCTGCCCACAACAACCTTGTAGTATAAAGCGCCCCTGCATTTATGTTGAGGTAATTTATTTTTGGAACGTTTTCTATGTCGTTAGAAACTGACGAACCTGTAAATAATTGATCGTTAAATGTTAGTTTTCCGTAATCATAAAACTTATTAATATAGCAAAGCTGCAAACCCATTCTTACCTCTTTAAATTTTTCTACCTGATAATAATATGCATACGAACCCATAACACCCGTTGTAGTTAAATTAGAGGTTCCTGCCCTGTCGCGCATTATTTGAATTCCAACACCGCTATTTATTTCGGTCATATTATAGTCGTATGAAATAGCATATGTGCTGTATGCTTTTGAAATTCCCGGCCATTGGTTTCTGTAGTTAGCAACAAAACGATGCTCAAACGTTGCTCCCGTATATGCAGGATTTAAGAAAATCGGGTTCGCATAAAACTGCGTAAAATGCACATCTTGCGAAAGAGCATTGAATGCTATGATCGAAAAAAGACAAAGAATTTTATTTTTAATTTTACTTATCAAGTTTTTTAAATTCTAAGGTTAGTACATCCACTTCTACTTCGTAATCTTCTTGTTCAACAAGAGGTGCAAATGGCAACGAAATTGTTTCATATCCTTTTGCCTCTGCTACAATTTTATATTTATCGTATGGATTCACAGTAAAAATAAAACTCCCGCTGCTGTTTGGTTTATATATTCCTATCACCTTTTGTGTCACCTCATCATAAACCGAAATCTGAACTTGAATAGGCGCATTGTTGTCTTTATCAAAAACACACAACCCTTTTTTCACACAAGTTTCGTTTTCGCCATAACGCATGTCTATTAAAAAAATATCATCGCTCAAATAATTCGGGTCGGTCTTTTCTTCATTTAAAGATGAAAAATATCCGTGCTTCGCATCTGCACTGATAACAAAAAAGATATCATCACCAACAGAGTTTATTGGATAACCTAAGTTCTGTGGTTCGGCAAAAGACATATCAGCATACGCATCTGCTCTGAAAATATCATATCCACCCATTGTGTTCATTCCATTAGAACTAAAATATAAATACTGCCCGTTTGATGAAAAGAAGGGTGCATCTTCATCGTACTTTGTGTTTATTTTTGGACCTAAATTTTGTGGTTGGCTCCATTTTCCATTTGGAAGAGTTACTATCCTGTATAAATCTTTTCCTCCGAATCCACCCGGTCTGTCAGATGTGAAAATAATCATCGTGTTGTCGTTATTGTTGCAGGCACTTAATTCTTTAAATTCCGAATTAATTTCTTTCCCGAGCATCACAGGATTGCCCCAGTTTTTTCCGTTCCAATAAGTAGAATATAAATCTCCGCTACTCAAATCTTCACTTGTTCTAAAAATTAACATGTGTTGTGCATCGGGCGACAAACTGACACAGGCATCATGTTTTTCTGTGTTCACCGGTCCGCCAATATTTTCGGGTTTGCTCCAGCTTCCGTTGCTTTCTTTGTATGAAACATAAACATCTTCATTGTAATTTCCCAACACATCTGTTTCGCCACCTGTGCTTCCCGGTCTGCGTGAAGTAAAAAACAATTTACTTTCGTCAGCCGAAATAAGCGGAACATATTCCTGATATTTTGTATTGATCGTTGGTCCAACATTTTTAATTAATGCTTTGTGCGGCTGTTGCATTTCATTTTTTGCACGCACCGACATTTCAATAAATCTATTCACCTCTTCGTTATTGTATTCACGATTTTTTTCATCAAACATTTTGTAATTATTGTAATGAAGAATTGCCTCTTCGAAACGACAAGACAAATGATATACTTTTCCTAAATAAAATTGTGCAGGCGCCAATTTGCTTTTTTCTGCTTTTATCAAAAACGGAAGAATTTGTTCCGGAAATTGTTTTTGTTTGAATTTACAAATAGCAATATTCAGATTTATTTTTTCGTTTAATGAGTCGTTCGGCAAAATGCTTAAGTATAATTTTTCTGCACTTTTATAATCATCTATTTCAAAAAAATCGTCTGCCTCTTTTAGCGTTTTCTTAAATTGAAAATCGTGTTTCACAGGTTGTGCTGCAACAATAGAAAACGAAAAAACCAACAACATAAATAATGTTGCCAAGAAACAAAATTGTATTTCTTTTTTTGTTTTCATTTTATCTTAAAAGTGTAACATCGCCTGTTTTAACAATTGACTCACCCGTATTGCTTGTTGCTTTTATTTTCCAGACATATACATCTTGCTGACAAAGCTTTTCTCTGTAATAACCATCCCAACCAATTTTTGGATCGAGACTTTCAAAAATTAATTCCCCCCAACGATTATAAATACTTAGTTGATATTTTTTTACGCCCGTTACATTCGGATGAAAAACATCGTTTGATAAATCTGCAGGATCATATCCTCCACCATTCCCTCCTGCTTCGTTTGGAGTAAATGCATTCGGCACTTCTATTTCTGTAGCGGCTTCAACGGTTATTTGATTCGGCAAATTAAATGTGTCGCGACAACCAAATCCGTTTATTGCAATCAATGTAATTTGATATTGTCCTGGTGATTGATATATGTGTGCCGGATTTACATCCGTTGCCCCTGTGCCATCGCCAAAATCCCAAATATAACTTGTCGCACCAGCGCTTAAATTCAGACACGTTACTGGGTCGCTGGTTGCGTTGGCGGTAAGCGGACTTGCAGCAAATGCTGCTACGGGAATATCATAAACTATTGCGCTGTCAATTCCAATAACACTTGCGACACCTCCTGGTCCTGTTGCTGTTAGTGTGATAGTATAATTTCCGGCATTGTAATAAGTATATGTTGGATTGGTAGCTGTTGATGTTCCTATCCCGTCTCCAAAATCCCAGAGATAAGATGACGCGAATTGAGATGTGTTAATTGGGTTTATTGTAAGTGGTCTGCATCCCGCAAAAACACCAAGAAAACTTGCAACAGGTGGTGGCGGAATTATTGTAATTGTTTGTGTTGTAGTGTCACTGCAAAAACCATTTGTAACAATTAATGTTACGGTGTAAATTCCCCACGTTCCGTAAACGTAAGCTCCTGGCGTGATTGCGGTTGAACCATTTCCGTCACCAAAATCCCAAGCATGAGTATAGCTCACTGCATTTACCGTTGTGTTTGTAAAGGTAACGGTCGTGGCCGGATACGTTTGAGTCAAAGGTGTGGCTATAAATGTCGCTACAGGCGTAGGATAAACAGTATATGGTTGTGTGAAAACCGAAACGCATCCGAAAGAAGATGTTGCCGTTAAAGTAATGGTGAAGTTTATAGATGCCGGTCCGGGATTAATGTAAGCATTGGTTGGAGAAAAAAGGTTGCTCGTATTTCCATCACCAAAATCCCAATTGTAAGTTGCTGCTCCTAAGCTTAAGTTGTTAAATGTTGCTGCACTTGGGGAACAAATTGGAGTGTTTGCCGTGAAATTTGAAATCACATCCGGATAAACAATAATGGTTGTGTTTGCTGTGTCGATACAACCAAAACCACTGGTTGTAACTAATTGAACATTAAACGTGTCGGAAACGGTTGTTGATGTATTAACAAAAATATGTGTCGGACTTGTTGCTGTGTCTGTTGGAGATCCATCCCCAAAATTCCATTGATAGGATGTTCCGCCAACGCTTGTGTTTGTAAAATTTACTGAGAGGTCCGGACAACCTTGTGTAACCGATGAAGTAAATGCGGCTTGTGGTTGAGGATAAACTAAAACATCACCATAGGTTGTGTCCTGACAAGTAAAAGCATTTGTTGCAATCAACTGAACCGTGTAAGTAACAGGAAGTGTTGTTGCATTTGTAAAAATATGTGTTGGATTTGCTCCGGTTGAAGTAAACCCATCTCCAAAATCCCACATATACATTACCGCTCCAAGCACAGAAGGAAAATTTACTGTAAGTGCCGTACAGCCGGTATCCGGAATCATTGTAAAACCAAATATCGGTTCGGGATAAGCTTGCACAATCATTGTTGCTGTATCGGTACAACCACCTGCATTTGTTGCAATAAGAATTACATTATAGTTTTGAATAAACAATGTTGTGTTTTGGAAAAGGTGTGTTGGGCTCACTGCTGTTGATGTTGCTGTGCCATCACCAAAATCCCACAGATAAGTTGTTGCTGCCGTGGATGTGTTTGTAAAAGTTACCATTACCGGTGCACAGGATGCTACTGCATTTGATGTAAATGAGGCAAGTGGTTTTCCAAATATGGTTACACTATCCGAAAGACTATCCACACAACCCAATGCTGTTGTGGCTAACAAGGAAACATAATAAGTCGTATCTGTGCTTCCGGGGTTTGTATAAACCTCTGTCGGGTTTGTTACTGTTGATGTGTTTCCATTTCCAAAATTCCAGGAGTATGTTGCTGCACCAATAGATGTGTTAGTAAACGCAACACTAAGTGGTCCGCAACCATTTGCCGGAGCAAGTGAAAACACTGCTGTTGGAATTGGGTTTATGGTTATTGTTCCTGTTGTTGAATCGGAGCAGTTGGCTGTGTTTGCAAATAAAATTATTGTATACGTTCCTGCTGTAGCATATATATGAGAAGGGTTTTGAAGATTGCTTGTTGGTGAGCCATCACCAAAATCCCAAAGCCAATTTGTCAATGGATCACCAACTGAACTTGTTGAGGCATCTGTAAAGTTTACCGGAGAACCTTGGCATGTTGGTCCTGTTGTATAAGCCGCGACAGGTGTTTGATAAACATTTATTGTTTGTTGACTTGTATTCGGACAACCATTTAAAGATGTTACATCTAAGGAAACAGTATATGTTCCTATACCATAATTTTGAATTGGCGGGTTTTGAACGGCAGAAACGTTTCCGTTTCCAAAATCCCAATCCCACGTAATTGCAGAAATGGATGCATCAGTAAATGTTACGTTAAGCGAATCGCAACCGACAAGTGCGGATGCATTAAATGCTGAAATAGGACTGGGAAAAACAGTCACAACAACTGTTGCTGTATCTCTGCAAGTTGCGCCTGCGCCCGGCACAAAAGCCACAACACTTACTGTGTATGTTCCCGCAACAGCATAAGTATAATTTACGGGTCCAAACGGAAATACAGTATATACGGGAGTATCTCCAAAATTCCAGGAATAGCTGTATCCCGGAGAACTTGTATTGTTAAAGGTAAAAACAACACCAACGCATCCCGAATCAACTGGCGCAATAACTCCCGCTGTTGGAGGAGGAACAATTGTTACTGTTACAAATGCAGTGTCCAGACCACACATGCTACTGTCTACAAGCATTGTTGTATAGCTTCCAACACCCGGGTAAGTTAGTGTGTGCGGAAATGTTGGTGGCCAAGCGGTCCAACTAATAATTGAATCGTATCCTAGTCCCCAATAATCTCCAAAGTTCCAATATTCATAGCGCTGTTGCATGTTTCCCTGCGCCAGACAATTTCGTGCTGTTGTGTTTGTAAGTGTGAAAGTATTGTCGGGAAAACATTTCAAAGTTGCATCCGGAGTAATTGCTGCATCGTCTATATCATAAATCTGAATTGGATTAAACGATGCAAGCGTTGGGCTTCCAAAACTGCAATAGTTTTCTGCTGTGAGAGTAACCGCTGTTTGGCAATTAACGGTTCCTTGCAGATATGTGTGGTTAATGGTTTGCCCGGCATTAGTATAATCAAACGTTAAAGGCGGAGAGCCGTCTCCAAAATCCCAGATAAACGTTGTGGTTGGTGAAACGTCAGTGCTGGAATTGATGAACTGCAAAGTTGCAGGCGCGCAAGCTGTAGTAACACCACCAATTGGAATTTGTATAGATGCATTTACGGGCTCTTCCATTACAACAACCCCTGTGAGCACACAAACAACGCCCGTATTGGTTGTTATTGTTACAATAAATGTGTCTAGAGTTGCCGTGTAGTTATGGACAATTGGGGTGTTTGCCGGTTGTGGTCCGCCTGCATCTACAGGGCTTCCATCACCCCAATCAATGGAATAGGTTGTTAAAACGGTTGGTGAAGCTAAATTAAGCGTATATGCTCCGCCCGAACAACTAACCCAATAAGGTGCTGATGACAAAGCCCCTGTTCCATCATAGAATTGGGGGCATTGGGCCTTCAGACCAAAAGAACAAAAACAAATTAAAAAAAATAAGTAGCGTTTTTTTTTCATACGCCCCTTTTAAAAAAAACATCCTTGCATTTCAATTCAATCATACGACAATATATATACGAAGTTACTCCTTTTTTCGTTTTTTCGTTCGCCTCCTTAATCGGCTTCTCTGCCTACACAAAAAGTATTCTTGCTCAAATACAGTCAAGGAAATAATTTTTAGTATCTTTGTGGTATATTAATAAAATCAAAATAACATGTTAAATAGTATATTTCTTCTTTTTGGACTTGGCGCAACAGAAATGATTATTGTTTTGGTAATTGTTTTATTGCTTTTTGGCGGTAAAAAAATTCCGGAACTTATGAAAGGGCTTGGAAAAGGTGTTAAAGAATTCAAAGATGCATCTAAAGGCGAAGACGCAAATAATCCTTCTCCTGATAAAAAAGACTAGTTTTTAATTTTTAATATTCCCTACTCCTCTTCCTTATAGAAGAGGATTTTGTATTTATAATATTCCTGATTTGTGAAAATTTACAATTCTTTTTCTGAAATTAAATCTGATTTAGAAAGCGGCACAACAACTTGTGTTGCGCTTGTTAATTCTTACATTGAAACTGCTGCGTCAAAAAAAAATCTGAATATTTTTCTCGAAATTTTCAAAACATCTGCTTTAGAAAAAGCAAAACTTGTTGATGAAAAAATAAAATCCAAAACGGCAGGAAAACTTGCGGGAATGGTAATTGCGCTGAAAGACAATTTGTGTTATAAGGGCCATAAGGTTTCGGCATCATCAAAAATTTTAGAGGGATTTGAATCATTATTCAATGCAACTGTTGTTGAAAGACTATTAGCAGAAGATGCGATTATTATCGGTCGCTGTAACTGCGATGAATTTGCGATGGGAAGCTCTAACGAAAACTCTGCTTTTGGAAATGTGTTGAATCCATTAGATATAAAACGTGTTCCCGGTGGTTCTTCCGGTGGTTCTGCTGCTGCCGTTGCTGCAAATATGTGCATTGCTGCTTTAGGAACAGATACTGGTGGTTCTATCCGTCAGCCGGCTTCGTTTTGTGGTGTTGTGGGATACAAGCCAAGTTATGGAAGGGTTTCCCGCTACGGAGCGATTGCTTATGCTTCTTCGTTTGATCAAATTGGTCCGATTACAAAAACCGTTGAAGATGCTGCATTGATAATGGAAGTAATGGCTGGGCAAGATGAATATGACAGCACATCTTCTTCAAAACCTGTTCCTGCTTATTCAAAAGAATTAAAAAATACTCCGGCAAAACTTCGCATTGCTTACATCAAAGATTGTTTAGAAAATGAAGGATTAAATCCTGAAATAAAAACACGCATCAATGATATCATTGGTAAATTAAAGTCTGCCGGACACACCGTTGAAGCCGTTGATTTTCCTTATTTAGATTATTTGGTGCCAACCTATTATGTTTTAACAACTGCAGAAGCTTCTTCTAACCTTGCCCGTTTTGATGGAATTAATTTTGGATACAGAAGTAAAAACGCAACGGATTTAGAATCGACTTACAAAAAATCTCGTAGCGAAGGTTTTGGAACAGAAGTAAAGCGGAGAATAATGTTAGGAACATTTGTTTTGAGTTCAGGATATTATGATGCGTATTACTCCAAAGGACAAAAGGTTCGCAGGGTTATTCAAAATAAAACAAATGAAATTTTAGATAAATACGATTTCATTTTTTTGCCTACAACTCCGGGAACAGCATTTGAATTCGGACAAAAAGGTGCTGACCCGATTGCAATGTATCTGGAAGATATTTTCACTGTACAAGCAAACATTACTGGACTTCCTGCTATTTCATTGCCGATGGGAAAACATTCCAGTGGTTTGCCTTTTGGTGTTCAGGTAATTGGTAAAAACTTTGCAGATGCTGATGTGTTTGCTTTTTCAGATTATCTGATGAAGAATTGTTAGTTGTTTCTTCTCCTTTTTATTTTTCTTTCCTTTTTAACAATTTTTCGTCAATTAAAACGCTTTACTTGTCTATAATGCTTGTTATTGTAAACAATCATCACGATATTTGTAATGGTGGTAAAACTTATTTCTTCATACAAAAAAACGATTGCTATCGTTGGAACATTTCTTTTTTTGTTTGTAAACACATCCCGCTTGTGTTCGCAAACAGCGGTAGCTTATGCGCCCGAAGTTTTTGTTGACGACCCTATCGCAGCAGCACTTGACAGTCTTTATAAATTAAATTTATTTGAATTGGGCTATGGCAAAATCGCTTACCCGAAAAATCCCAAATACAATTTCCCGCACGATTCTGTTCCGCGTTACGATGAAATGATTTTAGAGTCACGCTTAGCAAAATTAGATGCTGCCTCTCCTTTTGATTTACAATACAATCCTGTTGTAAAAGGTTATATCGATTTGTACACTATTCGCAGAAGAGAACTTGTTTCCCGCATGATGGCGCTTTCGCAATTTTATTTTCCGATGTTTGAAGAGCAACTCGACAAATACAATTTACCGTTAGAATTAAAAAATCTTGCAATTTGTGAGTCGGCCCTAAACCCTCTTGCCAAAAGCCGTTCCGGAGCGATGGGTTTGTGGCAGTTTATGTATCCAACAGGAAAAATTTACGGGCTTCAGGTTTCTTCTTATGTGGACGAACGTTGTGATCCTTACAAATCAACGGTTGCTGCTTGTGAGTATTTTAAATATTTATTCGGACTTTTTGGAGACTGGCAAATGGTAATTGCTGCTTACAATTGCGGTCCGGGAAACATTAACAAAGCTATCCGCAGAAGCGGAGGAAAAACAACGTATTGGGAAATCCGTCCTTATTTACCAAAGGAAACACAAGGTTACGTTCCTGCATTTATTGCTGTTAATTATGTTATGAATCACACTGCTGAGCACAACATTTATACGGCCATTCCTAAAAAAACATTTTTACAAGTGGATACTGTTGCTGTAAAAAAACAAGTTTCTTTTTCACAAATATCAAGTGTCTTAGGAATTGCGGAAGACGAGTTGATGTATTTAAATCCGAGTTATAAAAAAAGAGTTATTCCGTATTCGCCAGATGAAGTAAATACGCTTGCGCTTCCTTCTGCCAAGATGGGAATTTTTGTTGCTAACGAAGACAGCATTTACAACAAGGGCTTAAGCAAAATTCACAGTCAGGATGTTTTGGCTACACAGGAAACAATGAAAATTCACACTGTTAGAAAAGGCGAGCACTTAAGCACCATTGCAAAACGGTATGGTTGTACGGTTGGAGAAATTAAATCGTGGAACAACATTTCTTCTTCTACAGTGAAGCCCGGAAAAAAATTAACAATTTATGTTTACGGAAAAAAGCCTGTTGAAAAAACAAGCGCTACTGTAACAGAAAACAAAACAACAAATACTCCTGAAAACAATTCTAACGCAAGTGTTTCAGGAAAATATAAATATCATCTTGTACAAAAGGGCGATTCGCTTTATAAAATTTCTCAGAAATATAAAACCACTGTTGATGAATTAAAGCGCTTAAACAATTTTGGCGCAAAGTATTCGTTAATGCCTGGTAAGAAGATTAAGGTTGGGGCGATTTAGTGCTGGCACAACTATTGTGATATTTTAATAAAAAACTCAACATGCATTTTCGTTTTTTAATATTGCTTTTTTCTTTTTCTCTTTTGTCATTACAAAACGTAAATGCACAAGAAAGAAGTCCACTTGCAAAAAAAATTCTTTCTTTTTGCGATTTGAACAAAGGAAAAAAAGTTGGCAAAGGTGAATGCTGGGACTTGGCTAAAGAAGCACTAAACAATGCCGGAGCAACATGGACTCCGCCATATGAATTTGGAAAAGCTCTGACAAAAAAAGATCCCGTTTTGCCTGGCGACATTATTCAATTTGAAAAAGTAAGAATAGAATATCCTGATGGCGCATGGAAAGAAATTCCTCATCACACTGCAATTATCTACAAAGTTGCGGAAACAAATAAATATACCATAGCAGAACAAAATGCAAACGGTAAACGATTTGTGCAGTTTTCAGAAATTGATTTGTCGTATATTAAAAAAGGCAAATACACGATTTATCGCCCACAATAGCAACCAAAAAACTTTTATTGCTTCAAAATAAAATTTGTTATAAATTAGCAAAAAACTCTTCTCATGCAAAAGATTTTACGTTGCTTATTTATCGCTTTGGTTTTTTGTTCTTCCGATTCCATTGCACAAGATTTTACTTATTCAAATGTCAATCTGGTTAGCGTTACATTCAGTGGCGGAAACCTTGCTATTCGTAAGGATAGTGTTGGCGGAATTGTATATCCGACTCCTCAATATAACTACAACGCAACTTTGCAGAGACCCGTTGCTTACGTAAGCGGTGTTGCTCCCCGCGTTGCTGCATCTTTCACTATTGATTGTCCAACCGTTCCTGTATCTGTTGATGTAAGAGGTTTTGGCTCCGACTCTATCAACTTTGCTCCTGCAACTGCTACATTAACTCCTGTTTCGGGAACGGTTCATTCTTTTAGTTATCCTGCAACAACCGGCTCGCACGTTTTTGCGGCTTCAATCGTTCGTTTTTTTAAGCCTTATACAATCAACTGGGAAATTTCTTTTGACGGAGGAACAACCTGGAAGTCGGCAGGAACAAGCAACAACACGTTGTACGTTACCCGCAGCGCACCTCAGACAGAAGGAACAAACTTTAAATGGTATCACACTGTTTTTGATATTAGTTGTAGAAACGCACAAGGTTATAGCACCGACACGGCAATTATTGCGAGAGTTTGGAGCGAGTTCACCGACCAGATTGTTTTAAATTATAAAGACGATAGTTTGTTTTATTATAAAATAATGAACACAACAAACACAAACCTTGGGTCGCTTTTACAATATAAAGATGCACAATGCTACACTTTTGCCCAATTATTTTTAGCTACAATTAAAATTCAAGGCGTTGTTCGCACAAGCAACTATGTTTACATAACCCCAATAAGCAATGTTGTTTGTGGATACAATGTAAATCGCTTTATCGTAAAAAATTGGACTTTCGGAACCGCTACGGGTGCTGCAACCTGCTCTACCTTTCCTTGGAAAAATACCTATAATGCCATTACCGGCTCTATTCCTCCTCCTTATAATCAATATGTTTTTACAACTGCTGATGTAACGGATCAGTCTGGAATCCCCGGCTCTTGCAACGTTCGACCATCTTCTTATTTTAATAATCATCAGATTGCAAAAATTGATGGCGTGTATTATGATGCTTGTTATGGTGTTACTTTTCCAACATTGGTATCAATTAAAACGGCTGCATTTAGTGGCTGGAGCTTCAGGTATACAAGCGGCACAACAACCAATTGTTTTTTTACAAACAATATGACATTGTCCGATTTGTCGGAATCTATTAGCACATTTTAATAATGCGTAAAACGTTCTTTGTTTCTTTTTTTATTCTTTTTTCGGTTGCTGTTTTTTCACAGTCGATTGAACGAAAAATAATTATTCAAAATGGAAATTATTTTTTTACAACGATTGACGAAAATCATCAGCTGGCGACATTGCATACAGGTAAATACACAGACTCAATAAGGTCTGCCAAAAAACTTGCAATGCCTGTGGGAAGAAATTTTGACGATCCTATTATTCCATTTTCTTGGGATGTGGTTGATACAAATTTGTATGCAGTTAGTTTTTTATTGCATCCGCTGAACGACAGAAATGAAGCTATAAAGCGATTGTTGATTTCTTCTTTGAAAGAGTGGAGCAAATCTCCAACACCAATGGAATTGATTAACCTGAGCGTTGATATGAATCCATTCGTATACAACGATCCATATCTTTTTGTTACCAAAAGATCGAATATTTTGGAGGGCTTCTTTTACGATGCAATATCAAACAGCGATGGCACATATACAATGGCGATATCAAACAATGGAGAGTTAAGCGTTTGGAATTACAATGGAACAGAGTGGAAACACGGAGAGGTGATTAAATTTCCTGTTGATGGATATTTTTCGCTTTTTGAAAAGAATAAAAAAACATATTTAATATCGAATTCTAGTGTTATTCACGAAGTGTCAACTAACGGAGTTGTGTCAACTAAAAAAAATATTGGAACAACATTAAAAGAAGGCTTTCTTGTGATTAATAAAGATGAAAAAACGATTTCTTTTATGAAGAATGACGACCTGAATCAAAAAACGCCTTTAAATGAATTGATTGCTAAAAAAGCAAAACTTATTTTATAAAAAATAACATAAATGAAAAAAATTACTTTATCCATCTTATTGTTTTTGTTTGTTGGCGTTACGTTCGCGAGCGACTTAACATATTCTGTAATCAACACGATAACAGGAATGTCAACGGGCTCCATAGATCTTTCTGTCTCCGGAGGAGTTGCCCCGTTCACTTATAGCTGGACCGGACCGTCTGGTTTCACAGCAACTACAGAAGATATCAGCGGTTTGGAATATGGAAACTATACAGTAACCGTTACAGATAAATATTGCGGAATTGCTGTAATTACAATATTTGTAGACAACGATGTTGCAAGCAATATTGATGAAAATAATTTAAATCCGATTTCTGTTTTTCCAAATCCGGCTAACGGACTTGTAAATCTTGTTTCCTCAAAACCTTTAACAGATGCAACTTTCAAGGTTGTGAATGTTGCCGGACAAGTTGTGATGGAGAAAAAAGAAGTTGCAGGAACCGCTTTTGTTTTTGATATTTCGGAACAGTCTGCCGGAATTTATTTTATAGAAATAAACAATTCAGGAAACATTTCTCGCACACGATTTGTGAAGAATTAATTTTTTATGCTATTTCTAAACAGCACCATTGCTGATCTTGATTCTATTTTCAATCTGTATGATATTGCTATTGCTTATCAAAAAAAGATCTCTGATCAACATTGGCTTCCCTTCGAACCGGAACTTATAAAAAAAGAAATCTTGGAAAACCGTCAATGGAAAATTGTCGTTGATGGGGAAATCGCCTGCGTATTCTGTGTTGCTTATTCTGACCCGCTTATTTGGGGAGAAAGAGACAAAGACCCTTCCATATATTTTCATAGAATTGTTACAAATCCAAAATTCAGAGGAAAGAATTTTGTTACAGAAATTATTTCCTGGGGCACAATGTTTGGAAAAAACTTAGGAAAAAAATATCTGAGAATGGATACCTGGGGCGACAACGCAAAGCTTTGTGAATATTATGTAAAATGCGGCTTTGAATTCTTAGAAGTAATTAAACCAAAAAATCCAGAATTGCTTCCTGCACATTATGCAGAAATATCTTTGAGCTTGTTTCAGTTTGAAATTATTTAAACTTTTTCCAGCGCTTGCCTTAAATCTTCAATCAACAAATCCGCATCTTCCAATCCAATATACAATCTCACCATGTTCCATGGCAGCGGGTTTTCAAAGCTTTTGCTTGCGGCTAATGCGCACAGTGGAAACAATAAAGATTCATATCCGCCCCAAGATGTTGCCATTATGAAACGCTTTAGGTTGTCGCAAAACCGCTCTACTCCTGCCTCATCCTTTGCGTCAATCACAATAGACAAAAGTCCGCCACCTTGTTTCATTTGCTTTTTTGCTAATTCTAGCTGTGGGTTTTTAGAAGAGAAAGGATAGTGTAGTTGTTTTATTTTAGGGTGTTTTTCTAAGAAATCAGACACTTTTTGAGCGCTTTTGGCGCTGTGGTTCACTCTTAATTCAATTGTTCTTAAACCTCGCAAAATCAATCCTGCATCCTGGGGCGAAATACAGCTTCCAATTGTCATGTATTCTTCGGCCATCATTTTCATGATTCTTTCTTTCGATCCGCAAACAATTCCGCAAACAACATCGCTGTGCCCATTGATATACTTGCTTCCTGAGTGTAACACCAAATCAATTCCCATCGAAGTTGGATTTTGGTTGATGGGTGAATTGTGGCTGTTGTCAATGATTGTTGTAATGTTTTTGCTCTTTGCTAATTTCGCAATTGCTTCAATGTTTTGTAGCTCAAAGGTCAATGAATTTGGGCTTTCTAGATAGATTAGTTTTGTGTTCGGCTGTATGGCTTTTTCAAAATCTGCGGCCTCTCCTCCACTCACAAAAGTGTGTGTGACACCATATTTTGCTAGGTATTTCGAGAGTAAGTTGTTTGTCCAACTGTATGGTTTTTGAACACACACAACGTGGTCTCCCCCTTTTACAACGCTCATTACCGCTGCTGCAACAGCTGCGCTTCCACTCGAAAAAACGAGTGCGTCTTCTGCTTTTTCTAGTGCCGCCAACTTCTTTCTAAGGGTTGCCACCGTTGGGTTATAGCCTCTTGTATAAAACGGTGTTTCTAATTCTTTTGTTAGTTTCTGACGCATTTCTGCAACAGTTTTAAAACAAAAGTTAGTTGTTTGAAAAATCGGTGGCGCTACGGAACCGTAGTATTCATAGCGGTCTTCGCCAAGGTGATTTAGGATAAATGAATTGTCCATGTGGGAAATTATAAATTGAAAATTATGAATTATAAATGTTTTGCTGTTTTCCAAAAGTAACAAAGTCTTTCATTCTGTGTTCAAATTGATTGTCTTTCCAATTCACTGTTTTAAAAAAGTTCAATCGTTCCCGTTTTTGAAAATGAAAAAAGGGGAACGATTTTTTTCCGGAATTTTCAGGATTTTAGTAAAAATCTAACAAAATCAGGGCAAAACAGCTGTAACAAGCCCGCGCAAAGGGTCTCAAAAGAGGTCTTTTTTGTGCGTTTTAAGCGCCTTTCGCCCTTTCGGACAACAAAAGACACTAGCGAAGAGGTTTAAGCGGTTTAATGGCCTAATTGGTGGTTTTGCTTGCGTTTTTTGATCTTTTTTGCGAACAGTTTAGCTTCCCAGCAGAAACTTGTGCTTTTTATCCAACTTAAGCACTAAAGCAAAGCGACAAGACAAATTTGTTTTCCACTAAATAAATTTCATTTTAAAATATCCCTTTTCTTAATTCTGGGTTTTATAATTCGAGAAAAAGTATTGGTTTTCTGTTTGAAAAGATATTGTCGTTCCACGTGGAACAGGGTTTTGTTTTTTGTTCCTGAAATAAGATTTAAGATGTCAAAAGGGGGCTCGGATATTTCCTGAATCTTAATTTAGGAAAATAAGAAACTTGCTCGAAAATGGGCACGAAGAAATAGTCGATTTTTATAAAAATGTGGGCACAAAAAAACCACCTAGCTGGTGGTTAAATTTTGACTGGTATATCGAAAAAGCCGAAGTGTTATTTCTTGCTGATTAAATAAATCTGACTAGAATAGGTCTTTCCGGTTTTAATTGCAGATAGGTTAGATCTGAATCCGTTCCACGTGGAACGTAGAATGTTTGTTTTGCCTGTTTTTATCTTCTCGCTGAGCATAGAAACATAAAAAGAGTCAAACACCATTGGAAGAATTTTGAACATTTTTAAGCTCTGTTTTGCGAATAGGGAGTCGATATCTTTTGGGGTAAAGTGATACAGGTGTCTGGGAACATCGTAAGCCGCCCATTGTTCTTTATAGATCTTTGCGTCTAAAGAATTACAATTAGGAACAGCAATGATAATTATTCCATTTGGTTTTATTAATCGTTTTAACTCCTCTACCCTTTCGTTTAATCTTGGAACGTGTTCTAAAACATGCCACATAGAAATAACCTCAAAGCTTGAGTCTGGGAGGTTCTTTAATTCGCTTTCTTCTCGTACATCAAGACCAAAATTTTTGATTGCCATTTGTCTGGCATCAGCGTCTGGTTCTATTCCGATTGTTTTCCATTTAGCACTTTTGCAGGTGTTCAAAAACTCTCCGGTCCCACATCCAATATCCAGAATATTTCCTGTCTTAAAATACTTCGAAATGAGCTGAAGTTTTTTGAGTAAAGTATACTTTCTTACAGACTGATAAGTTGAATTTATAAAACCCTTTTTGGTGTTTGAGTGAGAAACATAGTCGTCCGATTTATAATATTTTCCTAAGTCTTTTTCCTCTGGACGAGGATTTGTAAACTTAAACCCACAAGATTCGCACTCCACAATTTGAAAGGTTTCACGTGAAACAGTATGATCAATACAAGACAAAAAAGGCTTGTTTTGAGTAGAATTGCATACTGGACAATTATCAAGTTTCTCCATTTTCTCGACTACGCTCGAAATGACGAGCACGTCTAATTTTTGTGTTAGTTCCACGTGGAACTACCTGCCTAAATATACCATTAATATCGAGATGTCAGAAGGTGTAATTCCTGAAATTCGGGATGCTTGTCCTATTGTTCTAGGACGAACTTTTGTTAGTTTTTCTCGGGCTTCTTTAGATAAAGAAGTTAACCGGATATAATCAAAATCATCGTGTAAAACCAAATCTTCTAATCGGGTTTGTTTGTCTGCCAACTCGTGTTCTTTTGAAATATATCCTTCGTACTTCATTAAAATTTCTGCTTGCTCAATGCTCTCCATGTCGAATTGAGAAACGAATTCTTTTACCTTTTCTGATGCAATTGCAAAGTCTAAAAGTGTAATTGTTGGACGGGTTAATATGCCAAACATTTTTACTTTTTGAGAAATAGGAGAGGAGCCGATTGTTTCCAAAACCGGGTTTATTTCACTTGGGTCAATGCTTTCTTTTTTGAAATAAGAGATGATTTCGTTAGTGTTTTTTTGCTTGATTTGAACGCGATCCATTCGCTCTTTTTTAGCCAAGCCCAACTCAAAAGACTTTGGAGTTAAACGAATGTCTGCATTGTCCTGACGCAAAAGAATTCTATACTCCGCACGTGAAGTAAACATGCGATATGGCTCTTCGGTTCCTTTGGTAACTAAATCGTCAATTAAAACGCCTATATAAGCCTCAGAACGCTGCAATATAAATGGCTCGCGTCCATTAATTTTTAAGTGTGCATTTATTCCAGCCATTAAACCCTGACAAGCAGCTTCTTCATAGCCTGTAGTTCCGTTTATCTGTCCGGCAAAATATAAATTGCTAACTAGCTTTGTTTCAAGGGTTAAGTCTAATTGTTGAGGAGGAAAATAGTCGTATTCTATAGCATAACCAGGACGAAACATTTTTACATTTTCAAACCCTGGAATCATTTTTAAAGCTTTGTATTGAACATCTTCTGGAAGAGAAGTAGAGAAACCGTTTACATAAATTTCAACCGTATTCCACCCTTCTGGTTCAACAAATATCTGATGTCTTTCACGTTCTGCAAAGCGTGTAATTTTATCTTCAATACTTGGACAATATCTTGGCCCAAGGCCTTGAATTCTTCCGGAAAACATTGGCGATTTTTCAAAACCTGTTCTTAAAATTTCGTGAACCGCTTCGTTTGTATACGTTGTGTAGCAAGGGATTTGGCCTGATGGACCATTTTGAAAAGCGTCTTTTCTTTCTACTTTAAAACCAAATTGATCTACATTTAAGTAAGAAAATTTATTTGGATTTTCATCACCGTGTTGAACTTCCATTTTAGAATAGTCCAAAGAGCGCCCATCCACCCGGGGAGGCGTGCCTGTCTTCATTCTACCGGCTTCAAATCCTAATTTTACCAACTGTTCAGTAATTCCTGTAGATGATTTTTCGCCCGCTCTTCCGCCAACATATTGCTTTTCACCTAAGTGAATCAATCCATTTAAAAAAGTGCCATTGGTTAAAACCACTGATTTTCCTCGTATTTCAAGGTCCATTCCGGTTATTACACCTTTCACAACATTGTCTTCTACGATAAGTGATTTCACCATATCCTGCCAGAAATCCAGGTTTGGCGTGGCTTCCAGCATTAGTCTCCATTCTTCAGCAAATTTCCATCTATCACTTTGTGCTCTAGGACTCCACATTGCTGGGCCTTTTGAGCTATTTAACATTCTGAATTGAACTGCAGTTCTATCTGTTACAATTCCTGAATATCCACCCAATGCATCTATTTCACGAACTATCTGACCTTTTGCAATTCCACCCATAGCAGGATTGCAGCTCATTTGAGCTATTGTCTGCATGTTCATGGTTATCAACAATGTTGAAGAACCCATGTTTGCAGCAGCAGCAGCGGCTTCACAACCTGCGTGACCAGCACCAACAACTATAACATCGTATTCTTTAAACATTTTTTATTTTCAAAAAGTCCGTAAAGGTAGTAAATATAAGGACTTTATCATAATTAATAATTATAAATATTTGATTATTAATACATTACATAATTATAACCCAAATTGTTTAGACAAATCAAGCATTCTTATAATTGGTTTCTTCGCTTTTTCGATAAGATCTGCTGATAATATTATTTCCGGTTGCTCGTATTTAAGGCAATTATAAAGCTTTTCCAGAGTGTTTAATTTCATGTGAGGACAATCATTACATGCACAAGAATTATTCGGTGGAGCAGGTATAAATGTCTTCCCAGGATTCTTTAATTGCATCTGATGAATAATGCCGGCTTCTGTTGCTACTATAAATTCTTTTGCATCGGATTTTGTTGCGTAATTTAATATACCAGTTGTACTACAAATATAATCAGCTATTTCAAGAAGGTTGGCTTCACATTCAGGATGTGCTAAAAGTAAAGCTCCGGGATGTTGATTTTTTAATTTTACTATTTTCTCCAAAGAAAAAATTTCATGAACCATACATGCTCCATCCCAAAGCAACATATTTCTTCTTGTTTTTTTATTGATGTATGCACCTAAATTTTTATCCGGAGCAAATATTATTTTTTGATCTTTAGGTAAATTTTCTACAATTTGAACAGCATTAGTGGAAGTACAAACTATATCAGTTAACGTTTTTAAATCAGCAGTACAGTTGATATAAGAAATTACTAAATGATCGGGATGAAGTTTTTTAAATTCAGAAAATTTATCTGCAGGACAGGAATCTGCTAATGAACATCCTGCTCTTAAATCTGGTAATAAAACTTTTTTATTTGGTGAAAGAATTTTTGCAGTTTCGGCCATGAAATGAACTCCGGCAAAAACAATAATATCTGCATTTGTTTTTGCTGCTTCTTGTGATAATCCGAGACTATCGCCAATGTAATCGGCAATGTCTTGTATGTCTGCATCTTGGTAGTAATGGGCGAGTATGATTGCATTTTTTTCTTTTTTGAGCTTGTTTATTTCAGCAAACAAATCTAGAGAAAAATCAATCGGAATATCAAGAAACCCTTTTTCTAATGAACCACCACCCATAATAATAATATATTTTTTTATTTTAAATATTTTAAAAAATGTTGTTGTTGTTGGTCTGTTAGTTGAGTGTAAAAAAAAACAATAAAAGCGTTGCAATTATGAGTTCTAACATTCAACCAACAACAATTAAAAAGTTCTTAGAAGATAAAGCGCTGAACACTAGATTTATTTAGGTTTATCAACAGGTTGTTAGCACTGTTTTCATCTGATAACTTCTATACAAAATTACGACAATTTATGTTACCAAATTGTTGAATAGTCGTGTTAAATTCTGAAAAGAAAATGCTTGTCAATTCAAAAATTAATACATGCGACACCTTGTTTTAACAAAGCAAGAAAAATGTTCTAAACATTGATAACAAAGTCTTTTGTTTTCAACAGAAATCGTGTTGATAAAATAAAAAGCAGAGGTCTAATTATCAGCACATTATTTTTAAACTTTACAACCGTGTTAATAAGCCAAAAAAGCTGTTAATTACGATATATTAATTAAATATTTTAACATGAAGATAGCCATAGGTTGTGACCACGCAGCATTTAAACTGAAAGAAAAGCTAATGCCCTACTTATTAGCGAAAGGATACGAGATAAAAGATTTTGGCTGTTATTCAGAAGAGCGCGCAGACTATCCCGACTTTGCACACTCGGTTGCGAAAGGAGTTGAAAGCAAAGAGTTTGATTATGGTTTACTGATGTGCGGAAGCGGAAACGGGATAAGTATGGCGGCCAACAAACACAAAGGAATACGCGCAGCATTGTGCTGGATGCCCGAAATAGCAGAGCTTGCACGACAACACAACGATGCTAACATATTAACCTTGCCGGCAAGATATATGAATGAAGAAGAAGCAAAAAAATGTATTGATGTTTTTTATACAACAGCATTTGAAGGTGGAAGACATTTGGATAGAGTAAAGAAGATAGCGGAGGGCCACTAGGTTACAGATAGCGAATTAAAACGAATTTTACGCCCTTCGATAGTGTCTGCTTATTACGCAGAATGCTCAGGGTAACAAAAAGAAAGCATGATTAAAAAAACACTTTTTCTTTTATTATTACCATCGCTTCTTTTTGCGCAACAAAAGGATACAACAGCTATTCGCTATTCTAAAATAATTACCGCCTCCGAAATGAGCAAAAACTTGCACGTGTTGGCTTCTGACGAATTCGAAGGAAGGGAAACAGGAAAGAAAGGGCAGAAGATGGCTGCAGAATATATTTCGAATCAATTTAAAAGTTTTGGGATTCCTCCTTATAAAGACAACACCTACTATCAAACATATCCACTCAACATGATCTTGCCTGTTCCGGCAGACATGACAATTAACGAAAAAAAATTTATTGGGAATAAAGACTACTATAATTTTCCGGGTCTAAGCGAACAAAAAATTACAAGCAACAGTGTTTTGTTTTTGGGATATGGAATAGAGGAGGAGAACTATAATGATTATAAAGGGGCAGATGTAAAAAATAAAGTAATTATGATTTTAGCCGCAGAGCCATATGACGCAGAAGGAAAATCCATTGTAACAAAAACAAACAAGCCATCTATTTGGACAACCTATTATAAAGCAAAAACAGAAAAAGCAAAAGAAGCGGGCGCGCTTGCTATTTTAATTGTTGTTGACGATGTTGAAAAAGGAGTTGCCGACAACAAACACAGACTAGAAACGGCAGCACTAAAATTAGAATTACCAAAAAAAGAAGCACCGGTTATTTATATTTCGAAAGAAATGGCGAACGCAATTCTAAAAAAACAAAACATTGGAAAAATCATTGAAAAAATTTCGAAGAGCCGGAAACCATTGAAAATAAAGGCGAAAACAAATCTTGTGATTGATGTAAAAAACAATGTACAAAAAATTGAAGCAGAAAATGTTTTGGGCTATGTTGAGGGAACAGATTTAAAAGAAGAGTTAGTTGTGATCACCGCCCATTACGATCATCTTGGAAAAGAAGGCGATGTTGTTTATAATGGAGCAGACGATGATGGCTCCGGAACAGTAGCTGTAATTAATCTTGCACAAGCGTTTACACAAGCAAAAAAAGAAGGACACGGTCCGCGCAGAAGTATTTTGTTTATGCCCGTTTCCGGAGAAGAAAAAGGCTTACTAGGCTCTGCATATTATACCGAAAATCCTGTTTATCCACTTAAGAATACCGTTTGCGATTTGAACATTGATATGATAGGAAGGCTTGACGAAAACCACGCAAAGAATTCAAATTACGTTTATTTAATAGGTTCCGATAAGTTGAGCACCCAACTTCACAACGTGAGCGAACAAGCAAACAAAACGTATACGAACCTTGAGCTGGATTATACTTTCAACGATGAAAAAGACAAGAACCGTTTTTATTATCGCTCCGACCATTACAATTTCGCAAAAAAGGGAATTCCTGTCATCTTCTATTTCAATGGTGTTCATGCCGATTATCACAAGGAAACAGACGAAGTACAAAAAATAGATTTTAATAAAATGGAAAAAATTACACGGTTGGTTTTTTTCACTGCCTGGGAATTGGCGAATCGTAATGACAGAGTTTTGGTTGACTCGAACAAAAAGTAGATTGCAAAAAGTAGACAATAGACAGTCTGCAACAGACAAATAAAAAAGGAAAAGCAAAAACAACAAATAAAAAAGTAGACAAAGAAAAGAAGTCGATAACATAAATAGGTAATAGACCAAAACTTGTCTACTGTTTATTGTCTATTGTCTACTGCCAACTGAACCATGTCGCAAGCACTAGAATTATTTTTAGAAGCATCCGAAAAAAAGGCGTTTGATATAGAACACCGCAAAACCATATTGCATAACATTTCGCAGTATGATAAAAAAGTGTTGGAAGGGAAAGAACAGTTTTCGAATTTAGAATTAGCGAAAACGAGAGCATCTGCATTAAAACAAAAATCAATTGAGAATCTTGATAAATATTTAATTGAATTTGAAGCAAATTTTATCAAACGTGGAGGAAAAGTAATTTGGGCGCAGGACGCTGAAGAGGCCGTAAAAGAAGCGCTTCAGATTATGAAGAAGGCGAAAACAAAAACGGTGGTGAAAGCAAAATCCATGGCGACCGAAGAAATTAATTTCAACGAAGCCCTGGAAGAACAAGGAATAGAAAGCATTGAAACAGACTTGGGTGAATACATTGTACAACTCCGTAATGAGCCGCCCTACCACATTGTAACACCAGCTATGCATCTTTCAAAAGAAGAAGTGGCGACAACTTTTCACGAGAAAAAACAAACGCCCATAGAATTTACTCCTGAAAAAATTACAAATTTTGTGCGCGAAGAATTGCGCTTGAAATACAGCAAAGCAGAAGTAGGAGTGAGCGGAGGAAATTTTTTAATTGCAGATGTTGGAGCAATTGCAATAACCGAAAACGAAGGCAACGGCTTAATGTCAGCAGCGTTTCCAAAAATTCAAATTGCAATTGTAGGAATAGAAAAAGTAATTCCATCGATAGCGGATTTAGATTTATTTTGGCCACTACTTTCTACATACGGCACAGGACAAGGAACTACAGCATACAACACCATTTATACAGGATCAAAACAACAAGGAGAAAAAGATGGCCCAGAGGAAATGTATGTGATTCTTTTAGACAACGGAAGAACAAACGTGCTGGCAGAAACAGAACAACGCAGAGCGCTTTCTTGTATTAAATGTGGGGCATGTTTAAATGCTTGTCCGGTTTATCAAACAGTTGGCGGACACACTTATGGAACAACTTACAGCGGACCAATTGGCTCTATTATAACGCCTCATTTTAAAGGTATGGAGGAATTCAAACACTTGAGTTTTGCTTCTACACTTTGCGGAAAATGCACAGAAGTTTGTCCGGTTAAAATTGATATTCACAAGCTTTTGCAGATCAACAGAAAACAATCAATAGACCAAAAGCTTTCCACCAAAACAGAAAATTGGGTTTGGCATTTTTGGAAACGCGCGATGTTGAAACGCAGCAAAATGGACAAAGGCGGAGCCAAGTTGAAAAACTTTATGATTAAACAGTTCTTCAAAAAACAATGGGGCGAAAGAAGAGACTTGCCGCAAGTTGTAAACAAATCGTTCAATCAAATTTGGCGAGAACGGAAGGGGATAAAGTAATAGAGATGATAAGCTTCCACAACGAAAACATTCTATTCAATTTAAAAAACAAAACCAAGCTTAAGGGCTGGATTGTAAAAACAATTGAAAAAAAGAAACGCAAAGCAGGAGACATTTCTTTTGTATTTTGTTCAGATACGTTTTTGTTGGAAAAGAATAACGAGTATTTGAATCATGATACATATACGGATATTATTACGTTTGATTATTCGAAAGAAGACACGAAGCGCCCCGTTTCTGGTGATATTTTCATCAGCATCGACAGAGTAAAAGAAAACGCAAATAAATTCTCTAAAACATTTGAAGACGAATTACACCGTGTAATTATTCATGGCGTTTTGCATTTGCTTGGATATAAAGACAAAACAAAAATCGCTAAGGCGGAAATGCGAAAACAGGAAGACCTTTGTTTAAAATCACTAAAAAATCTTTGAGTTTATTGAAAAAAATATCGCTTAATAACTACCTTCTGCTTTTTATAATTGCAGTTGCGGCTACTATCCGCTTCTGGGATTATTCGTCTATGCAATTTATGCATGATGAATTGAGTGCTGTTATTCGTTCGCAAGCAAATAGTTTTTCGGAATTAATTTACAAAACAAAAACAACAGATGTGCACCCGGTTGGCGTTCCCATTTTTGTGCATTACTGGACAAAAATTTTCGGAACAAACGAGATGATTGTGAAATTGCCATTTGTTTTATTTGGTCTGATTTCCATTTATTATTCTTATAAAATTGCAGAAAAATGGTTCAACCCAACCGTTGCAATTTTCACTTGTGCGTTTTTAGCAACACTGCAATTTCCAACCATGTATGGACAATTGGAGCGACCTTATGCTACAGGAATGTTGTTTTCGGTTTTGATGGTTTGGTGCTGGACACAATTCTTTTCCTGCCTATCCGGCAGGCAGTCTTCCGAAAACAGTAAAAACAAATACGCCATTGGCTTTGTTTTGTTTGCTTCCCTGTGTACATATAACCATTATTTCAGTCTGCTTTTTGCCGGACTGGTTGGTGCAACAGGTTTGTTTTTCTTAACAAAAGAAAACTGGAAAAAATATTTATTGATGTGTACTGCTGTAATTTTACTTTTTATTCCACACATTTCTATTTTGCTTTTTCATTTATCAATCGGCAGCGGAGGAGAAGAAACCTGGATTGGAAAACCACAGCCGGATTGGCTGATCACGTTTTTGAAATATTTATTTCACTATTCCATTTACGTTTATGCGGTTGTTGGGATTTTGTTTCTCGCAAGTTTTTATTTCAGAAGCAAAGAGAAAAAAGTGTTTGATAAAATGCGAATTGTTGCGTTGGTATGGGCAATTCTTGTTCCTTGTCTAGCATATTTTTATTCCATTACAAAAACACCTGTTTTACAATTCTCAACATTCACCTTTTCGCTTCCTTTTTTATTGATGTTTATTTTTTCATTTTATGCTGAATTGAAAACACCAATTAAAATAGGCGCCCTGGTACTTATAATTTTAGTTAATACTTATACGCTTTTTGCGGAGCGGAAACACAATTCGCTTTTTTACAAACACCCTTATGAAGAAATGGCAATTGTTAGCAACAATGCAATTAAAAATTTTGGAGAAAAAAATGTGTTTGTTGGGTTGTCAGCAATAAATGGTTTTGTCGATTTTTATTTTGAAAGACATGGCAAGTTTTCTTATTTAAATGTTGATGGTTCTGACATTAAAAAGTTTATTGCGGAGCTTGAAAAAGTGAGTAGCGACTATTTTGTAGCAGGAAATTTAAACCCGGAATTTGTTCAGGTTGTGAAAGAAAAATATCCTTATATCGTTTCGAAAGACGAAGGATTTACTTTTTCGATTTATTGTTTTTCTAAAAAGAAACCGGCAAACGAGAAAAAGGAAAACATCGTTTTTTCAGAAACGCAAAATATTTATAAGACAAGATTCTGGGAAAAAAACTATATGAAACAAGACTCGTGTATGTATCTTGACAGCACACAGGAATACAGCGCAGGATTTTCAACTTATCTGTATGAGATATTAAATACCCGTCATTCTATTTTAAATGTAAGTGCAGAAATTGATACAAAAAATGATCCCTCCTTAAATCCAACGCTTGTGCTTTCGATTGACGATGGAAAGGAATCAATTGTTTGGAGGGGCTATGAATATAGTTGGTATTCAAAACAACCCGGTGAAAAAACGATGGTTTATGTTTCTCATCTTTTTTCGGGGCTGGACATGAAAAAACATCCTTATGCACACTTAAAAGTGTATGTATGGAACAGAGACAAAAAGAAAATTTTGGTAAAGAATTTAAAAGTTGAAGTTGTTGAGAGCAATCCTGTGATTTACGGGCTTTATGAGCCGGTAGAGTAATTACTTCTCCACAGCCTCCACGCCAGGCAAACTTCCGCTTTCAATATATTCCAACAACGCTCCACCGCCAGTCGAAACATACGACACATCATTGGCAAATTTATATTTGTTGATTGCCGCAACTGAATCGCCACCGCCAATTAAAGAAAAGGCCCCTTTTTTTGTGGCCGCAACAATGGCTTCTGCAACCGATTTTGTTCCGTGCTCAAACGAACTCATTTCAAACACGCCCATTGGTCCGTTCCACAAAATAGTTTTTGAACTGGCAATTACATCTGCATAAATCGTTTCTGTTTTTGGTCCAATGTCTAAGCCCATCCAGCCGTCTGGAATTGCTTTTATATCAACGGTTTGTTTGTTTGCTTCGTTTGCAAAATTATCTGCAGCAATTGTGTCAACAGGAATATAAATGTTTACACCTTTTGCTTTTGCGTCTTTTAAAATGTTCAGCGCGATTTCTAATTTATCTTCTTCAACAAGCGATTTTCCAATTTGTCCGCCCTGCGCTTTCACAAACGTAAACGCCATTCCGCCTCCGATAATAATGTTATCCGCTTTATTGATGAGTTGTTCTAAAATTAAAATTTTGTCCGACACTTTTGCTCCGCCCATAATTGCCGTGAATGGTTTTGTCGCTCCGTTTAATACTTTATTTACACTTGCAATTTCTCCGCTCATTACGTAGCCAAAACATTTATTGTTTGGAAAAAACTGTGCGATCACAGCGGTGGAAGCATGTGCTCTGTGTGCTGTTCCGAAGGCATCGTTCACATAAAATGTCCCGAGAGTTGAAAGCTGTTTCGCAAAATCAACATCGCCTTTTTCTTCTTGTTTGTGAAAACGTAAATTTTCCAAAAGCAAAACTTCGCCTGATTTTAAAGCAGTAGCAGCATTTGTGGCTACATCGCCAATACAATCAGAAGCAAAGGAAACGGTAACATTTAAAAGCTTGCTTAAATGATTTACCGTGTGCTTTAAAGAATATTTTTCGGTCGGACCCTCTTTCGGTCTGCCTAAGTGCGACATTAAAATAACTGCTCCGCCATCTTTCAAGATCTTATTGATGGTAGGCAGAGCAGCACGAATACGCGTATCGTCCGTGATGTTATATTGAGCGTCTAGCGGAACATTAAAGTCCACACGAATTAATGCTTTTTGTCCAGCGAAATTATAATTGTCGACCGTTTTCATATTGAGAAATTTATTTTGTGTTGCAAAAATAACATTTCTGTTAATAATGGAATTGAAATTTATCCTCAGAAAAATATTTTTTAAGAAATATTTGGTCAATTCAAAAAGTATTTAGACATTTGCCTAAATATATAACTATCTAATTACTAAAAATGAATCTATTATTTAAAGCATTAGGAGATCCAACCCGTAGGGAAATCATAGAGTTGCTGAGAAAGCGGGATATGAATGCAGGAGAAATTGCAGACCATTTTTCGATAAGCAAACCAAGCATTTCTCATCATTTGGATTTATTGCGACAGGCAAATGTTGTGATTTCTATTAAAGAAGGACAGTTTATTACTTACTCATTGAATACAACCGTTTTTGACGAAATGGTAAAATGGGTAATTGAAGTGTCAGACAAGAAAAATAAAAAAACTAAAAAATAAACAAAATGAAAACGTTAAAAAACGATTGGTTAATATGGACTATTATTTTAGCTCCATACATTTTAGTAGCATGGTTCTGGAAACAATTTCCGGAACAGGTTCCCACACATTTTGGTGTGGATGGCGAACCGGACGATTACAGCAGCAAAGTGGTTGGGCTCATTATTTTCCCGGCAATAAACATTGCGCTTTATTTTCTGTTTTTAGTTTTACCTAAGATTGATCCAAGGAAGAAAAACTATCCCCTTTTTGAAGAAAAATATAAAGTGTTCAGACAAATAACTCATTCATTTTTGTCGTACATGTTAGTGATCACTATTTTTTATTCATTAGGATATCACTTCAGCATAAGCATGATGGCTATATATGGAATACTGGTTATGTTTTTAATTATCGGAAACATGATGGGAAATATCCGTGCAAATTTTTTCCTTGGGATCCGCACACCGTGGACGCTTTCGAGTGAAGAGGTGTGGACAAAAACACATCGTTTTGCTGCAAAGTTGTGGGTTGCACTTACTTTACTCACAATGATTTTGATTGCATTTTTACCAAAATCCGAAATTGTTTTTGGAATTTATATTGGAATAATTACTGTAGTGCCAGTTGCGTTTTCTTATTTAGAGTATAAAAAACTTGGAAAAAATGGATAAGAAAAAAATTGGCTTATTTCTTTTGTTTGCATTTGGAATAAGTTGGATTTCTGGTGGAATCATGTATTGCTGGGAGTAGAATACGGCTCAACAGCCTCTGCTTTATCTACTGCAATATTATTTATGTGCGCCCCGGCAATATCAGCAATTATTGTACAGAAATTTTTTTACAAACAGCCGATAAAAGAAATGGGCCTAAAACTTCGAGAAGCAAAAGGCTGGAAGTTTTTCTGGATTCCCGCATTTTATATTTTGCTTTGTGTTTTGTTTTTGGGAACAGTTGTATTGTTTGGAAACGGCTTTCAAGTCTATGGTTTTGGAGAAATTACGTTTAAACCGGAAGACATTCTCACAAACATAAATGCTGCCATGAGTGCAACAGGCGCGCCCGCAATGAGCAAACTTCCGATTCATCCAGTAGCACTTCTGATAACCCAAATTATCTCATCGTTTTTAGCGGGAGTTATTATCAATACAATTCCAACACTTGGTGAAGAGCTTGGCTGGAGAGGATTTTTGTTTAACGAAACCAAACAAATGGGTTTTTGGAAAAGCAATTTACTGATTGGAATTATATGGGGAATTTGGCACGCACCAGTTATTTTACAGGGGCACAATTACCCCGACCATCCTGTAGTTGGAGTGTTTATGATGATTTTGTTCTGCATTCCGCTTGGATATATTATGTCGTATTTAAGAATTAAAACAAACAGCGTTTTAGCTCCGGCACTGTTTCATGCTGCGCTCAACGCCATTGGAGGAAATCTAATGATGTACACAAAAAACGTAGATAACTTGATTGGTGGCGTTGCAGGTTTGGCAGGAGTTATAACCGGCCTTGCAATCCTTTTATTGATTGTTATTTTTGACAGGAAAACATTAAAATATTCCTAAAGAACAACACACAATTTGGTGTTCAAAATTTCTCCCAAAGCCCACTTTTGCGTGAAATGATTTATTATCTTTGAAAGCGTTAAAAAAACAATGCTATTCAAAGAAATCATAGGTCAGCAAGCAGTTAAAGAAAGACTTGTTCGTTCTCATAAAGAAGGGCGGATTAGTCATGCACAATTGTTCCTCGGTCCGCAAGGCTCCGGAAGCTTACCTATGGCTTTGGCTTATGCACAGTTTATTTCCTGTACCAACAAGCAAGAGGACGACTCTTGCGGGGCTTGTTCTTCTTGTGTGAAATATAACAAGTTGGTACACCCAGACTTACATTTTGTTTATCCGGTTGCGCTTTCTAAAGATGTTAAGACAAGCACAGATGTTGCAACAGAGTGGAGAGAAGCCTTTTTAGATAACCCATACATTACTTTGTTTAGTTGGTTCGAACAGTTGGCTGCAGAAAACAAGCAGGCTGTTATTGGAACAGAAGAGAGCGGAGAAATTCTCAGAAAACTTAGTCTGACAACCTACGAAGCAGAATATAAAATAATGATTATCTGGCAAGCCGAAAAAATGAACCCTTCGGCAGCAAATAAACTTTTAAAAATTTTAGAAGAACCACCGGATAAAACATTGTTTTTGCTTGTATGTGAAAACGAAGATCAACTTTTAAGAACAATTGTTTCACGGACACAGCTCGTTAAAATCAACAAAATAAACGATGCTGATTTGATGAATGCTTTAGTTTCTTTTCACGGACAAACAGAAGAAGAAGCAGAAAAAATTTCTCATTTGGCAGACGGCAGTTATGCAGAAGCGCTTTTGTTAGTAAATGAAAATGAAAACGCAGGACAAAATTTAGCAAGCTTTCAAAAATTAATGCGCGCCAGTTTAAAGTTTGATCCCAAGGCAGTCATTTCCTGGATAGAAGAAATAAATGCAGGAGGAAGAGAGCGTCAAAAGAATTTTTTAAATTATGCCTTACACATCCTTCGCGAAAGCGCAATGATGAATTATGGTGATGACAGTCTGGTAAAGCTGAGTGCAGATGAACAGGAGTTTGTAAAAAAGTTTTCTCCATTTATTCACGGAGCAAACATTGAAAGATTTATAGAAGAATTAAACAAAGCGCATTTTCACATGGAGCGCAATGCAAGTGCAAAAATTTTATTTATGGATTTGGCATTTAAATTCAACGAGTTGTTGAGTGTGCCGAAACCGGAATTAGTTAATTAAGGGATTAGGTTAATTGGGTTAATAGGGCCCGGCCGAAACCTTATTTTATAAATCAGAAAGTTAAACAAAGTTTAATTGATTTTTTGGGATAGCCCCAATTCCTCAATTAACTTATTCAACCTAATTAACCTAATATGGGATGTAGTGGATGTTCAACAGGCAGAGGGTGCAGCACAGCTAGCAACGGTTTGCCTGGTGGCTGTAAAAATAATGGATCGTGTGGAGCGGGAGGATGCAACAAATTAAATGTATTCGATTGGCTTGCAAACATGGAATTGCCAAGTGGTCAGGCAGCGTGTGACATTGTAGAGATTCGATTTAAAAACAGCAGAAAAGGATTTTATAAAAACGTAAACAATCTTCAATTGAATGTTGGAGATGTTGTTGCCGTGGAAGCGACAGGCGGCCACGATATTGGTGTAATTTCTATTTCAGGAGAACTGGTTCGCTTGCAAATGAAAAAGCGCAATGTGAAATCCGACTCAGAAGAAATCAAAAAAGTTTATCGTAAAGCAAAACAAGCGGATATAGAAAAGTGGCAGGAAGCACAAGGTTTAGAGCAGGCAACAATGTATCGCGCCAGAACATGTGCAGTGAAATTAAATTTGCAAATGAAGATTAGTGATGTTGAATATCAAGGCGACAGAACAAAAGCAATTTTTTATTATACAGCAGAAGACCGTGTAGATTTTCGTGAATTGATAAAAGTGTTGGCGGACGAATTTAAAGTCCGGATTGAAATGCGACAAATTGGTGCACGACAAGAAGCAGGAAGATTGGGAGCGATTGGGTCTTGCGGAAGGGAATTGTGCTGTTCAACTTGGTTGACCGATTTCCGTTCGGTTTCTACAAGTGCAGCACGTTATCAGCAACTTTCTTTGAACCCATTGAAACTTGCAGGACAATGTGGAAAATTAAAATGTTGTTTGAATTATGAATTGGATAGTTACATGGATGCGCTTCAGGATTTTCCGGAAGTTAACAATGTGAAACTAGAAACAGAATTAGGAAGAGCGTTCCACCAAAAGACAGATATTTTCAGACGCACCATGTTTTTCTCCTACACACACGAGCCCGATAATTTTATTGCACTTCCTGTTGATCGCGTAAAAGAAATTATGGAGATGAATAAAAACAGTCTGAAACCGGCAGACTTGTTGATTAAAATGGCGCCAAAAATTATCGAGAAAAAACCGGATTACGAAAACGTGGTTGGACAAGACAGTTTAACCCGTTTCGATAAGAGTAAAAAATCTAAAAACAAAAACAAAAGAAAGGGCGGAGGAAATAATCAAAACAAACCTGGCGGAAATCCTAATCAGAATAAGCAGGCACAAAACCAGAACAAGCCAAACCCGAATCAAAATAAAAACAACAATAACAATCGTCCGCGTCCGAACAATAATCGTCCGCGCCCGAATAACAACAACAAACCACCACAGAACCCCGCTTAGAGTTTATGAGTTTCGTTCACTTTAATCTGATAAAAAAAATCTTCTCAGCATTTTTATTGCTGGGCTTTTTGTTTTTTGCTTCCTGCGACAGCGCACGCATTTTTGAGCAAAATCAGGAGATTCCGGAAAGCGGTTGGGCACAAAGCAACGTTGTAAAGTTTGATGTTGATATTAAAGACCCGGCAACAGCAGCCCATTTTTATGTGAATGTCCGCAATGCCGATGGTTATCCTTACGGAAATGTATTTTTGTTTATCAAAACAGTTTTTCCTAGTGGAAAATTTTCAAGTGATACACTTGAGTGTGTTTTGGCAGACGAAAACGGAAAATGGTTAGGCACTGGAGTTGGAGATTTATATGACAATCAAATACCATTTAAGCGAAATGTACGTTTTCCACAAGCAGGAACCTATCATTTTGAAATAGAACAAGGAATGCGAATGGAAAATGTTCCTTTGATTTTAGATGTGGGTTTGAGAATTGAAAAAGCGGAATGATTCAATTTGGAAATTTGATAATTTGGAAACGAAACAATGTCGGTAGAAAAAGCAAAAAAGAATAACAATAAAAAATTCATACTATGGTTTTGGCTATTATTTGGCGGACCAATAGTTGGGGTATTTATTTTTGTTTTATGCATAAGGATGTTTGGTGATTTGCCAAACACAGAAGAGTTACAAAACCCTAAAACATTTTTGGCAACAGAAGTTTATTCGAGCGACATGAAAGTGCTTGGAAAATTTTATGCAGAAAACAGAACGAATGTTAAGTTTAAAGACATTTCTCCAAACGTTGTGAATGCATTAATCGCAACTGAAGACGCACGTTTTTACGATCACTCAGGAATAGACTTGCGTGCATTGGGAAGAGCGGTTTATGGTGCAGCAACAGGAAGTTCTGCCAGTGGTGGAGGAAGCACGCTTTCTCAACAATTAGCGAAAATGCTTTTCCCTCGCGAAGATTTGAGCAAGATGGAATTGGTTCTTCGTAAATTCAAAGAATGGATAATTGCAGTTAAACTAGAGCGAGAATATACGAAGCAAGAAATCATTGCGATGTATTTAAATAAATTCGATTATGTAAATAATGCAGTTGGAATAAAATCAGCGGCACAGATTTATTTTGGAACTACACCGGATTCATTAAGAATAGAACAAGCCGCAACACTTGTGGGAATGGCCAAAAATCCCGCATATTTCAATCCAAATCGTTTTCACGACAGAGCAGAAGGAAGAAGAAACACCGTGCTTCAGCAGATGGAAAAATATGGATTCCTAACAAAAACACAATCCGATTCATTGCAAAAAATTCCTTTGAAATTAAGTTTTCACCCTGAAGATCACAACGAAGGATTGGCTCCATACTTCCGTGAATATTTGCGCGATGTGTTTTTGAAAAAGTGGTGCGAAAAAAATCGAAAACCTGATGGAACAAAATACGATGTGTATCGCGATGGATTAAAAATTTACACAACTATCGATTCGCGGATGCAGCGTTATGCTGAAGAAGCAGTAGCGGAACACTTGCCGGTTTTACAAGCACAGTTCGAAAAAGAATTAGCGAAAAAAAGAAACGCACCCTTCGCATGGAACGTTAACAAAGAAGAAATTGCGAGCATTTTAAAACAAGGAATGAAACGTTCGGAGCGTTACCGTGTTTTGAAAAAAGGCGGAATGAGCGAAGAAGAAATTACAAAAGTGTTTGAGAAAAAAATCGACATGACCATTTTTACATGGAAAGGACCAAAAGACACGCTTATGTCTCCGAAGGATTCTATCCGTTATTACAAAGCATTTTTACAATCAGGTTTTATGTCGATGGAACCACAAACAGGTTATATCAAAGCTTGGGTAGGTGGAATAAATCATAAATTTTTCCAATACGATCACGTGCAGATTGGACATGCGCGACAAGTTGGTTCAACCTTCAAACCATTTGTATATGCTTTAGCCATTCAGGAAGGATATTCTCCATGTTATCGTTTGCCGAATGTTCCAACAACAATTACATATGACGGAAAAGATTGGACGCCTCACAATTCAGATACAAAAAAGAACGGAAGAATGATGACGCTTCAACAGGCGCTGGCAAATTCTGTTAATTATATTACTGCATATATAATGAAACAATTTGGTCCCGAAGCAACAGTTCAGCTTTGTAGAAGGATGGGAATTGTTGCGCCAATTGAAGCAGTTCCCGCAATTTGTTTAGGAACACCAGAAATTTCTGTTTTCGAAATGGTAGGCGCAAATGCAACATTTGCAAATAAAGGAACATGGATTGAGCCAACATTTGTAACACGCATAGAAGATAAAAACGGAAAAGTATTAGCAGATTTTGTTCCACGTACTGAAGAGGTGATGAACGAAGAAAAAGCTTACGTAATGATTCAATTAATGCGAGGCGTTGTACAGATTGGAACAGGATCACGTATTCGTTATCGCTTTAAATTAAACATGCCAATAGCAGGAAAAACAGGAACCACACAAAACAACTCTGACGGTTGGTTTATGGGAATAACTCCTGATTTGGTTTCGGGATGTTGGACGGGAGCAGAAGATCGTGCGGTACATTTTGATAATACATTGTACGGACAAGGAGCAGAAATGGCACTTCCGATTTGGGCAAAGTATATGCAAAAAGTATACGCAGACAAATCGATAAAATTAATGCAAGGGGATTTTGAAAAGCCCGCTAAAAAAATTGATATTGAAATGGACTGCAGTAAATACAATAAAGAATTGGAAGAAGAAGAAGATAAATTTAATACCGGAGAAGAGCTTTATTAGTTGGAGCAAAGAGCGCCATTAGAATAGAAAGTAGAATAATAAAAGTAGTGTAAATGAATAAAACAGTAAAAAATGCCGATGAGGCAATCAAAGACATTTTCGACAACGCCACGTTAATGCTTGGAGGATTTGGCTTGTGCGGAATTCCTGAAAATTGTATTACCGCACTTGTAAAAAAAGGCGTGAAAGGATTAACGTGTATTTCTAACAATGCTGGAGTGGATGATTTTGGAATTGGTTTGATGTTAAAAACACGACAAGTCAAAAAAATGATTTCCTCATACGTTGGAGAAAATGCAGAATTTGAAAGACAATTATTAAGTGGAGAATTAGAAGTAGAATTAATTCCACAAGGAACGTTGGCAACAAGATGTTTGGCTGCAGGATACGGAATGCCAGCAGTTTTCACACCAGCAGGAGTTGGAACAGAAGTAGCAATTGGAAAAGAGTCGCGTAAATTTTTAGTTGAAGGAGTTGAAAAAGAATTTTTAATGGAGATGGCGTTTGACGCAGATTTTGCAATCGTGAAAGCATGGAAAGGCGACCCTCACGGAAATTTAATTTTTAGAGAAACGGCAAGGAACTTTAATCCGATGATGGCGATGGCGGGAAAAATTACCATTGCGGAGGTGGAGGAACTTGTTCCTGCAGGAACATTAGAACCAGATCAAATTCACACACCGGGAATTTATGTACATCGTATTTTCCAAGGCGCGAATTATGAAAAACGAATTGAACAAAGAACAGTTAGAAAAAAATAAGTATGCTTGACAAGATTGGAATCGCGAAACGTATCGCAAAAGAAATAAAAGACGGCTATTATGTGAATTTAGGAATCGGAATTCCGACTCTGGTAGCCAATTATATTCCTCAAGGAATGAACGTTGTTCTACAATCGGAAAACGGGCTTTTAGGAATGGGTCCATTTCCTTTTGAAGGAGAAGAAGACCCCGATTTAATTAATGCAGGAAAACAAACAATTACCACTGTTCCCGGATCCGCTTTTTTTGATTCAGCTATGAGTTTCGGAATGATACGCTCTCGAAAAGTTGACCTAACAATTTTAGGTGCAATGGAAGTTGCCGATAATGGTGACATTGCAAATTGGAAAATTCCGGGCAAAATGGTAAAAGGAATGGGTGGCGCGATGGATTTAGTTGCTTCTGCAAAAAATATTATTGTAGCAATGCAGCATGTAAATAAAGCAGGAGAATCAAAATTATTGCCTAAATGTGAACTGCCTCTAACAGGAGTTAATTGCGTAAAGAAAATAGTTACGGAGCTTGCAGTGTTAGATGTTACTCCTCAAGGATTTAAATTATTAGAACGCGCACCTGGTGTTTCTGTGGAAGAAATAAAAAAAGCAACATTGGGAAGATTAATTGTTGAAGGAGAAATTCCTGAAATGGTTATTGACTAATTTCTCGACTTCGCTCTAAATGACACAAAAAAAAACCTTCTGGAAGTATGAAAAATATTTTTTCTTTCTGATTGTTTTTGTTTCCTTTATTCCGATTCTTTCTAGTAAGTATTTCCCAACGATTGACGGCCCCGCACATTTACACAACGCCAATTTATTACGACACATTTGGTTTGAAGGCAACACCACTCTTTTACAATTTTTTGATTTTAATAAAGAGCTAAATTCTAATTTAGTAAATCATGTTTGGTTTGCGCTAGCAGGACTTTTTCTTCCATCGTATTTAGTTGAAAAAAGTATTTTGATTTTTTATGTGATTGCGTTGCCGTATTCGTTTCGTTACGCAGTAAAAAACATAGTTAGTTCTGACGAGTCGACCAAACTGGCGTCTTACCTCATATTTCCATTTATTTATTCTTTCCCTTTTTGTATTGGGTTTTTTAATTTTTGTATTGGACTTCCGTTTATTTTTTGGATAACAGGAATGTGGCTGAAAAATCAAAACAACCGAAACGGCAAAACAACAATAGTGCTTACGCTGGTAAGTACAGTTTTATATTTTACGCATGTCTTTAATTTCCTTTTGCTTGGACTGATCTTGTTTTTTGTTATCCTGAAACAGTTGTATCAAAACAGAAAAAATAAATTCGAATGGAAACAGTTTGTTCGTCCGGCAATCGTTTTTTTACCTGGCATAGTTTTGTTTTTATCTTTTCTTTTAAACAATAGCAAGTTTGAGCACGAGCCACCACGGCACTTATCAAATGAAAGACTTACTGAACTGCTTGTAGATTTAGGGCCAATCATTACTTTAAACAAAGAAAAAGAAATTGCTTTTGCTCAAACGATCTTCTATTCCATTTGTTTGCTGGTTGTTTTAGTAATTATAAACAATCTTAGAAAAAGAAAAGAAGAAACCACAAAAAACAATTTATTTTGGTTTGTTCTTTCTGTGATTGTATTGCTTATTTATTTTGTTTGTCCGGACTGGCTTTCATCGGGCGGGTTTATTTCTATACGGGTATTGCTGTTTTTCTTCCTGATGATAATTGTTTGGATTGGAGCATCAGCGCTTCCTCCCATTCAACTATTTCTTCCTGTAACAGTTATTGTAGTTACACATATTTTGTTTATGAATTATCACAATGATGAAACAAAGGTGTTGAGCTCAGATGCAGAAGAGGCCACCAGCGCAGAATTTATGATGGAAGAAAACACTGTGTTGTTGCCGCTGAATTATTCTAATAATTGGATACACATAAATTATGGTAGCTATGTTTCTACAGAAAAAGCCATTGTTAATCTAGACAATTACGAAGCAACCAAACCACATTTTCCGCTTATCTGGAAAAAAGGCGAATCGGTTTACGATTTAATGAAACATTATGGAGACAAAAATCCTCCATGTACAAATATTGCAAACTATGAAAACACAACACACCATAAAATTGATTATGTTAGCAGGTGGTGTTTTGGTGGCGACAATAACGATTCATGTTCTATAGAAACCTCAAAAGTTTTAGCAGAAAAATTTGAATTGGTATTCGAGTCGCCAAGAAAACGATTACAGCTGTTTAAAAGAAAAGCACAATGACAAGGCACATAAATAAATTTATTTTTGGAATCGCAACATTCCTTTTTGCCTATACAACATATAGAGCAGCCGTGTTGTCAATTACCTGGGACGAAGCGTTTTCTTACTTACAGTTTGTTAGACATGAAATTTTTATTCCTGAGAAATATGAAATGATGGATGCTAACAACCATTTTTTAAATACCTGGTTGAATATTTATTTTGTAAAATGGTTTGGAGTTAGCGAGTTGGTTTTACGATTGCCATCTTTAATCGCCCACCTTTTGTTTCTTTTTTTCTCGTATAAGTTGATTAAAAATTTTGACAACAAATGGTTGGTTCTTGCATCTTTTTTAATAATAAACCTTAATCCTTACATTTTAGACTTCTTTTCATTATCTCGTGGTTATGGGCCTTCATTAGGCTTAATGATGACCAGCATTTACTTTTTGTATGCTTATTTTGTGAATGAGTTTAAGTCAAAAGACGCTATTTATTGTTGTCTGTTTGGTGCACTTGCAACATTGGCAAATTTTGTTCTTTTGAATTATTTTATCGTGGCGTTCGGAATTGTTTTGCTGATAGCAGGTTATAGTTATATAAAAAACGCCAAGGAAGATTCCCGAAAACATTTGACAACAATAATTATTTCCATAGCCATTGTTTTTTTATCCCTTTGGTTTTTTATCCCTAATGCACTTAAATTAAAAGAAGCTGGCGCCTTGTTTTATGGCGGGAACAATGGTTTTTGGACAGATACCATTTGCACAATAACAGAAAGATGTTTTTATGAACTTCCTTATCCTCACATTTTTGAACAGGCGGCAAAAGGATTTTTGTTTGTTGTTTTAATTGCTTCATCTGTTTTTGTAGCCTATAAAGTTTTCAAAAAAAGAACAACGCATTCTTCTCTGTTTCTGGGGGCGTTAATCTCCTTAATATTTTTGTGTGCATTGTCAACGCTAGTGCAACATTATTTTTTAGGCACACTATTATTGATTGACAGAACGGCAATGTTCTTTGTTGTTTTATTTAACCTCACACTGGTATTTTTAATAAATGAATTAGCTAAACAAAATAAAAAGGCTGGATTTTTTGCTTTGATAGCAAGCGCATTTGTTGTTTTTCATTTTGTTTGGGCATTTAATTTACACTACGTTTTTGAGTGGAAATCAAATGCTGATGTAAAACAAATGTTAACCGACTTAAAAAAAGTAGTAGAAATTCCAAAAGAAAAGATGAATGTGGATATTTGTATTCCGCTTTCGTTTGACCAAAGCATTAACTATTACCGTGCAGTAGATAATTTATATTGGATAAATACAGTTGAAAGGAATGCGACCGCAAATTTTTTATTTGATTATTTATATTTAGAACCGAAAGAGTTTACTTCCATTAATACCGACTCTATGATTGTATTTAAAAGATATCCAATCACAGGAAACATTTTTGGAAAACCAAAAGATCTGCCAAATCTTACAAAAGTTTGTATTTTACAAGAGCACGATTTTACAAAAACAGCAAGCGGGGTTTATACAATTGATGAAAAAGTTGAATATGCACAAGGGTTTAGTTATATAATTAATGATAGTATAACCCCCGGAAAAATAGCACAAGTTGTTTTTAAAGCACAGGTTTTAGCGCCAGACATTAAGCAATGCGACTTGGGCATTATTATTTCTCTGGAAAACAAAAACGGAGCTTATAAATGGAAAAGAGCTTATATACAAGATTATATAAAAAATGCAGACGAATGGGTGGACGTAAGTTATACAAGTTTAATTCCCGAAGAAGCTTTGGCGGGAGACGAGTTAAAATGCTATATTTGGAATCAGAACAAACATAAATTATTGGTTAAAAAAATGGAATTTAAGTGGTTGAGTAAACCATAGTATTAAGAAAATGCAAATCAAAAAATTATCCATAGTAATACCCGCTTATAACGAAGCGGCAACCATTCACTTGATATTAAATAAGGTGATTGCAGTAAAGCTAATGAATGATATTCAAAAGGAAATCATTATTGTTAACGATTGTTCAAAAGATGCCACAAAAGAAACAATAGAAAAATATATTTTGGAACATAGCGAACACAATATTCGTTTATTCAATCAGGAATACAACCAAGGAAAAGGAGCGGCATTGCATAAGGGGATTTCTTTAGCTACAGGAGAGTGTTTAATCATTCAGGACGCTGACTTAGAGTATGATCCGGAAGAATATAACATTCTTTTAAAGCCAATTGTTAATGGTTTTGCAGATGTTGTATACGGCTCCCGCTTTGTCGGTGGAAGGCCTCACCGTATTTTATTTTACTGGCATACGATTGGGAATAAATTCCTTACCTCTTTATCAAACATGTTCACAAATTTGAATTTGTCGGACATGGAAACATGTTATAAACTATTCCGGACAGACATTATTCAAAACATAAAACTCAAAGAAAAACGCTTTGGATTTGAGCCAGAAGTAACTGCAAAAATTTCCCGTGTACACAAAATCAGAATTTACGAAGTGGGGATTTCCTATTACGGGCGCACCTATGAAGAAGGAAAGAAGATTGGGTGGAAAGATGGATTTCGTGCTATGTGGTGTATTTTTAAATACAACGTGTTTTCCTAAATGATAAAAAATTTTTTCCTGCCAAATATTAAAATCATTGTGTTGATTTTGATATTTATTTTATCTCTTTTGCGAATTTCAAAAGAAAAAGAGGTTTTTCCTGTTGGAGATGCTTTGGAATATATGCTAATGACAGAAGCAATTTATAACCATGGCGCTCCTGATATAAGATTTTCAGATTACCTAACTTTCAAAGCACTTTATTCTAAAACAGAAAAATGGGAAACAAATCCTGCAGGCATGTTTTATGACCAGGCAGGGCAGTATTTAGCCAAAAAAGACGTAGAAACATTTGAATCATTTAGCGGTTTTTTTGCAGACAAAAATTCAGAGATTTATAGCTGTCATTTTTTTATTTATTCCTTTATAAATGTTCCAATGAGATTTGTGTGTGAGTGGGTTAATTTTAATCCTTATCTCATTCATCCGTATACCAATGTTTTACTTATTCTGATAACATGTCTTTTGTTCTTCAAGTATTCTTATTTAGGGGAGCAAGAAACATCTGTTTTTGTTTTGCTGTTTTTTTATTCTACAAATTATTGGTACTTGCTGTGGCAGCATCCGGAAATTTTTACAGCATGCCTTGCTACTCTTGGGCTTTGGATTTTTGTTGGCAAGAAATATTATTGGGGAATTCTACTTGTTTCTATTGCGTCATTACAAAATCAACCACTTGCAATTTTGGTTGCAGCCCTTTGTATAATAACATTGTTTATAAACAGAATTACAATTAAAAATATTTTTTTAATTGGCGCATCCTCTGTGTGGGTTTTGCTTCCTTCCATTTTTTATTATTATAACTTTGGAGTTCCTAGTCTTATAACACATGTTGGTTCAATGCAAACAAGGCTGGTAACATTTACCAGAGTGTTAGGGTTCTTCTTTGATCTTAATCAGGGAGTAATACTTGCGCTTCCATTCGTCTTGTTTTTGTATTTAGGATTTATTATTCAAAAAGTAATTTTATTCAAAAAACAAGAAAACAAATGGGAACTTTTGATTCCATCGGCATTAATTGGAGCTGTTATTTTGGCTGCAGGGATTGACAATTGGAATTCCGGACAAGCGGTGGTTAGCCGTTACGTTACCTATATCGGAGGAATAATTTTGGTTCATTGTTTTTTATTCATAGTCAGAATTAAAAACAAAAAAGTGAAGATGGCTTTTATTGGAATTTCACTGGCTAGCCAAATAGCAACGGTATATTATCATGAATCAATAACAAAACACGATTGGTCAGCCATGGACCCTAAGCCGATAGCAAATTGGATATTAACAAAAGAACCACAACTATATAATCCCGACCCATCCATTTTTTTAACAAGATATGGAAACATAGTAGCCCTTGACACAACCCAATCGCCAGCCTATTTTATGAAAACAACCGGACAAATAACCAAATTTTTAGTACACAAAAACAGCATGTATAATCTGGTTAATTTTGGGATTCCAAAGAAACAAATTTATAAAGCCTTGGAAAATATTTCTTTTGAAAATAATTGGGCATACATAAATGTTGACAGAGAGTTTAAAAGCGACTTTTCACCAGAAAAGCTCAAAGCAATTGATAACGAAAGAAGAGTTTTGTTTCAAATGAAGTTAATAAAAACAATACCAGATTGGTATCAAAAAATTAAATTAAAAGCAAAACAAAAAGGAATAGAAGAAGACGAAATGCTTAGGCGAGATGCTGCTTTTGTGTTATCTATCCCTACAATTATTACAGGAACACGCGAGGAAATAATTGAAAAGAGCATTAAAGAAATGAAAATAACTCCCGAATGGCGCAAGTTGATGACAGAAAAGGCAAATAAATCAGGTATTACATTGGATTCAGCGATTATTTACGAAGCAAAAAAAATAGCGGATGGAGAAATAAAAAAACGAATGGAATTAGAGAAATTAAAATAATTTAAATTTTAAAATAAGAAAATTATTTTCTTCTTCAGAAATCATTTTAGCCTCTTTCAAAGTCCAGAGCGCATCCAGCATTACTTGCTTTTCATAAGACATATTTTTTTCTTCTGCTTTCTTTTTAATGGAAGAGCTCCATTCGGAGTTTCCTTTTATTTCTAAGATCTTAGACTGAAATAATCGTTCTGCTTTTTTTTGAAAAAACTCAGCTTTTGAAATAATACGGATAAAAAATTTAATTTTATCTTCCTGATAAAGCGTATCATATGCAAATGTACTATCAGCTTTAGGGTACATGATTGGCTCACAAACTAAAAAGGTGTCGTTTTCAACAAATTTATTTGCTGGAGGAACAACATTCACTTCTTTCCCTTGGTGTTTTAAAATGTGGACATAAAAAAGAAGATGAGGGTTATAATCCTCCGAAACAATTGTAAGTTTTTTTTGTGCCGGGAAAAGGCTATAAACGCTCGCAGTAAAATCCCCATAAAAATGTTCCGGGTAATAGGTTTCTTTTTCGCCAATAATTGACGTGGCAAAAATATTTTTGGTTGGGACAATGAAAATTGAAAAACATATAAAAACAAATAAGAAAGGTTTTACAATAGTGCTTTTAATGAAAGATGTGTTGTTAATTTCTACATATAATTGATTTAGTCCAAGTGCAATAATTCCCGCAAAGAAAGCAAAGAAAGGAGCATCATACCAAGGCAATTTTGTGTGAGAAATAGTTATTACAATCCAGTAGAAAAGAATCTGAATAAATAGAAAGAAACACAAACGTTTTAGTTGCTTTTCTGCACGCACAAAAACAAAAATCAAAGAGAGGGGCAAACAATAAATCCAAAATTTGTAATGTGCACCTTTTAACAAATCAAAATAATAGAAAACACCACCTGTATGACCTTCGTTTGTTTCTGCGTATCGCCCGGTAATTTCATTTTCAAGAACAGCATTAATATACCCGGGATTAAATTGTTCGCGGATAAAATAATAAGAAACACCAAGCAAAACTCCCAGTGCAGGAATTATATAAAAAGATTTTGTCTTAAATAAAGACAAATACTCCCTCTTAGTAAACATAAAAACAAATACTCCGGGAAGTACTAAACAGCCGGCTACACCCTTTGTAAGAATTGCCAGCGCCAGAAAAAAAGAAGCCCAAATTAAATTCTTTTGTTTTTTAAATTCGAAATACAGAAAAAACTGTGTTGAATAAAAAAAAATCCACATCGACAACATAGCATCAAAATCGCCATTGCGTGCAACATGGTAGTCGATAAAACCAATAGATGTTGCTAATACCAAACCGGAAGTAAAAGCTGCGACAACAGATTGAAAACGATTTTTGAAAAACCAAAAACTATAAATAGCGATTGCAATACAAGATAAAGCAGAAGGAAGACGAAGCGCAAACATTGTTGTTCCAAATAGCTTCATTGACAAGGCAGTCATCCAAATAAAAAGAGGGGGTTTGGTATTCCACATATCCGGAATATTGTCGAATGTTGTAACAAAAAAAGTGTGATTATATAGCATTTCCATCGCGTTAATGCCGTTGCGCGATTCGTCCCATTTTCTTGCACTTAAATCGCCAAGATTAATAAAAACAGGATAACAACAGAGCACAATAAACGCTACAAAAAGGAGGAATACAAAAACTTTTTCTTTTTTCATAAAACAACAGAACAAATATACTTTTTTTCTGTCGGATAATTTTTATTCTTTTATAAATTTAGAATTGTGCACTTTCCCGTCTAGATTTGTTATTTTTATAAAATAAACACCTTTGGAAAAAGATTTAACATCAATTGCTTTGGAAACGCTCTCACTAATTTTAGCCCCCTGAACATTAAAAATTTCTGCTTTAGAAAAAGCATCGTCATCTATTGTTATTTGATCTAGGGCAGGATTAGGATATATATTTATAGATTTTTTTTGTTCTTGTGCATCAAAAGACTTTGGTAGTGAAAATGGTGTGTAAGCTCTAACATAATCAATTCCCCAATAATTAGGAAAATTTAGTACTTCTGATTCCATCATCATATCGCTTCCGTTTTCCTCGTTAACATAGTTGTTTATAATCATATACATTTCGCTAGCGGTTGGAACATAAGAAGTCAAGGCGTATCCAACTTGCTTGTTATCGTAATAAAAAGTGATATCGGTACCAGTCCATTTTACAGCATAAGTATGAAAATCTTCATATGTTCGATAGCCAATACAATCAATAATTTTTGCTTCATTATTCCTGCTTTCGTCTGGATTAAAATTAGTCCAATTAGTTTGTGCAATATATTTTCCATTCCCTGGAATTTCAAAAACATCAATTTCGTTAGTCCAAGTGTATTGATTATCTCTTGGGAGCAACCAAAACGCATTCCAAAGACCCTTGCCTCGGGGAGACTTAGTTCTCATCTCAAACCATCCATACTTTTGAGAAAAAGTGTGCTCCTCAACGGGTGGTGCGGAATCACAATTGACAAGTTGTGGGACAGGGCTAATGTCTGTGTTGCAATTCAAACAACCCGTTTGTAAAGAGCTCGAAGAATAATCATATTGTTTTGTAAGACAACTGTCATTCCAAAAAAAGCCCTTTCTCCAAAAATTAAATGTTTCAGGACTACCATATTGTTTGGTTTCAATATTCATTATGCCACTATTGTAGCTTAGATTGTTATAATCATTATAATGCGATTTATTTAATGACTTATGTACATTTCCATGAGGAAACTGGGTATTCCATTTTGTTTGTGTTGTCAGTAGGGAGTTAAATTCATCTGAAAAAGAAAGCACCCAACTGGTATTAAATGTAATAGGGTTATTAGGAACACTTCTATTCATCTGTTTGATAATATTGCTTGGATCAATAAAATAAATATCTTTATTAATCTGCCCGATTCGGAGGTTTGATTTTACAGAGTTTGGTAAAACGATATTTGGATCGGGACCAAAATGCCACTCTTTTGGAAAAGCTCCACCAACTTTACACGCTTCGGTATCCCAAAGCATATCATGATAATGATAGCCAGAAATGCAAGGGGAGTCATCAAAAACGTAATAGCGAAGTTTGTCGGCATTATCCACATAAAAAACATTTACACTATTAAAGGTTGCCCAACTGCTTCCTTCTTCAAAAATAGAATTTGCATAAGCCAATATTTTTGATCCTGTTTTTACTATTGTTGCAATAGGATCAACGGGAATAGCAGACCATACACCAGCCCCATTTAGTGAAAGAATATTTATTTTTCCTGAAGTCGCGCCAACATAGAAAATAGTATTGTCAATATATTTGAGTGCAACATCTGTTCGGACATTTTCAATACAAGGAAAATTTATTGTTTGCCATCCAGAACTCCAGTATAATGCAGAAACTTTATTAGTGGCGCCATTTACATAATAAAAAGCATATCCATTTGTTTCTAAATTGGTTCCGATTTTCACATTCGCACTTGATAGAAAGGTCAGCCCCCCTGTCCAGCCTGGTCCAATATTATAAGCCAATTCATAAACGCCATTAGTAGAAGCGCCAATATAATAAAGAAGCGATATGTTTAATGGCTGAATTATTTTAGAATTGGATCGAACCAATGAGCTAGTGGTAACTAAAGCTGCTCCACCAGTCCAGTTAATTCCATCTGATGTAATGATTTCACAAACACGATTGTTGTTTACTCCTGCCCCAGTTGTTCCTATGTAATATATATGTGGATATGAATATAAAATATCCGCATCACTTCGAACAAGTGTTTGAGTTGTAAGCAATAAAGTAGAAAGCCAAGTTGTGCCAGTTGTATTTTCTAATCTATAAATTTTTGAATTGGAATTTGAGACGTAGTAAATTTTATTTCCTGTTCTGTGAATTTGCCCCCCGGCCCTTATTGCCGGAGCAGAAGCATTTATAACACCTAAATTTGTCCAAACACCAGAAATGTTCTTATAAGAACAAATTTGATTTGTGGAATTGACATAAAAAATCTCGTTTGTTTCAAAAACAACATCAAAAGCACCATTTACATTCGTTGTAAAGGAGCTAATGTTTTTTGTAGAAAAGCCAAAATCTTTAATGCGTTGCTGAGTTGGGCTCGGCTGAGCAAACGCTAATACAGGCGCAATGATAATAAGTAAAATAATTTTCAGTTTGTTAAATGAACAAAAGTTGTCACCAACAAACGGAAAATCCTTTGGAGTAGGAGTTTTCATGTTAAGAAGTTTAAGTTAAATAGAGTATATTAAATAAATATAGAAGAATAAATCGACAAATCCTAAAGTTGCACTATTTTTAGCCCATCTAGATAGAAGAAGCGTGGAAAGAGGTTGTTAAACAATTTGAAAAAACAGTTTAATTTTAAAACCTATAATAAATAAAAGGATTAAACCCGGATGACGTTATTGCAGCTTCACAAAGAATAAAAAGCACAACACAAATAACGCTTGTTATTAATAGTCTTCTTAAGCTGTATACTGAGAACAAAACATTTTCCTGCATTTTGATGACTCTTGTAAAACCACCGGAAAAAGAAAATAGAATTGCCAGAACCAACATTGTCCAAAAATTCATTTCGAAATACATATAATAGTTTGAAAAGTCAAAAGAGAACATTTTTTTGATAAATGCTGTTGCATGTGTAAGTGTTTCTGTTTTAAAGAACACCCAGCCAACCACTACAATTAAAAAGGTAATTATCGTGCTTGTAATGCGGCCAATTTTTTCATAAACAGAAAGTAGAAATATCCTGTCGGCAATTAATAACAAGCCGTGAAAACAGCCCCAGACAATAAAATTCCAGGATGCACCATGCCATAAACCTGAAAGAAAAAACACCAAACCTAAATTAAAATATAATCTTGATTTTGATTTTACTTTGTTCCCTCCAAGCGGAATGTATAAATAATCACGCATAAATCTTCCTAAGGTAATGTGCCATCTTCTCCAAAATTCGGTTATGCTTTGAGAAATGTATGGGTTGTCAAAATTTTCAGGAAACTTAAACCCAATCATTCTTGCAATACCAATGGCCATGTCGGAATAACCGGAAAAATCAAAATAGATTTGGAAAGTGTATGCAAGAATTCCAATCCAGGCGATTGGAGTGTTAAGCGTATTTGCATCCAAAGCAAAGATTTTGTCTGCTTCAGCTCCTAGTACGTTTGCAATTAATACTTTTTTAGAAAGACCAATCACAAACCGGAAAAGCCCCAATAATTTATTATCAATTGTTTCTTGGTTTTTTCTGTCAACAATTTGATCTGCAATTTCATTAAAACGGACAATCGGTCCGGCAATTAATTCAGGGAACAATAAAATGAACAAACCATAGTCGGTGATTTTTGTAAAGGGCTTGTGCGTATTTCTATACACATCAATACAATAACTAAGTTTTTTAAAAGTGAAAAAGGAAATTCCTATCGGAAGCACAATTTTAGTCCAGCCCACAATTCCGTGTGCGCCCCAGTTTGAAACCAACTGATTAACGTTTTCTACAAAAAAGTTGCTGTATTTAAAGTAGGCGAGTAAACCTAAGTTTAAAACAACAGAAAGAAGCAGATATCGTTTTCGTTGTTTGCCTTCGGAAGTATAAATTTTTTGAACAATAAAAAAATCAAGTAGAATAGAACCTAAAACAACAAAAACAAACAATGGTGCGCCCCAGCTGAAAAATAAAATACTTGCTAATAAAACAATATTATTTTTATACTTAACATCAGCCACATAATAAAATATTAAGAATAGCGGAAAAAAATAAAGAAGAAATAAACTACTGCTAAATACCATTATTGTTTGTTTTTTAATTGTTCGTAAGCACATTCAATAAAATTCTTTCCAAAGCCATGATAAAAAGCTTCGGTTTGCATAATTATTACAAGATCTTTTTTTAAAATTGTATTTGCTGTGTTTGCTTGTACAACGGGAGTTTCGCCTACACCATCAATATAATTAAGTTCATTGTAATACCAGAATTCATGTTCCTTAAATGCCTTTGTGTTGAGCCCCATTCCAAAAAATGTCCAAAAATAACTATCACCCATAGAAATAACAGATGGACGAAAAAGTGAACTATCACTTTCGAACTCTATTTTAGGATAAGCCAATTTATCATGCTCCATTGGAAACATTATATTCATAACGGCACCCATATCATAATCAGTATCTCGGCAACTATCAGGAAGTTCAATTTTTGTTATTTGAATTTGTGGAAGATTATATTTAAAATTATACTTAATGTATTTGAGAAGCGAATCCATTGCCAGCGTTGCCCCATAAACACTCCAGTGGGTTCCTTGTTTTGGATACAAAGGATAAGGTGTTTTGCCTTTTAGCTTTTTAAAGTATTCGTTGAAGTCGATATAATGTAGGTGGGAACTTTTGAGATATTTTGAATATAAATCATAATGAGATGTTTTTTTATTTTCAGGAAAATACTGATAAGGAATATTTTCAGGATAAAAAGAAGCTTTCCCGGGAGCCAAAACTATTAGCAAATGTTTTCCTCTTTTTTCCAGTTCGCGATGTACGAATTCGGCTTTAGCAATTTTAAGTTTAACCGCATTGGAATCTACAGGATAAACACCCATATATCCGGTAATATATCCTTCTTCAAAAAGATAATCCTCTTTACCAACAATTACATTTTTAGAAGTAGCAAAATTATAGATACTGTAATTTATTTGATTGTTGACCCTAACAAATGAAGGACGAAAACCAATATTTGTTTCTAAGCTCTTGTCAAAAGCTGGTTGAAATTTTCCGGAAAACCATGAACCCCATGTAAATTCAGGTATCTCCTTTGCTTTAAACCAGCCATTTAACTTTGTAATATTGATAAATGAAAACTGCTTTTGAATTGCCGGAACCAAACAAGCAAACAACAAACAAACAAATAAATATTTTTTCAGGTTATTCACTTTTTAATTTTATTTCTTTTTCTTTATATAACCAGACTGCATTTTCAATAAACTCATCCAACTCAGATATGTTTTTTCTTTTGGCACTTTCTACAAGTTGATTTTTCCATTCTTTGTTTTTATGAATATTTTCTATAGCGTTTAATATAAAATAGCGAAACTCTTTATTTTTTAAAGTATAATAATTTGCATCTTTTTTTGAATAAAGCTCATAAACCTTGTCAACAAATCCAAAAGGGAACGGAGCCAATGAGGCATCTGTTGCTAACAAGCAGACAACATCTTTTTTTTCTATTTCACTTTTCAAATTCAATTCGGCAACTTTTTTTTCTTTTAAATAGCTTTGGTAAATTCTATCGTAATATAACCAATATTGATAGTCGGCAAAAACTTTAGAAGGAATACCCGTGTTTGTGATTCCGGCAAAATAGCTGTCAGCAATACATAAAAAACGAGGCTTTGTTGTTGTTGTGTCTGAAACATACTGTAGTTTGGGTATTGCATAAGTCGGGTGGGGAACTGTAGCAAAAATGTTCATCAAACAGGCAGCGTCATAATCGCTACTACGGTTGCCGGACAAATTAATCATTTCAATAGACTTCAGATTTATTTCCGGCAGATTTATTTTTCTGATTTTTTCAATGTAAGCTACAATTTCTTTGCTCGCAATATAGCAGCTGTATTCTGTCCAGTGAACTCCAGTTGTTGAATAGAGGGGATGCTTTTCAGAATTTTTAATAGACAAAAAATATGAACTTAAATCCAGGCAATTTACTCCTTGTTCTATAAATCTTTTTTTATAGCAAGTATAATTTGTGCTATCAGGCTTCGCGCTTTTCATAATTTCATCGGGAATATACTCGGAATAAAAACTTCCTTTCCCGGGAGCCAAAACGACAAAAAAATCGATGTTTTTTTTCTTTAATTCGGTTTGAATCGTTTTCATTTTTTGAGTTTGAATAGTTATATATTCGTCTCCAACAAAATCTGCCCCCGTTACAGCAGTTGTGTAAGGCTTCAAAAAAACATAACCTTCTTTTCCCACAACAACATCAGCAATATCTGAAAAACTAAAAACGGAATAATTGATTTGATTACGCAAGCGAACTAGTGATGAGTGAAAACCAATATTTTGTTCAAACGATATAGAATAATTTTTTTGATATTCCTCGTTCAGCCACATTTCGACAGAAAACTCGGGCAGAGGAGGAGGTGGATCAACGCCATCTAAAGGAGTTTCTTTTGAAAAGGGAAGAACAAGCTGAAATAGGGGGAGAAATAGCAACAGAAGAAAGAAGAAAAAAATTCTGTTTTTATATTTTTTAAGACTTGTTTCTGTGGATAGGCTCATTAAAGACGAATTATTTTTCCTGAGAAAGCAAGTGTTCTATAAAATCTCTTAGTGAAGGCAATTCATTTTCTATAATATCCCAGACAATAATATAATTTACTCCAAAATAATCGTGAATAAGTTTGTCTCTTGTGCCGGTCATTCCGCGCCAGTCTATTTGTGGGTGAAGTAATTTAAAATCCGGGTCTATTTTTTTACTAGCCTCTCCTATAATTTCGAGACTGCGGATCACTGCACGCTTGAGAATTTCGTTTTCAATTAGCTCGTCTCTTGTTTTATTATTTGTAGCATGCAACACGAAACGAATTTCGTCTAAAATATGTTTTAATAGTTCTGTATTAGAGTGGAACATTTTGCACCTCCTTTAATATTCGAGGACCAATATATGGGCTTAGACCGTTACGAGTAACAACTTCAACTTTTCTGCCGAGAAGTTCTTCCATATAGTAAGCAAGATTAATAAAATTGCGGTAAGTTTCTTTATCAGCTTCGAAGTCAATTAACAAATCAACATCACTTTGTTCGGTTTGTTCATTCCGGGCAAATGAACCAAAAAGGCCAATAGCGTGCACACCATAATTACGAATACGTGAACGATTATTCGCAATTATAGATAGAAGCATTTCTTTATTTTGAACCTTTTGTTGCATAGCACAAATTTATCGTAATAAATATTAATAAACAATAGCCTTGTAGACAAACTTATTCAATCGTTAAATCATAAATTTCTCCCGGAATATCATTTAAAGGAAAAGGCAGGTTGTCTTGTGAATAAGGCGTTCCCGGCCACCATTTTGTATTGTGGTATTCTTGTGTAATAATCAATAACATTTGATTGTTTGGGATAGATGTTACTTGATCGTTCATATAACCCACAACTCTCATTTTGCTTGGCTCGGCTCCGATGCGCCAGATAATTTCTGTTGGACGCCAATCAATTTCAAAATAAAAATAATCCCCGCCAAATAACTCATCATCACTTTCTATTTTCCTTTGGTTTAATGCCCGGTAATTATGGTCCCAGCGATGTGTTTCAAAAGTTTGATTTTGATAAGCAATTGTATTACATCCAACACCGAAGTTTTTCGGCTCATGACATGCCATATCCCAATTTGTACAAGCAACCGTTATGTTTCCATCCGCATTTGTTATTTCTTCTGGCAAAGAAATATTCCAACTGTTGATGTTTTTATTATTATCACCTGGATTTTTGTATACGGGCGGGAATGCATTGTCTGGACAATAAGGAGTTGTTTTTAGAATTTCAAAATCAATCTCTGAATAATCAACCGCAGGAACACGCTTGTCATTTGGTCCACCCCAATAGCTTGCCATGTAGCCTCCATCTTTGTTACAAACTCTTCTGTTGTTCCATTCACCACCTTGGGTAATCAACCAAATTGCATTTGTTAATCCATTCCAAACATTGTTTTTATTTAACAATTCTGTCAACTTTACTTTTACACGATATTTTCCATAAGTTAATCCATGGCGGGTAATAATTCCAACACTTTCTTTTTTCCATTCACCAAATTTTGTTTTTGGATTTTTGATGATAATCTTTTTTTCTTTAGGGTCGGAAAAAACAGTTGCACACGGTTGTCGGGACGTTTGTAAAATCGTAGGAATCAATTCTTCTTTTGTATAAAAAGCACGGTTCCAATTATAATCCATCTTAGAGTAATTGTCTTTTAAAATATCCGCAATAACAGGAATGTTGTCCATCTTGGTTGACAAGTCAACGTAATTGATGAATTGCTGAACAGGAGCATTCTTATATAAACTACTATCTTGTCCACAAGTAGCACAAAAATTAGATTTATCAATTTCCCCATTAAAACGAGCATCATCTATGTATATTCCCGTGCCTAAATTTGGTTGTGCAATAATTTTTAGTTGCGTTTGAGAAATAGTTGAAATGGTTTGTTTTAAGCCATTTCTGTCTCCGTAATTAAAAAAGTAATACGGACTAACAAAATGTTCTTTGTCTGGCTGTCCGGCAGACTGGTTTTTTTTGTTGATGTTTTGAATGTATTCGGGAATATTTTTCAAATCATTTTCAGTAGCGACAACAAGCAGAAAAGAATAATTACCCATTCTTGGGTTTCTTTTCCATCTGTTATTTTCTCCATTGTGAAAATATCGATCTTCGTTTCTTGGATTTCCAACAATGCGAAATTCGTCTACTATTTTATGGAAGTTGTTGTCGGGAGCAACAACAATTTTTTTGAATGTGGTGTTCGTATTTTCCCAGCTGCCATAAAAATTTTCTTCAGCATAAATGTTTTCTGCTTTTGTAAGCGAATCGAACTCTTCAAATTTATAACTTTCGTTTTGGTAGTAAATTTTATAATACAAATTTTGAGAAGCAGCAGCATTGTTTTTTACTTCGAATTCAAAAGCAAACAATCCGTCAGCAATATCTTTTACTGAAGGGATAATAAATCCGCTATTTGCATTGTTATAATCAAGGAAAATTGTTTTTTTAGTGATGCTGTCTTGTTGCCAATTAGTGATAGGAGAAAAATTTTGTATACTAAACTCAGAGCAGGTTAGGGTTTCTGAGGTGTTTTCTGGGTTTTGGTTGCAGGAAAATAAAAACAAAACGGTTGCAACAAGCACAACTATTTTGCTCGCAGATTTCGCGGATTTTCGCAGATTTATTTTATGTGTATTATCTGTTTTTTTCATTTTTTTACCTGCCTGCCGGTAGGCAGGTCTGCGTTAATTTGCGAAATCTGCGTGAAACCCTTTTCTTTTTCGATAGAATACAGTTGCACGCTATTCGGCAAATAAGGCAAATCCTCTATTTGTTTACACTCTAAGCCCGAAAAATTCACATCCCCGCAATTACACATTACTACCAATAATGATGTTTGTTTCGAAGATAAAAAATTACCAGGAATTAATTTTACAAATTCATAATATTTTGGATTATAATCATTCGGATAATCTTTAAAATCAACACTTCCAAGAATCACATCATTTTCAATAAGTTTCAGGTCGAACCGCCAGCTTCTGTCAAGTTTAAGAATTTGATTTTTGCCGGCAGTAAAATTGCCTGAATATTCGCAGACAGGATTTGTGTAGACAGGTGTAGGAATTACTTTTTGTTCTCCTATACTATTCCAGTTTTTTCCATCAAAATTTAAAACCTGAGCGATAGATTTATTTTTGGGTTGAATAATAATTGAAGTTTTACCATTGCGGATTGAGCTCATATAAAAATTGTCTTTATCCCACAATTGGTCGCCTGCATTTTTGTTTTCCCATATTTTTTTGAAAGCTTTTATCGACAAATCATAAGCATACATTGCTTGTTTGCTTTTGCCAATGCAAAGAATCTCATCAATGCCATTTGCATCATTATTAAAGTTTCCTGCAATAAAAAAATTATCAGAAGAAAAATCTGTTAACTCTTTTCCTGCTTCTTGTTTTTCAAAATAAATGGTTTGAAACGGAGGTTTGTTCTTTTCTGCAACAAAACGTTTTTCATAAATAGAGATTGGATCAACTTTGGATTCTTCGCCTCTTCTTTCAGCGCCTTCTCCATAAACAATTTCTACATCGTCAACAATAACATCTGTTTTTCCTTTGTTCCACACGCTTATTCCCAAAACATCTTCAGCATTAAATTTTTCAATGGGTAATTTAAACAAGGCGTTAATTTTTGTCCAGGTGTTTTTTGGGAAAGGTTTGTTTTCGGTGCTTTTGCCTTCCCAATAAACAGTTTCGTTTTTCGAATTAATAACCGAAGCAACAAGAACGGTGTTGGGATTATCGGTCAGCGGATAAACCCACATACTTAAACTAACTATTTTAGGAAAAGAAGAACCAAATTCATTCAGTTTTTTATTTAGTACCGGACCATATTCTTTTCCCCCGCTTAAATCACAAGCCATTTTTCCTGAATGTGCTGTTGTTTCTTTTACATTGTCGGCCCCCGATAAGCCCGCCTCTGTTTCAAAATCTAAAAACACATTTGTTTTTTCTGATTGATTTTTGGAGCCATCATTATAAATAGCTGTTCCAATAAAATCAACTGTTATATCATCCACATAAAACAATTTTTTATTTCTATTCCAAGGGTAAACAACAATTTTATTGTCGGGATTTAAAAATTCGGCAGGAACCACAAAGTCGATCGTTGATTCAGTCCAATCATTTGAATTTGAATATAGGATAGGCTTCCCGTCCCAAAATATATTTTTTCCTTTAGCATCATCTATTGATAAAACATACAAGGCCTCAGGGTTTTCGTTTCCAAAAAAAGTATTAAGCTTTATTGAAATGTTTTTTAAGTTATTAAAAGTCGGAATGTCTTTTAATAACTTGCTTACAGAAATTCCAAATTCGACATCATTTGAAAGCTTACAGCTGCGCTTCCCGGAAAGCGCTTTCTCTGCTGAAACAAAACTCTCGTTGTTTGTTTCTATATTTAAAAATTCAGATAAAAATGAAACGGTAACAATCGAGTCCTTCTTTATAATTACTTCGGAAGCAACACTGTTTGCTGCGGGATTTTTGTCTCTTAGAAAAAGAAATGCTAAGGAAAGGCCAAATAAAATAAAAAGGAAATAAACAACGAATCGTTTTTTTTGAATGTTCATTTTTGACAATTGCGTATGAAATTAACGAACACGCAGGCTGTTCTTTTTATCAATAGAAGCTTTAATATCTTCCAGTTGTCCTTTAGGAATAGAATTAATTAAATTCTTAGTGTATTCTGTTTGTGGGTTATTGTAAATTTCATCTGCATCTCCCATTTCTTCTACTTTCCCTTTGTTCATAACAACCATTCTGTCGCTCATAAATTTTACAACAGACAAGTCGTGAGAAATAAAAATATAGGTAAAATCAAACTCTCTTTTTAATTCGTTGAGCAGGTTTAGAACCTGAGCCTGAACAGAAACGTCCAAAGCAGAAACAGACTCATCACAAATAATAAATTTAGGCTTAAGCGCTAAGGCTCTGGCTATACAAATCCGCTGACGTTGTCCTCCGGAAAATTCGTGTGGATATCTGTAAAAATGCGACTCATTCATATTTACGCGCTGTAACAATTCAATTACTCTTTCTTTTCTCGCCTTATCGTTTTCTAAAATCCCGTGCACTTGCATGGGCTCCATAATGGCTTGTCCTATAGTAATACGAGGATTAAGCGAAGAATAAGGATCTTGAAAAATGATTTGAATGTCTTTTCTTAAATCGCGTAATTTTTTTAAATCGAGATTAGTAATTGTTGTTCCGTTAAAAATAACTTCTCCACCAGTTGGTTCCACCAAACGTAAAACAGCTCTCCCCAGCGTTGTTTTTCCGCAACCAGATTCGCCAACCAAACCAAGTGTTTCGCCAGGATAAACATCAAAGGAAACATCATCAACAGCTTTTACATAATCTTTCGCTTTCCCAAAAATTCCTTTTTTAATAGGGAAGTACGTTTTTAAATTCTTGATTTGAAGAATAGGTTGTTTAGCATATAATTTTTTATGAGCGTCTTCTCTTTCGGCTTTTGAAACAACAAGTTTGTTTGTAACTTCTTCTACCGATTGTTTGCTTTCAATCATTTCGCCCATATCGCTCGTCTGCATAAAATCAGCAACCGTTGGCAACCAATGTAAACGTTTGTTTAATGGAGGCCGGCAAGCTAAAAGGCCTTTTGTATAAGGGTGTCTTGGATTGGAAAAAATATCCATTACGCTTCCTTGCTCAACAATTTTTCCTTTATACATTACCACCACCTTGTCGGCAAGCTCAGCAATTACGCCCAAATCATGTGTAATAAACATAATTCCCATATCGTGTTCGCGCTGAAGCTTCAGCATCAAATCAAGAATAGTGGCCTGAACAGTAACATCAAGTGCGGTAGTTGGCTCATCAGCAATTAAAATGCTAGGCTTACAGCTCATTGCCATGGCAATCATCACACGTTGTTTTTGACCCCCTGATATTTGGTGAGGATAACTGTCAAAAATATCGTCAGGACGAGGAAGTTGAACCTCTTTAAATAAGTTAATAGTTATTTCTTTAGCCACTTTTTTATTCACCTTTTGGTGTAACAAAATGGCTTCCATTACCTGATCTCCGCAAGTATAAACAGGGTTTAAAGATGTCATTGGCTCTTGAAAAATCATTGCGATTTCGTTTCCACGAAGTTCCCGCATCTCTTTCTCAGAAAGCTTTACAATGTCAACAGCCCCTTTTCTTTTTGAATGATAAATGATTTGTCCACCGGTAATTTTCCCCGGAGGATTTGGAATTAAACGCATTACGGAAAGTGAAGTAACGGATTTGCCGGAGCCCGATTCGCCAACAATACCAATGGTTTCGCCTTTAGAAAGTGTAAACGAAATGTCGTTTACGGCCTTTACTGTTTCCTCTTCTGTTCGAAATTCGGTAACTAAATTTTTTACTTCTAATAACGTTTCTTTTGCCATAAGCAAGGGTCTTTTTTCTCCAAATGGACTCCTTTAGAGAAAGAGTGCTAAAAATACGTTTTGTTAGGGAAATATGCAAGTGCAATACGACAGAGGGGCATTAGACGCGATAAATGGGCATATTTTATTGACTATTGCTTATCTGGATAAATCCAAAGGGCAATTTTTCCAGGGCTTCCGGGAATGGTAAAATCGGAGCTTTCGTCACTTAAATTGATGCGGACGTCCCCATATTTTTCGGATTTTACAGTCCAGACCATAAAGCCCTGATGGTTTTCGTTCTCCCCAAAGTGATCATCGAAATAGGATTTAAATGCGTTAAACACCCTTTCGGTATTACTTGGATTTTTAATATAAACATCCGACTGAATTTCGTTTAGCCCATTGTCATCAAAACTATAAGAGATGTTGTAAGAGTTGGAGTCGTTCAATTTAAATTCATAATACAAATAACCTTCATCAGCATCAACACCTAATCCAGCCTCTTTTGCCAACACAGTATCCATTTGTTCGCCCAAATTGAATCCTCTGAAAGTACCGAAATCACTGCGCATTACACCTTCCAGCTCGGGGCCGTATTTGCTTAAATGGGATTCGGTATTTGTACAAGAAGAAATAAACCCGGCAAAAAGCGATAGAAAAAGAATGTTTTTCAGGAATATTTTTTTTGAAAAAGACATATGGTTTATTTCTGATACAAAGATAGTGAGAAAGTAAGGAAGTGTTTATGCAACAACCACATTTTTTTGCTCAATCAAAGGTTGTCCCATAAAACGCAGTAAAAGTTGTGCGACAGTTAAAACATCTTTTTGACAATATGTTACAATTCGCTTTAGATTTTTCTCCTCCCAATAAACTCTTGCCACGTCAGAGCCATCCATGTCGTCTTTTGGTGTTGGGATGTTAAAAATTCCTGCCAATAAATTTAAAGAAGTGTAGTTTTTATAATCACCAAACTTCCATAACTCCATTGTGTCCAAATGATTTATTTCCCAAGGTTTTTTTCCCGCTATGTTTAGAGTTTTAGGCAATTTCAAACCATTGATCAACATTCTGCGACACAAAAAAGGGAAGTCAAATTCTTTACCATTGTGAGCACACAATTGATGTTCTTTGCGATTAAAATGTTTATTCAATAAAGCAGAGAAATCTTCTAAAATAATTTTTTCATCATGTCCGGAAAATGATTTTACGCGAAAATTTCCATCATTAAAATAGCCTACAGAGATGCAAATTATTTTTGCGAACTCAGCATAAATTCCGGCCTTTTTGTAAAGCGATTCGGGTGTTTCTGTTTGTTGGTAACGAAATTTCGAATCCCAAAGGGGCTTCATTTTTTCGGGTAAGTCTTTGTATTTATAAACGAGGGGAGCGGTTTCAACATCTAAAAAAAGAACATTTGTAATTTTGATATTTTCTAACATAATTTATTATTTGATCATTACACCTTTTTTATTGATGTATGGGATAAGTATAAAATTTTCTTCTTTAATTGTTTCAGGTAAAAAAATATATTTCTTATCGTACATCACTTTGTTGATGTAAAAACTCACCCAATACTCATTGTTTAGTCCGAACAACGATTCCATGATGGGTTCAAACTTAACAAACGATTTCGGACCAACTTCGTCCAAAAAGTGGCGGAGAGTAGAAGTTTTAACAGGTTCTTCATTGATGGTTCCATAACCATGAGAAGAAACCAAAACACCTTCAATCTTTTCTTTTTTTAAATTCAGGAGGTAAACATTCCACTCCAATTCATTCAAATCATTTGTTTCTTTAACAACCGCAACCGCAATATTTTCGACTGCTGGTGGCTCAATGTCTTTCTTCATACAAAACTACGAATTACGAATTTTATCGAATTACGAAAATGTTTTTTAGCGTTAATAATAATTCTGCAACCAAGCTAATTCCCCTCTCGAGAGGGGCTAGGGGTGTGTTGTCGCAATGATAAACAAACTTCGAAAACGTCTATTAACTCCGCTCTCCCAACTCCCAACTAATCCCCATACATCTCAAGTGCAGCATCAATATATGAGTATACATCTTTCGGATGATCTTCTGTTGGTAATTGTTTTTCACGCTTTTTCCCTAATCTCACCACCACCATTTTTTTATCAGGAATGCAAAGGATATACTGACCTAAAATTCCACGTGCATAATAAATATAATGCCCTTTGTAATTTGGAATTATCCACCAGGCATAACCATATTTTTGTTGCTTGCTTCCACTTATATCAACCAAGTCAGCAAGCTTTGTTGAGTTAACAGCATATTCTTGTGAAACTATTTGTATGCCATTCCATTTGCCGCTATCTAAAAACATTTCACCAATTCTAGCAAAGTCTGGAGCATTAGAGTTGAAGCAACAGTATGATTTTTCTTCTCCACCTTCATGATCAAGGCTCCAAAAAGCTTTATTTTTAGGACCAAGTGGAGTCCATAATTTTTCTGAAGCATACTGACTTATTGTTTTTCCGGTGGCTTTTTCTAAAATGAATCCCAGCAGAATTGTATTTCCACTAAGGTATTTGAATGTTTTTCCAGGTTCTTCGGTCACGGAATATTTGGCTGTCAATGCTTTCAGGTCTTTCCCGTAATAAGCAGCTGCAGGATAAGCCAATGGATTTTTATAGCTTTCGTCAAAATCAACTCCTGATGACATTGTAAGCAAATGTTTCACAGTAAGTTTTGAGTTTTCACCTGTTCTGTATTCAGGTAAAAAATCACCCACAGGCTGGTCGATGCTTTTTATTTTTCCTTCATCTAAAGCAATTCCAACCAAAATGGAAACAAATGTTTTTGCCATGGAGAAAGAGTTTGTATACGAGTCTTCGCCATAACCATCCCAATATTGCTCATGTATCATCGAATCGTTTTTGATAATTACATAAGCAACAGATTGCATTGCATCAAATTCTTTTTGTGCTTCCGCAGGAATTTTTTTTGAATTGTATTGTTTCGAATGATACCAGGCAACATGGGTTCCATTTGCCACCTCTCTGTTTTCAAAAATTTGGTATTCATCAATGCTCGGACCGGAACGACCTTTAAAATAAGTGTTTCCAATAGCTTTGAAAATATATGTTCTGCCAGAAAAAACTATTGACAAGTTTAGAATAATCAAAATGATTAACAACCACTTTCCGATTTTTTTAAGCACTTTCATTGCAGCTAGATTTAATATTGATTTTCAAAAATACACCATTCTAAGGAATTTCACCTATTTGATTTAACTAAATTTTAATCTCATTAAAAACTGTTTAGCTTTGTATAACGTAGATACAACAAATGAAAAGCAAAGTTTTCATACCCTTAATATTCTTCTCCTTGGTTTCTTTTGAGCTAGTGTCTCAAACAGATACGATAAAAAAAACAGATCGTTACTATAGACACAATTACGAAAACGATTTTTTTGCTTCTACTGACCGTTATTATACTCAAGGTGTTTATTTAGAATTCTTTTTACCTGTATTTAAAAAAACATTATTAGCAAAAGCACTTATTCCTCTGCGTCCACGATGCAACAGAGTTGGCAAACCAATATTGAACTATTATGGGATGAGTTTGGAGCGACAAGGGTTTACTCCAAAGAGCATCCGTCACGAAGGAATTTATTATGGGGAACGGCCTTTTGCAGCGGTTGCTTACGTAACCCATCAATTAATTTCACTAGATCCGGAAAGGACATTGAGGCTTACCACGCGAATTACTCTTGGATTTATGGGGCCTAATCTAAGAGGCGCTCAGGAGCAAAAGGGAATTCATTATGCGCTTGGAAATATTCAACCGTTAGGATGGGAAAACCAAATTGAAAACGATTATGTTTTAAATTATGACCTGTTTTTAGAAAAGGGATTATTGAATACAAAACATTTTGAAATAACAGGATTTGCAGAAGCAAGAGCAGGAACACTTTATGATGATTTTGCACTTGGCTCAATGATGCGCTTAGGTTGGATGCAACCGTACTTTAATAATTTGGGAACCACCCGACAAAAAGACGTAAGAAAATTTCAATGTTACATTTTTGCTAGAGGAAAAATAAAAGCAGTTGCATACAACGCAACAATGCAAGGAGGAGTCATAAATAGAAATAGTGTTTATATAATTCCTGCGGATGACATTGCAAGACATGTTGAGAGCGCTTATTTTGGATTAGCAATTGCCTACAAGCGATTAGGATTCGAATATTCTAGAGCATATATTTCTCCCGAATTTAAAAACGGAATATGCCATAGTTGGGGAAGAATTGGAATAAATGTTTGTTTTTGAAATTGTTCAACAAAAAAAGGTGTCGCTTTTGGCAACACCTTTTACACTGAATCTGTGAATTATATAAACTAAATAAACTTTGATTTTCCGCTTATGCGTTTGCCAAATGCGCTTGGAGAAATAAAGCGCAATGAAATTTCAAATCCCCCGCGAGCCTTACTTACTGTTTTTAATTTAGACAAGTTAACATCATAACTAAATCCAATTGCATAATTTGAATATTCAAATTTTGCAACAGCTATAAATGCATCCTGCATACGGTAATATCCTCCTATAGAGAACGCTGCCGGTTTTTTATTCTTTGTGTATTTTGATCCTTCTTGTAATATATATTGGAAAGTTAATCCCGGAGTAATCTCTCTTGTAGCTCCTTGCATAAAAACAATATAAGAAGGTTTTAATACCAAGTTTGTGTTTTTAACTCCTATTGCAGCATTTCCATGAAATACATATTTTGTATGTAATATTTCTTTACTGTCGCCATAAAAAGTATAAGTAGGATTGTGAGGATGAAAAATTGAAACACCAATATTGATTCTTCTTGCATCGTTTGCAGAAATATACATTTCACTGTTTCCATAACTGTATTGAATACCGGCACCTAAATCCACAAAATTAAATGCAGTAGCAGTTGCTGTTTCTCCTGTTGGAAGCGCAGCATTGTAATTCATGCCATCGTATTGACTTCCCCACTGTAAATTATCTACCGTGATACTGCGTTGAGAATAACCTGTCATTAATCCGGCAGAAATTTTGCTGAATTCACTAACATTAATAATACCCGAAAGAGATAAGTTTACTTGAGTAGACTTTAAATTTGCGTCTCCTGCATTATCAGAAAAGAAATCAATACCAAGGCCAAGGTGGTGTTTTTTTGCTCTTAACAAACGGGCATCACCGGAAAGTGCAAATGTTTTGTAAGGCGAACCAACCGTTTGCCACTGATTTTTGTAGTTAGTAACAATTCGCACATCGTGCTGAACACCCGCGTCAGCAGGCTCAAGCTGCAATTGTGTTTCATCAAATTGCGAAAAGTGAATGTCCTGTGCTACGGATGCAACACTTATCAATGCTCCAAACAAAACACACAATAATGTTTTTTGGTAGACAGACAGACTAATTGTTTTTGTTGAATTCATGTTAGTTTATTTTAGTGTTCTTAATTTGCGTAATACTATTTAGTGTTTGTTTTAATTTTATTTTACAAGAGTAATATTTCCGTGTTTTCTAACTGCCTCACCTTTCACAGTTGCATTTAGATAATAAACAAAAACGGCAGCGTCTAATAGTTTCCCATTAAGTGTTCCTGCCCATGCAATAGTAGGGTCAGTTGTTTGAAATACTATTTCTCCCCAACGATCATAAATTACAAACTCTAATTCTTTAATACATCCACCGTAAATTTTTAAGGAATCATTTGCTCCATCACCATTTGGTGAAAAAACATTCGGCACAAACAATTCACCGCACTCTTCTTCAACAAAAACAGTAACAGTATCGGTTGAAGTACAACCGTTAATGGTAATAGTTAAAGTATAGGTAGTTGTAGAAGATGGAGAAGCTGTTGTAGATGCACAAGTATCACAACTCAAACTTCCCGGAGGCGTCCAGCTATATGTTGCACCCGCACCCGCTGTTCCAACTAAAGTTGTGCTTCCTCCTGCAGGAATACTTGTTGTTGCTCCTGCATCAACCGGTGGACTGCCTGCAGTTCCAACAGTTCCTGTTGCAGTTTGTGTACATCCAAGCGAGTCGGTAATTGTAACAGTATATGTTCCTGCAGCAATGCCGGTAATTGTTGAAGTAGTTGCTCCGCCAGGTAACCAAGAATAAGTATAAGCACTTCCTGTTCCACCGGAAGCAGTTGCAGTTGCTGTTCCGTCAGACAATCCACAAGTTGCAGTTGTAGTATTTACCGTTCCTGCTACTGCAGTTGGTTCAGTAATGGTTGCTGTTGATGTGCTTGAACAACCAGCGCTATCAGTTACAGTAACAGTATAAGTTCCTGCAGCTAATCCGGTAGCAGTAGCTGAAGTTCCTGCACCACCACTCCAAGAGTATGTAAGCGTTCCTGTTCCACCTGTTCCGGTAGCAGTAGCTGTTCCATTGCTTACACCATTACAATTTATATTTGACTGAGATGCAATACTTGCTGTTGGTCCTCCTGCAGTACTAATAACAACAGTGGATGTAGAAGTACAGCCATTATCATCAGTGACAGTGACAGTATAAGTTGATGCTCCCAATCCGGTTGCTGTTGCTGCAGTTCCACCACTTGGCGCCCAGCTATAAGTATAGCCTGGTCCAGGAGTTCCGCCAGAACCACTTACTGTTGCTGTTCCGGTGCTTGTTGTACAGCCGGTAGGAGTAGAGCTTACTAATGATACAGAAACAGCGGTTGCAGGCTCTGAAATGGTTACCGTAGATGAAGTAGTACAACCGCCATTATCTGTTATCGTTATCGTGTATGTTCCTGCTGCAAGTCCGCTTACAGAATCAGGAACCGAGCTATTTAATGTTGTTTGAATTGTTCCGGCACCGCTTGTCCAAACATAATCGTAAGGACCAGTTCCGCTGCTTGCGTTTGCAGATGCTGTTCCTGAAGCGCCACCAAAACAAAGTGCATCAATTTGTGATGTTATTGAAACTGCCGGACCACCAGTGTTTGTTATTGTTACAGTGCTGGTAGATGAAGAGCAAGGTGCGTTATCAATTGTCCACATAAATACGTTGGCACCAACTCCTAAACCTGTAACAGTTGTTGTTGGAGAAGAAGGAGTAGTAATTGTTCCTGCTCCGCTAACCAGCGTCCATGTTCCTGTTCCGGATGTTGGAGTGTTTCCTGCTAAAGTAGTTCCGGTGCTGCAAATCGTTTGATTTGGCCCCGCTGCTGATGTTGTTGGTGCAGCAACACCTGTAATTGTAACTTGTGAAGAGGATGCTGCACAAGGAGGATTTGAAATTGTCCACTCAAAAATATTTGGTCCAACACCTAATCCCGTAACTCCTGAAGTTGGAGATGTTGGTGAAGTGATTGTTCCCGATCCGCTAACCAATGTCCACAAGCCTGTTCCTGTAGTAGGGGTGTTTCCTGCAAGTGTAGCAGTTGTTGCACAAACACTTTGATTAGCTCCTGCTGCAGAAGTTGTAGGCCCGCCAGTGTTTGTAATAGTTACAGTTGATGATGAAGATGCACAAGGAGGATTTGAAATGGTCCACTGAAATACGTTTGATCCCAAACCTAATCCTGTTACAGTTGATGTTGGTGATCCTGGAGTAGTGATTGTTCCTGCCCCGCTAACCAGCGTCCACGTTCCTGTTCCGGATGTTGGTGTGTTTCCTGCAAATGTTGCTGAGGTGCTGCACAATGTTTGATTAGGACCAGCAGCAGCTGTTGTAGGAGAGCTTACTCCGGTAATTGTTACAGTTGATGTTGATGAAGCACAAGGAGCATTTGAAATTGTCCATTGAAAAACGTTTGCTCCAACTCCTAAGCCTGTGATACCAGAAGTAGGTGAAGAAGGTGTAGTAATTGTTCCTGTTCCGCTAACCAGCGTCCATGTTCCTGTTCCTGCAGTAGCAGTATTTCCTGCAAGTGTAGCAGTTGTACCACAAACAGTTTGGTTAGGACCGGCATTAGAAGTAGTAGGAGTTGCAACACCTGTTATTGTAACAGTTGAACTTGATGCTGTACATGGAGCGTTTGAAATTGTCCATTGAAAAACGTTTGCTCCAGCTCCTAAGCCTGTGATACCAGAAGTTGGTGAAGAAGGTGTAGTAATTGTTCCTGCTCCGCTAACCAGCGTCCATGTTCCTGTTCCGGACGTTGCTGTATTTCCTGCTAGAGTTGCAGTTGTTCCACAAACAGTTTGATTCGGACCCGCGTTTGCTGTTGTAGGCGCTGTAACACCTGTAATAGTTACTGTTGAAGTTGATGCAGCACAAGGAGCGTTTGTTATACTCCACTGAAAAACGTTTGCTCCAACTCCCAATCCTGTGATTCCGGAAGTAGGCGAAGAAGGAGTAGTAATTGTTCCTGTACCGCTAACCAATGTCCACGTTCCTGTTCCTGCAGTTGGCGTGTTTCCTGCAAGTGTAGCAGTTGTTCCACAAACTGTTTGATTCGGTCCAGCATTAGAAGTTGTTGGAGTTGTTACTCCTGTTATTGTAACAGTTGAGCTTGATGCAGTGCAAGGGGCATTTGAAATTGTCCATTGAAAAACGTTAGCGCCAGCACCTAATCCTGTAATTCCTGATGTTGGCGATGAAGGAGTAGTAATTGTTCCTGCTCCGCTAACCAGCGTCCAAGTTCCTGTTCCGGATGTTGGAGTATTTCCTGCAAGAGTTGCAGTTGTTCCACAAACGGTTTGATTCGGTCCTGCAGAAGATGCCGTTGGAGTTGCTACCCCTGTTATTGTTACAGTTGATGTTGATGGAGGACAAGGCGCATTAGCAATGCTCCATTGAAAAACATTTGCTCCAACTCCTAGTCCGGTAAGACCTGATGTTGCAGAAGAAGGAGTAGTAATTGTTCCAGTTCCACTCACCAGCGTCCAAGTTCCTGTTCCTGTAGTTGGTGTATTTCCGGCAAGTGTAGCAGTTGTTCCGCAAACACTTTGATTTGGTCCTGCGTTAGAAGTTGTTGGTGGAGTTACACCAGTTAATGTTACTGTTGATGATGATGAAGCACAAGGAGCATTTGAAATAGTCCATTGAAAAACGTTAGCGCCAGCACCTAATCCTGTAATTCCTGAAGTTGGCGATGACGGTGTTGTAATTGTTCCTGTTCCGCTAACCAGTGTCCATGTTCCTGTTCCGGAAGTTGGAGTATTTCCAGCCATGGTTGCTGTTGTTCCACAAACTGTTTGATTGGATCCAGCATTTGAAGCTGTTGGATTTGCAACTCCGGTTATAGTAACTTGATCTGTTGATGCAGGACATGGCGCATTTGCAATTGTCCATTGAAAAACGTTAGCGCCAACTCCCAATCCTGTTATTCCAGATGTTGGTGAAGATGGAGTTGTAATTGTTCCTGAACCACTAACTAGTGTCCATGTTCCTGTTCCTGTAGTTGGTGTATTTCCAGCAAGAGTTGCCGTTGTCCCGCAAACACTTTGATCCGGTCCTGCATTAGATGTAGTTGGTGGTGCACAAGGAATGTTTAAACAATGTGTTACAAGAGTTGGTACAATATTGTTTACAACAGGCACCCAAGCACTTTCGGTTAAAGAAGTATAAACTGCTGTAGCAGGAGTTGAGAAAGTAATTGATTCTGTTCCAAGTGCAGGTGTCAAATTGGTTGATGCACAGCCGGCAGCACCAGGGCCAAGTTGTCCAGTTGCATCAGTACGAATCATGTTAGCATTAAATCCGCCCATTTGTTGGTCGGTCATTACAATATGATATCCTTGATCGGCACACAATCCTCCTTCCGGTAAAATTGCGGAAAGACCAATAGGTGCGTAAGACCTACCAAACATTAGTGCGCTGGTTGAACTATTAACCTTAAGAATCATTGTATTTAGAGAAACAGATAGGAAAGCAAGTTGAGTTCCGATAAGAGAATAGTTTCCATCAGAATTTTCCATAATGTCTTGAATCAAATATATGTTTCCGAAAAGAGAACCATTAAATCGTCTGTTAAAAATAACAGTGGGAGTAACTGCGCCAACACCACTGATACTAACCAAAAATCCGTGAACATCATCGTATCCACCAATTAAAATATTTCCAGTAGAAAGTGTTTTTGCTGAATTAATTCCTTGTGAACTTGTTCCACCTGCACCCCATCGTCTAATATAGGTTAGCGCTCCGGTAGCTTTATCTGTTTTTATAATGAGCGCATTTCTAGGTAAGTCACCATCCGAGTCATAAGCTTGTGTTTCATCGGCAGATTCGCCAACAAAAAAGTATCCGTCAGCAGATTCAGCTACATCATTAATATAATGTTCGTCTACTTTGGTTGGATTTGTTATTGTCCATGTTCTGTTCCAAATTAATGTTCCGGCAGAATTTACTTTAAATGCCATTGCACTTGTAGTATCAACAGTTGATGCACTTACACCATCCCAAAAATAATCAACCCCTCCACCAACTAAAAATCCACCGTCAGAAGTTTCAATTACTGAAGAACCAAATTCGTTAGAAGCATTTCCGACTCCAATGTTAGGCAGCTGATATCTTTTGGCCCATATAATTGCACCTGCTGCATCTAAGCGAACTAAAATAGCGCCCCCGCCACCGCTAGTTGAAGAACCGGTTACAATGTATCCACCGGTACTTACATTTTTTATATCAGAAAAATTAGTGGCAAATCCACCGGTATATGTTTTTGCCCAAACCACAGTTCCGTTTGCATCTGTTTTAATAACATCACCATAGTAAGGACCAAATGAATTGTTTAATCCGGCAAACACAAATTCCCCGGCAGGATTTTCAACCATTCCACCTGAAATATCGAATGCTCCTATGTCGTAAGATAATCTGAAAGTTGTAGGTTGAGCAGAAATTGTAAGCGAAGCAATGCCTGTAAAAAGCAATAGCAACGACTTGAAAATAGTAGTTTTCATCGTCATGAGATCAGTAATTTTAAATTTATCCGATGACAAAAGTAAACCTTAAAAAAGACAAAACAACACCAAAACCCCTTAATTATTGGAAGTCTGATAGGATATCTATTTTCAATATGTGTAGTTTTTTCAATCATTTCATGGAAGTATTTTAAGCCCATTATTATAAATCAGAAGAATAGTCGTTTGTTATCGACAATTTTTCTATGGGTTATTTTACCAAGGTTATATTTCCATGTTTTTCAACTTCAATACCTTTTACTGTTCCCTTTAAATAATAGACAAATACAGCAGCGTCCATCATTTTACCATTAAATCTTCCATCCCAGACAATTGTTGGGTCGGTGATTTCAAATACTTTTTGTCCCCAACGATCGAAAATCACAAATTCAAAATTGGTGATACAGTTTCCGTAGATTTTTAACTCATCATTTGCGCCATCGCCATTTGGAGAGAAAACGTTAGGAACAAATAATTCACCGCATTCCATTTCTACAAATATTGTAACAGTATCAGATGAAGAGCAACCGTTTATGGTTACAGTAAGTGTATAGGTTGTTGTTTGTGTAGGCGAAGCTGTAGTTGTTGCACAAGTAAGGCAGCTAACAGTTCCCGATGGCGACCAGCTATACGTTACGCCAGGGCTACCGGATCCCGACAAAGTAGCAGAACCACCTGATGTAATCGTACTTCCGGCCCCGGCATTAACTGCAGGCCCCCCAACAGAACCAACAGTGCCGGAAGCCGAACTTACGCATCCCAATGAATCAGTTATAGTAACAGAATATAATCCAGACGGAATTCCTGTTATTGAAGAAGTAGTTGCTCCACCAGGAGACCACACATAAGATAAAGAGCCTGTTCCACCTGAAGCAGTTACGCTTGCAGAACCATCACTCAAACCGCAGGTAGCATCTGTTGTATTTACCAATCCTGCTACTGCAGATGGTTGAGTAATTGTTATTATTGATGTGCTTGAACATCCTGCACCATCTGTTACTGTAACAGTATAACTTCCTGCAGCCAATCCAGTAGCGGTAGCAGCAGTTCCTGCACCACCTGTCCACGAATAAGTATATGATCCTGACCCGCCAGAACCAGCTACAGTTGCAGATCCGGAGCTAGTTCCATTACAATCAACATTTGTTTGAGAAGTAGTGCTGACACTTGGACCACCTGTATTTGTAATTGTTACAGTGCTTGTTGAATTCGGACAAGGAGGATTTGAAATCGTCCACATAAACACGTTTGCACCAACTCCTAAACCTGTAACTCCTGATGTAGGAGAAGAAGGAGTTGTAATTGTTCCAGCACCGCTAACCAATGTCCATGTTCCCGTTCCCGATGTTGGTGTGTTTCCTGCAAGTGTTGCACTGTTACTACAAATGCTTTGATTTGGTCCTGCAGCTGCTGTTGTCGGAGGAGCAACACCAGTAATTGTAACGGTTGATGTTGAAGGAGTACAAGGAGGATTGTCAATTGTCCACATAAATACGTTTGGTCCTACACCAAGTCCGGTTACACCAGATGTTTCAGAAGTAGGAGTAGTAATTGTTCCCGTACCACTAACCAGTGTCCAGGTTCCTGTTCCTACAACAGCTGTATTTCCAGCCAAAGTAGCAGTTGTTCCACAAACAGTTTGGTTAGGACCAGCAATTGAAGTTGTTGGACCGCCAGTGTTTGTTAGTGTTACAGTGCTTGTTGAATTCGGACAAGGAGGATTTGAAATCGTCCACATAAATACATTTGACCCCGCTCCTACAGAAGTAATGGTTGTGGTTGGTGAACCTGGAGTAGTAATTGTTCCTGCTCCGCTAACCAGCGTCCATGTTCCTGTTCCGGATGTTGGAGTATTCCCTGCCATTGTAAATGTAGTGCTACACAAACTTTGATTCGGTCCCGCGTTTGAAGCTGTAGGCGCTGCAACACCTGTTATTGTTACCGTTGAGGTGGATGCTGGACAAGGGGCATTTGTAATTGACCATTGAAAAACATTTGCCCCAACGCCCAATCCGGTAATTCCGGTTGTTGGTGATGAAGGAGTAGTGATTGTTCCTGACCCGCTAACCAATGTCCAAGTTCCTGTTCCTGTAGTCGGAGTATTTCCGGCCATTGTAGCCGTAGTTGAACAAACAGTTTGATTTGGTCCGGCAGCAGCAGTTGTAGGTGCCGCAACTCCGGTTATAGTTACTGTTGATGAAGACGGAGTACAAGGAGAATTTGAAATTGTCCACTGAAAGACATTTGGTCCTACACCTATTCCTGTTAGTCCTGATGTTGGAGAAGAAGGAGTTGTAATAGTTCCTGTTCCACTTACCAATGTCCACGCTCCTGTTCCGGATGTTGGTGTGTTTCCTGCTAAAGTAGCGGAAGTAGCACAAACCGTTTGGTTAGGTCCGGCATTTGAAACTGTAGGATTGGCAACTCCTGTAATCGTAACCTGATCGGTTGAAGAAGGACATGGCGCATTTGAAATTGTCCATTGAAACACGTTAGGTCCAACACCCAAGCCTGTTACACCGGAATTCGGAAGAGAAGAACTGGTGATTGTTCCTGAGCCACTTACGAGCGACCAAGCTCCCGTTCCAACAGTAGCAGTATTTCCAGCAAGAGTTGCTGTTGTTCCGCAAACGGTTTGATCTGGTCCGGCATTTGAAGTTGTTGTAGGACCGGAAGGTTGTGTTATTGTAATTGTAACTGTTCCCGGACAGCCTGCATTATCTAATATGTTTAATGTATATGTTCCGGCAGCAAGTCCTGTGAAAGCCTGTGTTCCAGAAACGTTTGTAAATGTTGCGATAGTAGTTGCACCTAACATTAATGTATAATCCCATGGTGTTGCTCCACCGGTAGTAGATGCATTAAAGCTTCCTGTTGACGCACCAAAACAAGCAACGTTCACTTGCCCAGTAATGTTTCCTGTTAACCCCGGACATCCTGAACATGGCGGCAATGCAGCATAAGCAGCAGCATTTGGAATTGTTACAATTGTTCCTGATCCATCAACCACTTGAATTGGGTATGTTCCAGGGAGTGTAGCTGTTGTTCCTGTTGCAAAAGTTGTCCAAGTTGTAACCGGAGGACCAACTTGTGTAAATGGGCCTGCACAAAATCCAAAGCCCGAAACACACGGAGTGGTAGTAGAAGAGCTTTGCCACTGGTAAACCGCTGTTCCACCGGAAACGCTAGCTGACATTGCTCCGGGACCTTGACATAAGTTCAATGCCGTACAAGGAGAAACAACAATTGTTACTGCATCTGTTCCGCATGCTAATGTATATGTAATTACAAACGATCCTACTCCAGATACTGCAGGGTCAAAAACTCCGGCAGCATTTACACCTGTTCCGCCCCATACTCCACCCGGAGTCGCAGCTTGTAATGTAACTGCAGCAGCTGTTACACACATTGTTGCAGGAGCACAAATAGTTGCATCACAACAAGTAAGCGCTAATGTTGCACAAGCTCCGGCAGTAATTTGTTGAATGTATCCTGTTCTAACTCCAGTTCCGGAATTACCTGTTGTACCACATGCTATAATTTCTCCAGCGGTAGAAACATGAACATCATAAACGTTAAAAGAAGTTGGATAAGTAGCCAACACAACTAGGTTAGCATCATATTTAATAACTGAAGTTTGTGAACCCACATACACATTCCCGCAAGCATCAATATCAATACCGCTGTTTCTTACTTGACTTCCTGAGAATGTTCCACCAGCTATCGCAGCTGTATTAATAACGTTAGCTGTTGCCAAATCTCTTCTCTCAACATTATTGCCTCTGTGCGTGTAGACGAAGTTTGTATTTGCACGAATGGCATTTATCCCTGTATTGTTATATCTCCAGTTCTCACACTTATATCCTAAGCTAAATCCGCTTGTTTTGTGATATCTCGCAGAAGTGCTTCCTGAAGGACAAAAGGAAAAATTTTGATTAAAAAATCCAATAGAGTCATGTGATAGCCAATAAAATTTTCCGTTTCCGCAAGCTGTAATTGCTCTAACTTCCTGAGTTGGGAAAAGCGCACCACCGGTAACTTGCAAACTGGCTGTCATGTTTCCTGTTGCAACGTCAACGTTATAAACGTATGGGAGCGGAGGCAAAAATCCACCCGTTCCACCAATTACTAATTGGGATTGATCGCAATTGAAAGTAATATTCCAAAATTCGGTACTTGCAAAAAGTCCTCCCGGACTAGGATTATCCCAAATCAATCCACCAGCGGTACTCACTTTTTGTATAGCAGCAACTGAGCCTTGTGTAACGTAAGAATTTCCAAGATTGTCGGTTGCAAATGTTCCCAACCAACTAGAGGTGTCGTAAGGAGTATTATAAGTCCATTGTATAGCTCCCAAAGAATTGTATTTTATTAATTGTAATGGTGTTACACCACCAATAATATATACGTTACCAGCTCCATCTTTTTCGCACTCCCAAACACAATCCCAGTTAGTTGCAAATGCAGGTGTAACAGTCCACGGGTCAATAATTACAGTTTTCGTATTGTCATATGCATCTAATTGAAATGAAATTTCATTTCCTGTTTTTACAAATTGTGATTTAATTACCGAAGGCATGCTTTCTCCATAAAAAGTGATAGGAGCGTGGTCAACGATATCGCCCAGTTTGGTGGAAACAACTAGGTTTCCATTGTTGATAGACAAATTTTTGTCATCATCGTATTTCATTTTTATAACTGATGGATCAGCCCCGGGATGAAGTGTAATAGAATATTTTATTCCTTCTGAAGGATGAAATACATATTCTACATCAATATTAGGGTATAGGTTTTTGTAAGTTATTTTTTCATACCCCGCTATAAAATTTTCATTTACTTTTTTCCCTGTATTATCTTTAAACGTATAACTAAAATAGCTTGCAATTTTTTGCTCTGCTATTATTTCAACATTTGGATTAGAGTTCTCCCATTCAACAGTAACGTAATCGGCAATAAACTTTGCTTTGTGCTCTTCTTCTTCTTTCTTTTTCCACTCTTCAAGTGTTCTTACATCTTGAAAATGCGCCTTTTTAATATCTTTTTCTCTTTCTCCTTCTTCTTCCAGATCTTTCCACACCTTAAGAAAGCTATATGTAACACCCTTTTTGGTAAAATAAATTCTGGTAGAACTATTGTCATAGGCAAATGCTACCGGTTCGTTCCCGTTAGGCAAGTGAAACTGTCCTTTGTTTTCAATAAAGGCTTTTGGGTGTTCGTACTTAACCGACCAAGATGGACTAGTTTCGGCTTTTGCAGAAAGAATAAATAAAAAAAGGAGAGCAGGAAATAATTTTAAATGTTTCATGTTGGGAGTTATTTTTATTTTCAATGGTGCATAGTAAAAATAGAAAACAGATTAAAAAATGAGAGAGCACAAAAAAATCCGAATTTTCGAAAATGTTTGTCCCCCTTTAAAATAAGCTAAATCAGGCGTGATTAAAAAATAACGATGCAAATAAGTTCAGTAGTTTTCATTTGTAGTTTTTTTGTTTTTTGATTATTAATAAATCAAATTTAGTGGACAAAAAACCTCAAAACAACCTAAAAAGTAAAATATTATTGGAAGTCTGATTTGGAAGTTTAAAATTAAAAAAGTATATTTAACAATGTTTTTAGGAGATAAATAAAACACCATTATTAAAAATCAGAAGCCATGAAACCATCTGATGAACTGCATCAATTAATTAAAAATTTAAGCATGTCGGAGAAAAGATATTTCAAAATATTCTCTTCACGACATGTAATTGCCGGTGAAAATAATTATATCCGACTCTTTGATGCAATTGAAAAGCAGCAGGAATACAATGAACAAAAGATAAAAGCATCGTTTAGCAAGGAAGCCTTTATTTCACATTTACCATCCGAAAAACATTATTTGTACAACCATGTTTTGGACAGCCTAAATGCCTTTCACAAAGATCGTACTTTTTTGACTCGCTATTGCAATATTCTTATGACCATTGAAATATTATATCATAAAGGACTGTTTGATCAGTGCAAAAAAGTAATAAAGAAAGCCAAAGCAGAAGCGTATTCTTTGGAAAAATTTTCTATTCTTAAACTTATTGTTCGCTGGGAAATTTTAGTGCACATCAAGGACGAAGACGTAAAAAAACTGTACGAAAGTTTTGATGAAGAATTGCGGATTTTGGATGTGATTCGTGTGTCATCAGTGCTAATGCGAATTGCATTTAATATTCAAATAGAAATGTATAAAGGAAAAGTTTCACCTTCTTTTTTAAGAGAAAGAGAAGCGGAACTTAAAGAGCACTATCCTCCAAAAAAGGAAGTAAATAGTTTTTGGGCAAAATATTATTTTCATTCTGCAAAGGGCTTGATATACTCAATTGAAAACAAAGGGGCACAACGATTAATTTGCTATAAAGAGATTAATGCGCTTTTAGAAAACAACGAGCAGTTTATTGTGGATTTACCTCATATTTATAATAGCAACAACAACAATCTTGTAAATCTAATGTTTGCTATGCATAAGTATGACGAGGTGATGCCAATGATTAATAAGCAGCGGAGTTTTATGCAAACGTATAAAATAAAAAATGCCACTCTTGCAAGGATGATTTTTATTCATACTCATGAAAGCGAATTGTTTTTGCTTTATAAATTAGGAGAAACTGAAGAAGGACTCGCCTTGATTAAAAAAATTGAACCTGAATTAAAAAAAATAAGCCTGTTGTTTAGTCCGGCCCTTTTCGATTTATTTTTTATGATGGCAGTGATTACATTTTGTGAAGAAGATCATCGCTCCGCAATCAAGTGGCTAAATAAAATTTTAAATACTGAGCGGGAAATGAATATCCGCATTGAACAAAGGATTAATACTCGCTTGTTGTATTTAATTGTATTGTATGAAAAAGAAGATTTGTTTTTTGATAATCAATTTCAATCTACAAAACGTTTTTTATCTCAAGAGAAAAAACACCAGGGAGCCATGAAAGTGTTGGATGCTATAAGGTTAATCTCAGATGGCAAACAAACTGCACATAAAAAAGAGAAATTGAAACAACTCCATAAAAAACTAAAATCCGAACGAAGCAAAGCTCAAGCCGATTCAATTGACAAGCAGTTTGATTATGTTGAATGGATAGAAAGTAAAATGTAAAAAAATTATTTAACTTTATTCTAATCAAAACTCCTCCCCATGAAAAATATACTTACTCAGCTTTTTATTTTAGGAATAGTTTCCACGTCAATGGCGCAAAAGGAAACCGATAAATGGTTTTTTGGAAGTGGTGCCGCACTTGATTTTACAGGTGGCGCTCCTGTTGTTATTTCAAGTCCTATGTATACCTCAGAAGGAACATCGGCTATTTCAGATGCAACGGGCAAACTAAGATTTTTTACAAACGGAGTTGATGTATACGATTCTACAAAAACGATAATGCCTAACGGAACTGGGCTAATGGGAGATATTTCTACAACACAGTCTGCTTTGATTGTACCTAATCCTTCTTCAGCTACTCAATATTATATTTTTACAGCAGGAGCAGATGGCGCAGGCGATTTCAGATATTCAATTGTTGACATGACATTGAATGCGGGTTTGGGAGATGTTATGCTTACCAACAAGAATATTTTATTGACCGATAGTATCACAGAAAAAATTGCCGCTGTTAGGGATGGCGCAAACGGGATATGGATTGTAACTCATAAATGGGGAACGAACCAATTTTATTCCTATCATTTAACTACATCCGGATTAATGCCTCCTGTTATTACCGGGGTTGGAACAATTCACAATACAGGTGTGATACAAAATACTTACGGGCAACTGAAGTTTAATAATTGTGGAACCCGATTGGCTTGTGCGGTTGGTTATCAAGATATTGTTGAGCTTTTTGATTTTAATTTAACAACAGGTATTGTGTCTAATCCTCTCACAATTAATATGAGCGATAATGTTTATGGTGTTGAATTTTCTCCAAGTGGAAATTATCTTTATGTAACAAGTTATTTCAGTTCTTGCAAATTAGCTCAATTTGATATTTCACTTGCAACATTGCCATTAATTCTTGCTTCTAAAGTTCCTTTGAGTGCAACCGATGATTTGTATGGATTACAGCTAGGGCCTGATGGTAAAATTTATTTATCCCGTTCATTTGCTACCCCATTTTTAGGAGTAATTAATAATCCGGAAGTTTCTGGTTTTGGGTGTAATTATGTAGAAAACGGATTAGATCTTGATCCTTTATTTATGGGTGCAAACGGAGCTTTGTCGTTACCAAGTTTTATGCAGACCTATTTAAAATTGGCTACAGAAGCAACATGTTTGTCAACCGAAATAACAGAGAGTAAATTAATAGATTTGATTTCTGTTTACCCAAATCCAACAAATAACAATTTTAGTATTGATTGTTCAAGAGCAAATGCATCTGTTTCTATTTATGATTATTTGGGAAAATTAATTGATCGTAAAGAAAATATCAATTCCGTTTTTTCTTTTGGAAGTGAATATGCAAAGGGGGTATATTTTGTGTATGTAATTTCTGACAAGAATTCGATTAAAATCATTAAAGCTATCAAAGAGTAAATTTATTTGATTGAAAATCACCCAATTAAGCGTTTGTCGATAAAAAATATTGTTAAATCGTAGGATTCTGCTCTCTTGTCTACTACTTTTGCACAAAATTTAAAACAAAAAACATGAAAAACGCTCAAAAATTCGGTAAACTTATTGTTATTGCAGTTGTTGTTATTTTATCAGCACTTTCCTTAGGTTTTAATTCAAGTGCCGCTCCATCTAAAATTACGGTTTGTCACATGCCTCCAGGTAATGTTGCTAATTGCCACGAAATATCTGTTTCAATGAATGCGCTTCAAGCTCATTTAGATCATGGTGATGATTTAGTTTGTCATGATTCAAATGAACTAGATGTTTATACAACAATCTATCGTGCATATATTCTAGCACAACCACTTTCTGCTATTCAATTAAGATACTAGTCTTTTAGAAAAGCAAGATTGTTTTTTTAATATAAAACCCTACATAAATATTGTTTATGTAGGGTTTTTCATTTATATCAATGGGGGTAGGGTAATTAATAAAGAAGTCTGATAAAGCAATGCAATAAAAAAATTCCACCCGTGAAAAACGAATGGAATTTTACTTTAGAGGTCCCGTGCGGATTCGAACCGCAGTAGGAGCTTTTGCAGAGCTCAGCCTAGCCACTCGGCCACAGGACCTTAATTTGGTTGCAAAAATACTAAAATTCAGTTAAAGAGCACTAATTTATTACCTCTTTCAACGAATATTCCATTAAACAAGTAGGACACAAACAATTATCGTATTTCAACTTTAGTTCTTTGAGGGTTTCTAAATCAAGAAACAAATCTTCGCACCAACAACCTGGTTTTTCGTTACCACATTCAAAAGGGGTTTGACATTTGGAACATTTTTTAGCAGACATGGCAAATCCTCCTAGCCCCCTTTTACAAATGGGGAATTTATATTACTCCGAAATTATTATAGATACCCGCTCAACATTCCCGTTCATGGGAGGGTTTAGCTTAGATACTTTTACTTCTACTTTTTTAAGAGAAGCAAATTGTTTTTTTAATTCATCAATAATGCGCTGTCCAACCTGTTCAATTAATTTTGAACGAATAGCCATTTGTTGTTTTACAATATCATAAACAACAACATAGTCAATTGTTTTTTTTAAATCATCTGTTTTTGCAGCTTCTGAAAAATCGGTTTCCATTGTTACATCAACAATATAGTTACAGCCAATTTTCCCTTCTTCTATAAGGCAACCGTGGTAGGCATAAATTTTAATTCCTTCTACTAATATTTTATTCATGAATTTGATTTCTGTTCTTGTCGAACTCTTCTTAAATCCCCCTAGCCCCCTTAAGGGGGAATTAGTTTCTGTTGAAAGGATGTTATTGAACGATAATAATTTATTTAATAGTAGCGCTTGCTGTTTCCAGTCTCTTAACAACTTCCTCTTTCCCCAGCAATTCTGCCATTTCAAATAGCATTGGTCCGCCACCAACTCCGCTCAAACAAACCCTGAATAGTTGCATCACCTGTCCGGGTCCCATTCCTAACTTTTCTGCAGTTGCTTTAAATGTTGCTTCTGTTTCAGCTGCTGTAAACGAATTTAAATTTTTGTACGCTTGAGTGACTTCTTTAATGAATGCAGCGCTTTGTTCGTTCCAGCGTTTTTTAATTACATCTGCATCGTATGTAGTTGGTGCAATAAAAAAATAACTTCCGTTTGCCCAAAACTCGGAAACAAAATGTGCTTTTTCTTTTACCAGTTTACAAACACCCTCAACAAATTTTGTTTCAGCAACAATATTATGTTCTTTTATAGTTGGCATAAACAAAGCAGCAAGTTCTGAATCGCTCTTCATCCGCAAGTATTGCTGATTGAACCATTTTGTTTTTTCGGGATCAAATTTTGCTCCCGATTTATTTACACGTTCAAATGAAAAAGCCTGAACTAACTCATCCAGTGAAAAAATTTCTTGTGTTGTTCCCGGATTCCAACCCAGCATAGCCAACATATTAATAAAAGCTTCAGGAAAAAATCCGTTTTCACGATAACCAGTATAAGTTTCTCCTGTGCGTTCATCATGCCAATCTAAAGGAAACATAGGGATTCCGGACTTATCACGCTTTGATAGCTTTCCGTTTCCATCTGTTTTTAATATAAGCGGAAGGTGAGCCAACAAAGGCATTTTATCTTCTAAGCCTAAATATTTGTAAATTAAAATATGTGCAGGTGCAGATGGCAACCATTCTTCAGCTCTTACACAATGTGAAACTTCCATTTCAATATCGTCAACGATATGCGCCAAATGGTATGTTGGCATTCCATCACTTTTTAATAAAACTTTGTCATCTACCTGAGTAGAATTTACAACAACCCATCCGCGAATAATATCATGAAAACGAATTTCTTCATTGCGTGGCACTTTTAATCTTATTACATGAGGAGTTCCTGTATCCAATAGTTTTTTCACTTCATCTTCCGATAAAGTTAAAGAGTTACGCATGTTTTGACGACTCACCGAATTGTATTGAGGAGCAACTACTTTAGCGGCTTCCAATCGTTTACGCATCGCATCCAACTCTTCAGAAGTATCAAAAGCATAATACGCATGCCCGCTATCAACAAGCTGTTTGGCATATTTCGCATAAATTCCTAATTCTTTACGTTCGCTTTGGCGATAAGGGGCGTGCGGGCCATCACCAAAACCAACACCTTCATTTGGTGCAATTCCACACCATTTTAATGCAGCAATGATATACTCTTCTGCACCTTTTACATAGCGCGTTTGGTCGGTATCTTCAATACGAAGGATAAAATCTCCTCCGTGTTTTTTTGCATACAAATAACTGAACAATGCCGTTCGAACACCACCCATGTGTAAACCGCCTGTCGGACTTGGTGCAAAACGTAATCTTACTCGCTTTTCCATTATCATTTTAATTGAGGTGCAAAGATAAATTAATTTGAAGATGAACCAATTTGAAAATTTGAAAATGAAGAAAAAAGGTCAATTTATGCGCTTATTTATTTAATACCTTTGCCAAACAATTTTCAAATTAAAACATTTCCAAATTTCCAAATTGAGCATGCAATTACTTACACCACAAAATTTCACGGATTACGAATTAATTGATGTCGGCAATTTCGAAAAACTAGAACGTTTCGGGAAATACATAACTATTCGCCCTGAGCCACAAGCTGTTTGGGATAAAACATTGAGTAATGCTGAGTGGGAAAAACGAGCGCACATTAAATTTATGCCTCGTTCAAGTTCATCCGGTGAATGGAAGAAATTCAAACAAATGCCAGATCAGTGGCAAATTAAGTATGACATAAACAATTCTGATGCAGCGATAAAATTTCGTTTAGGCTTGACTTCTTTTAAACATGTTGGAATTTTTCCTGAACAAGCTTCTAACTGGGATTTTATTTTTGAGTCAGTAAAAAAAATGTCGGTGCCACAGCCAAAGGTTCTGAATTTGTTTGCGTATACGGGCGGAGCATCCTTGGCAGCAAAAGCAGCGGGGGCAGATGTAACACATGTTGATTCTATCAAACAAGTGGTAACCTGGAGCAAAGAGAACATGGACCTTTCCAACTTAAACAATATCCGTTGGGTAGTTGAAGATGCTTTGAAATTTGTAAAGCGGGAAGAAAAAAGAGGAAACAAATACAACGGAATTATTTTAGACCCACCTGCATTCGGTCATGGACCCAATGGAGAGAAGTGGAAACTGGAAGACAATATCAACGAAATGATGCAAGGGGTTTTAAACTTGCTGGACGATAAAGAACATTTTTTAATTCTGAATGCCTATTCATTAGGTTTTTCTGCACTTATCATCGAAAACATGTTGAAAACAAAAGCGGGAAAAAATTTAAATGTAGGAGAGTTATATCTGCAAGCAACCGAAGGGAATAAATTACCTCTTGGTGTTTTTGGCCGTTGGAGAAATTTTTAATCCACTATTTCTTTTTAACAGGAGGTTTCTTCTTTGGTGGTCCGCCCGGAACAATGGTGTATTTATAGTTATAAGGCAAAAATCTTGTAAACTGTGCTTTCGTTGCATGTGCAGCAACTTCCGTTCCTTTAACTTTATCTACAGTAATAATATTTGCCATACCTTTTATTTCATGTACTGAATTCACTTTGAATTTAAAATAAACCACCTTTTTGGTTTTATATAAAGTGGCAAGCGCTTTTTGTTGTTGAGGCGTTAGTTTTTGCGCGTTTAGTTCATTTGAAAAGAGGAATAACGCAACTAAAAAAAGAAGAAATACCTTTTTCATGGGAATTTGTTTCCAATAAAGTTAAGAAAAAGAAAACGAAAAGGCAAGAAACAAAATTCGGAAAGGGTCTTTTGTAAGTTTGAAACAAAATACTTTTCTACTTCAACTCATATATATGCAACATTGCCACATCTCCCTTTTCAGAATAGTTTTCAAATGCATAAACTTTGTTATTGAGAATAAAAGCATCAGAAAAATAACCCTCAAAAATTTTCTTTTTTGAAATTAATGTTTTCATTTCCCTGTCGTATTGCAAAAGAGTCGTTTCATTTTGTTTTTGATTTGCAATTACAAACACAGAGTTTTGAAAAGGGAAAATTTTACTTATCCAGAAAAATTTATCTTTTTCATTTATGTCGATTGTTTTTGGATCGACACCAATATCAGGGATTAAGCGCTTGGTGTTTTCAGAAATATTATAAATAAATGGAGAACGATTGAAATATCCTTTTATTAGATTGTTTTCGTTCAACACATCAAAGTGATAATAATTATAATAGCCATTATTGCCCTTCAAAGGCATGAACGACTCATATCCGAAATTTAAAATTTTAATCTCATTAGTTGCCACTGAGTACAATGCACAAATGGAATCTTTTTTTCTTAACCCCGATGGATCAAAAACGGATAAAGAAACAACGGCTGTTTCAGGAGCGATAAAAATACAATCAAAAAAGTTAAGCAGTTTGTCGGAATCAGGAATACGTTCCGGAATTTTATAAATATGCTGAATCTGTAAATTGCTGTCCAGCTTGACCATTGCTAATTGTGAACCATGTACGATGTGATTATTTGTATCGACTTCCATTTGAGCAACACTCAAACTTAAATAAACAAGATTGTCGAAACAATATACTTCTTGAACCGAACATAGTGGGAAGGATTTATAAAACGTCTTTTCCTTATACTGTTTTAAGTTATATTCTAAATTCTCAGGATTGTCAAGCACCAATAATTTAAGTAGGCTGTCATATTTTTCTGTAAACGCACTAATAGGAAGTTTTTTGATTATGCGTTTAGTATTCAGGTCAAACAAAGAAACATCGTTGGTGTATTTATTCTGAACAACAATTTTTGATTCATTCAACAGAGTTATTGAAAGTTTTTTGGTGCCAAACCGTGACATTAAATTAATGGTGTCAAGATTAATTAAATTGTAGTTAATCGTTTGAGCTCCCGATTGAGCAAAGTGTTTAAATTTATAGATATCTTTACTGGTAAACCGTTCTGCTATTTTACCTTTTTCAATAATGCTTAAAGTTGTTATTCCATTTTTATTTACTTGATCATAAAAGGCATCATCAATAATAATTCTGCATCCGATTTTATCAACACCTAAACGGAATTTGAAAATATTATCAATTTCATTTTCGGCACTTTTTTGAAAAAGAAAAACAAAATCTTCTTTTTTAAATTCATCTTTGTGTTCTTTTAAAAAGTAAGAAAATCCATAATAACAGTTGACACAGTCTTCTCCGAAAACAGAAAGAATATTTATATTTTCAGAAAGCTCATGTTTTTTAATATAGTATGAGAGCTCTTTCTCCGAGGCAGCAGAAAAAGAAATAGTTATAAAGAAGAAAATAAAAAAGGGGAAACATTTTTTAAACATAAAAAGTATTTTAAATAGTATAAATAAATCTTGCATCAAACTATTGATGCAAGATTTATGAGTTTATTATCTAGGGTCGTACCAAGTAAAACAGTATCCCGGACCGGCAGTACACTGGATAACCCAGGTACTGCCAATCTGATTAATATTGGTTAATATGCCCGGAACATTACGTGCTGTTATATAGGGCAATCGCATTATTGGCTCTTCTGTAACATTCCCTTCCAAGGTGCAACTGTTATCTGTTATGGAAACATTTTCAGCAGTTAAAGAAATTCCTCTATCCGGAATATCAACTCTTGTTGTTGGTCTTGTTTGTGCATTTAGACCGATTGTGAGAACAACCAGACAAGCGGGTAAAAAAATATTTTTTTTCATAGCGTTTAATTAAAGGTTAATAATTTATTTAACTCCGGTACAAAAGCAGGTTGCATTCACCGTTACATCACAGTCAACATTATGAGTGCCACCTTGAGTGTTGTCGTTGACGAATTCTCCTCTTGTGCAATCGTTTGCCTGGCGTAGTCGTTCTCTTGTTGGCTCAACGTGGGTTGCATTATAAATTTGCAAAGTCAATGTTTGTCCGTTTGACGAACTGGAAATTCCGGATGCTTCATAGCAAGTGTTAGTTGTTGGAATGTAAACAACCGTGTTTTGAGATTGTGCCTTTGCTACAGTTGCCACCAACACACATCCAAAAGCAAATAAGATTTTTTTCATATTTTTTATTGATTTTAATTTTTGCCTACTCTGATAGGTTTTCGGCATCCCCTCAATATCACTCTGCAAACATATTTTGTATGGCGGACAAATTTTGACCGCGGGAAAACTTGTTTAATTTTTTATTACATAGGATTGGGATTTACGACAATATCGAATGGACTCATTTTTGGTTTTTAACTTTTCAATGAATCTTCTGATTGTCCGTTCCGAAACACGCATCCGTGTAGCAAGCTCTTTTGGAGAGCCGGTATTGGAATACCGGATCAGTTTATCAATTTGTTCCAGTTTCTCCTGATAATCATCAAATTTCATATAGCAGAGTTTTGTGTTAAAACTTAGTTATTTAAAATTTCTGAGGAGCAAGCAGAAATAAAATGTACTGAATGTTGCTTTGTCTGAGCTTGCGGTTTTAAAAATTAGTACTGCAGACAACCCAATCTGTTTTGGAGTAAAAAACAGTTTGTATTATAATATTGTGCAAATGTATATAAAAACCCAAATATGCCAAATAAATAAGTACATAATTGTACTATTATATTGTGCAAAATGCGGAACTTCTTTTTTATCAGCCACTTATCTTTGGGTATGGCAATTCATATCGGGAAAAAGATAAAGGACGAATTATATAAACAGGGAATTTCTGTCAGCACTTTTGCCAGAAAAATTAATCGTAGCCGGAATGTTGTTTACGATATCTTTGAAAGAGAAAGCATTGATACCGCCTTATTGAATAAAATCGGAATTATTCTCCGGCTGGACTTCTTTTCCATCTACTCAGATCAAAAAGAGTATAAAAAAGAAGGTGTTCAGTCGTTGTACGTCAGAGATGAAAAAGCACCATACAATACACATTCCGAACAACTTAAAGCTCTGGAAAAACAAAACGAACTTTTATTAAGCGAGATTGCTTATTTGAAAAAGATTGTTGATTTGATGGAGGACAAGAAAAAGAGTCCTAATAAAAAAATCAAAAAATAGCTTACTCCGCCAACAACTTCTCCACAAAGCGTGTCGTGTCTTCCACAAACTTTGTATGTGCATCACCGGTAGCCGGACCATTAAATCCTGTATAAATTTTACGAACGATTCCTTTCTTATCTATGTAAATAGTCGTAGGAAAAGCCATCACTTCATTCAACATGGGCAATGCTTCGGATGCTTGGTCTTTGCCTGTTTTCATAGTAATTAAAAATTCGTAATCTGCATTGAAACGGGCTTTAGAACGTTGAATATTGCTTACTGCTTTATTAAAATCATCGGTGCGCTCAAATGCCAATGCAACTACTTCTAGTCCTTTTGATTTGTACTTATCATAAAACGGAGCAAGGAATTTTGTTTCATCCATACAGTTTGGACACCATGTTCCCATAATTTGTATGATGACTACTTTATTCTTGAATTTTTCATCTTGAAGAGAAACACTTTTCCCTTCCAGGTTTTTAAAATTGAAATCGATTTTGGTAAATCCTGGTTTTAAATAAGTAAGTGAATCAGGGTTGCGGAGCTCAAATTTATCATTGCGTTTTGCAACCCAGGCTTCGTGATGGTGGGCTCCGGAATAGAAATGACCGTTCACAATGCTATCGCCTTTTACTTGTCCGGTAAATAGAAATGCGTGGGAGCCATCAAAGCAGGATAACGTGAATTGGTTTCCTGAACGTGAACCGGATAAATAACGGTAATCTCCCGTTTCTGTCAAAAAGGTTCCAGTAGTATAATAGTAGTTGCTTTCATGGAAAACCCCTTTTGCTTTATATTTATCTTTAGAATTTTCATTGAATGTTACTTCAAATGCACTGTTTGCATAAAAGATAGAATCATTTCCCTTTACATAAACCCCGTCAGGCCAAATTTTAATTGCGATAAAAGGGATGATGTTTTTATTTTTTCTGGCATAGTTAATCCAAACACCAGTCATTTTTTTATCATGCATTTGAATTTTGAACTCTGAATCAAACACGGGCATACGAATGAAAACCGAATCTTCTTTTATGATAATTTCATTTGTTTTAATTTCTTCTGTGTCATTAAAAAATGTAGCAGTGTATATTCCCAATTCATATCTCAGATTAAATTTGAAGGGTAGGACAACAGAATCATTCAGTTGTAATTTGGCACTATAATAACCTTCCGGATCGATACCAGCAAAAAGACTGTTCACAAAAAACAAAAGCGAAACAACCAATGTTATTCCGCTTTTGTGTAAGATGCTGTTTTTTATTTTCATTCGTGATTTAGAATAATCCGTTTTGTTGTAATTTCACTACTCGTATAAATCTTAGCAAAATAAATCCCGTTTGCTTTCGACTGTAAATTTAAGGTTTTAATTGTTCCCTTGTTTGCACTATCTTGAAGTATCATCTTTCCGCATACATCAAAAATTTCAACGCTTTTTATTTCATCGCTCGACTGAATAGTAAAAATTGCAGCAGACGGATTCGGGTAAATAACCATTGTCTCTTCTTGTTTTTCTTCTGTAACACCTACACTTAAATCGCTGCATTGTATCAAAAAATTATCGGTTGTATTATTATGTGCAGTTAACCAGTCGGCACGTTTTTCTGATAATGTTTGCCAAACCACGTCTCCGTTTGTTACATGAGTTTTCATTCCTCTTAAAAATTCGCTTATTTTAGAAATAGTATTTGTTGCTAAAATATTCCGGAAATTAAACATCACCGTTGCTGTATTAAATGTATTAGATGACGGGCTTGTACTATTTAAAACAGAAATATATTCTCCGATTTCAACTAATAAAGCAGGAACATCAGTTGAATCAGTAACAATCCAGCCACAACCATTTCCCATATCCAAAAGATTTGTAGGAGCATTGTTTAAAAAAGAGATAGTTGTTGCTCCGGCAGGATGCCAAACGCCAATCAGATAAGGATCATTAGTGTGCCCTGGTGTTCCACCACCCCAAAGCATTGTAGGCGTCCATGTATGCCATGGAAATGTTCTGCCCGCAAGGCCTGCTTTCCAAAGTGTCCAATTAGCATCCGAAGTTTCCCAATCACTTGCTTTGTATAAAAAACCGCCAATATTTGTTCGTGTTGTTAATCCACACGAATCGAGTAGGTGTGCTAAATCAGCATAATTGTATGGATTGTAACCCGGACCCGCAACTGTATCAATATGATTGTGTGGGTCAACTTCTACATAAGATAAGTTGTCCATTGTTTGAATAAGATCGTTTGGATTTGTTCCAGCACTTTCTTGTTGAATACATTGAAGAACGAAGTTAGATTCAACTTGCATATTCCATTTTGCATCATTGGCATCTACGCTATCAGCAATTTCTAAGATTTTACTTTTTATAGTTGCGTAGTTGGTAGTATAACTAACACCATAAGAGGGGTCGTTTGTTTCATTGTGTGAGCCCAGATTAAGATGTAAAATAGTTGTCTGTGCAACAACATTTATTACAACGCAAGGCAACAAAAAAAGAGAGAGGAGTAATTTCTTTTTCATGAGTTTTATTTAAAATTTGTGGGTATGACCTTAAAATATTCAGAAGGTTTAACGGGCTGAAATAAAAAAACGTTACACATGTATGTATAACGTTTTTTAGATTGCTTCGTGCCTTGCAATGACGATTCTATAAAAGAACTCGCTCCCTCTCCTTTGGAGAGTGCGGGGATGAAGTCTAAATATTAAAGTTTATTCCTTGTGCTAAAGGCAAACTTGTTCCGTAGTTAATTGTATTTGTTTGTCTGCGCATATAAGCTTTCCAAGCATCAGAGCCAGACTCGCGTCCGCCACCTGTTTCTTTTTCTCCACCAAATGCTCCTCCAATTTCTGCTCCGGAAGTTCCAATGTTCACGTTTGCAATTCCGCAATCCGAACCTGCATGTGATAAAAACAATTCCATCTCACGCATGTTGTTTGTGAAAATAGAAGAAGATAAGCCTTGAGGAACGCCATTTTGCATAGCAATAGCTTCTTCAATGGTTTTGTATTTCATTACATATAAAATAGGAGCAAATGTTTCTTCCTGTACAATGTGGAATTCATTTTTTGCTTCGATGATACATGGTTTTACATAACATCCGCTTTCGTATCCTTCACCTGTTAAAACTCCACCATCCACAATTATTTTTCCACCTTCTTGTTTTGCTTTTTCTATTGCATTCAAATAATCTTTTGTTGCATTTTGATCAATCAATGGACCAACGTGATTGTTTGAGTCCAATGGATTTCCGATTTTTAATTGTCCGTACGCATTTTTCAAAACAGCAATTGTTTTATCGTAAACACTTTCGTGGATAATCAATCTACGTGTGGACGTACAACGTTGTCCTGCTGTTCCTACTGCGCCAAAAACAGAACCAACCAATACCATATTTAAATCAGAATGCTCTGAAATAATTATTGCATTGTTTCCGCCTAATTCTAAAATGGTATTTCCAAAACGTTCTGCAACAGTTTTTGATACATGTCTTCCGATACGAGTTGAACCTGTGAAAGAAACCAATGGAATACGTTTATCGTTGTTGATTAAATCACCGGATTCATTCCCAATCACTAAACAGCTAACTCCTTCCGGAACGTTATTGTTTTTTAATACATCTGCAATGATGTTCTGACAAGCAATTGCACACAATGGAGTTTTTGAACTAGGTTTCCAAATACAAACATCTCCGCATACCCAAGCCAAAGCAGCATTCCAGCTCCACACAGCAACAGGGAAATTAAATGCAGAAATAATTCCTACAACACCAAACGGATGCCATTGCTCGTACATGCGGTGCATCGGGCGTTCGCTGTGCATAGTTAATCCGTATAGCTGACGAGATAATCCAACTGCGAAATCACAGATGTCAATCATTTCCTGAACTTCTCCTAATCCTTCTTGTAAACTTTTTCCCATTTCGTAGGAAACCAATTTTCCAAGAGGCTCTTTATATTTACGCAATTGATCACCCATCTGACGAACTATTTCTCCACGTTTAGGAGCAGGCATTAATCTCCAGGTTTTGAAAGCTTCATCAGCCGCTTTCATAACGTTGGTATAATCGTCTGCTGTAGCGGCATTTACGCTACCAATTAATTTTCCATCGACAGGAGAATAAGAATCGATTTTTTTCCCTTTTGTGGAAGTATGTTTTAATCCGGTAGATGCACCGTAGTTATTTTCTTTAATTCCTAATTCTTTCAGAACAGCTTCTATTCCAAAAGATTGTTTTGTTAATGTTTCTGACATAGCATTTTTTGTTGGGGTAACAAATTTAATAAAAAACAAGGCTTCTTATATGCTTTTTAGACGAAATTAAGGAAAGCCTTGCTGAGGGCTGTTTTACAGATGTTATAACCGACAAAAACGCAGAATAAAAACTTGTTGAAGCATAGGATGACGTAGCTTTTATCTTATGGTTGCCAGCAAATCAACAATATTTTTTATCAGACAATTTTATAAAATATGGGTCGTTCTAAAGCTTCACCAACAAAAAAATAAAATGAAAAAAATAATTACAGCAAGTGTAGCAATACTTTTTATTAAAGTGGCTGTAGCACAAAATCCGAATATGGATTATCGTTTTGCAATTAAAGTTTACAACTTAGCAAGATATGATGAAACGGATAAATTCAGACATACAAATCCTGTAGAATATAATTACTATCATGATCATACAAATAGTTTAAAACTCTTTCATCCAACAATTGCCGTTCAATGGAAAACGAAAAGAAATAATTTTCATGAAATAGAGTTGACAGATTTTGAATGGGAAAACTCTGCTTTTACAACTCATGCGAACAACGATTCTATCAAAACAAGTGTGCTTGTTTATGAAGAAAATATCAGCAGAACAATTTTTGCTGCACGATATGAGTTCCAATTAATGTTCAACAAAAAGAAAGAAAAAAAACTGGTGCCTTCTCTGGGATTCGCAGCGAGTCCTTATTACAAAAGACTTAGTTCTCTTCCCGGAATATCTTCATCATTCCCGAAGTCGGAACAAACGATTGGATTGAAAATGTTTGTTACGCCAAGAATCACTTATTTTATTAAACAAAAATTATTTTTGGATTTCAATATTCCTATTTGTCTTTCAGAAACAGAATTTGCAAAAGAAAAAAATGAAGATCCTTCATTGCCAAGTGCACAAAGAGAAACATTCGATTTTAATGCGAATACAATTCCGCAAATGTTTTCAGCAAGAGTGGGAATAGGAATAAAATTTTAATTCGTGAACCCCTATAAATTTAATTTTTTTGCGGAGCAGGCTTTGGATTTACTATGGCTGTATACTTAGCAGCAATATAGGTAGCGATAGGCGAGAAGCAAAGTGAAACAATTTTTTTTGGATTATTTTCTTTCGATGAAAAACGAGAAGTAGCAATTCCTGCATTTATTGTTTTGCCCGTAATATCTAAAATAGAATAATGAACCGTTATTTCTCTTTGATAAGTATCTGTATTGATATCATAAGAGTTCATATCATTTTTAATATCCAATTGATTGATGAATACAAAGTATTCGCTTGAGTATTTTTTATTCAGATATGAAAGCACTTCAACATTTGTAAGTTTGGTATTCATAAATTTTTTATCACTGTTTTGTTCCACAGCAATTTGTCCGTTTGAAATACCTGTTTTTGTTTTACTTTCGGTTTTTGCTTCTGTAGGCTTTCCAACAGGGTCGTACGACAAGCCAGTTGAGTTGTAAACATAATCTAAGTCTTTCGACATTTTTGCAGAATCGGCATAAAATGAAAGAACAGAATGTGTGCTTTTAAGTTTTAATTTTAATTGAACATCTAGTTGGTATCTGAAATTTTCACGAATGGTTTCCCAGTTCCATTTTGTTTGCTCATTGATTTTTTTATCAATCTCACTCATGTATAATTTGGGTTCGAATGGGACCAAACAAATTTTCCCGCTCACTGTTTTCCCAGGAGTTTCAGTGTTTCTTGTTCCTTCCTGAGCAAATGAAATTGCAGAGAAAAAAACAAAAACGAATAGAAAGAAATATTTTTTTATTGAAATCATTTTCCAGCTAAGCTAAAATTTTTCCTGAATCCATCTAAAAACATCATTTCCATTTGCAAACAACAACAATGCCAGTAACAACAACATGCCTACATATTGTGCATATTCCATAAATTTTTCGTTCGGTTTTCTGCGTGTAATTACCTCATATAACAAAAACATTACATGTCCACCATCTAATGCCGGTATCGGCAAAATGTTCATGATTGCCAATGCAATGCTTAAGAACGCAGTAAATCCCCAGAAATTTTCCCAGTCCCATTCTTTACTGTAAGCACTTGCTATAGTTCCGAATCCGCCTAATTGCTGATAGGCGTCTTCTACAGTAAAAATTACAGAGAATTGTTTGATGTAGTTTACAAAAGTAGTTTTCGCTTTTTGTACTCCTGCAGGAAAGGCTTCAAAAAAGGTATAGTTAAGAGTGTCGAGTGTTAAAAATTTATTTATAGGAGCTGTAATGAAACCAATTGTTCCTTCGCCATTAATTGGAGTCCGCAACAATAAAGTATCATTTCCCCTCAAAACTTCAATGTTTGCAACAGTATATGGGTTAGCCCGTAATATTGTTGTTACTTCATTAAAGAAAGGTGTTGGCTTATTATTAATAGAAATAATTTGATCGCCTTTTTTAAATCCTCTTTTTTCAGCAGCTAGTCCAGGTGCAACAGAGTCAACAACACATGGTATGCGTGGACTAAAGAAAGGAGTTTTACTGTTTTTGACCATTTCACTAATGTTATCGTCTGAAACCTTGATGTCCATTTTTTGTCCATCACGTTCCACCTGAATTGTTTTTACTTGTCCTAAAACAACTTCTCCGATAATTTTTCCAAAGCTTTCTACAGGTTTGTTTTCAACTGAAAGAATTTTATCTCCGTCTTTTAATCCCATCTTTAAAGCAAGCGAATCACAAGCAATTCCATACTTCGCATTTTGTGTTGGAAGATATTCTTCGCCCCAGGCAAATAAAACCATTGCATAAATTAAAATTCCCAAAATCACATTTACGGTTACTCCGCCTACCATAATAATCAATCGTTGCCAAGCTGGTTTCGAGCGGAACTCCCACTCTTGCGGTGGCAATTTCATTTGCTCTTTGTCCATCGACTCATCAATCATTCCGGATATTTTTACATATCCGCCCAATGGTAACCAGCCGATACCATATTCAGTATCTCCTTTTTTTACTTTGAACAGAGAAAACCAAGGATCAAAGAATAAATAAAATTTTTCGACACGTGTTTTGAAAATACGGGCTGGAATAAAATGTCCTAATTCGTGCAATACGATTAAGATGGAAAGGCTTAATATAAACTGTGCTACTTGTACTAACATTTATGGTTACGGATAACTAATGAATACGAATTTTACGAATCTGTGTATGCTATTTTAAATCTTAAATTAATTTTTCTGCAACTCTTCTTGTTTCCTTATCCGTTTCTACATAATCCTCATAACTTGGTTTTGCAATGTGTGCAATGGTTTGCAAACATTTTTCTACAACATCACTCATTTGTAAAAATCCAATTTTATCTTTTAAGAACGCTGCAACCGCAATTTCATTTGCTGCATTCAAAACACAAGGAGCATTTCCACCTTTGTTCATCGCTTCAAAAGCTAATGCAAGGTTACGAAATGTTTTTGTATCCACAGGCTCAAAGGTAAGTTGAGGGTGTGTTAAAAAATCAAAACGAGGAAAAGTTGATTTCATTCTGTTAGGATAACCAATTGCATATTGTATTGGCAATTTCATGTCGGGCAAGCCCATTTGAGCTTTCATGCTCCCATCTGTAAACTGAACAATGGAGTGAACAATACTTTGCGGATGCACAATCACATCAATTTGTTCGGGTTTTAAACCAAACAACCACTTTGCTTCAATCACCTCTAAGCCTTTATTCATCAATGATGCCGAGTCGATGGTAATTTTTGCGCCCATGTCCCAATTCGGATGCTTTAGCGCCTGCTCTTTTTTTACTGTACTTAAAAATGTTTTGTCTTTTCCTCTGAACGGACCGCCAGAAGCAGTTAAATAAATTTTCTCGATTGGATTATGAAATTCACCAGCCAAGCATTGAAAGATGGCAGAGTGTTCTGAATCTACTGGATAAAGATTTACGCCTTTTTCTTTTGCAATTTTTGTAACCAAATCACCTGCAACAACCAATGTTTCCTTATTCGCTAAAGCAATTTGTTTCCCAGCATTTATTGCAGACAAAGTAGATTCCAATCCCGCATAACCAACAATAGCCGCCAATACAGTATCAATGCTATCCATTTGAACCACTTCGGCAATGGCTTTATTTCCTGCAAAAACTTTAATGTCGTGAGAGGCCAAAGCGTCTTTCACATATTGATACTTGCTTTCATCAGCAATAACAACTGTATTCGGATCAAACTCAATCGCTTGTTTGATAAGCAAATCAGCATTTCCGTTGCCTGTTAACACCTCAACACAAAAAGCATCTTTGTTAGCACGAATAACATCGAGTGCCTGTGTCCCAATAGAACCAGTTGAACCAAGTATTGCTATGTTGTTTTTTTCTGACAATTTATAATTTATAATTCAGCATTTATAATTTCTAGAAGACCATATATCCCTGAGGATCAATAGCGCTTCCGTTATACCATAATTCAAAATGCAAATGCGGACCGGTTGTTTGTTCTCCCGAATTTCCAATAATTGCAATTGCTTCCCCGGCTTTTACATAATCACCCACTTTTTTAAGAAGAACGGAATTGTGTTTGTAAACCGAAATTAAATTGTTTGTATGCTGCACTGTTATTGTGTAACCGGTTTCTGACGACCAAGTAGCTAAAATCACGGTTCCATCCAAAGTTGCTTTGATAGGTTCGTTTTCCGGACCAACAATATCCACTCCGTAATGGCGCTCTTTGCTCTTAAATTGCTCTGAAACAACACCTTTTATTGGAGTAAAAAAGAAGAAATTGCTAATCCCGTTTTTGTTGCTTTCCGCTCCGTAAGCTAAGCTGTACTTGTCTTGCGACTCAATAGTCTGTTTCAACAATGCTTCTTTTTGGGAAGCGTTGAGTTTTAATTTTTCATATTCTTTGCTTTTATCGGGGCGGTTTCCTGCTGTGTCGGATTTTATATTTCCGCTTAAAACGTTGGTGATATTTTCATTGAACATATTTTGTTCAATAAGAGCTTGTTCAAGTGAATCGGAGCGCATCGCAAGGTTGATTAACTCTCTTCTCATTCCAACATCGGCATAACCGGGAATATATTCCCGAAGAGGCGTAAAGGCAATAAGCGAAGTCACCAACATCACCATTACAATCGTCACTGAGCTAAGCAAAATCAATAATCCCAGCGGAGTAAGGCGCAGGGAGAAGTTTTCTTCAAACGTATCGTCATTCATTACCACCAACCGGTAACGGTGACGCAAACGCTGCAAAAAACTCTTTTTATTTTCCTTTTGTTCGCTCATAGAAGCCACAAATATCGCAAAATAATTTGGTTAAAAGGGGCAATAATTGTGCTGTCAGGTGCGGAATAATTAGTAATTTGTGACGTTTTTAGAGAAAAATAAAATATTTTTGCCATTCTGCAGTTATATAGTGTTGTGCTGAGCTAGAACTCAGCCGTTTTTATCTGTAGAAACACGAAAGAAGAATGAAAAGGAAGAACAATTACTATTTTGGTTTAATTTTATTGGTTTGTCTTGCATTGTTTTTAAACAGTTGCAAAACAAACAGAAATACTTTTATGCATAGAGGCTGGCATAATATGACGGCCCGTTTTAATGGTTATTTTTATTCCAATGAGAACATTAAAGAAACTGTAAAAAAAATCGAAAAGGTTCATAAAGACGATTTTTCTAAAATTATTCCCCTTTTTATTTATACCAACAATACAACCTCCAAAACCTTTTACAGCGATTGCGATAAAACAATTAAAAAATCTTCCGTTGTAATTCAGCGGCATACCATCACGGAAAGAAAATCTAAAAAAGAAATTCCGAATGCTTGTAAATGGATTGACGAAAATTATGTTTTGATAGGCAAGGCGCATTTTTATAAACGCGATTTATTTTCTGCATTAGAAGCGTTTGAATACGTTTCAAAAATTTATCCTAACCCGGAAGCAAAGTATACAGGTATGCTTTGGATGATGCGAACAAATAATGAAATTGGAAGCTATTCATTGACAGAAGCGAGCTTGGATGAAATCAGAAATGCAACAGATTTTCCTAACGACAGATCTTATCAACGGGAGTTAGCTGCGGTTACTGCAGATTACTATATCAAACGGGAAGATTATAACGCTTCCATAAAACATCTTTTAAAAGCAATTGCTTTAACACGTAAAAAAACTACCAAAGCCCGATACACTTATGTGCTTGCTCAGGTATATGAAAAGTTGGGCGACAACAAAAAAGCTTCTCAGTATTATTCTTTGGTTCCCGGACTTCATCCTTCTTATGATATGGCATTTAATGCACAAATCAATCGTGCGAAGTTGTATGACATTAGTGAAGGAGGAAGTAAAATCATTAAAAAGCAATTGAACAAAATGTTGCGCGATGATAAGAACATTGAATTCCAGGACCAGATTTATTATGCTTTAGCAGATATTGCAGTGAAAGAGAACGATGTTCCGCTTGCACTTACTTATCTTTCTAAATCAATTAAAGCAAGCACTTCAAACAATACACAAAAGGCGCTTTCTTATTTAAAGCGAGCAGATATTTATTTTGACAAACCGGATTATAAAAATGCTCAGGCCAATTATGATAGCACCATGACTTTTTTACCAAAAGATTATCTGGATTATGCAGTGATTGATGAAAAGAAAAAAAGTTTAACAGCATTGGTTGTAAATTTAAATGTGATTGTTCTGGAAGACAGTTTACAACGATTAGGGAAAATGAGTGAAGTAGAAAGAGAGAAGACAATTGAAAACATGATTACAAAAATTGAAGAGGAGGAAAAACGAAAAGAAGAAGAACGATTATTTCAATTAACAAACGCACAAAACAATGTAACACCAACAACAAATGAGAATGCAAATGCCGGTTCGAGTGCTTGGTATTTTTACAATCCCGCAACGGTTAGTTTTGGTGCAGGAGCATTTACTAAAAAGTGGGGAAGTCGTAAACTGGAAGACAATTGGAGACGAAGCGAAAAAGATGTTGTGGGGGCTATTGTGGATGAAGGAGTAAACGATATTAGCGATTCTGCTCAAACATTGAATGGTGGCACTTCACTTGGTTCCAAAACAAAAAACAAAAAAGATAAAAATTATTACTTAAAAAATATTCCTTTAACTCCTGATGCTTTTGCAAAATCGAACATGAAAATTGTAGAAGCATATTATAATGTTGGTTCAATTTATAAAGAGCAATTGTTGAACAATCAAAAATCGGTTGAATCATTCGAAGAATTGTTGCAGCGTTTCCCGGAAAATAAATACAAGCTGACATCTTACTATCAGCTTTATCGGATTTACTTATCGATGAACAACCAGCCGAAATCGGATTACTATAAAGATTTATTATTAAAAGATTACCCCGATTCGGATTATGCAACCATTATCAGAAATCCTAGTTATGCAGCAGATATTGCAGCTAGCAAAAGCCAGGTAGAAAAGTTTTATACAGAAACATATCAGTTATATACTGCAGCAGATTACAATCAGGCATATCAAAATTGTATGCGTGCCGATTCGTTGTATTCTAAGAGTAATTTAATGCCTCAGTTTACTTTTTTAAAGGCACTTTGTATAGGAAGAACGCAAGACATTACAGCATTTGAAAATGCATTAACACAAGTAACCGTAAAATATCCGAAAGATCCTGTTAAAGAAAAAGCTCAGGAAATGTTGGACATGATAAAACAACAAAAAAATCCTACTACTATTACAACAGTTGATTCTACAACTAATTCAACAACTCCAAAAGATCCGGTAAAGTTTATTTTTAAAGAAGACGGAGAATATTATTGTTTAGTTATTGTAGAAAACGGGAAAGGCGATTTGAATAAATTTAAAACCAAGCTTTCTGATTTTAATACTCAAATGTTTAGTACAGCCGACATTTCTATTTCAAGTGTATTTTTAGACATTACACATCAAATGGTGAATGTGAAAACATTTGAAGGGAAAGATAAAGCGATGAATTATTTTGATGCGCTTTCTGCAAAAAAGGAGCTGTTTGTAGATTTAGAAAAAGGAAGCTATCAGACATTTGTTATATCAGCTGAAAACTATACCATTTTTTATAAGGACAAAAACATAGTTGAATATGAGCAGTTTTTTACTCAAAACTTCAAATAAATTGGTGTTTTTGATGAAAAATGACTAGTTTTACGCAAAAAAGAGGCAAAAAGCATTAAAATGTTCAATAAAATGGCAAAAAATAACGAATCAGACAGCCAATCAGTTAATTTGATTGGTGCTGGAACTACTATTGAAGGAGATATTACTACTAATGGCGATATGCGCATTGATGGATCATTAACAGGTTCAATAAATGTAAAAGGGAAGCTGGTTATTGGTGTTTCAGGTTTTGTTGAAGGCGAAATTATTTGTCAGAATGCCGACATTTCAGGAACTATCAAAGGAAAAATTGGTGTGGCTGAACTATTGGCTTTAAAAGCATCTTCAAAATTATCGGGAGATATTATCACCAACAAAATAGCGATTGAACCGGGGGCTACTTTTACAGGAACTTGTAGCATGGGTGGAGTAATTAAAGACATAAAAGGTGAAAGAACAGAACAAGCCCAAACCAAACTTTCCGAACAAACAGCCTAATATTTATTTGAAATATTCCGGTATGGGAATAAAAATGGCCGCTATTATGGGTGCAGGAACCTATGGTGGTGTTAAGCTGGATGAATGGCTCGCATTAAAATTCCCAATATTTACGCTTGTTTTAGCAATGGCCTCTGTTTTTATGGCCATTTATGTTTTTATAAAAGACTTCATTAAGAAATAAAAATGCTCTCAACCTTCCGTCCTTTTTTTATTAAGCTCACTATATTTTCAGTTGTTATTCTAGGGCTTTTACTCGCCTGGCAACATTTTGCATCTGTAAGCTTCCAAACCAAAATATATTGGGTCATTTTGCTTTTTTTCATCATCACAACAGCTTTAATTCATATTATTTTGGTTAGAGCCGCTGCTCAAGACCCTAAAAAATTTGTGACCTATTTTATGGGTATGACAGCCATGAAATTATTCGTTTATTTAATCATAATTTTAGCTTATGGATTATCCAACCGTGAAACCGCTCAAGGCTTCATTGTATGTTTTCTGATTACCTACTTTTTTTATAGTGGATTTGAGGTAGTTACGCTTATGCGACATTTCAAAAAATAAAAATTTTGTCGCCCATTTTCTTCACTTTATAATGCCCATTTTCCTATTGATAGAAATCATATAAAAAAAGGTGTTTTTTATTTTATATGTCGGGTTTAATTTTCTAGATTTGCACCCGAATTTGAAAAACAGTGTAACGTATATTGTGTAATGGCGAATAAAATCAATATTTTCAAGCATTTTTTACTTCTTTTTGTACTGCTTTTTACCAGCCTTTCGGTACTTGCTTACGAACCTCAAGAAAAAGACTATAAATCTGAAGCAACTCCTGCAGAAAATCATGACAAGCATGAGCAAAAAAGCGATAAGTTTAATGCAGGTGAATTAATCATCGGACACATTACAGATGCTCACGATTGGCATATTGCCGGAGAAGGCGAACACTCCATTTCACTTCCACTTCCTGTTATTCTTTACTCTTCTCAACGAGGTCTTTCTATTTTTCTTTCTAACAAATTTGAACACGGTCACAAAACATATAATGGTTATAAATTAGAAAAAAATCACATTGTTGCTGTTGATGAAATGGAGCAAGTGGATGCACACCACTCAACAGTGAACGAAGAGGTGACAAACGGACTTTGGGACATTTCAATTACAAAAAATGTATTGGCAATGTTTGTGAGTTTTGGGTTGATGCTTTGGATGTTTATTACTGCTGCAAAAATGTACAAGCGCAATCCCGGACAAGCTCCAAAAGGAATGCAAGGCTTGTTGGAGCCTTTGATTATTTTCGTTAGAGATGATATTGCTAAATCAGCAATTGGAGAAAAAAGATACCACAAATACATGCCTTTTTTATTGACAGTGTTTTTCTTTATTTGGATTAACAACTTGTTAGGATTAATTCCAATTATTCCAGGAGGCGCTAACGTTACAGGTAACATAGCAATAGGAATGGTGTTAGCGGCAGTTGTATTTATCATCACTGTTGTTACTGCAAACAAACATTATTGGCAACATATTTTTGCAATGCCTGGGGTTCCAATCGGGGTGTTGGTATTGCTAACTCCAATTGAAATTTTCGGAATGTTTTTGAAGCCATTTGTATTGATGATACGATTGTTTGCAAACATGTTAGCAGGTCACATCATTGCATTGTCATTCTTCAGTTTGATTTTCATTTTTGCTGAAATGAATACAGGATTAGGTTGGGGTGTTGGAGTATTTTCAGTTGCATTCACCATTTTTATGGGAATGTTAGAATTGTTGGTTTGCTTTTTACAAGCATACGTGTTCACATTATTAGCAGCGATGTATTTCGGTTCTGCAATTGATGAAGGGCACGACAAGCACAACCCACACGATGATCACGATCACGATAGAAATTTTTAGTCAAAAATATTAAAGCTGAATTCCTTTGGCAGCTTATTAAATCAGAGGAGAAAAAAAACAAAACACTATGTTATCATCAATTTTATTAGATGTAGCTGCTTCAGGACAAAACGTTGGTATCGGTTACGGTATCGCTGGTTTAGGTGCTGGTTTAGCTGCAGTAGGTGCAGGAGTAGGTATCGGCCGTATTGGTGGATCAGCGTTAGAATCTATCGCTCGTCAACCAGAGGCTATCAACGACATCCGTTCAAACATGATTTTGACGGCTGCTCTTGTTGAAGGTGCTGCTTTCTTCGCAATGGTAATCGGACTTCTTGTAATTTTCTTACGTTAATCCGAAAACAAATTATCAGTATTGCAACGGTTGGTTGCAGTACTGATTTTTAAACGAATCAAAAATTTATAATATATAATTCATCATTTATAATTTGTAAAACATGGAATTAGTTAAACCGGAATTTGGTCTTATTTTTTGGATGTGTATTTCTTTCGGGATTATTTTACTTATCCTTAAAAAATTCGCTTGGAAGCCAATCTTGAATATGTTGCACGAAAGAGAAGCATCTATTCAAAATGCTTTGGATGCAGCTGAAAAAGCAAAAGAAGAAATGAAAGCCTTGCAATCAAACAACGAGAAAATTTTGGCTGATGCAAGAAACGAGCGCGATCAATTGTTGAAAGATGCACGCGAAATCAGAGAGAAAATGATTTCTGAAGCAAAAGGAATTGCAACAAAAGAAGGAGAAAGATTGTTGACCATCGCGCGCGAAAATATTCAAAACGAAAAAATGGCGGCAATCACTGAATTGAAAAATCAAGTTGCAACATTATCGATTGAGATTGCAGAAAAGATTTTGAAATCAGAATTATCTTCTGACGAAAAACAAAAAACTTTAGTGAACACGTTATTAAAAGACGTTAACTTAAACTAACATGCAAGGAACAAGAGTAGCATCACGATACGCAAAATCATTCATCGACCTTTCAACAGAACAAGGGTCATTGGAAAAAGCGTATAGTGATATGAAAACAATCGCTGATTTATGTAAATCAAATCACGATTTTGTAACATTCTTAAAATCTCCGCTTATTAAAACAGATAAAAAACAAGTTGTTTTAAAAGAAGTGTTTGGCGGAAAATTAAATAAGATTACTGATGCATATGTTCATTTGATTACTGCTAAAAAAAGAGAAATCTATTTGGCAGAAATTGCGACTGAATTTGTGAATCAATACAAAGAGAAAAAGAAAATTTTAACTGCAGTGGTTACTTCTGCAAGCGGACTAGATGATACTACACGCAAAAAAGTAATGGAGATTGTAAAAGGAGCAAGTGCAAGTGAAGTAGTATTGGAAGAAAAAATCGACAAAAATATTATCGGTGGATTTGTTTTACGTGTTGGAGATAAACAAGTAGATGCAAGTATCGCACGTAAATTAAATTTATTGAAACGCAGCTTTAACGAAAACCCATTTATAAAAGAATTTTAACAGACAAATAAATAAAACAATGGCAGAAGTAAAACCGGCAGAAGTATCTGCAATCTTAAGACAGCAATTATCAGGTTTCAAATCGGAGCAGGAATTAGAAGAAGTAGGAACTGTATTGCAAGTAGGTGATGGTATCGCTCGTATCTACGGACTTTCAAAGGTTCAATCAGGTGAGTTGATCGAATTCGCTAGTGGATTAAAAGGAATTGTATTGAACTTGGAAGAAGACAACGTTGGAGCTGTAACTTTAGGTTCATCAAATGATATTAAAGAAGGTGATGTTGTAAAACGTACCGGTAAAATTGCTTCGCTACAAGTTGGTGAAGGAATGTTAGGCCGTGTTGTTGATACAATGGGAAATCCAATTGATGGAAAAGGACCAATCACAGGTAAACTATATGAAATGCCTTTGGAGCGTAAAGCACCAGGTGTTATCTACCGTCAGCCGGTTACGGAGCCATTACAAACAGGATTAAAAGCGATTGATGCGATGATTCCTATCGGTCGTGGACAACGTGAGTTAATTATTGGTGACCGTCAAACAGGTAAAACTGCGGTTGCGATTGATACGATTATTAATCAAAAAGAATTTTACGAAGCTGGTCAACCGGTATTTTGTATTTATGTTGCAATCGGACAAAAAGGTTCGACTGTAGCGAATATTCAACGTGTATTGGAAGAGAACGGTGCAATGGCTTATACAGTAATTGTAGCAGCAACAGCATCTGATCCAGCTCCAATGCAATTCTACGCTCCTTTCGCAGGTGCAGCAATTGGTGAGTTTTTCCGTGATTGTGGAAAACCAGCTTTAATTGTTTATGATGATTTATCAAAACAAGCGGTTGCTTACCGTGAGGTTTCTTTGTTATTGCGTAGACCTCCAGGACGTGAGGCTTACCCTGGTGACGTATTCTACTTACACAGCCGTTTATTAGAGCGTGCTGCGAAGATTAACTCGAATGACGACATCGCTAAAAACATGAACGACTTACCGGATTCTATTAAAGATATCGTAAAAGGCGGTGGATCATTAACAGCTTTACCAATCATTGAAACACAAGCGGGTGACGTTTCTGCATACATTCCAACAAACGTAATTTCGATTACGGATGGACAAATTTTCTTGGAGTTGAACTTGTTTAACTCGGGTGTTCGTCCAGCAATCAACGTAGGTATTTCTGTATCACGTGTGGGTGGTAACGCTCAAATTAAATCCATGAAAAAAGTTGCTGGTACATTGAAGTTGGATCAAGCACAGTACCGTGAATTAGAGGCTTTCTCTAAATTTGGTTCTGACTTAGATGCTGCTACAAAATCAGTATTGGATAAAGGTGCACGTAACGTGGAAATTTTGAAACAAGCACAATTTTCTCCGGCACGTGTTGAGCAACAAATTGCAATTATTTACTGTGGAACAAAAGGTTTATTGCGTAACGTTCCTGTAAATAAAGTAAAAGAATTTGAAGCAGAATATGTTGCATTCTTAGAAGCAAAACACAAAAATATTTTGAACGATTTAAAAGCAGGAAAATTCACTGACGAAATCACAAACGTGTTGGAAGCAGTAGCAAAAGATTTATCTGCAAACTATAAATAAGAATTGAGATTATAGATTTGAGACGTGAGACTTTTTTCTCATATCTCATATCTTATATCTAACATCTAATAAAATGGCAAATTTAAAAGAGGTTCGTAACCGAATAGTATCTGTAAGTTCAACACAACAAATCACAAGCGCTATGAAAATGGTGAGTGCGGCTAAGTTGCGTAGAGCTCAGGATGCAATCACACAAATGCGCCCATATGCAAGTAAGTTGAAAGAAATTTTAGAAAACTTAAGTGCAAGTTTGGATAGTTCAGATGGACAATATTCAAAACAACGTCCGATTAAAAATGTGTTGTTGGTTGTAATTACATCAAACCGTGGATTGTGTGGTGGATTTAATGCAAACGTTTTGAAAGCAGCCAGCAAATTGGCTCGTGAAGATTACAAAGGAGCGAATGTAAGTGTGTTATGTATCGGTAAAAAAGCAAACGATTACTTTAAGAAAACAGAATACGGAATCATTGGTTCAGATATGCCTCGCGGATTAAACGAACTATATGATGCATTAACATTTGTGAATGTAGCGCCAGTTGCAGAAAAAATTATGCAAGTTTTTGCTGACGGACAATTTGATAAAGTAGAATTAATCTACAATCAATTTAAAAATGCCGCGGTACAAATCACTACAACAGAACAATACTTACCAGTTCAGGCGCCACCTGCAACTGAAAAAAAACAATCTGGAGAATATATTTTTGAACCAAGTAAAGAATTTATCGTTGCTGATTTAATTCCTCGTTCATTAAAAACACAATTGTTTAAAGCATTATTAGATTCACACGCTGCAGAGCACGGAGCCCGTATGACATCAATGCACAAAGCAACAGATAACGCAGGAGCATTGATTAAAGAGTTGAAATTAACATACAACAAAGCACGTCAGGCAGCTATCACAAACGAAATATTGGAGATTGTAGGCGGAGCAGAAGCGTTGGCTGGGTAGTTTGGAGTCAGGAGTTTGGAGTTCGGAGACTTGTAGCGATTGTTGCAAGTCTTTTTTTGTCCCCCTTTGAAGGGGGCGAAGGGGGATGACGCGAATCATTGTTTGTCCTTCAACTTCACATTCACATCCACTTTAGCTGTATCCAACAAGCTGGCAGGATCAACTTCAATCTCAACCTTCATATCCTCCGCTTTCGGCATCATTGCGGCTACTTTACTTTTATCCAATGCCGGAATAAGTGTTGGTGCAATTTTTCCAACCGGTCTGTAGAGTAGTGACTCTTCTTTTGTTTTAAAAGAAATCATCGGATAACTTTCTTCAATTGCATCGATCATAAAAATTACAACACTCATCATCAAAGCAAATTTTAGTGCTCCGAAGACCATGCCACCAATCTTGTTTAGAGCACTTAATGCAACACCATCCACCATTTTCTGGATCATTTTTGCAACCAGAAAAACAAAGGCGATGATGAGTAAAAAAACACATGCAAATGAAATGATTGGCAAATAAGGAGAATGCCAATCAAAATTCTCGGTCAATTTTTGAGCAATATAATCCGAAAATGTAATTCCGCACCAAACCCCTAATCCGAAAGCTACCAACGTAGCAGCCTCAATTACAAGACCTTTCGTAAAACCTTTATAAAGTCCCCAAATAAGTGGAATGCAAAGAAGAATATCAATGTAATTCATGATGCAACTAAATAGTAACTATTTTCATCTACAAAGAAAGACTGAAACACTTTCTATTATTTCTAAATAAATAAAACTTATTAAACTAACATTGTTCAATTAAATTAAGCTACTCCCAATGAAAAAAATCTACTCTCTTTTTGTCGCATTATTTTTTAGCGCATCCGTTTTTGCCGCGGGACACGTTGTTACAATTACTCAAACAAACGTAACATGTTATGGTATTTGTGATGGTTCAGCAACAGCTTCTGTTAGCGGAGGTGTTGGTCCGTTTACTTATAGTTGGTCTCCTATTTCAGCTACAACAGCTTCAATTAGTGGTCTATGTCCAGGAACTTATGTAGTAACCTGTACGGATAATAGTGATATGTCTACTGCTAATGCGAATGTTACTATAACAGAACCGCCACTTTTAACAGTTGGCTTGGGTGGAGCAACAATATGTTCTGGTTCGTGTACAACCCTTTCTCCACTTGCAAGTGGTGGAACTCCTCCATACACTTATAGTTGGACGGGTGGTTTATTTGGCCCAAGTCCAAGCGCTTGTCCAGCAACAACAACAACCTATACAGTTACTGTTACTGACGCAAACGGATGTGTTGCAATGGGCTCTTCAACAGTTACAGTAAATCCTATACCGGTTGTTACGGCAAACTCACCAACAATTTGTGCAGGATTAACAGCAACGTTAACAGGAGGTGGAGCAAGCACTTATCTATGGAGCACAGGAGCGGCAACAGCAACTATAAATGTTTCTCCAGCAACAACAACAAGTTATACGGTTACTGGAACATCTGCAGGATGTACAGCCACAGCAGTTTCAACTGTGACTGTAAACCCAAGCCCAACAATCACCGTTCCTACACCTTATGATGTTTGTCCGGGGACTTGTGTTGGTCTTACAGCAACAGCAACGGGTGGATCTGCTTTTGTATGGACCCCTGCTACAGGCTTAAGCAGCACAACAATAGCAAATCCGATATCTTGCCCTTCAACAACCACAAGTTATACAGTAACGGCAATGCTATCCGGATGTACAGCAACTGCAACAACAACAGTTATTGTGAACCCATCAATAACAACAACAACAACTTCTGTAAATGCAACGGGTTGTGTTTCATGTGATGGAACAGCAACTACTTCACCAGCTGGCGGAACTATGCCATACATATATTTATGGAGCGACCCAATGGCTCAAACAACAGCAACAGCAACATCTTTATGCGCAGGGACCTATTCCGTAACTATTACAGATATGGCAGGATGTACCACTACTGATTCAACAACAATATATTCTGCAAGCGATTTAATTGCCAACTTCACAATGGTTCCTGATTCAACCAATGCGTACAACTTTTTAGGATACAATACTTCAACAGGAGCAGGGAACTCTTATGCCTGGGATTTCGGTGATGGTGCTGTTTCAACTATGGCAAGTCCTACACACACATATGCACTTGCGGGAACCTATAATGTTTGTTTAATTGCATCCAATTTTTTATGTGGTGCTGATACACTTTGTCAATCGGTTACCGTTACAGGAGTTTTGGATCCTTGCAATGCACTTTTCAATATTGCGGATGATACAATCAATCCTGATCCAAATGCACATTACGTTTACAATTTATCGTATGGAGCTACTTTAAGCTATTTATGGGATTTTGGTGATGGCACAACTTCAACTTTAGCAACTCCTTCACATGTTTATGCAAGTACTGGTCCGTATTTACTTTGTTTAAGTATTGATAACGGATCCGGATGCACAGATATGTTTTGTGACTCTTTAATTTCTGCAGATTCATTGAATCGCTCAAGTGGAACGATGCAATTAGTTGTGTATGATGTACCAACTTTTTATAGTGTGGCTACAGGCATTGCAAATGCTATAGCTACAGACAATGTAAAAGTTGCTCCAAATCCTTTTAATGAGTCAACAATCTTTACCGTGAACTCAAATGAAGTTTATTCTTTTGAATTAACAGACGTTTTAGGTAAAAAAGTAAAATCAAAAAACGGAATTTCTGAAAAACAGTTTGAAATTTCCAGAAACGGATTAGAAAACGGAATTTATTTCTATAAGATATATACTTCCGAAAGTGTTATTGGTATTGGGAAAGTGGTGATTAAGTAATATTACCTAAAACAAATTTTAATCATGAAAGTCAAACTAGTAGTATTTTTTTGCATCCTGTTTTTTTCAGGGTCATCGCAAACTTCGCTCACCAATGGTGCTGTTTATGATTATAATATTGGAGATGTTTTTCAAACATATTCTTATGGCACCGGCATGAGTACATTATTGCCACAATATGTTACCAAAGAGGTTTTGACGAAAAATTATTCATCTTCTTTAGATACTGTTTTCTACTCCTTTAAGCGGACTGTTTATGACCCACCGCTTTGTGGACCATGTCCAGGACAAACTGTTGTTGACACTATTTATGAAAACTATACCAATTTAACTTCTGCTGTTAATATGCAGCCATTCCCAATTGTTTTGCAGGATACTATTTATCTTGATTTTTGTAATAAAAACACATGGAAAATGACTACAAGGTCTTTCCCAAATGGGGCTGGAGAGTATAATCAAAATGAACATTATGTGGTTGCAGGTTGCGGTGGATTATACTTTAATAGAATTGTTGGCATTGGAGGTCCTGCATCTGAACATTATAACCTGGTATACTATAAAAAGGGAGGCGATGAGTGTGGCACCTTGACTGTAAATATAATTGAGTTAGGGAGTCAAAATTCGATTAACATTTTTCCTAATCCATCAAACGGAATGTATTCAATACAAGCCAAAGGAAATTTGTTTGTGTTTAATACAATTGGAGAAAAAGTATTTTCACAAAAATTGGTAAATGACACTAATTTACTGGACTTGAGCGGCTTTCCAAACGGAATGTATTTTATTTCACTTCAAACCGAAGAAGGAGTGTTTGTAAATCAAATAGTAAAACAATAAAGCCAACCATATTATTTAAATCACAATCAACCCCCTTCAGGGATTAGCAATTTTATTTTATCATTTACCCAACTCGAGAAATCGAAATTATCCAACAAGTTTTTTTCTAAATTATCTGTAAAAATTTCATCAAAAGCCGTTTTTAACTTTTTCAGTTGTTGCAATTCTTTTGGTTTTTCTACATCATCTAACCTCCGCATAACAGCCAACAGAGCTGCTTCTGCACGATAAAGCTTTTTTGTAGATTTTAAGTAACGTGTGGTGTTTATAATTGCATACGGAAGCGTTTCCCAATCTTTGGTTTCGTAATAAATAATAATCTGAAGCATTCTTGCACAACAATAAATATCTGCACGGACTTCTTTGTTTGGGTTGTTCAATAATTTATTTACCCAACGCAACGATTCTTTATAATTTTTGTTTGCATGTAATAAACGAGCAAAAGCAAAATTGAATTGCAACTCGTGAACCGGACTAACATGTTTTTCGAGTCGCTCTGATTCGCTCTGTATTTGCGGAATTAGGGCTATCCCTTTTGTAAAATCATCGGACTTAATGTAAACATCCAGCTCCAGAGAATGAGTGATGGTAAATAATTTTGTTTGCCAATCGATGCTGTTTTTTATATTGAATGTTTTTGTTGAAGCCCTTAATTTTTGAATAGTGCGAATTGCGTCATGATATAATTTAAGTTTAGTTAATCCGATTGCTAAATTGTTCATCGAGATTAAATAAAAAAGCGGTTTCTTTTGTATCTGATGTGGATTTGCTTCTAATAGCGAAACTACTTTTTGTTGAAAGGAGATTGCTTTTTCAATATCGCCCTTCAATGTTTGATAAACGCCATGTAGCTGATAAAAGCTCAGTTTGGAGCGAAATGTAGTAGCTTTTGCTTCTGATTGTAATAAGGATGAGAGAACAATTTTTTCTATTTCACGCATCTGATCTTTATCGCGATACATTCCTTCGCTTCTCATATTGAAAAACAAATCGCTGGAAATTTTTTTGTACTCAATTGTGTTTTTGTGAGCATTCAAACTGTTCAACTCATTTTGAAAAACAGTTATGTGGTCGGGAAACGACTTGTTATCAGCCATTACCTGACGGAGTTCGCTGTACCAATTGTAAACTTCAATGAGCACAAAATGATTTTCGTACTTCAATGCAATTTTTTCGATGTGGTTTAAAGTGTTTCTGCACTGTTGATACAGCCCTTTCCGATACAATACTTCCACATCGTTCAGTTGATTTTTTATTTCAAATTCGATGCTGCTTTCAGAGTGATAATTTCTCAAACACTTCAAAATGGCTTTGTACAGGTAGTTTTCAGCCACATGAATTTGATTTAAAACAGCTTCTCCTTTAAATTCTTTTTTAATAACTGCGTCATTATAGCTTCGCATGCGGTCATAACAATCAAACAGACGCGTATAATTACTGTCTTCTCGGAATTCAGTCGATAATTTGATGTATCTCTTCTCTGAACCGGAAAGCGACTTCATTAAGTCAAAAATAGATTGTTTTAATATCATAAAATATTGAAAAGCAATTAATTAATCAAATTTAATATAAAATTAGATATCTACATAATGAAATAGTATAAAAAGAGCAATTTTACCCTATTTTGAGACATAAAATGAAATGAAATTCAGAAAATAACATGTGTTTAAATAACTGATTAACAATATTATATATAAAAAGTATATATAATTAGAAACCTACAAATAGTAAATATTATAATCGTGACCACAAGGATGTGCGTCTTGCTTTCATTCAGTATTATTGCCTCTGAAAGCACTACTAATAAAGGGAAATATAAAATAAACAAAAATAAATTTGGAAACTTAAAAATTAGCGTCATATATTTGCATCGCAATAAGAAACAATGAAAAACAACTTTACATATACGTTAACTTCTTCAAACAGCCCAATGATGTGCTGTATGATGTGTGCGTAATTATGGAAAGCCTGTTGTAAAAAACATATATTTTAAATAACATTTAAAAGGCTTTCCGAAAACGGGAAGCCTTTTTAATTTTCCGTTTCTTTAAAGAGACGGCTATAAAATAAAAACAATGACAACTTTAATCTTTGAACTTTTTACTTTGAACTTATTTACAATGTGTATGTGTTGTATGATGTATCTGCGAATGCGGAAGGCAACAGCTTTGCACTATTGTAAAAGATAAAACAAGAAGCAAGATATGAAGAGCCCTTCCGCAGAAATGTAGAAGGGCTTTTTAATGCGACTTATTGAAAATTAGTCGCATTTATCCCGACAAAAGTCGGGATCTCAGTAACTAAAAAAATAAAATAAGAACATGCAAAGTTTTCAGACAGAAATAGAAAATCCATTAGTTGAAAAAGACATAATTGAATTAGAACAAAAGATTCGCGCATTTCGTGAAGGAACATTGAATGAAGAAAAATTTCGTTCTTTAAGATTGGCTAGAGGTGTTTACGGGCAACGTCAGCAAGGCGTTCAGATGATTCGAATTAAACTTCCTTTTGGCAAAGTAACGGGCAAACAATTGTTGCGAATTGCAGACATATCAGATGAATATTCAAATGGTAATTTGCATTTAACTACCCGTCAGGATGTTCAGATCCATTATGTGAGTCTAGATAAAACTCCGGAATTGTGGGCAAAGCTGGAGCAAGATGATATTACTTTGCGTGAAGCTTGTGGCAATACAGTCCGTAACATCACTGCGTCTGCAGTAGCGGGCATAGACCCGAAAGAACCTTTTGATGTTTCTCCGTATGCTCAGGAATTGTTTAAATATTTTTTACGTAAACCATTCGGGCAAGAACTTGGAAGAAAATTAAAATTTGCTTTTTCATCCAACGATGATGATACTGCTTACACTTTTATGCACGATTTAGGATTTATTCCTAAAGTGAAAATTGTAGAGGGTAAAATCACTAGAGGTTTTAAAGTGCTTGTTGGCGGAGGATTAGGAGCACAACCCTTTTTAGCAAAAACGGCATTTGAATTTTTGGAAGAAGATCAAATTGTTCCATTTACGGAAGCATTGATCCGTGTTTTTGATAGACATGGTGAACGTGCAAGCCGTCACAAAGCAAGAATAAAATATTTAGTGAATAAAATTGGAATAGTAGAAGTATTAAGATTAGTGGCTGAAGAACGTTTAGCATTGGGCTATTCATCGTTTCCAATTAATTACGATGCTGTTCCTTTGAAACAAAATACGCTTGGAACATCCTTCACCACATTTAAAATAAGTGACAATAAGAAATATCAAGATTGGATTATTAGTAATGTATTTGAACAAAAGCAGCAAGGCTTCTATGGTGTGAACATAAAAGTTTTGTTAGGGAACTTAAGTTCACAAACCGCACGAGAATTAGTTAGTTTAGTTAATACGTATGCCGCAGACGACATACGCGTAACGGTAAATCAAGGTTTGTTGTTGAAATTTGTTTCCAAAGAAGCTTTGCCGGCTTTGTTCAAGTCATTAGATAAATTAGGATTAGCAGAACCCGGATTTGATAGCGTTGGAGATATAACTGCTTGTCCAGGTACTGACACGTGTAACTTAGGAATATCAAGTAGCACAGGAATAACAAAAGAATTGGAAAGAGTAGTGAAAGAAGAATTTCCGGAATTGCTTTTTAATAATGACATCAAAATTAAAATCAGTGGATGTATGAATTCTTGTGGACAACATAGTCTGGCACAAATAGGATTTCACGGAAGTTCTTTTAAAAACGGAACAGCTGTGGTTCCTGCATTACAACTGGTTTTAGGGGGTGGAATTGTTGGAAACGGTGAAGGAAGAATTTCTGATAAAATTATCAAAGTGCCTAGCAAACGTGGTCCGGCAGTATTGAGAACACTGCTTGTTGATTTTGAAAAAAATGCAGTTGAAGGTGAATATTTCAATAATTATTACGATAAACAGGGGAAAGATTATTTCTATCAATTATTAAAACCACATGCCGATAACAGCACATTGTTGCCTGAAGAGTATTTGGATTGGGGGCATACAGAGGAATTTAAAACAGAGATTGGAGTAGGAGAGTGTGCCGGAGTGATGATTGATTTGGTTGCGACATTGATTTTTGAAGCAGAAGAAAAATTGGATTGGGCAGAAAATTCGTTTAACGAAAATTTATTTGCAGATAGTATTTATCACAGTTATGCAACAATTATTAGTGGAGCAAAAGCTTTGTTGTTGGGAAAAAGTTTAAAAACAAATACACAGAACGATATCATCAATGATTTTGACAAACACTTTGTTGATATTAATGAAATCAACGTAAGTGGCACGTTTAGAGAGTTTGTTTTACAGATAAACAAAAATGAACCAACAAAGCAATTCGCGGAGACGTATTTAAATGATGCAAAAGAATTTATTAAACAAGCAAGTGCATTAAGAGAAATGCAGTTGCAATAAAGAACACTTCGACTACGCACAGTGTGACGACTCGATGGTGAGCAGATCCACCCAACCGTCAGTCTGAGCGGAGTCGAAGACAAGGTAACGATAAACATGAAAGAAATGAAAACACAATTTAAACATCATATAAAATTTGGAAGTTGTTGGTATGACAATTTTTTTAAAGTGACAACCAGACAAATTCAAAATAACAAACTCGACTCAATTAAGTCGACAAAAAAACATAAACAAAATGAGCACAAAAAATAATATTATCCCGAAATTAACTCTTGTAGGTGCAGGCCCTGGAGATATTGATTTAATTACAGTTAAAGGCGTTGAAGCGATTGGCTCCGCAGATGTAATTTTATATGATGCATTGGTAAATCCTGAATTGTTGAAATATGCTCCTAAAGGAACATTAAAAATTTATGTTGGGAAACGAAACAATAACCATGCATACACACAAGAACAAATTAATTCATTGATTGTGGATTTTGCTTTTACGCACGGACACGTGGTTCGTCTAAAAGGTGGTGATTCTTTTGTCTTCGGAAGAGGATATGAAGAACTCTCACATGCAAAACTGTTTAACATTGAAACGGAAGTGGTGCCCGGAATTTCAAGTTCCATAGCTGTTCCGGAGCTTCAAGGAATTCCAGTTACTAACAGAGGAACGAGCGAAAGCTTTTGGGTAATTACCGGAACAAAAAGTAATGGACAACTTTCTGAGGATATTAAACTTGCTGCAAAGTCAACAGCAACGGTTGTTATTTTGATGGGCTTGAACAAGCTGAAAGAAATAGCAGATGTATTCATTAAAGAAGGTAAAAGTGATACAGCCATTGCGCTTATTCAAAATGGATCATTGCCAACTGAAAATCTTGCATTAGGAACCATCGAAACGATTGTTAGTATTGCGGAAGAAGAAAAGATAGGCGCCCCTGCAATTATTGTTATTGGCGATGTTGTGAAGTTACACGAATCTTTTCCTATAAGTTTAACTGATTGGAAATACTTGTTGAATTAAATGAAAAAGTGTTTTCTTTTATTTCTTTTAATGATTGTTACGACTGTTTCATTTGCTCAAAAAAACGTGAGTCATAACAACCTTGTTTGGTTTGGTGATTTTACAAAAGCAAAGTTGAATGATAAGTGGAGCATATATTTTGATTTTGGTTTCAGGCGAACTGAGTGGTTGAATAAATGGAGTCAAGTCCTTGTTCGTCCTGGAATCACATATCATTTTAACAAGAACGTTTCAGTAACAACTGGAGTGGCTTATTTTAGTCACTATACAACTAATTATATTCTTCCAGAAGGGAGAAGTTGGCAGCAATTATTGTTCGGTGAAACATATGGAAGTATAAAGCTGAGCCATCGTTTAAGAGCAGAGCAGCGGTTTTTTCAAAAGGTAATATCGAGCGAGTTAGTTGACGATTATAATTATAATAATCGTTTTAGGTATCAGTTAAATTTTCAGGTGGCTCTGAACAAGAAACAAGTTGAGGACAAAGCTTTTTATTTTTCAATTGCAGATGAAGTTTTTATTAATAGTGGCAAAGAAATTCGAAACAACTATTTTGATCAAAACAGAATTGCAGTTGGATTGGGCTATAAACTAAATGAGCGATTCAATATTCTAGTTTCTTACACAAACATATTTGTTCAAAGAGCTAAAGTTGATGCTTTTGAGGACAATAATGTGCTGGTTATCAACCTTTATAACAATTTGGATTTTAGTAGAAAAACTGACAAAAACATCAATTAAAGAATAATTAAAAACTGAAAAACGCATATTAAACCAACTAAAAGAATAATTAAACAATAGGTAAACAGCAAATCGAATTGAAATTAACATTGTTTCAACAAGAAATTCACAAAAAGACTATTTTCGCATTCCAATGACAAAAAACGCATCTTTCAACAATTTATTTCCAGTTTTCTTCAAATTAGAACAGTTGCATGTTTTAATTGTGGGAGGCGGAAACATTGGCTTAGAGAAGATTTCATCGGTTTTAAATAATAGTCCTGATACAAAAGTAACTTTAGTGGCACGTAAAGTATTGCCTGAAATCAAAGCCTTTCAAGAAAAATCAGAAAAATTGATTATTGAACAAAGAGCATTTGAGATAAGTGATTTAGATGGGAAGGAATTGGTAATAGCGGCAACGGGCGATAGAGCAATAAGTGAATTGATTAGAACAGAAGCAAAAAAGCGTAAAATATTAATAAATGTAGCTGATACTCCTGATTTATGCGATTTCTATTTAGGGTCGATTGTTCAAAAAGGAGATTTGAAAATTGCTATTTCTACAAATGGGAAGTCTCCTACACTTGCGAAGCGTTTAAAGGAAGTTTTCAATGAAGCCTTGCCAGATGATACTCAAGAAAGTATTGAGAATCTGAATAAATTTCGCAACCAATTAAAAGGGGACTTTACAAACAAAGTAAAAAAGCTAAATGAAGTAACAGCTGTTCTTACTAATGAGAACAATTTAGCAGCTCTTCAACCGCATTTGGCAATTGAAAAAGTAAAGAAGCCATTTTACAAGCAACCAAAGAAACTCTTGATTTATTTTTTGTCTGCAGTTTCTTTAATGATTGTTGGACACATTTTATTTTCATTTATTCCTCTTTCATCTATTGGAAATTCGGCTGTTGAATTGTTTGGTTCTTTAGATCAAACGGTATTGATTTTTATTTTAGGTGGATTTATTGCTCAAATGGTGGATGGTGCACTGGGAATGGCTTATGGGGTTACAGCAACAACATTTTTGCTTTCATTTGGTGTAACTCCGGCTGCAGCAAGTGCAAGTGTTCATACATCCGAAATATTTACTACTGGCGCATCGGGATTAATGCATTTAAAATTCAAAAATGTAAACACAAAACTTTTTAAACATTTATTGATTCCAGGAATCATTGGTGCAATTATCGGAGCGTATATATTATCTTCTTTTCAGGAATATGGAAGTGTGATAAAGCCACTTGTTTCTGTTTACACATTAATATTAGGAGTTGTAATTATTGTTAAAGCAATAAGAAAAATAAGAGAAAAGAAAAAAATAAAACGAATCGGAGCATTGGCTTTTATCGGTGCATTTCTTGATTCTATTGGTGGTGGTGGCTGGGGGCCAATTGTATCTTCAACATTAATTGCGCGAGGAAGAACTTTTCGTTACACAATAGGTTCTGTAAATCTTGCAGAGTTTTTTATTACACTTGCCAGTTCAATTACATTTTTTACTGTAATCGGAATTCAGCATTGGACTATGATTGCAGGACTTGTAATTGGGGGAATGATAGCAGCGCCATTTGCAGCAATCATGACATCCAGAATTCCTGTTCGGGCTGGATTGATATTTGTTGGAATTGTTGTGATAATTGTAAGTTTGCGTAATATTTTGATTGGTATTCTTTAATGAACATAGAGGAATTAAATAAAAAATATTTGTTACTTAGTCCGGAAGGTCGTATTCAAGAGCTTTACAAAGATTTTAGTAAAGTGTTGTTTACTTCTTCTTTTGGTACTACATCTGTTTTTTTATTGCATCTGTTTCATAAAGTGAAACCAAATGAAACGGTTTATTTTTTAGATACAACCTATCATTTTAACGAAACAATAGAATACAAAGAAGCATTAACAAAGCTGTTAAACTTAAAAGTAATCGATGTAAAACCGGAAGAATGGAAAAATAATTTTACACAGAAGGACAAAACTTGGAATTCAGATCCCGATTTGTGCTGCTCCATTAATAAAGTAGAACCAATAGAGAAGATAAAAGACAATTTTGAAGTTTGGGTATCAGGATTAATGGCTTCTCAAAGCACTCATCGGCAAAATTTAAAGGTGTTTGAAGAGAAAGATGGGATTCTGAAATTTTATCCCTTAATAGATCAAAATGAAAAGAGTGCAAAAGAATACATGATTAAAAATAATTTACCAGAGCATCCTTTGCTTTCACAAGGATATAGTTCAGTTGGCTGTTTTCACTGTACAGTAGCAGGAAAAGGAAGAAGCGGAAGATGGGTGAATAAGTCAAAAACAGAATGCGGACTTCATTTATAAATTAGAGAAATGGAGAATAGGTGAAATAGAGAAAGGTTAAAAGAGTTAAAATGGTTCGATGAATCACTAAGAATGTTGTTATTTTAGGATTTTAATAATAAAGTATAAATATAATATTGCAACAGAAAATGGATATGAGTAGGAGTCAATAATTCTCCAACTCTCCATTTCAACAAATCACTAATTTAAATTATGGGAAATAAAAACATTACAATAGGATTATTTGGTTTTGGCTGTGTTGGACAAGGACTGTACGATGTGCTAAATCATTCACAAGGATTGAAAGCTACTATTGAAAAAATTTGTGTAAAAGACAAAAACAAAAAAAGAAAAATTGACATTTCATTTTTTACATATGATCGTTCAGAAATTTTAAAGCGCAACAACTTAAATGTAATTGTTGAGCTTATCGATAATGCTGATGAAGCGTTTGCAATTGTGAGAGATGCCATGAACAACGGAGTAAGTGTGGTGACAGCAAATAAAAAGATGTTAGCCGAAAATTTCAAGGAACTATATCAGCTGCAAGAAAAAAACAATGTTGCTTTAATTTATGAGGGCTCTGCAGGAGGAAGTATCCCTATTATCCGTAATCTGGAAGAATATTACGACAATGAATTACTAAGTAGTGTAAAGGGAATATTAAACGGAACTTGTAATTATATTCTTTCCCGCATGGAGTTGGAAAATAAAGATTATGAGGAAATTTTGAAAGATGCACAGTTAAACGGTTTTGCAGAGAGTGACCCTTGGTTAGATGTTGCCGGATTTGATACAAAATTTAAGACATTGTTATTAACGGTACATGCTTTCGGAATTGTGTTAAATCCGAATGATATTTTTAATACTGGAATACAAAATGTGAGTTACGATGATATTTTGTACGCAAAACAAAGAGGCTTGCGAATAAAAATGTTGGGAGTCTCACAAAAAGTAGGAGATAAATTCAGAGTTTATTCATTGCCACACTTTGTTGACAGAGAAAGTGAACTGTATAATGTTTTATATGAATACAACGCAGTGGAAGTAGAAGGAGCCTTTTCATGTAAACAAACTTTTGTAGGAAAAGGAGCCGGAAGCCATCCTACAGGAAGTGCTGTTTTGTCTGATATTTCTGCGTTAACTTATGATTATAAATACGCCTACAAAAAGTTGAAAAAAGCATTGAACGGGAACACAAAGATTGAAGATGGAATCAAACAGATTGAGTACGATTTTCCAATAAAACTATACATCCGTTTCCAAAACAGAGAGGAATTAAAAGACCTTGAAATACTTTCTATTGAAGAAGAGTATAAATCGTCAAACACCAATTATATTATTGCAAATGTGAATTTTAATTCCTTGTTCAACATTTTCAATAAAAGAGATAATAAGCTCTTCATTTGCGCGATATAGCCATTTAAACTTTTTTAACATTCACTTGTCGAATATGCAATTCGGCAAGTGCTTTAATTTGTATTTTTGTCGGGAAACAATCGAATCCCCAGTGTTATTTAAAAAAGCGATATTCTTCGGTTCCCTTCTTTTCTTTTCGGGAATTCTTGTGTCTCAAAACAGACAAATGCCCGATGGAGGTAGCGCCCCTGCTATAGGAAAAATAAAAGGCGTTGTTTCCGATAATAAAACCAAACAAGCAGTTGAGTTTGCAACTATCGCGTTATACAAGACAAAAGATTCTTCATTAGTAAACGGGGTTGTTGCCGGAGCAAAAGGAGATTTTCAATTATCAGAACTTCCATTCGGACGTTATTTCATGAAAATTAATTTTATTGGATATAAGCAGTTGGTTATTGATTCTATTGCTATTCGCCCGAAAGAAACTGAAATTGATTTAGGGCAAATCAAATTAAAAAGCAATACCGAACAATTGGGAGAAGTAGAAGTTGTATCTGAAAAAAGTACGCTACAACTGGGTATCGATAGAAAAATATTTAACGTAGAAAAGAGTATAGTAAGCGAAGGCGGGTCTGCAAGCGATGTTTTACAAAGTATACCTAGTGTATCAGTAGATATTGATGGAAACATAAGTATGCGTGGAAGTGGAAACGTAGTTGTATTAATTGATGGAAAACCTTCCGGATTAACAGGAACAAGCAGAGCAGCTATTTTACAACAAATACCGGCAAGCAGTATTGAAAGTATAGAGCTTATCACAAACCCTTCCGCAAAATACGATCCTGAAGGGATGTCGGGAATCATAAATGTTATTACCAAAAAAAACAAACTGAATGGATTCAATGGTTCGGTAACACTTGGAGCAGGAACTGGAGATAAATATAATGCCGGAGCAACAATCAGCTATAGAAATTCAAAAGTAAACGTTTATGCAAATTATGGTTTTCGTTCAAACAACAGAACAGGAGACGGTTCAACTTTACGTCAGAATTTTTTAAGCGACACAACTTTTTTCCTTCGCCAAGATTTTAAATCCCTGAATAAAAATATTTCGCACAATGTGAAAGCAGGATTGGATTTTTATTTGAATGATAAAAATACATTAGGAGCTTCGGTGATGTATAATACAGGTACAGAAAGCGGAAATGAAACAATTAATTTTTACGAAGCGGATAATAACGATGTAACATCGGGAAGCTATGCAAGAGATGTAGAAACAAGTGAAACACCAATCAGCATCGATTATAATTTAAACTATAGAAAAACTTTTACTAAGCCAAAGCAAGAATTAATTTTTGATGCAACATATTCGGATGCTGTTGGTGGGAAAAGTGAAAGCTATGTAGAAAGAGATTATACTTTGAAATATGATTTTAAAAATAACGAGCCCTACAAACAAAACTCTGTTACAAAATCAAAAAATACAATTACCACTTTAATGCTGGATTACGTTCAACCATTGAAAAAACAAATGAAGTGGGAACTTGGTGCAAAAACTACTCTCAGAAGTATAGGCAGCGATTTTACTTCAGAAGTGTACGATTATCCAAGCGACTTATTTATGATTGATACGAATTTGAGTAATAATTTTATTTATTCCGAAAATATTTACGCTGCCTATTCTACTATTTCTGGAACAATTAAAAATTTCGGATATCAACTTGGTTTAAGAGCAGAGCAGGCAAATACAACTTCTACTTTAGTAACAACGGACGAAAAATTTGTAAATAATTATTTTAATGTGTTTCCATCAGTTCACTTATCACAAAAATTAAAAAAGGAACAGGAATTTCAAGTTAGTTATAGCAGACGAATTAACAGACCCAATACAAGAAATTTAAATCCGTTTAAAGATTATTCTGACCCATACAATATCCGTTATGGAAATCCTTTTTTAAAACCGGAATATATTAATTCATACGAATTAAGTTACTTAAAATATTTTCCGAAAGGTGTAATTACTGCTACAGCCTATTTTCGTCAAACAGATGGAGTTGTTCAGCGCTATAAAATTATTTCTGACAGCACAACTTCATTTATTACGTTTGTGAATTTGGATAAGTCACAATCGTATGGCTTGGAGTTTATTTTAAAGACTGACATTACTAAATGGTGGAACATCACATTTAGCGCAAATGGTTTCCAAACAAAAATTGATGGAGGAGCACAAGCAGATTTACAAAATGAAAATTTGAGTTATATTATCAAATTATTATCGAATATGCGTATTTGGAAAAATATGGATATCCAGTTTACAGCAAATTATAATGGCCCAACAGCAACATTACAAGGAGAAGTGAAGTCAATGTTCACAATGGATTTAGGATTGAAAAAAGAAATTTTTAAAAATGCCAGCCTGAGTTTAAATATTACCGATTTAACGGATGCGCGTAAAATGCAAATTGTCGGGAACAACGATCCTTCATTTTATCAGGAAATGAATCGTAAAAGAGAATCCCGTGTAGCAACACTTACCTTTAGTTACCGATTTGGAAAAATGTCGGAGAACAAAAGATCCCGCCCCGACAAACAAAACAACGGTGGATTTGAAGGTGGAGGAGATATGGGGATGTAGTTAATCTTTGTACGTTCTCGGAACAGCCGGATCCGTTATAATTATATAATCTCCATTTTGTTTGTGAGTGTTCCAATCAATGTTTGGAAACGCATCATCTGAGCCGGTAGAAATAATAAGAGATTTTGTTTTCGGACTGTATTTTTTCAATTGAGTTACAACAGCAAATCCTTCATCGCTGTGAAATCTTCCGTTCACTTGCATTACTTTTTTCCCTGCATTCTTTTTTAAATATTCTGAAATTGAATAAGCCATTGTTGCATCCCACAGTGATTGTCCCATTACTAAATTAAATCCACCCATTCCCATTGGTGGTATAGCAGGAGCTTTCTTTGCTGTGTCTGTAACAGTTACAGGAGGCGCTGGTTCATGTTTTGTAAGCCCCATTAATTTATCATAATATTTTCCGCTTGCAGTATCATATGGCAATGGGGCAAAGAATTTTTTTGCATCTGCACTTAATTCCATCAATGCTTTTTGTCCTTTTCTACCTGCAAGATTTGTATATCTGCTTGGCGCATTTGCACAAATCACATCCAGTTTATTCTTTTTAGCATATTCCACCATTGGTTTATAGTCTCTATAATTGCTCCAGATCCGGGCATCTTTATTAAAATTTTTCTCCCGGATACTTCCGGATAAATATTCATTCATTACAATCTGAACATCTCTGTCGAACATTTCCATAGAAAGTGCCATACTTGAATTGTACTTCCCGTGCATCAGTTCAAATATTTTGTTTTCTAAATAGTGTGTTACCGAATCGTTGTGTTCTTCTCCATAGAAAAGCACATCATAGTTTTTCATTTCTTCCACAATCTCATTAAGAGTAACCTCTTTACCAAGCTTTGTGGAATAAATACGATAATTTTTTTCAGTAATCTGTCCAAGAGACTTAAATGACAGAAAAATAATTAAACAAAATAAAAGTGCGGTGAATTTGATTGAGTACGATTTCATAGTAGTTTTTTATTTCCTATAAATATAGGAGAAGTTGTTTTATTAATAGAATTATTAAATACAAATAATGTTAAATTTTTTATTGTTTCAACCATAGGCATGATTTAGATCTTCTTTAAGCGGGTTAGGGTTTTTTGAATGTACTTTTCTGTAGGAAGTAGACTCTGCTGAATTTTTTTAGCATAATGAATGCTATCCATAATATCTTTCTGCTTTTCTTCCACTAATTCTTTCTGATGGTTAATAATGATATTTGCTTTTTGTTTTTGCTTATATCCTCTGAAAATAAAAACAGCTAGTAGTAAAACAAGAACAAAACAAAAACTAATAGAATAGATAATAATTTTTGTTACTGCATCCTTTTTTTCCTGCTCAGCTTTTGTTGCTGCTTCTTTCTTTTCAAATTCGTAATTCATTTCTTTTTGAGTAAGCTCTTTGTTTTTCTCTTCATTAAACAACGTATCCTTAAGTTCTACCGCTCTCTTGTAATGTTCCAGGGCAAGTTTATGGCGGTTAGTTTTTGAATATAGCTCGGCAAAATAACTTTCGACATCCTTTTCATAGCTCAATACGCCAATCTCTTTATCCATTTTCAATGCTTGCTGCAAATAATTTTCTGCATCGGTATATTTTCCTAGTCCAGTATAAATAGAGCCAATGTTGCCAAGATGTCTTGCGGTTCCTTTTTTATCTCCCAGTTCTTCGGCTATTTTTAATGCCATGAAATAATACTCCAACGCTTTTGAATTATCGCCTTGGTCTTTATATAAAATTCCAATGTTGCCCAAAGTGTTTGCAATCCCGTTTTTATTTCCCAATTCTTTTTTCAGCTCTAAGGCTTTGAAATAATACTCCAATGCTTTTGGATAATTCTTTAGATCATAATAAACAATTCCGATGTTACCGATAATTCCAGAAATAGCATTTTTGTTACCCAAAGCTTCTGCGAACTTCAATGCTTTGAAATAGTAATCCAATGCTTTAGGATAATCAGCTTGATTATAATACAGAACGCCTATGTTAATCAGATGTCTTATTATTCCAGGTTTATCTTCTAGCTCCTCAGCAATTTTGAGAGCCATTAAATAATAATCTAAAGCTTTTGGATAATAACCTTGCTCTGCATAAACGAGTCCGATGTTCCCAAGAAGTTTTGCTTTACCTTCCATATTATTCAGCTCTTCATCAATCTTTAGCGCTTTTAGATAGCAGTCAAGAGATTTATTATAATCAGCTCTGATATAATTATAAACACCAAGGTTCCCATAAGAGTGTGCAATGCCTTTTTTCCATTGTACTTTTTCTGCAATTGACAATGCCTCACTTATGAGAATAAATGAAGTGTCGGGGTTGCTGTTCATCAAATGCGACCCCAAGGCATTCAAATGATTTACTTTACTTGTATCAGAATTATTTTTTTTAAGCAGGATTAATAGCGAATCGGTCTTGTTGTTTTGTGCAAGTACATCTACTCCAAAGTGTATGAATAGAGTAAAGAGAACAAAAAAATATTGGACCGGTTTAGTCATTTTGTAAACGGGTTAAACATTTTTGAATATACTTTTCTGTTGGAAGAAGACTGTGCTGAATTCTCTTTGCGTAATGAATACTATCCATAATATCTTTCTGCTTTTCTTCCACCAAATATTTCTGCTCAGTAATGATCGTGTTAGCTTTTTGTTTTTGTTTGTAGTCTCTAAAAATAAAAATAGCCAATACTAAAACAAGCACAAATCCGGCACTTACACTGTAAATAATAATTTTTGTAATGGCATCTTTTTTTTCCTGCTCCGCTTTTGCTGCAGCTTCTTTTCTTTCAAAATCATAGTTCATCTCCTTGCGTGTGAGTTCCTTGTTTTTTTCTTCACTAAACAAAGTATCTTTTATTGCCATTGCTTTTTTATAATGTTCAAGAGCAAGAAGGTAGCGGTTAGTTTTAGTGTAGAGATCGCTGAGCTTTTCTTGAACCTGCCGTTCATTATTCAGCGCTCCAGTTTCTTCGTCAATAATTAACGCTTTAAGCAAATATTTTTCCGCCTCTTCATATTTTTTTGTGTCGACATAAAGAGAACCAATACTGCTTAAGTTAATTGCAACTGTTTGTTTCCCTCCGAGCTCTTCGGCTATCTTCAATGCCTTTAAATAATGATCCAATGATTTTTGATAGAGCAAGGAAAGATGAATCTCGTCAGCTGAAGTGTTTTCTCCTTTCATTTGTTTATCATCTATTTCCTTCCTTAATATTTTCGCCTGTTCATTGTAAACAATTCCAATGTTGCCCAGAGTGGTTGCAATTAAATTTTTCGCTCCAATCTCTTCTCTTAGTTTTAATGCTTTTAAATAATAATCCAGCGCTCTCGTATAGTCGGCTTGTTGATGATAAACACCTCCAATATTGCCTAGCCAGGTCGCTATTCCAAGTTTATTTGACTGTTCTTCTTCTATTTTTATTGCTTTGAAATAATAATCTAATGCCTTTGGATAGTCGCCCTGATCATCATAAACAAGTCCGATGTTACCCAGCCAAGATGCAATTAAATTTTTATTCTCTAGTTCTTCAGTTATTTTCAATGCTCTGAAATAATAGTCCAGCGCTTTGGGATAATCGCTTTGATTAAAATAAACAAGTCCGATATTTCCTAAACGTTTGGCTATACCTTCTTTGTTATTGATGTCCTCATCAATTTTTAATGCTTGAAAATAATAGTCAAGAGCTTTAGGATAATCCGTTTTGAGACGATAATAAACACCTAAATGTCCAAGAGAACTGGCGATTCCCTTTTTCCAAGATAACTTTTTAGCAAGTTGTAAAGAATGATTTCCTATAATTATAGCAGTATCGGGGTTGCTGCTTTTCAGTTCCCAGCCAAGGTCATCAAGATGAATTACTTTATTTGTATCCTCTTTGTCTTTTTTGATAAGCGCAAACATTGAATCAACAACCATGTTTTGACCTGACATGATTGTTGTGCAGAATAAAAGAGTAAGACAAAAAAGAAAACGTTTTAAAATCATATCCGTACGCCAATCACAAGCATATCATCCACTTGCTGCAATACACCTCTCCACTCTTCAATCGAACGCTCCAATGCAATTTGTTGTTGTTCCATAGAAACTCCACTCATGTTTAATAGCATAGTTTTGAATTGCGCCAATTTGAATTTTTTACCATCCGGACCGCCAAACTGATCGGCATAGCCATCTGAGAAAATATAAATGGTATCGCCTTTTTGTAATGGTACAATGTGGTTGGTGTAATTTTGAGTTTGAGTTTCGGTGTAACTTCCGATGGCAATATTATCTGCTTTCACTTCAATCAATTCTTTTCCGCGAACTAAAAACAATGGGTTGTAGGCTCCGGCATATTGTAATTCCATTGTTTTGAAATTGATAGTACACAATGCAATATCCATTCCATCGCGCAATCTTGTGTCTTCCGAAGTTTGATTTAACGTTTCGCTAACACCTTTGTTCAGTTTATCTAAAAACTTAGAAGGAATAATTGCTTTGCTTTCATTCAATGCCTGATTTAAAATGTTGGCTCCAACAATACTCATAAACGCACCGGGAACGCCATGCCCGGTACAATCCACAGCAGCAAACATAATTTCGTCTCCTCTTTTATCCAACCAATAAAAATCTCCACTTACAATATCTTTTGGTTTAGAAAACACAAATGAATTAGGGAAATAACTTTTAATTACGTTTGATGGAGGAAGAATTGCTTCCTGAATTCTTTTTGCATAACGGATGCTATCTGTAATATCTTTGTTTTTTTCAGCTAATTCAGCATTTTTAATTGCAAGCTCTTCTGTCCGTTCATCTACTTTATCTTCCAATAATTTTTTCGCAACTTTTAATTTTCGCGTTCGCATTTTATCAAACACATACAATCCGAAAATGGCAAACAAGAATACTAAGACATAAAATACAGCTGTTTGCCAAAAAGGTGGAGAAATTTGAAATTTGTATTCAGTAGCTCTAATGTTTCCTGTTCCATCATTGTTGAATGCGCGGACTAAAAAAGTATAAGTTCCTGGAGGCAAGTTGGTATAAACCGCTTCGTTTGCTGTTGTATAACCCGGAAGCCAATCTTTATCAAAGCCTTCTAATTTATATTGATACTTTACTTTTTCCGGATTGTTTAAGCTGACACCAACAAAATTAAATGTCAAATGGTTTTCATTGTATTTGAATCTTGCATCATCAGGAAATTCAAAATCTTTCATAAACAATTTTAAGCCGGTTATGAAAGTAACAGGCTCTACAGTGTTTGGTTTATCTTCTTTAGGACTGTATCTTACGGCACCCATGATACTTCCATACCAAAGATTTCCTTCAGCATCCATACAAACAGCATTTGGATTTGTTTCAACGCCTAAAAATCCTTCTGTTTTTCCATAATGTACAAACGAAGAAGTTTTTTCATCAAAACGATCAATTCCTCTGCTACTTCCAATCCAAATATGATTTTCGTTATCTGCAATAATCGAATATGGAGAGTCAGTTGTTAGCCCTTCTTTAACAGTAAAATTTGTAAACACTTTTCCATCATATTTGTATAACCCACCACCGTAAGCCCCAAACCAGAGATTGTGGTTTTTATCTTCGTTAATACATAAAATAAAACGATGACGCATTCCGTCTTCTTCGTCAAACGATTTAAAGCTCGAACCATCAAACATTGACAAGCTTCCGCCCAAAGCACCAAACCATAAATTTCCTTTTGAGTCTTTGAAAATCCGATAAACGTTGTTTCCACCTAAGCCATCTGCAAGCGAATAATTTCTGAATGTTTTTGTAGCAGGATCAAATTTTGAAGCACCTTCTTTTGTTCCGAACCACAAATTTCCTTTGTTGTCATCACTTATAGCATAAACCATATCGCCCGCTAATCCATCAGCTGTAGAATAGGATTCAAAACGGCTTGTTGTTTTATTGAATTTGCAAACTCCTCCGAAACCTGTTCCAAACCATAAATTTCCTTCCTTGTCTTCAAATGAGGAAAGTATAACGTTACTAGGCAAACCATCTTTTGTCGAATAATTTTGAATGGTATGATTTTCTTTTCTGTTTACTGAAGAATAACTAAAAGTAATTTTTGAAATCCCATCATTTGTTCCAAGCCAAATATTTCCTTCTCTGTCACACAAGGTAGTCCACACTAAATTATTTACAATCAAATCCCCTTCATCATAAATTTGAAAACGTTCACCACGGTATTGATTTAATCCAATGTCTGTTCCAATCCAAACTGCGCCTTCTCTGTCTTGAAAAATAGTATTTACATTAAAATAATTTAAACCTTGTTTGGTATTATAATTATAAATAATGGCCTTAGAAAGTGCTTCTGTCCGCTCTTTAGAAGGATAAGGAGTAATTTTAGTTGCTCCACCACCGGTAGTTCCAATCCACACATTGTGCGTTTTGTCTTCATAAATACAATTGATAAAATCGGCACCAATTCCATTCGTCATATTTATTTTATTTCCTAATCCTTCAATTGCTTTAGTTGGAAGTTTTACATTAAACTCATCTTTAACAATCAAAGCCATTGCTCCGGCATCTGCTGTACCAACCCAAATCTCATTGTAATTAACCAATGCAAGTGTTGTAATTCTGTTGCTGTGCAATCCGTTCCCTGTATTTAAAATACTATATGAACCGGGAGAAGTAATGTTTGCTTTTGAATCGTAAATAGTAATTCCGATATCTGTTGCAATCCAAACATTTCCTTTTTGATCCAAACAGGCATCATAAACATTGTCACTACTCAATCCATCTTTTTTATTTAAGGAAATCATAGTTTTGTTTGCAGGGTCGTAAACAAAAATGCCGGCTCCTTCAGTTGCAATCCAAAAACGTTGACTTCCATCCTGAATAATGCTGGTTACAGTTTTAAAACGGGTGTATTCTTCTAAATTTAAGTTTTCAATTTTTTTTGTTTTGCTGTTATACATTGATACTCCGCCTGCCCAATGTCCCATCCAGATATTTCCTTTTTTATCTTTACACAAGGCTGTTACCCAATCTTCAGCCAATGAATCTTTTCGTGAAAATGTTTTAAATTCTTGTCCGTTATATTTTGTTAATCCCGAAAGTGTTCCTATCCATAAATTTCCATCATCATCCTGAGCAAGATCCTGCACCTGAGATTGTGACAATCCTTGTTCAACACCATAATAAATAAAGCTGGTGGTTTGTGCATGAGTAGGATTAATAATGAGTATCAAGCATTGTAGTAGCAATGCATAGAATACAAGTTGGTGTTTTTTCATCTGTGTCATTATTTATTTTGATAACCTGAGAAAAATGCGATTTCTTTATTATAAACTAATTCGTCAATTTCAATATCATTTTTATAACAATAGACTGTTCCCCAGAAATAAGTTTCTTTACGATAAGTGTCTAGTTTTTTTCCTTGAGTAACAGTCGTAGTACGTGTTGTTTTAATCATGCCTTCTTCAACAGTAACAGCAAAATTCGGACTTTCTTTTTGTGTATAAGTTCTTACATCGGGCAATGTTTTTTGATTGCTGATCCTAACCGAACGTTCAGCAAAAGCTGCTGCTTCAACAAGCTTACGCATTTCATTGGTTTTCTGTTGTTGATTAGCAAGTAATTCTTTTTTCTTTAATTTTTGTTCTTCTCTGAGTTTATCCGATTTTGCTTTTACATCGGCTTCACTTCGCATTTGTGCAATCACCGTATTGGTCCGGGCATTTTGTTTTTGTTTGTTATGTGCTTTTTGCTTTGCTATCCGTTCGTTTTCTGCAACCATTTTCAACAAATCATTTTCGTAATTTGTTTTGATTTCTTTATTCTTTTTAGCAATTGCATTTTTTGCTTCTTTTTCTCGTTGTAAGCGGATGGCTTCTGTTTCCATCGATTGATCAACAGGAACTTCTTTGTTGTTAGCTGCTTCTTTTAATCTTGCGAGTTCTGCTGCTCTTTCTTTTGCTTCTGCTTCCAATCGTGCTTCATAGGCAGCTTTTGCTATTGCATCCAACTTTGCTTTTTCCTCAGCATCTTTTTTTGCTTTTTCTGCGGCTAACAGTTTATCCTTTTCTGCTTTTTCCTTTGCAGCTTTTTCAGCAAGCAATCTGTTTATCTCTTCCTGGTCAATCAATAAATCTTTTGTGAATTGCGCTAAATAAGCTTCGTCATCCATGAACCCCTTTTTGCCATCGTAAATAATTTTGGTAAATGGATTTTTGTACTTGGCAATTCTGACATTTGTATTAGTCGTTTCAAAAAACGGAACGTCTATAACATAAAGTGGGAAAATATTATTTTTTTCTTTCGGCAGTTTACTTGTATAAACCATTACATGCATGTCGACACAGCCAGGGTAAGAAAATGCGATTTTATAATCAACGCCAAAGACTAATGAAAAAGAAAACTTTCCGTTTTTTCCTGTTTTAATTTTTTCTTGTTCAATGGTTCCGTTTCTGTATACTGTAACGGTTGCTCCAGATAAAACTTTGCCGTCTTTGGTAGTTTTTCCTTCAAATTCTAACATCCCGGGAGCTTGAGAAAAAGTACTATTTGTGAAAGAAATGAAAATGGAGCACAGCAAAACAACCTTCAAAAAAGGCAATTTAATTTTGTCGATAAAATGAGAGCCTATAGCGAGCATAAGGATTTTTTTATCCGAAAACGAAAGTAAGAAAATATTGACAATTTTCAATGGTTTCAGACAGATAAAAGAGATAAAATGAGGCGATTGGTTACAATTCGATGTTCAATCGTTTATAGATAGCATCACGCTTTAGTTCACGCACTTCCGAAGGCTGCATTTTTTCTAAACGGATGTCTTCAATGGCTATGCGAATCAAGCGCAGACAAGGGAATCCAACTCCGGCAGTCATTTTTCTAACCTGATGAAATTTTCCTTCGGTTAAAGTCAGTTCAATCCAAGAAGTTGGTAAAGACTCGCTGATTGGATGTCCGCGGGGAGGTAAATTTTCCGGTTTTTTAACTTGTTTTGCTTTACAGGGTTTTGTCAAATAAGGACCAGCGTCAAGCGCGATGGTAACTCCTGCTTCTAATTGTTTGAGCGCATCATTTGTAATTAATCCTTGTAATTGAACCAAGTAAACACGTTTGTGTTCAAATTCAGGTTTTAATAAGCGATAGTTTAAATTTTTATCGTTTGTTAAAATTAAAAGTCCTTCACTGTTTTCATCCAATCGCCCCAAGGGATAAACATCTTTCGGAAAAGTAAATCCCAGCTCACCCAAACACTTTTTCTTTTTATGAGAAGAAGTGAATTGTGAGATCATTTTGTAAGGTTTGTAAATGATGTAGTAGTTCAAATTATTTTATGATTTCACATTCAAATAATTCAGCAAAATGCTTTTTCAATTTCTCTTTCACTTCTTCCTCATTTACTTTTCTGCCCAATTCTTTATCTAAAGAAGTTACCGCCTTATCAATGCCACAAGGAATAATATTCCCGAAATAATTTAAATCGATATTGGTATTAAAAGCAAAGCCATGCATGGTAACCCAGCGACTGGCTCTTACGCCCATTGCACAAATTTTTCGAGCTTTTAGCGGATTGTCGGCATCAATCCAAACACCCGTTTCGCCTTCGCTTCTGCCTGCAACAATATTGTACTCTGCCAATGTGCGAATAACAATTTCTTCCAGAAAGCGCAAATATTTATGAATGTCAGTAAAAAAATTGTCCAAATCTAAAATAGGATAGCCAACAATTTGTCCAGGACCATGATAAGTAATATCGCCACCCCGATTGATCTTATAATAAGTAGCGTTTTTTTCTTTGAGCTGATTTTCGTTGATTAATAAATGTTCTTTATCACCTGTGTTGCCAAGCGTGTAAACGTGCGGATGTTCGCAGAAAAGCAGGTAGTTGGGAGTCGGGAGAACGGAGTTGGGAGCAGCAGTACGATTGTCAACTTTGGTTTTAACAATGCCACTGAACAAATTTTCCTGGTAGTCCCAAGCTTCTTTGTAGTCGATAAGACCAAGATCTATGAATTTTACTTTTTGCATTTTAGATTTGCTCCTTGAGTAGTCGTCATGCCGTGCTATCCTTCGACTCCGCTCTGGACAAGCTCAGCATCTCATGAATGTTAAGGCTCCGAAATTAGGAGATCCCGTGTCGTGGCACGGGATGACACTTAGGATGGTGAGTCGCCTTTTTAAACTACAGCTCCGACAATTTCGATTTCAAATGATTGATCACGTTCACTTCCATTAAATCAACACCACGCATTTCGCCAAGGTGTATAGAAATCCAATCGCCCAAATGAATAAAATAAATTGCTTTTTCAATAATTGAATTTCCTTTGGAATAAATTTCAGTAATGTTAGAAGTGTATTTTTTAATAACTTCCTTGTTAATTTCTACCCGTGATAAATTTCTGGAATACTCATCTTTATCAAGAAAAAATAAAACACTCATGTTCTCGTTCTTTTCTGTCCAGCCCACCAACTCATTGTGATTCATTTCCGGAACAATTTGGTGCCAGCAAAGAATTTTAGAATTTTCATTTAGTTGCTGACGGAAACGAATTGCAATCCCTTCGTTATAGGTTGTAGCATAAATAACAGGGATTTTACCTTTTATTTTTTCAGCTATCGTTTTTGCTTCTGCAATAATTGAATTTTCTTCTGCGTCAATTAATTTTACAGCAGCTTCTAATTCTGCTTTGTAATTTGTGTTGATGATCTTATGAAACCAAAGCACAAAAAACAATTGAGTTAAAGAGTATCCTAAACAAGAACGGGGAGGCATTCCACCCGGAACCACAATACAGTCATAGTTTTTTGAATTGCATGTTTCGAGCACTTTTCCACCGGAAGAAATCCCAACAATTTTTGCTTTTTTTGCCATTGCCTGTTCCATGCAATTTAAAGTCTCCTCTGTATTCCCCGAATAAGATGAAATAATCACCAAAGTATTTTCAGTCACATAAGAAGGAATAAAATAGCCTTTTGTAACATTGATTGGAACACAAGCGTTGCCCGCAACCAATTCCGTAACAATACTTCCGCCAATACCGGAGCCGCCCAAACCACAAATTAACACATTGAAAATTTTGTTTGGAGAAGCTGTTAATTTAGCACTGCTGCCAATAGCAATGGCTTCAGTCAACTGTTTTGAAAAATTCGCTACTAATGTCTTCATAGTTTAAAAGGTCTTCAAGGGCTGTAAAAATACGATTTTTGGTTAAATAAATGGTTAAAAAAAGACAAATTAAGACATCAATTAACGCCCTATTGCGTGTATATTTGCACATTATAATTACTTAACAAACAAAAAATGAGTAGCGAGTTAAACGAACAGGAATTATTACGCAGAGCGAAACTGGAAGAGATTACCAAAATGGGAATTGATGCTTATCCTGCTGCATTGGTTGAAATCAATGTAACAGCAAAAGGTATCTTGGAAAATTTTACCCCAGAAAAAGCAGAAGAATTTAAAAATGTTTGCATTGCCGGTCGTGTAATGAGCAACCGTGATATGGGAAAGGCATGTTTTGTTAGTTTGCAGGATGCAACAGGAAGAATTCAGGTTTACATCCGCAGAGATGATATTGGAACAGAAGAAGACAGAAGCACATTCGATCAATTATTTAAAAAACATACCGATTTAGGAGATATTGTAGCAATCACGGGTTACGTTTTTGTAACAAAAGTAGGCGAGACTTCTATTCATGCAACATCATTTAAAATGTTGAGTAAATCCTTACGACCATTGCCTTCTGTGAAGCGTGATGATGAAGGAAATGTGTTTGATGAAGTAACAGATCCAGAATTCCGTTACCGTCAACGTTATGTCGATTTGATTGTAAATCCATCTGTAAAAGACACATTTATCAAACGCACAAAAATGGTGAACACCATTCGTGATTTTTATAATGAGAAAGGATATTTGGAAGTAGATACGCCTGTTTTGCAAGCAATCCCTGGTGGTGCATCTGCCCGTCCGTTTACTACTCACCACAATACTTTAAACATTCCGATGTATTTGCGTATTGCAAATGAATTGTATTTAAAACGATTGATTGTAGGTGGATTTGATGGGGTGTATGAATTCTCCCGCAACTTTCGTAACGAGGGAATGGACAGAACACACAATCCTGAGTTTACTGTAATGGAATTGTATGTTGCTTATAAAGATTACAATTGGATGATGGATATTACGGAAGAGTTGCTAGAAAAAATTGCGATCAATGTAAATGGAACAACCGTTGTTCCTGTTGGAGATAAAATGATTGATTTCAAACGTCCTTTCAAGCGCATTACGATGTTTGATTCAATTAAAGAATTTACCGGAATTGATATCAGCGGAATGGATGAAAACCAATTGCGCGATACTTGTAAAACATTACACATTGATGTGGCAGATAATATCGGGAAAGGAAAACTGATCGATGAAATTTTCGGAGCGAAGTGCGAAGGAAATTATATTCAACCGACTTTTATAACGGATTATCCTGTTGAGATGAGTCCTCTAACAAAAAAGCACCGCAGCAAACCGGGACTGGTAGAACGCTTTGAGTTAATGGTAAACGGAAAAGAATTAGCAAACGCTTATTCAGAGTTGAACGATCCAATTGATCAACGTGAACGTTTTGAAGAACAAATTAAATTAATGGAACGCGGGGATGATGAAGCGATGTTTATTGACCACGATTTTTTACGCGCTTTAGAATATGGTATGCCGCCAACATCCGGAATTGGTATTGGAATCGACCGTTTAGCAATGATTATGACCAATAATGTTTCTATTCAAGATGTGTTATTTTTCCCTCAGATGAGACCAGAGGAAGTAAAAAAAGCAGCTGTAGTCTTGAATGCAGATGAACAAAAAGTATTGGACGAGGTGAAAAAACAAAATCAGGCAACGGTTGCAACAGTTAGTGAAGCTACAGGAATTTCAAAAAATCAATTGAATAAAATATTGACCTCGTTGACAGAAAAAAATGTTGTGAAGAGAGAAGGTCCGGTTTTCGAATCCATATAGGTAATTAAAACCCATTGCATGTTGCTCCAACAACAAAAAGCAAAAGAAAATCATTTTATCTATATCACCTTATTGCTGATTGTTGCAATTGTGGGATACTGGCAAATTTCATTTTTGAAATATTCGGTAACGCATGATATGATCAATTGCTGGATTCCCTGGCGGCATTATATTTCTGAGTCTTTACAAAGTGGGGCTTTCCCATTCTGGAATCCATACCAACAATTGGGCTATCCTATTCATGCCGATTTGCAGGGGCCTTCCTGGTATTTAGAATCTTTGATCTTGGGAAGTACAATCGGACAATCAAACTATGTTGTTCAATTGCTTTTTGTGTTCTATGCTTTTATGGCTGGAATGGGGATGTATTTTTTATCTCTGTGTTTTCACGAAAATAAAAAAGTAGCATTTATAACCGGAGTGTGTTATATGTTGAGTGGATTTTTTGTTGCTCACGTTCAACATTTTTATGCTGTGATAGGCGCAGCCTGGTTGCCTTTCATTATTTTGAATTATTACAAGATGCATGTTACAAAATCGTATAAGTATGCGATTTATACATCTTTGTTTTTGTTTTTTAATCTCACAGGAGGCAATCACACTTTTACATTTATACTAGCGTATTTATTTCTTGCCATCGGAGGATATTTTATTATTGCTGCAATACGAGAAAAAAAGAAAGAAATTGTTTTTCAGTTATTAAAACTAAATGCACTTTTTGTTTTTTTAACAACAGCACTTTCAACAGTTGTACTTGTTGTGTTCTTCCAGGTAAAGCCCTACATCGACCGCTTGAGCGGAATGGATTATAAAAGCGCTTCTGTAAATCCTTTGTCGCCACAATCTTTACTTTCTTTGTTTGTTCCATTTTCTACTGTTAACAGCGTTGATTTTTTTAATACAGATCAATCGATGTGTAATGTGTACATCGGAATAATTATTTTACCATTTATTATTTTAGCTCTTATCAGAAGTAAAACAGGAATAGAAAAAGTATTGCTTGGATTTGCATTTGTTTGTCTGCTTGCCTCATTTGGTTCCTACACCCCTGTTCACAAAATCTTATACAGCGTTTTTCCTTTCATGAATCTGTTCCGTTTCCCAAGTTATTTCAGTTTGTTTACAATATTGGTTTTATTGTTGCTGGGCGGGAAACAACTGGCATTCACACTTTCCTCATTTGTTATTAGTAAAGACAAACTTGTAAAAATTATTTCTGTTTTAATTGGTTTAATGATGATTCTGCTTGTTATTGCATTTATAAAAAACGACAGTGCATCGTTTTTCTTTTTCGCAGATTACGAAACGATTTTTGATTTTATAAAAGCAGCAAGTCTGTATCAGAATATTATTTTGCAAGGAAGCATTCAGTTGTTGTTTTTGATTGCACTTTTATTTACGATTATAAAAGCAGCAGAAAAATATCGCTTAACAATAATCACTCTTTTTGTTGTTGTGGATATGATAACAGCCACTCAGTTGAACATTGCCTATGTAGGTTTTTCGCAAACATCACCAAAAGAACTTCATGATTATGTAGCAAGTTTACCAAAAGGCTTTCCAATTCCGGTAATGAATAACATTTCTGAAAACACAGAAGAAATAGGGCAGAAGCACGGATTGTATCGCAACACGAGTGTTTTTCACAAACGCATTTCTGCAGATGTTTTTAATTCTTTCTGTTTTAAAAATCAAGTGATGATGTTGGATTCATTACGACCGATTTACGATTCTATGCTACGGAATCCTTTGGTTTATTTTTCTGACGTTGTTGTTTCAGAGACTGACCTTAAAAACAAAAAGGTAGAAATTTGGCCTTGGACAGTAGTCTTGAGTGATGAAGATGAAAGAGAAGTAGCGTCTCAGGTTAAATTGAGACCGATTTATTATGAGGAGCCAGCAATCATTTCATTCCAGCCGGACAAGATGACCTTTTGGGGAAATTCCCCGGGGGCTAAGCTTTTCACATTACTTCAGAACAATTATACAGGATGGAAAGCCTATGTGGACGGAAAAGAAACGAAGATTTTTTTGTCGAACTATCTAACAATGTCGGTGATCTTTCCCGATGGCGAGCATACAGTTCAATTTGTATATAAGAATACTCCCGTTATTATCGGAGGAATTATTTCCTATTCTGTATTTACAATTCTAATGATACTATTAAGCACAATTTGGATTAAAGAAAACAAAAGCTATTTACTTGTCGGAATGATGTGGTTGATTTTATTAGGTAGTGCAGGATATTATTTTTTGCTTTAATTCCCATAAAAAACATAAATTAGGACATTATTTATAGAAAGTCATGACTGAAACACATAAAATAGCGGTAATAGGAGGAGGAAGTTGGGCAACAGCTATAGTAAAGATGCTATGCAACAATGCGAAAGAAGTGCATTGGTGGGTGCGTAATCAAACCGTTGTAGACCATATTAATAAATACAAGCACAACCCAAATTATTTAACATCCGTTGAATTTGAAACATCTAAATTGGTTTTGAGTCCGAATTTAAAAGATGTCATTTCAAAAGCCGACATATTAATAATGGCTGTTCCATCAGCATTTTTGAAAGAAGCGCTAAAAGAATTAACGGAAGAAGACTTTAAAAACAAAAAAGTATTTTCTGCAATCAAAGGGATTGTTCCAGAGCACAATTTAATTGTTGGTGAATTTTTTAATTCTCAATACAATATTCCTTTTGACGATATTGGAGTTATCACTGGTCCTTGTCACGCAGAAGAAGTAGCAATGGAAAAATTATCTTATTTGACTATTGCTTCACAAAATACAGATAGTGCAGCTTACGTTGCTTCTCAATTGAATTGCAGATATATCAAAACAACAGTTTCGGATGATATTTTCGGGACAGAGTTTTCGGCTGTTTTGAAAAACGTATTTGCTATTGCCAGTGGAATTTGTCACGGTTTAGGTTATGGAGATAATTTTCAGGCAGTTTTAATTTCAAATGCGATTCAGGAGATAAAAGCTTTTGTAGATGTGGTTCATCCAATCGACAGAGACATTAAAAGTTCGGCATACTTAGGCGATTTGCTGGTTACGGCTTATTCACAATTCAGTAGGAACAGAATGTTTGGGAATATGATTGGAAAAGGTTATTCCGTTCGTTATGCGCAGTTGGAAATGAACATGGTTGCAGAAGGGTATTATGGAGTAAAATGTGTACATGAGATTAATAAAAAATATAAAGTAGAAATGCCAATTACCGAAGCAGTATACAATATTGTTTATGAAAAAATTTCTCCTGCAATTGAAATGAAATTGCTCACCGATAAATTATCTTAAAAAACTAAGAATGAACTCGTCCAATAAAAAAGGAATTTTATTTCTTTCGTTTATTTTGTTGGCCTTGAGTGTCTTTTTTTATCACAACACAATCACTCTTTTCCCAGCTTATATGCACTCTTGGACGCAAAGCGACCGGTATGCAATTGCCTTGGGATTTTTAAATAACGGATTTGATTTTTTTCATCCTCAAACATTTAATCAAATGACTGTGGATGGAATAACGCGGGTTGATTTTCCTATGAATGATTATATCGTTGCAATTATTATGAAATTGTCAGGAACTACCGCTCCAGGTGTTTTTAGAATCTATACACTATTGTTGAGCATTGTGGGATTGATTCATCTTTACTTACTCGCTAAAAAAATAACATCTTCTGAAATAAAATCAGTGTTAGTTGTGTTGTTTGTTTTCCTTTCTCCGGTTTATATGTATTATCAGGATGGATTTATACCCACTATTCCTGCTTTATCATTTTCATTTATTGCCTATTACTATTATTTTTCTTACAGAGCTAGCACTAACAAAAAGCAATTTTGTATAGCAATACTCTTTTTTGCTTTGGCGGCTTTGGTAAGAATGCCGTTTGTTATTTTTCTGTTGGCTGTGCTTTCTCAACAGTTCTTTTTGTTTATCAAACAAAAGCGAATCAACAAATTTGAAGTAACAATTTTTACTCTTGGCTTTGGAATAATAATCGTGTACTTTTTCTATAACCTTCATTTATATAGAATTTATGGGACGATATTTCTAGATCATTTAACTACTCCGAAAAATTTTAGTGAATTGAAAGAAATTCTTGGAGAAATGTATCATCACTGGGGTCTTCACTATTTCACTATCTGGCATTATCTGCTAATATCAATTTCTGCAGTATTGGCATTGATAGTTTTTCTTAAGCGTAGGGTCATAGCTGAAACAAATAAACAATACTGGTTTCATTTATTCATTGCTTTTTGCGGAACGACAGTTTATTTTCTGGCAATGGCAAAACAATATTACGACCACGACTATTATTTTCTGGATTCATTTTTTATTCCAATCATTCTCTTCTTCCTCTTTTCGATGAACGTAATAAGAGTAGAAAAATATATTTATAAAGTCTCTTTAATTATTGTTAGTATCTCATTTGTTGTTTTATCAGGAATAAGTGCACAAAAAATTCAGGACGAACGTTATCAAACATTTTCTTGGGATAGGGTAGAAACAACTCGTCAAAACTTTATTGGGTCGGAAGCCTTTTTAGATATAAACGGAATTCCGAAAGATGCTAAAATATTGGTGATTGATGCATATTCTTACAATGTACCTTTGATTTTAATGAACCGGAAAGGGTATACAGTGCACCAAACGGTGAGAGACGATGCTGCTTTTTCTTTGTTTTGGGCAAAATGGGATTATGTTGTTATTCAGGATGTTTTTCTGATTTCAGATGTTTTAAGATATTATCCAATTGTATCATACATGATTGAACCTATCGCAGGAAACGGTAAAATATCTATATACAGAAAGAGTAAAGAGTTCAGAAAAAAATCAATTTCTTATTTGTTGAATATTAATAAAAAGAAATCCATTTATATTACACGAATAGATTTTGATAACCGTTTGGAGAAAGATCATTTTGGCGAAATATGGAATTTGAAAGATGCTCCAGAGTTTGGAACAAAAGTAGCAGTGCTAGATTCTGTAACAGAATATGGAATTACTTTTAGAATTGAAGCAAAGGAATTAAAAGAAAATGGGCCCTTTACGCTTTCTGTTTCAAGCGACCTTCTACTGAAAGCAGACTCTGAGATACAGCTGGTTGCTGTAGTTGCAAACGGAGAAGAAACAAAAAATTTCCAAAGCCACAAACTCAGAGACTATTATAAACCAAGTAGCGCTATTCAGGATGGACAGTTTTATTTTATTATTCCTGAGTTTACTGATGAAAAAGATGTTTTAGCTGTATACTTTTGGAGTCCTACTAAAAAAACATTGCTGTACGATAATTTCGAAATTGTTATTTATAAAAATCAAGAATGATTTTAGTTTTAGCCTTCCCGATTATTTCTATTAATTCAACTTCACTTGCTTCTTTTACTTTTTTTACGGATTTAAAATGCGACAAAAGTTTTTGAGCTGTTGTATTACTTATCCCTTTTATTTCTGTCAACTCTGTTTTTAAAGTTCCTTTGTCGCGTTTACTCCGGTGATGAGTAATTCCAAAACGATGTGCTTCATCTCTGATTTGCTGAATTATTTTTAATGATTCGCTTCTTTTATCTAAATACAATGGAATAGAATCTCCCGGAAAATAAATTTCTTCTAATTTTTTAGCGATACCAATAATTGCCACTTTACCTCTTAATCCTAATTTATCAATACTAGCCAATGCTGCACTTAACTGTCCTTTACCTCCATCAATTACAATTAGCTGAGGCATCGATTGTTTTTCTTCCAAAACTCTTTTATATCGCCTGAAAATAATCTCTTCCATAGATGCAAAATCATCAGGTCCTTCAACTGTTTTAATGTTAAAATGGCGGTAATCTTTTTTACTTGGTTTGCAATTTTTAAAAACAGTCATTGCAGCTACAGGATAAGCTCCTTGAAAATTAGAATTATCAAAGCATTCAATATGGCGAGGCTCTTCTGTTAAACGCAAATCTTTTTTCATTTGCTCCAGAATACGTTTTGTATGTCTTTCGGGGTCAACTAAACTTTCTTGTTTAATCTTTTCTCTTTTATAATATTCTACATTTCTTTCGGAGAGTTCTAATAAATGTTTTTTGTCTCCACGTTGTGGAATAATAAAATCAATGTTCGGAAATTCGGTTTCAATTTCAAATGGGACAATTACTTCTTTGGCATCGCTGTGAAAACGTTCGCGCAATTCTACTATTGAAAGGGCTAACAACTCTTGATTACTTTCATCTAACTTTTTCTTCAACTCAATGGTGTGGCCTTGAATAATGGAGCCATTCACCACTTTTAAAAAATTCACATAAGCCGTTTTTTCATCAGAGGTGATGGAGAATACATCTACATTGGTTATAGTTGGACTCACTACGGTTGACTTGCTTTGAAATTTATCTAATGCATCAATTTTTTCTTTAATTATATGCGCTTTTTCAAATTCTAATTTGCTTACATGTTCATTCAACAATGTTTTCAAATGTTTGGATACATTGCTTATATTCCCCTTTATAATTTCTTTAATACTTGAAATTGTTAGATTGTATTCTTCTTCACTTTCGTTGGCAATACATGGAGCCTTACAATTTCCAATATGGTATTCTAAACAAACTTTAAATTTTTTTGCTTTAATATTTTCATCAGATAAATTCAAATTGCAGTTGCGTAGTTTGAAAAGTTGTTTTACCAAATCCAAAACCGTATGCATTACTTTCACGGATGCGTATGGCCCAAAATAAAGAGACCCGTCTTTTATAATATTGCGCGTAGTAAATACTCTTGGAAATCGTTCATTTTTAATACAAATCCAAGGATATGTTTTGTCATCCTTTAATAAAACATTGTAGCGAGGTTGATATTTTTTGATGAGATTGTTTTCAAGCAAAAGCGCATCTAATTCGGTGGCAACAATTATAAATTTTATGTCAACAATTTTTTTTACAAGTATATGAGTCTTTCCATTTTCAGATTGATCTTTTGTAAAATAGGAGGAAACTCTCTTTTTTAAATCCTTCGCTTTTCCAACGTAAATTATTTTTCCATCAGAATCATAATATTGATAAACCCCCGGACTGTTGGGCAATGTTTTTAATAAACTTTGTATGAATTCGGATTTTTGCATTTATTCACCAAAGATAATGATACATTAACCTATTTTCTAAGGGTAGAATTTTGAAAAATAGCGATTTTTCATATATTTGTTAAACACACTTAAAAGAAGAAAGCCATGAACTACTCTAAAATTGGTTTGATTTGTTTATTCCTACTAACTTTTAACCTCCTTAAGGCAGATTGTACTGCAACCAGAGATGGTGACTGGAGTGATCCAGCTATTTGGTCATGCGGGAGAGCCCCTGCTGATTATGATGTAATAACAATCCCTGCAGGAATTACCGTTACAATGGATATTAATACTCCTACTTACGTTGACATGGTAGTAAATGTTGACGGGACAATTGACTTTGAAAATGGTCAAAAATTAAATTTAGATTGTGGTGGACAGGTCAACCTTTCTGCTACAGGACGATTAACAGGAGGAAACCCCGGATCCAAAATAAATATATGCGGAGCAACAGTTTGGAATGGTCCCGGACCAACATCAGGGCCAGTAACTTATGGCGTTGGACCTTTGCCTATTGAATTGCTTAGTTTTAACGCAAAAATTTCTAATTCCACTTCCATTGAATTAACTTGGGAAACAGCAACAGAAACAAACAACGATTTTTTTACTATAGAGCGTTCTTCAAATGGTGTTTCTTATGACGTTGTTGCAACAGTTGATGGCGCAGGAAACAGCACATCTATAAAAAGCTATTCAACAATTGATAAAACACCTATTGAAGGAACATCTTATTACAGGTTAAAGCAGACCGATTTTAATGGTGCATTTGCTTATTCTTCAACTATTTCTGTTGAATTCAGTAATACAGGGAATGGATGCGTGCTTTCTGTTTATCCAAATCCTTGTTCAAGCGAGTGTGTGATTGATTTATCAGGATGTGATGATTCTGAAAGCCCTGAAATTAATGTTGAATTAATTGATGCAGCTGGTCACAAAGTGTATTCTAAGGTTCCTGCACGTGATGACAAAGGTTCATTTTCATTTACTGTAGATGCAAACAATAATTTAAAACCAGGAGTTTATATTGTGAGAGGGCATTCCCGTAAAGAAAATTATTCTAAAAAAGTCATCATTAAATAAAACCGGTTTATGAAATTCACAGAAAAAACAAGCATACTTTTTTTATTTAGCTTTTCGATATTTTTTGTTTCATGTGGTGGTGGAGATTCGAAAAATATTAATGAAACGATGGTAAACGATTCATTAAGTAAAATTTCCACACAAAAAGACACTACTGATAATACCGCTGCGGTATTTGCACTACCCGCACCATTACAAATTTCTACTGTTTTAAAAAACGGGAATGTTGTATTTTCTGAAAAGCTTTTAGTTCCAGCTAAAAAAAATCGCTCTTTCTCTTCAGATTATTTGCGGGCAATTAACTTAGGTGTTTACACAACAGATCTAGGTTATTCAACATTGTTCGGACAAAAACAAACAACTTTAAATTATTATAAAGAAGTAAATACTTTGTTAAACGATCTTCAGATTTCAGCAAATGTTACTTCCAATCAATTTAAACAGTTTGAAAAAAATCTTGATAATTCAGATTCGCTTTGTACAATTATTTTAAAGTCGTTCGGGCAGTGGCAATCATATTTTCAGGAAAATAAAAGAGAAGAGGATGGCTTATATATTTTGGCGGGAACCTATATTGAAGGGTTGTATTTATCTTTGAATCATCCAAGCATTCAAAATAAAAAAGAGTTTAGAAATTTAATTGGTCAACAGAAATTATTTTTAGAAAACGTATTAGAGTTATCAAACTACATGGATAAAAAACCGGAATTTGATGATTTGTATATGAAGCTTGGTTCAATTCAGCAGGCGTATGAACCAATTGCAGTTGTTGTTAAACAAGATAATGCAGGAAACGCTAACGTTTTGTGTAGTTATTCCAGTAAACAGTTGGCAGATCTAACAGCAGCAGTAAACAAAGTCCGAAACGAAATAATTAAATAACGATTTCCTGAAACAAAAAAACCCAGACAATTATTGCCTGGGTTTTTTTGTGAAATAGATTTTTATTTATTTAAAGTAATTTTTTTGGTGATCACTTGAGTCTCTGTAATAAAACGAATAAAATAATTCCCGTTTGCCAATTTGGACAGATCAATTGATTGTCTTGCATTAGAAGTTGTTTCTTTTGTTAAGATCACATTCCCGATAATATCAGAAACAGTGATTGTGATTTTCCCTGTCAAGTCATCTAAGTCTGCAAAACATAGTCCGTTTGAAGGATTTGGATAAACAGAAACAGAGGATTTACTTTTTTCAGTTATTCCAGTTAACAAAGTAGAGCTTCCAATAAAATTTACATTGTCAATGCTAAATGTTCCACCAGTGCCTTCGGCATTCCAGCCATAAAAACGGAAGGTAACAGGAGTAACAAGATTCATGAAAGTTGGGCCTAAAACAATAATATTTCTAGTTTGAAGAGAAGTAATATCTTTTTTAAGAAAGAAAACATTTCCAGCTTGAACATCCACATTTGTTGTTGGCAAACCATAAACTGCAGTTAAATTTGCAGTATAGCCATCTAAACTAGAGCGAACACTGTAAGTTCTAACTCCTGTTCCTGAACGTTCGAAATCAAATTTGATAGAATCTCCGGTAATAGAATATCCAACACCTGGAGTTAATGTTACCTCATAATATTCAGCAGTATTAACCGAACCAGTCATCCCAGAATACAAAGTATCTGCAGCACCACCAGTTGATCCAAGCGCCCAACCAGAAAAGTCGAAACGAAAAGCAGCCAATGAATTTGTAGGAGTTCCTGTTGCAGAAAAACTTCCGCAAGTAACTCCTGCACCTCCAACTGGAACAGGTGTTGGATCAATCATTCCTGAAGTTGTTTTTACACTGTCAAAAGTGTACAAAAGCTGAGCATTTGCAAAAACCGTAAAAGTAACTGCAAAAAAGAGTAGAGTAATTTTTTTCATGTTTATCAAGTTTAGTTGTTTGTCTATTTATTATTATAAGCACTCATTGTGCGTTGTAATCCAATTGTAGCAAATCCTTGAATCATTTCAATTGCTAATTTAATTCTTGGTTCTAATCCTTTCTGTTCTTCTGCATCCCATTTCCCTAGCACATAATCTACTTGTTTCCCTTTTGAAAATTCGTTGCCAACTCCGAAACGTAAGCGGGCATATTCAGAACTTGCCAATGTTTCTTGAATACTTTTTAATCCGTTGTGTCCGCCATCACTCCCTTTTCCTTTCATGCGAACAGAACCAAAAGGTAAAGCTAAATCATCTGTAAGAACTAATAAATTTTCTTTCTGAACTTTTTCTGCCTGCAACCAGTAATTTACTGCTTTTCCACTTAAGTTCATATAGGTAGAAGGCTTAACCAAAATTAATGTTTTTCCTTTAAACTTATATGTAGCTATTGAAGCAAGTTTATCAATTGTGAATTTAAAACTGTTTTCTTTCGCAATAGTGTCTAAAATTGTAAATCCGATATTGTGACGAGTGTTTTCATACTCATCTCCTATATTTCCCAATCCAACAATTAGAAATTTACTCATTGTTCAAATTTACGAAAATAAAAAACCCAGACGATAAATGTCTGGGTTTAAATTAGTGTTTGAGAAAAACTACCCAGACGATAAATATCTGGGTTAAAAATTACTTTTTAGCAGGAGCTTTCGCATCAGCAGCAGGGGTAGCAGGAGCTGCAGCAGCCGCAACCGGAGCAACAGCTTTAGGCTCTTCAACTACAACACGTGTTACTTGTACGTTAACAACAGTAACATTAGCCGCATTTAAAAACGTTAATCCATCAAATTTTAAATCTCCAACGCGAACGCCATCACCAATTTCTAGTTTATCAATTGCGATATCAATAGTATCAGGCATTTTTTCTACTAATCCTTTTACTCTTAAAGTTTTTAATTTTTTGTTCAATTTACCACCATTTCTAACTCCAGGAGATGTTCCTGTTGTTTTAACGGGAATACTCATTGTTACTGGTTTTCCAGCAATTACTTCTAAAAAGTCAACATGCAAAAGATTATCTTTTACTGTGTGGAATTGCGCTTCCTGTAGGATGGCTTTGAATTTTTTGCCTTCTATGTCTAAGTCCACAGTGTTTACATGAGGAGTATAAATCAAGTCTTTAAAGTCTGCTTCTAACACAGAAAAGTGAACTTGTTCTTTACCTCCGTACAATACACATGGTACTCGCTTTGAATTTCTCAAAGCTGTTGCATCTGTTTTCCCTACGTTCGCACGTGGCGAACCGCTAATAGATACTGATTTCATTTTTTTATTTTTTTATGTTGACTGTTGCGCCAGCCAGTCAACGTTTATAAATAATTGGCGCAATGCTTTTAATGTCTTATGATACAATAAAATTGGATGCTATACTTTCAAAACTATGAACACTGTGCAATACTTTTGCAAATAAATCGGCAACAGATACCACTTTTATTTTGCTGCATTGTTGTGTTAATGGAATTGTGTCGGTAACAACCAATTCTGTTAATCGTGATTTTTCAATATTTTCGTAAGCTTTACCTGATAAAACAGCATGCGTACAAACCGCTCTTACACTGTTTGCGCCTCTGTCCAACATCATATCAGCCGCTTTTGTTAATGTTCCTCCTGTATCAATCAAATCGTCAACCAACACAATGTCTTTTCCTTCCACTTCACCAATAACTGTCATGCTCTCAATTACATTTGCTTTTGCGCGTTGTTTGTAGCAGATAACAATATCTGATTTCAAAAATTTAGCATAAGCGTTTGCTCTTTTTGAACCACCCATATCAGGCGCTGCCATTGTTAAATTTGGCAAGTTCAAGCCTTGGATATAAGGCAAAAATATAGAAGAAGCATATAAATGATCAACAGGGAAATCAAAAAATCCTTGAATCTGATCAGCATGCAAGTCCATAGTAATGATACGTGTAGCACCAGCTGCAGCCAGCATATTGGCCACCATTTTAGCGCCTATTGCAACACGTGGCTGGTCTTTACGATCCTGACGGGCATAACCAAAATAAGGCAAAACAGCTATAATTTGATGAGCAGAAGCACGTTTAGCGGCATCAATCATCAATAAAAGCTCAAATAAATTATCTACAGGAGGCATGGTAGACTGGATGATAAACACATCACTTCCACGCACAGTTTCTTCATAGGATGTTTGCATTTCCCCATCGCTAAAGCGAAGCAGAGACACTTTTCCTAACTCTTGTCCGTACGTTTTAGCGATATTTTCCGCCAAAGTACGAGTAGTAGAACCTGAAAATATTTTTACTTTATAGTTCATTGCCTTTTTTATAAGGGTTGCAAATGTAGTAAAAAATGGACTTTTGGCAAAGAAAATTAGTGGTTTTGAGCATATTTTTTTGCTAATCCAAAACAAATCGATAGTTTTGCGTCCCGCTTTCCCAAATTAATGAATATGTGTGGCGGTCCCGATAGCTATCGGGATGGTAGACGCGCTGGTCTCTTAACAGCATAAACGAAGAAAAATAAAATGCCCAGGTG